>NZ_AP019368.1:1745000-2372500 GCF_004295685.1 Fluviispira sanaruensis
AAGGTTGGTGCAATACCAATGTCTTTCAAGTTTCACATACTGGTTGTTATGGGGCATTTCCATCCATTAACATAGCTGCGGGACAACTTTCCTATCGTTTACTTTCAGAAGGTAAGGCTTTATCAGCAGAAATTGTTCATATTGAATCTAATTTTCTTCATTATAATCCAAGTCAACATGATACCGCACAACTTATAAATCACAGTCTATTTGGCGATGGCGCAATTAAATATAAAGTCGAAATTGAAAGTGAACATAATAGAAACAATGCTTTAAAATTAATTTATACTTTTGATAAAATTCTTCCTAATACAACTGATATAGTAAAATTTTGGATCAGTGATTATTCATTCCATAATGTGATGTCAAAACATTTAGCAGATGTCGTTATAGAAAATATAGATGATTATTTAAAAGAATTATGTAATAAGGCCATGATTAATTACGATGATATGAAAGAAAATGCTGTATTTGCTCTTCATCCTGGAGGACCAAAGATTTTAGATGGCATTACTGAAAAATTAAACTTAAAGCCTTGGCAAGTAGAAAATAGTTACTGGGTTCTTGAAAATTATGGAAATATGGCGAGCGCCACTTTACCCCATGTGCTTGAGAGAATTATTAAAGACGATAAATTAAAAGGTAAATATGTAATTGCAATTGGCATGAGTCCTGGATTAACTTTAGGAAGCGCAATCTTCAAGAGACTTTAACAATGAATTTCTCATGTTTTAGAAGCAATTAATATCTATTTTTAAAGACAATTTAGAATTAATTAATACAGATATTTTGCAAAAATAGAAATATATTTACTCAATATTTTGAATACCCCATTTTTTTGCGAGCGCATGAAAGAAACCATTTTCTTTTAATTCTATTAACCCATTATTAATTTTTTCAAGTAGATTAATTCCATAACTATTATTAAATTTACCATTTTTCTGTTTTGAAACTAAAAAATAGTATTTTTTTGGTGCTTGTCCAATAATTTGTAATTCAGAAAGCCCTGAGAAATCTAATACTCCAGATTTCTTTTGACTTGAAAAGAATTCTTTTTCCCCAATAATAAAATCACATCGCTTTGCTCTTAATAATTTGAATAACTGCTTTTCATTTCTAGCAAAAATAATAATATTTTTTTTAAAACTAAGATCTGCATAATTTCTAGCAAAGCGTCCGCAAAAAGTATAAGCATTAAAATCTTTTATATTTTGAATATTTGGTTTGTGAGGAAATCTTCTCGTATTATAATATAAAACGGTATTAGTTTAAAATATAGTTTGTGAAAAATGATAATCAATTTTTCTTTCTCTGTTTTCAGTAGCTCCTAAAATAATTTGATAAACTCCTTTTTTGGTTAAATCTAGACATCTATTCCAAGGCAGCCCCTCAATAATCAAATTAATTTTTTTTCTTCTTGCGACTTCTTCAACTAAATCAATTACAAATCCTTTACTTATATTTGGCTCTGCAGCATCCGAATATGTGTAAGGAGGCCTATTCGCCGCATCCCAACAAGCTGCAACTTCTTCCTCTGGCAAAGAAAATGCTGAACACGAATGGCTGAAAAGTATAAATATTGAAATATTCTTTAAAAATATCTTAAGCATTTTAAACCTTTTTATTTTTAAATTTTCAAAATATTTAACTTTAATATTAATCTACTTTCCAATTTATGTTGTTGATATTTTAAGTATATCTCAGTTATTAAAAACACTCTTATATCCAGATTCTTAGAATTATACAATTTAAAACATACGAATTATTTATCGGTAATGGTAGTGTAAATTAAAGTAGATTTTCGAGGATAAGCCTTAATTTGCAGGTTTGATTTTGTACTTTAAATATTTTATAATCATTCAATATTCTTGCTTAAATTTAAACGTCTTAAGCCTGAATAAAGTAATCGATAGTATGGTAGGTTAAACTAACGTAGTCGATGTAGAATGAGCACCACTTCATTTGATTCATACATTATTTTGACATAAAAGTTATAGACAAAAAATTATAATTGGCCTTCAATTAAATTGTTCATAAAATACAAATTTTTTTTTAAGGAGATCTTATATGAAAATGAGACAAAATTTATTATCTAAAATTCCATATTTTTTAATCATTGTATTTTTTCCTTTAATAGCAAATGCATTTCAAATAAAAGGTGTAGGTGATAAATGTCTTGATGTTCCATATGGCTATACTTTTAATGGGAACCAGATTCAGATGTGGGATTGCAACGGCAGCACGAGTCAAAATTGGGAATTTATAAATGGCCATATTGTAGGTGTGGGTGGTAAGTGTCTCGACGTTCCTTATGGTTATACTTTTAATGGAAATCGCATTCAACTTTGGGACTGCCTTGATGTTCAGAATCAAAAATGGGGGTTATATAATGGGCATATCGTAGGTGTGGGTGCTAAATGCCTTGATGTGGCCTATGGCTATACTTTTAATGGAATTTATATACAACTCTGGGATTGTAATAATAATATTCAACAGTTATGGAGTGTGGTTTGGTAAGGTGGTTTATTTTTTAATAACGGACAAAAATAAATCATTATTCTTTAATAATTAAATCTCATCAGGAAGCTTCTCCACTTAAGTCAGATCGGCTTCGCGCTAAAGTTGATTTTTAACATATTATTCATTTCTGCTGCATATATCTTTTCTAAAAACGCCTCTAAATGCTCGCCGTAAACCCAATAAATTTACACAAAAGTAATTAAAATACATCATTTATAATAAAATTAGAATGATATTTTTAAAGTCACTTTATCAAAATTTTATAAATACACAAAAAAATTTTTTTGACGTCCCCCTTGCGCTTTCCTCTTGAATTTGAGAATCATTATCAATAAAGAATTTTAACGTGGAAGAAAAAGAATGAATCAGACACATGAAAGTCAAAATGCTATTTTGCATACCGATGGTAAAAGAAAGTGGCTCGTTATCCTCTTAGGAGTATTAACAGCATTTGACCCATTAACAATCGATATGTATTTGCCAGCTTTTCAATCTATTCAAAAAGATTTAAATACTCACATTTCATATGTTGAATTATCTGTTTCTACATTTTTTATAGGGATGGCTTTAGGGCAACTTATATATGGCCCTTTATCAGATAGGTTTGGAAGGAAAAAACCCTTGCTAGGAGGAATGTTTCTTTATCTCTTTGCCTCATTAGGTTGTGCATTATCTCAAAATATCTATCTTTTTATCGTTTGTAGAATTCTTCAAGCTTTTGGAGGCTCTGCAAGCATGGTGATAAGCAGAGCTGTCGTTCGTGACCTATTCGATAAAAAACATATTGCGATTTTTTTATCGAATATTGCCTTAGTTTTAGGAATTGCTCCTATTATAGCTCCATCAATCGGCGCATGTTTAAATTCCATTTTTGGCTGGAGGTCTATATTTTATACTTTAGGTATAGCTAATTTAATTTGTATTTTTATTGTAACTTTTCTTCTTCCTGAAACCAACACAAAAAGACATGAAAATATAAAATTCAGATTAGTAATACGCTCCTATAAAATGTTACTCAAAGATAAACACTTTATTGGCTATCTTATTCCTGATATAGCAGTTAGAGCTGGAATGTTTGCATATATTGCAGGGTCGCCATTTGTTTTTATCGAACTGTTTAAAATGACGCCTCAACAATATGGTCTAGTCTTTGGTATGAATGGCTTGGGAATTTTAATAGCTTCACAAGTTAATAAAAAACTTCTTGTCAAATGGAATGCAGAAACAATTTGTACAAAAGCTGTCAAAGTTTCATTCATTACCGCATCTCTAATATTAGCGTTTGCTTTTAATTCTTATTTAATATTTCCTTTTCTTATATCAATATTTATTTTTCTAAGTATGCTCAATTTAATTAGCCCTAATTCTATAGCGATTGCTTTGTCACCTTATGGGCATCAGGCCGGTACGGCTTCAGCTTTATATGGAAGCTTACAATGGAGCATGGCTTTTTTTTCATCCTTTTTAGTTAGCTACTTTCATAATGGATCCGCATTACCAATGGCAAGTGCTATATTTTTATGTGGTGTAGTCTCTCTAATTGGTTATATTTTATTAATAAAGCCACAGCATAATCTTAAAAAAACAAACACAAGTTAATATATACTTATTCTGAAAATTTAAAATTTTTAAATTATATTTATTTAATTTATTATATAAATTGGGGGTCACTTATGCAAAATTACGCTTACATAGAGTCAAACTTAGAATCAAATATTTATTTTAATAACAACTTAGTGCCTGGTAAGGGAATTGAATTTTCAACTGAACTGGATATTCCATCCCCGTACTATTTCGGATATAAAATCGAGAATATTTTATTGAAAAATTTAGAAAAAATAGAATTTGATAAATTGTTCTTTTTGACGGAAGAGTCCGTATTTAATATCTACGGTGAATCTTTATATAAAAAAATAAAAAATAAATTTCCTAATACATTTTTAAATATACTCCTTTCGGGAGAACAAAATAAATATTTTAAAAATCTTGAAGAACTATGCGAACAATTAATTGAACAAAATATCTCAAAGAAATCTGTATTAATTGGGTTTGGAGGCGGTGGCGTTGGCAACTTAGTTGGTCTGACTGCAGGGCTCATTTATAGAGGAATTCGTTTTATTGAAATTCCTACAACATTTACTGGTCAGACAGATAGCACTTTAAGCAATAAGCAAGCTGTAAACGGAAAGAGAGGAAAAAATCACTTTGGTCTTTATCATTCTCCCATATTCATAATCGGTGATACTTATTACCTTCATACTGAACCTAAAAATGCAAGAAGAGCTGGTATTATTGAAGGAATAAAAAATGGACTTATCTCAAATGAAAATTTCTTTACTTATTTATATGAAAATTTAGCATTTTATAATGCAGAAAATGCTTTTAAGAACAATGATCTTGCATTAAAAATCATTCAGTCAAAACTTGAAATTTTGCGAAAAGATCCTTCTGAAAAACATTATGGAATCATATTAGAATATGGACATACTTTTGGCCATGCTCTTGAATGGCTCATGAAAGGTAAAATCTTACATGGGGATGCCGTTTCTTTTGGTATGAGAATTGCAGCGGAATTATCTAATGAGATTGGTTTACTTTCAAAAGAAGAGGTCATTTTACATTATGATATTATAGAAAATAAATTGGGATATAAAGATCCTTTTCCTGCTGAAATAACGTCTGACATGTTACTTGAAGCAATGATTAATGATAATAAGAAAACAGGTAGAGAATTGCGTTTTGTTTTATTAGAAAAAATCGGAAAATGCTACAATCCTGAAGGTGATTATCTTGTCACTATTGATCTAAACATAGTAAAAAAAGTCTTAGACAATTATATTTTAAAAAATAGGATATAAGAATTTAACATAACTATTTATTAAAGTGAAAAATATGTATTCAGTTTTAAATATAACAAAAGACTACGATGCTGATAATAGTAAAATGAGTTCAACTATTGGACATGAAGAAGAAGATTTTTTGCAGTCTTGTAAACTTGCAAATAAATATGAATACATTGGAATTAATATAGATTTAGAAAAACCAAAATATTCTATTTATGAAATGAAAAATATTTTAAAAGATTATGGCTTGATTGCAACTTCATTCCATTTTACGGTAAAATTATCTGGCAGCGATATAGAGTTTTATGAAAGTTTAGAAAAATTCACAATGCAAGCTGAAAGTGCTTCAAAAATAGGATGTAAAATTGCATTAAACTATATTCCCCCTTTTTCAAATAAATTAAATTTTGATTCCTTATTTAAACTATATGTAAAAAGGTTGATTTTGGTTAAAAATATTTTAATAGATAATGACATAAAGATTGCTTTTGAATTTATTGGACCAACTGAAACACGAGTTTATGCAAAATATGATTTTATTCACACAATTGATGGTGTCAGATGTTTAATAAGTGCGGCTGATCTATATCAAAATGCTGGTTTTAAATTAGATGTACATCATTGGCAACATAGTGGATCTTCACTCCTCGATCTTCAGCACTTGGATTTAGAAAATATTATTTATTTAGAATTAAATGATGGTTTAACTGGATACAATCAATTTACTATTCCAGAATTTAAAAGAGCATTGCCTTTAAAAACAGGCGTTAATGATGTTAAAGGTTTTTTAATGACCTTATATAATAAAGGCTTTAGAGGACCTGTAGCTATAGAGCCTTGGAATGAAGAGCTGGCTTCAATGAACTTGGAGGTGGCGATTAAGCAAGCTAAAATGTCTCTTAACGAATGCTTTAAGTTAATTAATTTATAAATCCCTAACATTAAAGGTGTTGTTCATGAAATATGAGCTTTTCTTTTTAAAAGCCCTGTCATTCCTAAAACTGAGCAAGATTCATTAAAAATAGTTAATGATTTTGCTGGATACACTCTATGATCATAAATAAAATATTAGCAAGTTTATTGAAAAATTAAAATAGTTTATTGTGATTATAGCTATCAATTGGGTATTTAAATACTTTAATATACGGGAAGGTGAGCAAGACTTCTTATTTAATATTGTTAAGCAAGCTCATGAAGAGTGTATTACCGGATTTTCCGATTCATTCTTATATTTTTTACATGATTAACTTTGACTTTAGGAGGTTTTAAGATATAAATATTTATTTAAGTTTAATATATTATATTTAATAGGAGGACATTTTTTGTTCAAAATAAATAAAAATAAATCAATTATTGTTTTATCGACTTTATTGCATTCTAGTTTAGCTTTTTCAGCTTCTAAAACTAAATATTTATATATAAATAATTTTTCAAATACAAATATTTCTAATTTGCAAACAGAAAAAGTTGATAGTTCAGATTGGGATGGCGTATCTCGCCCAGACAAAAATATTAATGGTAAATCTTTAGCTGCGGGTCAGAGAATATCAGAGCGTGAAGAAATTAACACTTATAATAATACGCATTGCTTTAATTTAAATATAAATATGAAAGATGAGATCCCAAATATAAGAATTTGCATGGATTCTGATTGGACGAACCAGAATTGGCGAACATTGTACATTGGAAATAAATATGATGTCGTGAGCTATGGTCAAGCAAATGATGTTTATATTGATGTTATAAACCATGTTGATTTACAAAATTGGACTTCAAACTTACCAGATAGCATGCTTATTACAAAAATGAGTATACCAGGAACACACGATTCTAGTACATGGCATTATAATAATTTCATAATGAATTCATTTGTCAGAACCCAGAGAACGAGTTCTACTTTTTTTGCTCAATTAGATGAAGGAATCCGTTTTTTTGATATTCGTGTGAAACCAGAGAAAGACTATGTTTGGTCATTATATCATGCAAAGTTTTATTTGGGTATTTCGTTTAATCAATTTTTGGAAAATATCAGTGAATGGTTAGTTAAACATCCAGCCGAGACAATATTTGTAAGCATAAAAGAAGATGTGAGTAATATTGGAGCTCCTTCAAATAATGAAATTTTATCAAAATATATAAATGATTATTCTATTAAAATTAAATGGCAATTAGATGTAAATGATTCGACCACTCTTGCTCATACTCGTGGGAAATTAATACTGCTGAATCGCTTTAGTGAAACTCCAGGTATTAATTTAAAACCTTGGCCAGATGATGTCCCTAACGGTTCTTTTATTTCAAATAGCTTTAGGGTTTGGTTACAGGATTCCTATCGCTCTGGCGGAAGTGATAAATCGAATGCAATTTTAAGATTCATGTACAATCATTTTAAATCTCCGAGTAGCGACTTAAAATTTAATTTTATGTCTTCATCTACTTCATCATGCTTATTTAAACCACAAGTTTGCAAAAATAGCTTTATGCCTCTAGTAAATTTTGCAATCAATCAAAACTCCGAGAACTCATCCGGAAGTTACTCAGATATAAAATACTTTCCAAATGGAATTATTCCTATGGATTTTTATGATATAGAATTTTTGCGTTTAATTGCCGCAATGAATCATATTAATTTTTAGCTCCCTCGCCGGATAATTGTGCCTAAAATAGGCTTTTTGAAATTCCACTCTAAGGTTTTTTGTCACTTTGATTTCTTTGCAACAGAACCGTTAAAACAAAGCTACCGGCATAGAGGTCCTAATTGCAACTACACTTGTACGACGATGTTTCATCGTTAAATTCTGATCCTATCCAAGAAGTATTCCCATATAAAGTTAGAGATTTTCCTCCAAAATTCCAATCTTGATATAAAGTGATACTGCAGCCTGGAGAAACTAAAACAGAAGATGTTTCATCGTTAAAATAGCGTCCTATCCATTGATTACTAGTATCCTTACCCCATGCAATGAGAGAATCTCCTCCGTAATTAATATCCATAAAAAGTTGGGCACAAACAGTATCAGCAATTTGAGGCTGAATATTTAAATCTGTTTGAGCTTGAGCAATTGAACTAAAAGAGTTTAATGAAAATACTGATGAAAGTAACAGAGTTTTGATTTGCATAAAAAATCCCCTTTTTTAAGTAATGAACATATTATTAATTTATACATAATTATTTATTTATCATCTTTTTCGTCATATTCTTGACTGATAAGACCTCTAAGCCGGTAGCTTCGTTTTAACTCCACTTGAAGCTAGAAAATGACTTTTTATCCTTCAAAAATGAGAATTTAAATTATAAAAAAATTGATTATACTTAGTTTAACTTTTAAGAAAAAAAAGTTCGCATTTTAGTAACAGAGCTAGATTTTAAAATTTAATCCTATTTAAAATGTGGATAACTAAAGCGCCCCACAAACCCTCAAAGAAAGGCGCTTCTAGTTTTTATATTTTACAAATAGTCATCTGCTAAAATAAAAGTTATTCTATATTATCAATGATAATTTAATAAAATCGTTTTACAAAGAGTTTATTTAAAATATAAACATCCAATATTTATCTGGAGGAGAATGTGAAAATTTCAGGAGTGTATGGTGAAACAGTGAATATTTGAGTTGCTTCATTACGAGAATTTTGTGGGAGGTAAAGATTACTAGTACTACTTCGTTAAATCTAAGAAGTATTTAAAATAAGCATAGGTAAGCAAGGAAAATTATTATCACAAAATGGACAGAATATACGATTTATATATTGCCTTACAGCGGAAAATGAGATCTCAATTTTTTTTTATCGAATTCATTTATAAAATAATATGATAAAAAGCATAAAGCTATATGGTGATGTAATAAAGTGGAACATGTAACGTTCTATTTTGTGACAAAAAATAATAATTTAACGCATCATTATTGACTAAAATCAAATTCACACTAAAATTTGTATAGCCACACGATTGGCAAGTAATCACATCAGCCGATTTAAAAGAGAGAAATATTTTACCCGCAACGAACGTAAAGCCCTAACTTCTAAACTCGGAGGCTATGATTGAGCTTAAAAGACCGCAGCACCAAACGGTGCAAGGTTGAAGTGCAAGCATGACGCGGCTTGCAAAAAGACGATAGGAATTTTTGCTTGTCGAAAGTTAGCTTTATTAGTAAATTTTTTGTATACTTCTTTTTTAAGTTAAAGGAGTTAAAATTAATTGATAACAAAATATCACTACAGAATTAAAGATTCAAGGAAAGCAAATAAACTTCTTTCTAAGATGTGTCCTTCTGTAAATATGGTATGGAATTTTTGCAAACAAACTGAAAAAAAGGCTCTTAAAAATAAATCCGTTAAGTTAATAGATGATAAAAAATTGGGTAAAAAAAATTCTATCCCGTATTTTTTTTCATCTTCAGAAATTTATGAATTAGTTGCAGGGAGCTCAAAAGAACTCTGTCTTCACTCTCAAACAGTTCGGGCTATTTCTCAAGATTACATCACACGCAAGATTCAGTTTAAAATACTATTGCGTTGGCGTGGGAAAAGATCTTTGGGATGGATTGAAAAATTTAAATCAATGTTGAAGTACAAAGCCTTTAGAGCTGCTTCAACATACAAAGAAATTTCAGAACGAAATCAAAAGTACATAGATACGTTTATTTTTGGATATCTACCATCAAAATTTGAAGGCATAGAAGTAAGTGTTCTTAAAGAAAATTTAAATAATTTAACGTCTACTGTGTTAGAGAGATTACTCCCTGATAAGCCTGTCAAAAGAAAAATGGTTCAGGATAATATTAATAATAAAGAAGAATGCATTATAAAATTAGCTAAGGAAATTGAAAATAATATAAAAGGAATTGGACACATGTTTAACTAAAAATTATTGCATCAAAAAAATTTTTCTATGTTCTAATTTAAGTAACAAATAGGATTATTAATGCTAAATAAAAGATTTATATTTTTCATTTGTACAATATATTCTTCTTCAATTTCTGCAAATAATTTAATTATAAATACTCAAGAATGGCCTCCATATCAATATTTTAAAGGAAATAAATTTGATGGCTCTGCAACAACGGTTGTAGAATGTGTATTAAAAAAAATGAAATTGAAATATCAAATTAGAGTTCTGCCTTGGAAAAGAGCACAGGAAGAAGTTAAACTAGGTCAAGCTCAAGCTTTTTATTCAGCAGGAATAACTGATGAGAGAAATAGTTATGCGACTCCTACTAATAAAATAGCGACTTATAAATGGTATTGGTATTTGAAAAGTAACTCATCTTTTCAACCGAATTTAAAAGGCTTTAAAGAAAAAGCTGAAGTTGCTGCAAAATTAGGAACTGGACCGGAAACATTTTTAATTGAACAAAAATATAATCTAGTTTCATCACCAAAGGATATTAGTAATCTCTTTGATATGCTTGAGGCAAAGCGATTTGATGCTTTTCTGTCTCCAAGTGAGCCAGCAATTGATGAGATGAGAAAAAGAAATTGGAATGAGAGCAAATTCAAAATAATTTTTCATTCTGAAAATGATTTAGTATTCTATTTTTCAAAAAAATTTGTTGCAAATAATAAAAATGTTGTGAATCAATTTAATTCTTTTATAAAAAAATGTACTTTTTAATCTCAATAATCTATTACTTTAAAAATGTGCAATCAAAACTCATACTATGTGAAGCGACCCACCTTAGAAAATCGTCAGGCCCAAATTGCGTAGCAGTCCGGCCCAAATTAAAACATCTTGAATAATTCCCGTCCGCCTACATTAATCGAGCTCAAACCCAGAGGTAAATGAGTTCGACACAAATTAAATGCCATGGATTCAAATTATCTGCTCGAACGGAAGTCACTTTTTTCTATAAAACAATGTTCATGCAAACATAGTGTAAATTTTTTATAGAAATGGAGGAAATATAGTATGATATTAAAACTGAAATATTAACCAGTATTTTTGAACTGAAGAGTATGATATTTTTAAAAAATAAAAATGATTTATTGCTAGATAAATAAATATTTAAAATAAGGTATTTCTGGATGGGCATTCGTTAGAAACGGATTAAATTTAAGACTAAAATCAAGGCAATTTCTTACCTCAATCACAAAAAGAGAATTTATAATAGCTAATCCAACAGGAGAATTCACTATGTAATGAAATGTCCAATTAAAATTCTTGAAAGTGTGATATGAATTGTGTCAAATAAGAAATATAGATTTCTTATTTCCTCATTACCCATTCAAAAAAGATACTTCTATGTCTCTTTTATATTCTTTATAATATAACCTAATATATATTATAAATATATTTAAATAATTAATATTTTGGATAAAAAATGATTTCGAAAACCACTAAAATTGCACCTAAAGCACCTACAGCATTAGCAATAATTAATGGTTTATTTTTAATATAGATCCCATAAAATAACCAACTATTTAAAGCTAGAATACTGATAGTAAATCCTATTAGTGAAACAGAACCAGAGTGTTTCGATGTAAACATTTCATACGCTTGAAAATAAAACATCAAATTTCCTATGGGCCCAATACAAAACATATAATATTCAAATAATTTTTCTTTACTAAGCATAATACATTCTTCCTAATTTATAGATCAAAATTATCTTGTACAATCTTCTTTTTATGGTTCTGTTGCAAAGATTTAGATCTTGTGAATAGCAAACAGAATCACCTTTGGAAATCGTCAGGCCTGAGTTGTGGAGCAGTTCTGCCTAAATTATCTGCTCGAATGAAAATCACTTTTTTCTATAAAACAAAATTCATGCAAACACAGGTTAAATATTTTATAGAAGTGGTGGAAATATAGTAAGACATTAAAACTAAAATATCAAACAGTTTTTTTTGAACTGAAGAGTATCATACATTTAAAAAATAAAAATCATTTATTGTTAGATGAATAAATATTTAAAATAAGATATTTCTGGATGGACACTCGTTAAAAAAGGATTAATTTTAAGACCAAAATCAAGGTATACTCTTACCTAAATCAAATAAAGCGATCTTAAAGATGAATTGACATGCGGTTAGTATGTCCGGTCTAAAGGGTTTATAAAGAAAATTCTCCGTTTGGATTATCTATTATAAATACTCTTTTGCCAGAGCCGTTTAATCTGACAGAAACTCTATCTATATCTTTAAAAAGTTTTTCAAAATTTATTAACATTTTTTGATTTTTAAGATTTTTATTACAAGAAATATTAATATCTGCTTGCAATACCCAATACTCGGTCTTTGTTTTTTTCATTTCTCCTTTTCTATATTCATCAGATTTTTCGGAGGCAAAAGCAAATTTATCTACTCCACTTATTTCATAATTGCATCCCACTCCGGTAGATATTATTTGGGAAAAATTTTGTTTAAGATTATCGAGCACGCTATTTACTTTTTCTTCTTGTTCTGGAGTCGTAGCTTTTCCTTCAAAACCAAATGCTTGTTGAGTAGGAATACGGATGTGTATATTTGCTTTTTTTTTGTTAAAAAATCCAAGGCTAACATCCAATTCTGCTGTTCGATGATGAGTTTCAGCAACCGATTCTTCTATTTTACTAAATGCAGGTAAGCATGTAAGAAGTGATATTAATAAAGTGGTCGATAACGATTTTTGATTCATATCTAAAAATTCCTTTAAAACATTTTTAATATTAATTTATATAATTCTAAAATCTATAATATCTCCTATGGAAAGGATATTTAATAATTTAATTTTTCTTTATTAACTTCAATAACGTGTGAAATATTATTTTTTTGTTCGCTAATAAAAATACGTGCATAAATAGATTTTAATTTAATTTTTAAAGTTATAATATCTATTTTATCACTTATTATTTGTGATGGTGTTTTTAATTTATCGAGTACTTCTTCGAAAAAGGGCTTAATTTTATCGATATTTAATAGAAATGAGTCTACAATTTTTTCATTATCACAATTTTTAATATGAGATTCCAAAATTTTAATTAAGTGAATTTTAATTTTTTCAATTGTTACCTTTAATATTTCTAGATTTTCCTTTGATTCAGTTTTGGTTGCTTTAATGTTGGATTCCATTTCTTCTTGAATGAGATGAAGTTCATGAGTCGCTTCTTTTAATTTATTAATGAAAGTTAATGATGAATTTGTCATTTTATTTCCTAATTATTTTAAATTAAAGGTAAAAATTACTTGATTTATTATTACCTCATTATAAATTTGATAAAATTCGGTGAGTTACTACTTTTATTTTTATAAAAGTCAAATTTTTTATTAAAATATAAATTAATATTGAATACTTGATTTAAATATAGTTGAAATATTTTTAGAGAAAAAATTGTTCAATACATAACTTTTTCTTTTATTCTACACATATTTTTCTACATTTAATTAAATAAAAAGTCAATAGAATTTATTGAATAAAAATAATTATTATAATTAATAAATTAGCTGTTATATTGACCTTTAAAGATGCCAAATAAAATCATGTCCGCGCTAAAAATCTCCGTTTGAGTATTTTATCTTCAATTTTTTTATATCTATCAGAAGGAAGTTTGCTACCAAAATAAGTGAAGATTTCTGCTTCACGAATAGTAAGATATTCAGCAAGACGCCTTAAATTATTTCCCATGCGGACATGTCTAGATTCTTTACTTTGTAAATCACGAAAAACGGCTTCTTGTAAAACTGATACAGATATGAGGGAATCCCCTTCCTCAAAAAATCGACGTTAGGAGGTTTTTAGAGCGGGGAGGATACGTGCGCCGTACAAAGGGCATCAGATTTGGTGGTGTAAGTCCACACAAAGAAGGAATAACGTAACCACGTTATAGCGAATATTGATGATAATTCACTAAAATCCACAGCCTATTCTTGCTCTGTTTGGATATTTAATAAGCAGAGCTTGAAGGGTTGCAAGGATTTTTTTATTTTCTGGAATTTTATTTGATAAATATTCTTCTGGTAAATAGTGCATTAAAAAAGAATCAATAGCTTGATCCGTTAATTTTGGATCAAAAATATCTTCGTCTGATATATATTTATTAAATTCACTTAACGCACTCAAATCAGAAATTTGAATTTTTTTTGCATCGTATCCATAATTTTTTTTCATTTTATCCAATACAAAATTGTCAGAAACATTCAAATTTTTAATTTCATATCCAAATTCATACAATCTAATTTGGACAAGCAATCTTGAAATATCGCTGTGAATATTTTTATTGATATTTTGAATTTCTCTTATAATTTCATTCTCTGTTACCCAAGAACCAACACCATTTTCAGCAAGTAACTTCCACGGAAAAAGAGGACCCGGATCCGATTTTCTTCCTACCGCAATATCAGAATGCGCTACAACACACAAAGGATCAATTTGAAAACGTTTTTGAATATCTTTAGCAAGCTCAACAATTAATGTTTGCTGTTCCTCTGGATAGGGAAACCATTTTCTCTTCTCTTTGGTACAATCCGCATTCCCATCTAAGCACATAAAACCTAAATTAACTATTTCGACACCTACGGAAGTATCATTAATATTTGTCCTACCCTTCCATGTGCTAATACCTGCATGATACGCACGTTTATTCTCGTCTACGAGTTTATAAATTTTATTTCCATTTTCAGGAACAAGCCAATGGGCACTAACCGCTCCTGCCGTAAGAACTCGAAGAGATTCTTCAAAGGGCAATGCTGTATAATGAAAAATGAGAGAACTCGCTCTCTCATTTTGTCCTCTTGAAGAGTTTTTATCATCTATTTGATAACTCTTATCTACAATATAATCTGTTGATTTTCCACAACTTATAATAATAGTTGCTATTATGCAGATTGCACTTGCAGGGAATTTCATAATAAAATATCCTTAAATTTTAAAAAATATTAAAATAAACTTAATTATAACAGATAAATAAAGGTAAGATCAGGAATTAATTGAACATCACCATACATGTATGCATACCATAACTATAATTCTAATAACAGCATTTTACGATTGAAGAGAATGAGTATATTTTTTAGTCATGGATATTTTGGGTCTTTTGCAAAAAAAAAGTTCAATTGAGAGTGTAGTATCTTCCTTGGATTGTTATTGAGGGAAGTAGAGATGGATTTCAAGTGGAAGCATACTGAGCGATAATTATAATAATGGCAGTTCGCAAATATCTAGCCGGTTCTGTCGCAAAATGATTCTAGATAAGTTAGGAGGAGTGTTCTACAAAAGAGATTTTAAATGGAAACACTTTAAATCAGATATCATTTTAACAGCAGTCCGTTGGTATTTAGCATTTAATTAAACCGTATTTTGCTGTTAAAATGACTAAATTGTCCTATGCTAAGTTAAAATAAAATTCTTTATTTATAAGACTTATTTCGGAAGATTTTAATTGATTTAAAACAAACAAAAACTCTTCATTTTCTTTTTGGTTTCTAATTTTATAGTTATAATGAATTTTACACTTTTGGGGAGTGGTAGTGTGTTTTGATAATAGCTGACCTCTCCAAAATAAGCTCTTGAAATTGAAAATGCTGCATAAATATCACTCGCATCAATCACGTCTGTATTAAGCTCTTGTATGTTCAATGAATGCAAAAATTCTTGCCTAACATTCTTTTTATTTAAAACAAATCGCTTATAATGCTCTCCCATTGTATTATATGCTCTTCTTACTTTGCAGATATAAATATAAGTCTGTCTGTCATCTGAAATGGGAAAATATGAGCTAGCTTTAAAATCTGATGTTAAAGCAACAGAAGCCCCCCCCCGAAACAAATTCACTTTCCACAAATGGATTATGCCCTTCAGCTTTTATCGAACTTTTAAAGCCCTTGTCGAATATATCTAAATAACTTCTACTATCACCCCTATATGCAATCACATTAACATCTTTGGCTAGTTTGTAATCAAAAGCAGCCCAAGAGAATTTTTTTTAACTCATCTAAAATACTGCTATTAAAGTGAATATTATAATTTTTATATTTTTTTAAAAATGAATTAATGCCATCTATAAAATCCTTATCTTCTTTTGCTATAATGTCTTAAATGTTAAATATATTTTTAAGTTTATAAAAAGTTTCCTTTTCGAATGGTTTCCTCATAACTCATCTAGAATCTTTTTGCGACAGAACCCTTCAACTCTGCAAAGAGAGAATAGATCGTAAGAAATCTCAGTTATTTTAAGATAAAGATTTAAATTCTTTGCTCTTATTGTTAACAAAGTATTTCATAGACTATACAAGTAATAAAATACCAATAAAAAACAACGAATACCCAATATCACGAAGCTATTTAAAAAAGTTTAATAAATCTTTTTGATAACTTCAGCAGAACAGGCATACAAAAAACCAGTATTTATACTATGAAATAATTAATAGAGCAATAGCAACACATGCAATCAAAAATAAAAAGATAATACTTTTTGTTTCTTCCACTATTTTAAATATAGGTATGATTGCTCGTATCATGAGTATTAACTAGAGTATGAGTCCAATAAATAAGAATATTTGCTAAAATCGTCCTAAATCGACGTATTGATAGCCTTGATGTCCAAACCAAAAATTTGCTGAAAATCCTAATTTTTGTCGAATAGTAAACCATTGACCTACGAATGATCCCAAAACAATTAGAGGCTATCCAACATGATTAAGCCACCAAGTAATCATGTTGGATAGCTACTAGTACTACTTCGTTAAATCTAAGAAGTATTTAAAATAAGCTTAGGAAAGCAAGGAAAAGTATTATCACAAAATGGACAAAAAATAGTTTGAAAAATACGATTTATATATCGCCTTACAGCAGAAAATGAGATCTCAAGTTTTTTTTTATCGAATTCATTTATAAAATAATATGCTAAAAAGCATAAAGCTATATGGTGATGCAATCCTAACCACGAACGCCCTTCATAATGATCAAGACCCAATTCTTCTTTTAAAATCTGGTATCCCTGTTCAATTTTCCATCTTTTATGCATGAGTTCTATTATTTCATCTTTTGGATAAGTTTTTGAATAATTTGAAATATAATATTTTAAAACTCCATCTTTTCTTTTTTCAACTAGAAGCCATCTTTCTTTTCCAACTTTTTGCCAAGGTCTTGAAATACATTCCATAACTCTTGTAGCAACATATTCTACTTTTATATTTTCATTTTTCCGTCGGATTTGAATTATTTTGATATTACTTCCTTTTGAAAATAACTCTTCTGCTATCCTTAAAGCAGAGCGGGGCTTATATCTATTATCTACAGGATTGTCATAATCTCTAAGTTTTGTTTGTAAATTGCGTTTTCTCGGAACTACACTTTTTATTGGAATATTCTTTGACCAAAATTTCTCGTTATTTCTAATATGTCCTACAAAATTTATTTTTCTCTTATCAAGTTCATTTAGAAAATTTCTATTACACCCATAAGCTGCGTCAAAAACTAATGATTTTATTTTGAATAACTGGATGCTTTCATCAATCAAATCAAGTGCTATTCTCCACTTTTCTTTGAAGTTTCTTTCCTCTAAAGGTACTTTTACTTTATCTAATTTTTTTGAATTTTTAATCCATCCATCTGGCAAATATAGCCTTGCAGTAACTGGAAAATGTATTTTATTAGAAATCGCATGTAAGGTAACAATTACTTGACAGTTAGAAATCTTACCTTGAACTCCACAATATTGTCTTGATACACCAACACTCTCATCCCCCTTTTTTGGAAGACTTGTATCATCGAGAGAAAAAATAAATTCATTCATTTTCAGTCTATTAATCATATATTTATTTAAACTTATAATAAGCTCATGAAAAGACCATTGACTTTGATTAACAAATTGCTGTAAAGACTGTTCATTTGCATTTGAAATTCTTGATGCCATTGCTCCTATAGATTTTCTCTCGCCATCTAATATCAATCCATATATGTAAGTTTTACACCAATGTACTCTATCATTTCTTTTAAAAACCGATCTAAAACCATCGATAAATTGTGAAACTTTTAATGAAAGATCTTTTATATTTGCTATTTTCATGATTCAACCTCAAAAAAATATTTCGAGGACTTAAATATAACATATTTTTAATTAACGAAGTAGTACTAGTAAAACTCCTTAAGGAAAATGAAGAAGATTTGATTGCTCCAGAAATTCTCTTAATTGAATGTTCTTTATATTTTGTAAGTATATTAAAGCAAAAAAAATCAGATATCTATTTAAATTTAGAGAAAATCAAAGATCTGGTTGAAATCCATAGAAATTATTTAAGAGTTGAAAAAGTAATTCATATCATATCTGAATATAAAATATGCGGAGCGGACTCTCTGCATGTGAGACTTGCAGATAAAAACAATTGCGCTTGTAACTTTTGATTAAGATCAGGCACAAAAATATTCTTACTCTATATATATTTAATAAGGAATAATTAGTTCTTTTTTGAAATGATAATGTAATTTTTTCTTGATTTAATAAATTGTATAGAAAGAGCATTATTATTTTATTTAGAATCAGTTAATATGCTAAACAGTAGCTTTCCACAAAATTGAAGATCTTTATTTAGATAATTATTACTATGTATTTTTTTAATTAAGATCTTACAATAAAATATTTTTAAGCTTGCCTAAAGAATATATTCGTTCTGTTCTTTATTTAGTAAAGTATCTATTTTATTTATTGACATCTGAATTTTATGCTGCTATGAAGTAGCTTGATACAAAACTATTAATGTAAAAAATATTTGATTTCTGTTCATTGAAATCAGAAAAACAGTAATTTATTCGAAGAAGATATTTAACATATGCTTAATAAAGATTCCTCAATCCGATTGAGAAATCTTTATCCAATATAAATGTTTTAGAATATATAAAAACTTATTTTTCATGATAGGAGATAAAAAATGAAATTTATGACTTTTCAACTAAATAACGTTAATAGAGCACTTATAGTCCCTATTTTATGTGGAACGGCTATTCATGCTTATGCAGCTGATTGTTCACAAAGCTTTCCTACCACTCATAACTATTGTGGATATACAAACACATGCACGATCCAGCCGGGTGAGGAAAAGCATTGTGACTATGGAAGTAATGGCAACCATAGCTATTGGTATACCATGAGCCCTTTTACTCATGATACAGGTTACTTCCCAGTTGGAGCAGGTGTTTTAAAACCAGTACCAAAAATGGTTTTTACCTCAACAAACCCAATTTTTAACGGCACAGTACACGTTAAAAGCACTTTATCAAATGGTATTGGAGGAGAATGGACATCATCGGAAGCAGATATGTCAAACGAGGCAGTTACCACCTTAGCAGAAGGAGGTAATTATAATTATCTATATAATATCTACATTAAAAACAATTCATACCAAACAGTTACTATAAAGTACAATGTTTGTGATCATTTCTATGGAGACGAAGGACCAGCAAACGGAATCTACTGTGGCAATTTGCCTCCTCCTCCTCCATCAAAATTTAATGAATGGAAAGATGCTCCAGACAATGTAGCAAATAAAGATGATATATATGTATATCAAAACCCATACACTCGTACTGTTGACTATTTTAAAGCCAAACATAATGGAGAGTATTGGTACTTTCCTTCGGATCAAACAGATAATGATGATTGGATATATTTAGGACATATTGATCCTACTTTTTGTATCATTGCAGGCCACTGCTAACTGGTTAATACGGGAAAACCATCTACTTGGGGAAGTGATGAGCAATAAATTAATCTTTCAAAGAAAAACATACGTTGTACTCTGTGACAGTTAGGAAGCCTTTATACATTCAAAGTAAATAGTGAAAATAGAAACCCTGAAATTAAATTCCTGGTTTTTTTTAATTCATAGTTACTTTAAAGTTAAGATGAAGTCCGTCATTGAGTTTAAGACTGAGAGCAAAAGGTTATCGAGAAGCCTACAAAAGTTAAAAGAAAGACTTGGATTTATTAAGCACATACCTCTAGCCTCGCAAGCTAGGGAGTAGTCATTAATATTGAGAGGATATTTTAATTATTATGAGCTGGAGGCAATACTGAATCTATCAAGAAATTAAATGTTTAAGCAATAAAATGCTGGCTTAAAATTTTATCAAATAGAAGTCAAAATGGAAATGTATGAATCAATATCTTAAAATATTTCAAATTCCATTTCCAAAGCTTAAAATACCATCTATTAAAATGATAGATTATGTCTCGCTATAATTAATTGATTTTAGAGCCCGTTGCGGAAAATCCGCACTTCGGGTAATAAGGAGGGTATAATATTCTCCTTATTACCCGAAGTGCCCCTTAAGGATATCATTTCCCAAAGAAGATAACATGAATCTCAGAATGAATGAAACCAAAATCAATAGTATTTTGATATATTTAAATAAATATCCCGTTTTTTATTTAAATATCCCAAAGAGAATGAGACTAAGATATTTAAAAGTTGAATTTTTGGTTAAAAACGGTGAGATGCTCTACACATCCTATTTCTTGGTTAAAAAATGGTGTATGAAATTATCAGAAATCAGGATAAGTTCCCTTGTAACTGGTAAATTTATTTGGTGTCTGTTTGGAATAAATAATTGGTATTATATAGGGAAAATTCGCTTATCCTATTATCCCTTAGAGTAGTATTTTTTTTCTTTAGACAACTTCTTAGAACATTTGACAAGAAATAAAATTTTTATTATTATGATTATATTGTAAATATATATTATTATTTTGAATATTTTAAAATTACGAGATATTTTTTTAATTAAATGGGTTTTAATAAATGAATAAGTCAATAAAAACAAAGAAAAAATAAATTAAATATTGATAAAATTTCAACAAAAATTGAATATGGCGGACTTAATTTTAGTCATGATTATTTTAAACAGTCTTCTTGTGATTGTTGGTTTTTAATAAACAATACTCCTAATGAAAAGCAATTATTTATATTTGACTGTGGATCTAATAGAAATAATTTTCGTAAAGTTGGAGATGTATTCAGTAAAAAATTTAATAATTTTAAAGAGGGAAAAGTTTCAATACACTAGAAATGAGGTATTTTTAAGATTATACAAAAAAATAATGAGCGTATAATACCTTTAAATAATTCAATTCGAATTGCATTAATTGAGTTTTAAAAATCAAGATCTGATGAATATTTATTATATGGAAAACGTGGAAAACTCACTGAAGATGGAGTTCTAAGAGTTTTTTAAACATTAAATAAATATTTAATATTTAAAATTACACCTAATAATTTAAGACATACATTTTGCAATTTGTTATCAGAAAATGGAGTAGGAGTAAAAAAAATTTCTTACACTACTGGAATTTCTACTGCTTCTTGTTTGATAAAATTTGCTAAACCATCATTGAAAGAATTAGAGAAAGTTTTATTTCAATTTGATAATTGAAATAAAAATAAGATTTTTAAATGTTTAATATATTATTTTTATTTCTAGAAATATATTGAATTTATTCTCTTTTTAAATGTGTAGTAACTGCACAATCAAGTTTACGATGTAATAATGAAATTAATGATAAGTAATCAGCAGCATCCTCTTCACCATTCCATAGAATTTTTGGTTCATGAGCAAGTGGATTTCTAACTGCTGCAAAACAACCTTTTAATAAAGCAGCAAAACCTTTATGTTCAGAACGTTCTGTTTCGCTTTGCAGTGAATTAATTGCTAAATATGGTAAATCTATTGAGAAAACTTTATCAACTAAAGCTGAACCATCAAGAGATATGCCCGATAATTCTCGTACACGTTGAGCAAGTCCTTTTGAAGCTTCGAATACTGCATGAAAATAATTATTTTGAAGTAACTCTGTCTTACAATACTTTAAGACTTCATAATGTAAGTTTCTTCCTTGAAATTTCTTTCTTATTGTATTTAAACGTTGCTCTGCTTCAGAAAGTGTTGACACTGCTTTTATTATTCTAAAATTTCCATCTTCACCATATTCTAAACCTTCAAATGAAATAATAGCATTTAATTCTCGGCGTGTTTTTTCAAATTCATCGGATCTTCCTACAAAACGTGCTGGCGTAAGATATGATTTAATAAAATCTAAGATATGGTTTGGACAATTATATTTTTTCTGTGCAGTTAGAAAAACATGATATAAACGTCTCCATTTTGTCGAATGCCCTGAATCATCCTCTATATTTCTTTCATTTAAAACTCTAGATATGTCAGAGCCAGATCCAACATCTCCCAATAGCTTAGCTATGCTCTCTATAGCTCCTTCTGAAAATGAAGATAATGAACTTGATTTCTTCACTAAATTTTCCTTTTTGAAATATAAACATAATAAAATAATGCTAAAAAATTTTACTCATAGCATTTGCAAAGTATTAATTATTTATTTGAAATGATTGAGGAAATCAACATTGAGCAAAGTTATTGTAAAGATCTATATTACTTTAAGCAATATTTAATTGAAGCGCTAAAGCAAAATGACTAGACACCATCTATTTATTCCAAATAGACACTAAATAAAGTTACCAGTTACAATTTCAAGTCAAAAAACTTAACCAAACAGAGATGTCACTTTATGAGGCAAACGAGTAAAAATCTAGATCGTCCGGATAAGCTCTATTATCCGGCCAACAATATGGTTCTGTTGCAAAAAATGTTCAATAGAGAGTAGGGTGTCTCCCTTGGATTGTTATTGGGGAAGTAGAGATGGATTTCAAGTGGAAGCATACACCCATGCCCCAATAAGAGCGAGGCGGCTACAGTTGCGCTTTTATTAATCCTGCAAAGCTTTAATTCCTCTATTTCCTGGTGCTGTAATAAGCCCAACTGTAACAAGATTAAAAATTTCTAATTCTCTTACAATACTTCTCACACAAGTAATTCCAGTTTTTTTATCACTAAATAATTTCTTAACATAAATATGCATTGCCATATTTGAAAATATTCCTACAATTTTATCTAAAACGAATGAAATATTTAAATTTGATCCATTAATACTAAAATGGATTTCAGATAATTTACTTAAAGTACTATAATTTATAATTTCATAAAATCCTTTATCAATTATTGCTTGATAATTTTCCTGTGAAGCATATTTAATTCTTGGGAAGATTTCTGCATTTTTATCAATACTATTCCATTTAACAAGAAAACTCTCTTTATCTCTTAAGTAGCTATGCCAAGTTTGAACTGTCTCTAAAATAGCCCTTTCAATTGCATAATCAGCACTTGGCGAACAGCCAAATCCTAATAAAGGCCTCATAGTGCCTTCCACACTATGAGCAAAACATGCTATTGCTGGTAAATTAAAATCTGTAGTCATATTTATTAAAGTAAAAGAAGAACCAACTTCAGCCTCACATTCTAAAAGAAGAGATCCCAATTTTTCAGGCAAAGTAACTTTATCGATAATCTTTAAATTGCAAGGTTTATTTCTGCAAAATGTCTTTAAAAGTAAAAGAGAGTGAGCATCCCTTTCAATCAATTCATTTAAAGAATGTAATATAGCTTCTTCATAAGTGGAACCAGAAGCAGTACCTGAATTTGAATATGCCCCATCTAATTCACCAAACGGAAAATTACCTATTTGAGAACGATTTCCTCCAGGAGTATCTAAAATAATACTTGGAACAATTAAATTTTCTTTTATATTAAATCCATTAAAAATATCCCATAAAAGAGGCTCTTCATTATTTTTGCATTTTTCTAATATTTTTTCAGGAAAACAGACCCAATTTTGGAATGCTTCTTTAACTGAAATATATAGAGTTGTTTCTTCATTTACAAAAAACCCTTTACCAATAAGATGTTCAAATGATTCAAACATAGCACTTGCCATACTTTGAACTTGAGTGCTTCCTTTACCATATCCATATGAATTTACTAAATTAGATTGTTTAATTTTACACTCATAAGAAATTATTTTTTCTCCTATTGAGTTCAAATCTATTTGAAATTGATTATCTTTAAGAAACATAAATAAATTTTGAATTGCATTTGTTGTAGTTATTGCCCTTTCTGGGGTTATTTCTTGATTCTGAATATCAGTGTAATCTGTTAAAAGTATTTTAGGCAATAAACCTTGTCTTGGTTGCTCAAATGTTTTTGCTACTTTTGTTACTGGATAATCGGAATAAAAATAATTTTTTTCATTTTTAATAAGAAAATAACCTATCAAAGAAGGTCTCGTTTTAGAAAAATTATAAATGTCTGATTCTCCATGAATTAAATTTCCATGCATGAGCATCAGATCCCCTTTTTTCGGAAGAAAGACTTTTCGAATATTTTTGTTAAAATTAAAATCTCTTAAATCTTCATCATATATTGAGTCAAAAAATGCGCTAGTATTTATAACTGTGTATTTTGCATTATCAACTCTTTCTTTTAAAGAGACATAATTTCTTACATGGGATTTTGGATAATAATACATAGGTCCATTTACTGGAGTAACATCATCAAGAGCAATCCAAACACTTAAAATTTTATTTTTAGGTTCACTAGAGATTTGAAGGGAGTCATAATAAGGTTTTCTTTGAAGGCTATGTACATAAAACTCTGAAGAAGCAAGAATTACCTTATTGTTCATATGATGTTCAACTAAATTTATCAGTTTTTCACAATTTAGGAAATCATTAATTTCGGGAACAATTAAATCTGCTTGGTTTAAAACAGTTACGGAATCAAATTTTTTATTAACATATGATTTCATTTTACTTACCAGATAATCACACTCTTTAGATTGGAAGAATGCATCTTGAATTAGATACCCATTTTCTATCATTGTTTTATTTCCCATTTAAAAAAATAGTAAAAATGAATCACTTTTCTATAAATATTTCTCAGGAAAGTTGTAATTCAAAAATAAAAATGATACAATGACTCTAGTTTCAATAGAACAGATTTTTAAAAAAGGAGTACATTATGGGACAAAATCATTTAGAAGAAGGCTTTCGTGGATTATCTTTAGGAACACAAACTTCATTTACAGTTGAAACACTTGATAAATTAAAAGAACTCGGATTTGAAAATGAAGTAGAAGTAATTTCTGAATCTAAAAAATGATTCATCTTATAATTATAAATATTAAGAGTGATGTCTAATTCATTTTAGTTTCACTCTTTTTGCATAACTTCTAAAGGCGATTTCATATCCTCTCGGAAGAACCCAATGAAAGAAAAATAGTTTCTTTCATTGGGTGCGCGGTAAGTGGAATTATTTGCTTATAAATTTCCATAGAGTATGTTCTAAATTTTCATTTCTTTTGAATGTAATATTCTATATTTAAATGGATATAATTTTATGCCAGGGAGTATGGAAATTTTAGCATATTAGGACAGGATCTATGGAAAAAACTTTTGACATCTTCTCTGGATAACTTATTAATTTAATTACAGCCTAAATGACATCCACTATGGAAAATGACAACTGCCCTTTGCGAAGCATATGATGAAGTTCTATTCCACACAAAGTAGCTCTTGCAGATTTGAGTGAGTAAAACCACAACATGGGCTTACACATCTTTTTTATAAATCGATGGTCTTGTTCTATCAATTTGTTTAGATATTTATTTTGACTTATTTTGATCTAAAAATTTGGATTATAGTCACGATTTATGTTATTTAATGCAGATATATTTGAACCACTTTTGTCTATGTTTACTTTTTCTGGTTTACCAGAAGAGCGAATTGCCTTTTGGAAAAAACGTTTAGCAGACGCTGCATCTCTACTTTTTGAGAGGTAAAAATCGATCGTTTGTCCATTCTTATACACCGCCCTATACAGATAGTGCCACGCCCCTTTTACCTTGATGTAAGTTTCATCCATTCTCCAGCTCTTGCCTACAGCCTTCTTATGACTTGCAAACTTCTTTGCTAATTGAGGGGAATATTCCACAACCCACCTCTGAAGAGAAGAGTGATCTACTTGTAAAGCGCGTTCTTTCAACATTTCTTCCACCTGTCTGTAACTTAATGGGTAAGCTACATACCAACGGACTGCTGTTAAAATGATATCTGATTTAAAGTGTTTCCATTTAAAATCCATCTTTGGTTCCCTTTTTGGCAAAAGTAGAACTCTCCTCCTAACTCATCTGGAATCTTTTTGCGACAGAACCGAAATTTGCATCCCATACTCAACTAATATTTGTTCAGCTTTTTCAATTAAATCTTTGTTTAATTCACAGTTTGATTTATATTCTTCATTTGATGTTAATGAAGATTGAACCTTGGGTTCTAACGAAATAAATAAATCCAATGCACTTTCCAGTAATTTTCGACTCACAAAACCATTATCCCATTTCTCTATATCATTATTACATATCTTTTTTCCAGTAACAGTTGTTTTTGACATAAAAGGCTCCTTTCCTAGAATTTTAAAGTAATAATAATATTAATAAAATATTTTATATTTAAATACTACTTCATATTGATTTTAAAATTTTTATTATATTTTATATTAATTTATATTTTTAACAAATTTTTCAGATAGTTTTATAATATTTTTTACTATCGTACAATCATAAAAAATTAAATTTAATTCATCTTCTTCTTTAAAGTTAAAATCCTCACCTAGCAATACCTAGTCCCACTCAAGTCCCTTACTTTTATGTGCTGTACAAAGTAATACATCAAACTCATTCCCTTAGAAAGAGACGATTCAAATACACTGCCGTGCCAATAGTTATTGCGATTAAAATCGTCTTCTCCAATGTCTGAACCCCAAAATCGAATACAGCGTGACGAAAGAAATAGCTCTACTTTTTTAAATCCGTCTGTGTAATTATATGTTGAGTTAAATTTGTAAAATAAAGGTTTCCAAAAATTTTTTTATGTAATATCTGTATCAATTTCCTCGGCAGAAATTTGAGTAGACATTAAACTCCTTTTATTTATCTTTAAAAAGATGAATAAATAATTTATTTTCATTAAATTAAATAATTTTTCTCAAATATTTGTTGAAAATCACAATCAAGATAGACAAATAAGTGCTTAAATTTATTTTATAAGATAAATTATTTTAGTGTTTTTTCGAAATTAAACAAATAAAATTTAATTGGCACTTATTTTGCTTGGAATAGTTATGGAAGGTATTAGCAAGTATATTTCATATAACTTGCTTAAATTTTAACATCTAATTTTGGTTTTATATGAAATTTAAAATAAATTTTTTATCTAGTTCAAAAAAATGTCGATTATGTAAAATTAGAATAAGTAATTTATTAGGAAACATTAATAATTGTACAAATTGTGGTATTTTAGTATGCAATGTCTGTTGTAAATCAGTAATGAAAGGTATTCAATCCAAATACAATGATTTAAGAGAAAATAAAATCAGCGATTCAGTGCCTGTGTGCAGAAAATGTATGACAGATCCATATACATTATTTTTACATGATGACATTAAAAATTATCGCGATAAAGAACTTATTAAAGAATTAAAAAATCTTATAATTGATATTAATAAAAATTTCCCTGTGTCATCATCTAGACAGTTTTATTTTAATTTATTTGATGATAACTTGCATAAAGGAAAAGAACGCAGTCATTCAAGAATAACTCACGATTTACTTAGAGATTTTGAAAATAATTATTATAAAAATGAGAGTAATAAAATTAAAGAAATAGAAAAAAATTATGCTCATTGTTTAAAAATATCAATAGCAAACTGTCATGAAATGGCACATTTCTGCTTACTGTATTTTTATTATAAAGGGAAGAATAAAAATACTAATTATAAATATACAGTTTTCAAAGCACTTGACGCAGATCATGTTTTCTTTTGTGTCCATAATGATGATATAAAGAATTCTGGCATTATTTGTGATCCATGGTATAAATCAGTTTTTCTTTTTAAAAATCTACCTGAATACTATGGAATAACAAAAACAGAAAGCATGCTAAGCTATGCTGATATTAAATCTCTTAATAGTTATTGCACAGATTTAAGCCAGATCAGACCGAGAAGATTTATTTAAATATTTTTGATTAAATCCTGCTCTTTTTTCTGCTTTTCAATTTCAATTTCAGCTTCCTTGTCAGCCTCGGCTATTTCATCTTCTGTGAGATAATCTCTGAAAATATCGTCGACATTTTTATCCATTTCTTTTTTAGTTATTAATAAATCTTCTTTAATTATTTGATATCGTTTTTGAGCATTATAATTAGCTCTTTTTATTTGCTCGTATTTTAACAATTCTTTCGCTAATTTTTCAAAATTTTTTGTTTTCATGTGGTTTTCACGTCGCTATTTTTTACATATTATGTATTTTGCTACATAAAAAAGTATAATAATTTTTAGCCTTTCTGTGGGCGTCACAGATCTATGTATTTCTTTAGGGGACGACTCCATATTTGTGGAGAAATCCGTCCCCCGAACCTATTGAAAAGAGGCTTTGCATGAGCTCGACCTCCGAACAAAGCAAATTTTGACCAATTATTGTTTTTACAATAATCTTCGATATTCCTCTTCCAATCATCATTTGCTCTTCCAGTTCTCCATGCTATCACCTTAAATGCCTTACCTTTTTGAAGATTTGCAATTTCTGATGGAAGAGGAACGTCAACTCCACGAACATGAAGATTTGCAATATTGCAACGCTTAAGCAAGTTATCGTAAAAGTTTGGAAGATCTATTTTACTGCTTTTTGTATGATCAAAATTGCGGCCGCGAATATAGTTTCCCAATGATACAATATCAGTTTGCAGGGGAGGATTATTTACGTAGAAAGCTTCGATAAATAAAACTTGAATGCCATTAGAAACTAACTCACTTATGCTGGCCGTCAATTGTATTAAATGAATGGGATCGGAGTGTTCGTCTCCAATGAAAACACCAATCGGCAAATTTGGAGTTGCCATGCCCCTTGGAAATTTAAGCATTTTTTCACTCTTTCACATTATAAATAATTTTAAAATTTCTTAATATCTAACTATTTAAAATAATAAATAATTTGATGATTGTATTATAAATTAATAATTCAAATTTTTCAATTAATAGTAAGCTATAATTTGATATACAATTTTGTAAATTTCAACATTGGACTATAATCAAGAGTATCTGAATCCTTGCATTGAACAGAGCAAGGTCGTATTCTCGCTCCTTTAGGGCGAGAAGTTCACTCTCTTATGTCCGTAAAACCATGTCCAAATAGTGAAGCCCTCCTATCATTGAAGTGAGAGGAGGGCTTCACACTAACTCAACTAAATCAGAATATTTCTTAACTAACGCATCTGCTGTTATTAATCTAAGCGGCTCAGATAGAGCCTGAGTAACTAGCATTCGATCAAATGGATCTCTGTGAATATCAGGCAACCCATTTAATAATAAAATATGATCAAATTTTAAAGGTAGCTCATCGACATCCTCTCGCCCCTAAAGATGCGAGATTCCCTAAATACAAAAGAAAAACTAGCTAGAATTTTTCTTTGCACGAGTCTGCCTATCATGCCCGATAGGGTGACCAGCTCTGTATGATTGCAATATATTTATTGCAGCATTTACGTCTCTGTCATGGACAGCTCCGCACTTTTCACAGCTCCAGTGTCTTACTCCAAGTTCGATCCGTGGCAGTTTTTCACTGCACTTTGAACACGTCCGACTTGAATCTCTTTCTGAAATTTCTTTGTATGTTGAAGCAGCTCTAACGGCTTTGTACTTTAACATTGATTTAAACATTTCAATCCCTGAGTCTAATGATATTCCTGATAGCTTTTTATTGCGATTCATTAATTTACAAGGAACATCACCTACAACAATAAGGGAACATTTTTTAGCAAGTTTTGTTGATTCCTTATGCAAATAATCTTGTCTGATATTTGCCACTTTTACATGAAGTTTTCTTTCTTGTTTTGCTTTTGGCAATTCTCGGTATTTTTTACATTTCGATTGCTTTCTTTGTGCAAAACTTTGACATCTTTTTAAATACCGAAGTTTTGCTAAAGCATTTTTTCTTAAATTTGGACGCTCTATCTTTTCACCATTTGAACATGTGGCAAGAGTTTTTATCCCAATATCTATGCCAATTTCTTTATCATCTTCTCTTTTAATTCCTATTTTCTCACTTTCAAATGTGACATTTAAATACCAATGTCCGCTTTTATCTTGACAAAATGAGCCTGTTTTTATTTTTGCATCTTCTGGAAGATCTCTTGAGTTACAAAAAGAAAATTCATTTTTATTATAAAAGATTTTTCTATTTTGAATTTTTATTGCGGATGCTTTAAACGGTATCCATCCTAAAGTTCTTTTCCCGCGCCAACGCAACAGTGTTTTAAACTGAATTCTGCGTGTGATGTATTCTTGAGAAATAGCCTGAACTGTTTGAGAGTGTAGACAGAGTTCTTTTGAGCTCCCTGCAACTAATCCATCCATTTCTGAAGATGAAAAAAAATACGGGATAGAAATTTTTTTACCCGATTTTTTATCATCTATTAACTTAACGGATTTATTTTTAAGAGCCTCTTTTTGAGTTTGCTTACAAAAATTCCATACCATATTTACAGAACGAGACATCTTAGAAAGCACTTTATTTGCTCTCCCTGAATCTTTAATTCTGCAGTGATATGTTGTTATAAATTGCTCTTAACTCCATTTACTTAAAAAAGAAGTATACAGAAAATTTACAAATAAAGCCAACTTTCGACAAGCAAAAATTCCTATCGTCTTTTCGATCCCCTCGTCAGGCTTTCAATTCAACGTTGCACCTTTTGGTGCTGCGTTCTTTCCAACTCGCTTTTATCCTCGCTCTGAAGAACTAGGTCTTACGCTCGGTATGATAAAATAGAATTTGGTATTCCGTCTGTTTATTATCCGTGATAAAAAAAATCCCTACGTGCGTAGGGAAACTATAAATCTTGTTTAAAACTGCTGTAAAAATCGGGATCATCCCCAGAGATGAGGAAACCGCTTGTGCAGCGGGAAACGACAATAACGCAAGCTGCGATATATTCTGGTATTTCTCAACCGCTTGCTCAGCGGGAATTTAAAAGCACGCCCTCGCGAGCGTGCTTCCTTGAATAAGAGAGAGGTTCTCTTATTCAAACTTTACTACAGCCTCAACCATGAGCTTAGGAGTGTTGTAATTATACAGCAATCAAATTTGTTAACAAGCAGTGCAAAAAAATTTTACTTATAAGTTAAACAATTTTTGTCATCAAAACAGAATTCTAAAGAATTTTGATTTTGTATTTTGTAAGTAATTTTTGTAGATTGTGATTTTAAAAATATGTTATTGCATAGATTCAACGATTCAGGAGTGAATCCTACAAATTTAGTTAGATTTAAAGTACCACTTTTTAAGTCATAAAATGTTCCTCTGAACTCACAAGAACTCATTAATCCATTTTTGCCGGTTGTCGAAAAAAACATTTCAAGCGATAATTCATTGTTATAATTTAAATTCTTAATATTCAATAGTGAATAATTACATTTTCTAGTGCCAATATAATGTTCTTTTTCTAATATCCAACTATTTAAAATATCTTTCTCAAGCTTAATATCACTTAAATCAAGAATTATTCCTTTATCTTTTTCGTTATTTTCATTTGAACATGAATATGTAAATAATAATATAATTAATATATATAATTTAAATCTTATCATAAAACTCCAAAAAAATTTAATAAATCCCATAATAAATAACTTATTTACCATGTTAAAACAACAATAACTTATTTATCTATAAATTTATATATAATATCTTTATTTAATTAAAATTTTTTTAAAAAATCAATATAAATAGTTAGTTATAAATAAAGATACAAATGCAAACTGCAAAATTTACAATTTAATAAAGACGGTCTTTCAGACATTTTAACAACAAATTCACATCTCATTAACTGCCCAAAAATATAACATATTAATTTCACTTATGATAATAGCCATTATGGAGTGTGAGAAATCATGTTTTTAAATGTTATTTATACATTTATATAGAGCCTGTTTGATGCTCCATTGTTATTATATCGTCTGAAAATAAATCTAAAATTGTAAATAAATTTTATTGACAAACCTCTGTCAATAATTTATATTGACAGAGACAAGGAGGTCTGGGATGATAAATCAGGTTGAACTTACCAAGCGTGCAAACAAGGAATTAGGGAATGCTCCAAAACACATAAAGCTCAAATTTGTGCACTGGGTTGATCAAGTTCAAGAAAAAGGAATTTATGAGGTCAGAAAAATCTCAGGCTTTCACGATGAGCCACTGCACGGCGACAGAAAAGGGCAACGCTCAGTACGTTTAAATAAACAGTGGCGAGCTATATACGTCATTATAAATAATAAAATTGAATTTATTGAAGTTCAGGAGGTAACACCACATGAATACTAAAAATGAAAATATTTCTGCAAGAGAAGCGCTAAAAAATGTGTACGAAAATACAACGTTTGGTGAGTTTGTAAAAGCAATGCGTGAGTGCGACGAAGTGTCACAAACAGATCTAGCAAAAAAGTTAAAAGTTTCGAGACAATTTATAAATGCAGTTGAAATGGGCAAATCAATGATCAGCATACAAATGTCGATCAGAATTGCGACAGCACTCGGATATCCACACGAAACATTTGTTAAATTTTATTTAAACGACATGCTTAAAAAAGCAGGAATCAACAAAACTGTTGAGCTTAAAGAAAAAAATGTTGCATAAAAAAAGCCCCAGACTTAGTGCGAGGCTATCTCTTTCTACTCTAGGCAGATGAGCTGACAGATGTGAGCAATTTACTACATAGTGATACCCAATTTGTAGCGCTACCTCTGGAGCCAGAGGCTAGCTCAGTAAGCACTAAAATATTTTATGCGAGACCAAAAATCAAATTTTATTGCAGTCAATTGACTACTAAAATTCAAATGAATTTAAATCCACTGGAAGAATTGATTCTTTTCTTTTATTAATAGGAATAGGGAAATATGATTTAGATTTATTCGATTTAATATCAAAAAAGAACCGTGGTATTTGATTTAAACTGTTTTTATTTTTGATATCTTTAATTAATTTTACTTTATCTGCATCAGTTAAACCATTAAAATATTTATTGAAATAATTATGTTTTTCAATTGCATAATTCCCACAAGATGAACAATTATATTCAATATATAGAATTTCTACAGACGGTTGAGATTCATTAGGATATGTTATCTCATGGCCAGGACTTACATCGCAAAGAGTATTACAAATAATACATTCTTGAGGCATTTCTTTTCCTTTCATATAATAGCTGTTACGGCGCACACTTATCGGATTTTCCCAAGGTGGGTCTCTACAACTTATGGGTTAAAAATAGTGGTTACGATCATATTATCGAAATACAATATTTATATCAACTTTTTCATCTTGCTATTCATCTCTTAATACAGATTAACATTACAAATTTATGATTTTATATTTAAGTATAATAGTTGGTTTGTTTGTATTTGATTTGTGACGCGTCAAGATATTTAAATTTATTGCCCATCAATTGATGGTTGTTTTTATAAATATTGCAACGCATACATTGCAATACAAATTGCGTCGGCAATTCCATCATGCGGTTTTCTCGCACGCGGCAAAATTAGATTTTCTTTTTTTGTTAATCGAGATGCAACTAAAATACCTCTTTCTTTTTTTAAATTTTTGTCCATGCCTCGGAAATATTTTGATGTCCAGCTCACGGGATAAATCTCTCTAAAATCATATTCAAAATATTGGAGTACGCCGATCAATATTCCGTAATTGATTCCTTGTTGCAGATGTCCCGAGTTATGCCGAGCGTTTGACTGCGTAGGATGTTCTATAACTGCCGATGGTTTTACTCCTGCGAACTGTTCAAACCCTCGCAAAACGCCCGCAAACGATTTTGCACAAGTTCCGCTACTGGCAGTTGATAAACATGAAAACGCTAGCAATTCCTGTTTTGTTTCTTTGCCGTATAGTAGAGCTAGGCCACCGTGAGCACTTGGCTCTATTCCCACAACAAATTTTTTTCCCATTTTTCAACTCTTCACTGTTAAAATAATTAAATGAAATTAAATACCTATTATTCACAGATAATAACTATTAAATCTACTGTTAAATATATGTTTGTTGACCGAAAAAGTCTTTCTGTAATTATGTATCATGCAAATCATTCAATTTATTTTAGAAAAATTGCATAAATTAATTAATATTTAAAATATAATAAAACATATTTAAATAAAAAATAAAAATTATAATAAGTTATTAAACTATACCGACTAGTAGGGGTACCGACCTTTTTTCCGTTCCAGCCGCTCGGTACCCCCAGTTCTGATGGATAAAATTTCCCTCCCCCCTTATTTTTGGGTACTTTTTTCATTTCAGTTTCATATTACTCAAATATTCCAATCTCACACACCATAATGCAGGTTATCATAAGTGAAATTACTGATTGAGTGATTTTATTTGGATTACTAAATTTAATAAGTTTAATTTATATAAATTTAGTAATATTAATATTAAATTTAATAAATTTATATTTGATTTTTAAAAATTGTGCTTAAATTGAATGAGGGAAAGAAATTATTTTTTAGATTTTAAGAAAAGATGCTTCAGCAAAACTTCGGTATTTAAAAAGATGCCAAAGGTTTGCTCAAAGGAAGCAATCGAAAAATAAAAAATACCATGCATTGCCAAAAGCAAAACAAGAAAAAAAACTTCATATAAAAGTGACAAATATGAGACAAGACTATTTGCATATGGAATCAACAAAAATTGCTAAGAAATTCTCCCCCATTGTCGTTGGTGATGCCCCCTGTAAGCCCATGAATCGTATTAAAAAGCTATCAGGAATATCATTAGACTCAGGGATTGGAATGTTTAAATCAATGTTGAAGAACAAAGCCGTTAGAGCTGCTTCAACCTACAAAGAATTTTCAGAAAGAGATTCAAGCCGGACGTGTTCAAAATGTAGGTAGGCGGTAAGAATTCATACAGAATCGGGCCATTGTAAAATTATGATTCTTTAAAGAGCATTCGAAAGGGTAAAAAGTATGGTTTGAGAATTCGTGCAAAATCGGGGCATTTCAAGAAATTAATATTATTTAAATCAGATTTTACTAAAAACGAAAAAGGTTAATTTTCATTCACTGAATTGATATGACATTTTTTATATTTTTTTCCGCTTCCACAAGGGCATTTGTCATTCCTACCTAATTTATTTATATTAAAATATGTATTTATTCTTTGTTGTATTAAAAGTTTAACATCATTTTTAATTTTTTCAGAATACCCATCATTAAGATCTTTGTTTGAAAGGAAAAAAAATTCACAACTACTAATTTGATTAAGTTTGTTTATATTCATTATAAGTAGCAAAGATTCTTCTTTTTTTTGTATCAACATATTGGATAATGCATAATCTTTAGGAATAAAATTTGAAGATAGATTGATATTTGGTGTTAATATGACAAATGAAAAACTTATTTCACTTAAAATTGTAAATGGTCTAATTATTCCTTGACTAATTTGTAACATAGTAATGTCTGCTATCTTGTTAGATATTAGAATTCTAGTAGAATTATCAAAATCTAAGAGATGATGTCCAACCCAAATAAATCCTGGTTTTGCTTCTTTCTCTAAAATATCTAATAAATTTTTTAACGTGATAGGAAGGTTTTGAGAAGGAGGTATAGTATTATTACTTTTACAGAGAAGATTAAAATAATATTCATCAATTCTATTTCTGTAACCTAAAGGAAGAATGATTTTATTATTTTCAACTTTATTCACGTCATCAGAGTAGCAATTTTTTTCTAAATATAACCCTAAATGATCTAACTCATCAGATGAATATAATTTATCATTTTTAAATGCTTCTAATCTTTTCACTATAAAATGAGTGAATATTATTGGTCCACAAAGTATATCTCTATAAACTCTTAAATCATCAATAGAAACGATCCAAACAGGATCTAAATCAATATCAAGAGCAAATTTTTGAAAATGTTGAATTCGACTACTTATATCCGTTAGTTGCTCTAATGATACGGCAACAATAGCTATTTTCTTAATTTTATTTTTTTCTAAGCTATATATTACTTTTTTTGATTTTTTATTACTGTCATATAATTCAATACTTTTATTTTCTTTAAAATGTTTTAAAAAACGTCTTCCTTGTTCTGCAGGATTCACTAAAAGATCATTTATTATTTTAAGATGTGAAGCAATATTTTCAATAGGTGATTGAATACTTCCTTTACCACTTTTGACTTCTAAAATAAATAAAAATTGATCAAACAAAATAATTCCATCGCATTCTATCCAAATATTTTTTCCTAATTTATCTTTACCTAGATAATAAAAATTATAAAAAGACTGGGCATTAGGTAAATTTTTCGTAAATAATTCAAACGGAAGTTTTTCAGTAATATTTTTCTGTTTTTCATTCCATATTTCACTATAATTAGAATCTTGATTCAAGATAATAGATTGAATATTTCTATATAAATGATCACAAAATATATAAGGATGAAAAGTGTAATAATTATCATTAATTTTAAGCAATGGGAATGAGAAAATCGGCGATCGTTTAAATGGTGTACCAGAATATTTAGAATCTTTTAAAGTATCAAAAAAAAATTGATCTTGTCCTGGTTCATGAGAAAGAGCTTCTAATAATAACGTAGGTAAATTTGTAACTTTTTTTACATTAAATAATTCAAATTTAAATATATCATCAAAAATATTTTTTATGTTTAAATAATTATTTGAATTATTATTTAAACCTTCTATATTATTATGATAAAATGACATAAATTCATTTAATTTTTTAGGACCACTAATTAAATGAATTATCATTTCATTAATTCCATCGGCAATTTGTTCACCATTTACATTGAATATTTTTTCAAGTGCTTCATTGTGAGGAGATAAAAGAGTAACTAAATGTTCTTTTTCATGATTTAAGTATCTTTTTCCTCTTATACTAATCCAACTTGAAAGTAATATCAAATAAATTTCTTTTTCTTCTTTACTGAAAATAGAGACATATTTATCACTTGAAAAGTGGATTAAGTAATATTCAATGTCTAATTTTGAAAACAATTTTTTAACTTTAGTTTTTATATAAACAAAATCTTCATTATTTAAATCGCTATAATTCTTTTGAGGAGAAAATGATATTATACAAGTTTGAATAAATTCTAGTAACTGATAGCTATCTATTTGCTCTCTGGACAAGTCAGCTTCTGCTACATTCCCAAAATTAGATTTTACATATTCCCAATAAGCCTTGTTTAATAGTTCCAAAGGATTGAAATAAGATATTTTTATAGCAATTTGTTTACATAATAATCTTATTTCTTCTAGGAATTTTTCATAACTAAAAGTATTGTATAGTTTTTCTAAAGCTGTGTTTTGAGGGATTTTTAAATTAATATTTTCTTTCATTTTAATCTCATCTCTTACAAAAATAATTTTTCAAAATAAAAATATTTATTTGTTAGAAGTCAATAATAATTAAAATCTGAGCAATTTATAATTATTTTATAAGCATATTTAAATGATTAATAACACTGCAACAGTTATTAAATTTACTTTTGGTACTTTGCTTCTCTTTTTCTAAAAGCTTCAGTTCCTCCTTCAAGAATGTCGCAAACATGTTCTCTAATCCCCATTTTATATAAAATACCTTGAGCTTCCGGAGTTTCAAAACTATTTTCAATGCTTCCAGAAACATATTCAAATTTGTGAGTTTTATTCTCTCTATTAGCTTCTTGTCCAGATTGATTGGCTATAATAATTTGCTCAGCATCTGCTCCAACAACTAAATTTGGATTATGAGTGACAATTATAATTTGACGTTCGTTCTTTTTTTTACGTATAAAGCTAACGAGATCAGCATAAACAGATCTATTATCTAAATCATCTTCAGGTTGATCTAAAAGAATTGGCCATTGACGTTCACTTAAATTAATAAGCAATCTAAGAAGAGTTAAACCTTTTTTTCCTGGAGACATTTTACTTAATGGGTCATTTTGATAAGTTATTTTAAAATTAAGATTATATCTATTTTTAGAAATAGCTCGAATACAATCCGAAATAGAAAATTTCTTGAGTAATTTTATATTACCTAAACAAATATCATCAATAAATTTATTTACAAAATTAAAATGTAATTGAGGATCAAAAGTATATAAATCATCTTCACTAGAAATAAAACCTTCTCTTTTAAGAATTGTTTTACCTAAACACTCAACTAAAGAATCTACGAAATCTTTTCCATTTAATTGAACTTGAATATTTAAAACTATGTCATCTAATTTACTTTCATATTTTTTGAAATCAACTTGAATTGATTTATAGCTATTAAAAATATCTAAAATTTTTGTTTTCAAGTCAAAAATAGAATGCTGTAATTGTTTTCTACACGACTCTAATTGCTTCAAAAATGTATCAATTTTAGTCAGCTTCCCTTCTTCTTCTCTTTTAAACTTTTCTTTTTTATTTATTTCTGCACTCAAATTAAGTCGATCATTTAGAGGCTTGATTTGGTATTCAATATCTACTAATTTTCTATTTAATTCTTCTGTTTGTTTACCAATAGAATCAATTAACTTTTTATTAATAATAGAAATATCAGAAATAAATAAATCAAACTTTGTGATTTGCTCTTGAAATATCTGTTTTGTATCAATTAAATTGAGTAAATCTAAATCATTTTCTGTAAATTTTTTTATTTGTTTTGTGTCGGAAATAAATTTTTGATTATGCTGAATAACAATTTTTTCATCACTTTCTGCATTATGAAGATCTCTTCTCAAATTAGCTTCTTGAATAGAAAGAGATTCCAATTTAGTAGCATCTTCAACTGTTAAACCACTTTGAAGTCTAATTTTTTCAATCTCAATATTAATTTCAGAAATGAGTAACTTAATTGAATCATAATTTCCTATTTCCTTGATTTGTTCTAATAAATGATCTTCATTTTTTCGTAAACCAAAAATTTGATCAGACATACTATTAATGTGTGACTCTGCATTTCTAACATTATGTAGGTGAAGTTCATATGCTTCTTGAGCTTCACTATCCTGTAATAAAACTGATAGAACAAATTCATTAAGAGTATCTTGACTTGACTTTTCTTCTTCAGATAAACGATTAAGAAATGCCTGTGGAATATATACAATTTGTTTTCCTTCGGGTTTTGAAGATTTTTGTTCCTTTAATTTTTGTATGGTAGTATCTTCCCATACAACTTCAAAATCAAAGTTTGAATTAGAATCAAGTTTGTACCCTTCTCTAGCATCAACACCTAGGCGTTTAGTAACCTCTTTTGAATCAATAGTCTTAGCAGCATAAAACAACAATAAGCTCTTACCTGTTGATTTTCCGCCTATTATTGTAGTCAATTTAGGGTTTATTGAAATGATGTCGCCAGAAAAGAGATTATCTCCAGTATTATCTGAAAATCTAAGACTTTTAATTACTGTATAAGGAAGCTTTTTATCTGGCATATTATCAGCAATAAAAACTCTATCTTCAGGCTCAAAAATTATTTGTCGAAAACCATTGAATGTAGGATCTGCTTTAATCCAAGTATAATTTTTTCCTATATCCTCTATTTTATGTGCATCTGATCCTAAAACAACTGCTTTTTTTATAGAACCTTCAAATCGCTTATTTAAATAAAAGTCTCTATTTTCTTTTTTTCCAAAAAAAAATGATGATTTTTTATCATATTCTTCTGCTAACACAATGCTTCTATCTCTTTGATTTGGTCGCATTGACCCATATCCGTTGCAAGGAAATACAATAAAATAATCTTCATTCACTCTAAAATCTTTTTCTAATTGCTCAAAAAGTTTATTATCATTAATAAATGCACGTTGAAAACCAATTTTTCTTAAATCTTCTAATTTACAATATAATGTTTCTTTATTGGAACCTGTATTTTGAAGTTCTAGTCTATTAAGAAAATCAGTTATTTTTGTAGTCTTTATTTTATCATTGAAAATAATATGAACATTTATTTCATCACTATCTTTATTTTGAGAAGATAGTCTAAATTCAATATTTGCAAATATAGAATGTATATTAGGTAATCTACCCTTGTTTTTATAATCAATTATCTTTTCATATCCTTCAATGCAAAAATAGTTTGTAAATGCAATCGTTTCAATTTCTGAATCTGCTAATTTATTTATGTAATTCTCCCACTTTTCTTCATTACTTGAACCTTGAAATTGATTATTTAAAACATCATCAGGGCCATGGATATGCAAATCACATTTTCGCCAAACAGATCCTTCTGGATATGGAAACTTACTCACTATTTTTTACCTCATTAAACTAAGAAATTTTGATATACATTTACAAATATTTTCTATATCTATAAAAGCTTCTTTCTGAAATATTTAATAATTTACATATATCAGATATAGAAGATTCATTTTTATTATATAAAGCAATAGCTGCTTTAATTTTGTCTGGAGAAACCGCTTTAGGTCTTCCTCCTAACCTACCTCTTGAACGTGCAGCCGCAAGGCCTGCTTTTGTTCTTTCTTTGATGATATTGCGTTCTAGCTCTGCAAATGCACCTGTCACATGGAAAAAAAATTTTCCAGTTGGACTTGTAGTATCAATATTTTCAACAATGCTTTTGAAACAAAGTTGTTTATTATTAAGCTCATTAACAAATGATATTAAGCTAGATAGTGTTCTGCCAAGACGATCTAATCTCCATACGACTAAAGTATCACCAGGTCGCATATAATTTATTGCGTCATTTAAACCTTTTCTCTCAATTTTTGCTCCGCTAGCAATATCTGAGAATATCTTTTCACTTCCAGATTTAGTAAGTGCATCATTTTGCAAGTTGCAAGATTGATCAGCATTTGAAACTCTTGCATATCCAATGTGCATAAAAGCCTCCTAGATATTTTGCAAAATTTAAAATTATGTCATAACTCATCTATTGTGAGAGTTTATGGCAGAATGATTTTGGCATCTGTTTTGGCACAAAAATATCCGCGAAAAAGCATACTTACCCGATAATACATTTCTACTGCCAAAAACCAAGGTTTATGTCAGGTATTTTGAGGTAACAATATACATGCTTAATTTTGAGGACACTGCATATCCGAGATTCAAAAAATCATATTCAGAAAGTGAATTGCAAAAGTTATTTTATCCAAGTGAGGAAGAAATAGAATTTTGTAAAAATAACTCTACAGGTGAAAAACCACTTCTATGTATGCTTCTTCTATTAAAAAGCTTTCAAAATATTGGTTATTTTATTCAGCTTAATGAAATTCCAGAGAATATAATAAAATTTATTGTTGAAAAATCAAATTTTAAAGGAACAATTAATGAATTGATCCATGGATATCAGGATTCAGGTTCAAAAAGAAGACATGTTAAATGTATAAGAGAATATTTAAATACAAAACAATTTAATAATGGCGGAAATGATTTACTTGAAAAGGTTTTGCCTGAAATGGCATTAATTAAGCATGAACTTATAGATTTAATAAATATTAATTTGGAATATCTTGTTAAAGAAAGATTTGAGATTCCTGCTTTTAGAACTATTCATGATATTTGTAAATATCATAGAGCAAAAGTTAATCATAAAATATACAGAGATATTTTTGAAAAACTTGATGAGTCTGGAAGATATTATTTAGGAAATTTGTTCCTTGAAAGAAATCAAGAATATTCATTGTGGGATGATTTAAAAAAAGATTTAGAAAAACCTAGTTTTAAAGTTATGGCTGATATGCTGATGAGACAAAAATTATTGCAAACCATGTCAGGATATAACAATTTAATTCAATATTTGCCACCTATAAAAATACAGACATTCTATGAAGAAGCTAATGGCTATGATATTGGAAGCTTATTTAAAGTTAAAGAAGACAAAAGGCTTACTTTGATACTTTGTTTTTTATATACAAAATCGGCTAGAATTAATGACGATTTATGCAATGTTTTTATAAAAAGAATAAAGAAATTTAATGTTCGAGCAAAGTTTGAACTTCAACTTTATCTTGATAAAAACTCTGAAAAGACAGAGTCAGTATTTAAAGCATTTAATGAAATTGAGGATCAAGTAAAATCTGGAATACAAGAATTAGAAAAAATCAATGAAATTACAAATATTGTGAATACTAATCAAGAATTATTTGACTATGCAAGAACACAAGTAGAATCTGGAATTAAAAATTTTAACAGATTTGTGTGGAACCATTATAAACAAAGTAGAAAAAGATTACTGAAAATACTTACTGTACTAAATTTATCCTCTACTAGCGAAGATAGTTCAATCATAAATGCTATTGAATACATGTTATTTCACAAGGATACAACAACTGAATGGTTATATCCAGGGAGAATTTATAAGCGGAAAGGAAAAACAGGCCCAATTCTAATTGATTTTTCTTGGATACCTGATAATTGGTGGAAGTTAGTAACTGGAAAAAAGAAAAGAGATAGTTTTCCTCAAAAAATAAATAGAAAACATTTTGAGGCTTGCTTATGTAATCAAATAGCCCTTGAGTTACAAGCTGGAGATTTATGCATAAATAATAGCATTGATTTCTCTGATTATAGAAAGGAACTTATTTCAGAAGAAGAGTCTCTTAGAACGCTAGATGAATATGGAAAATTAGTAGGAATTTCCACTAATAAGAAACAATTTATTATGGATATTCAAAATAATTTAGAAAAATCAGCTAATTTTACCGATGAAACATTTCAATAAAATCCAGATTTTAAAATTCAAAATGGAGAACCTAAATTAAAGAAATATATTCCTATTGAAAAAGACAAAACAAAATTAAAAGAACTTGAAGGTATGCTTGATAAAAAGATGCAAAAACATTCTATGTCTTTGTTAAATATTTTAATTTCTGGAAATAATTTATTGAATTTAACAAAGTTCTTCGGGCCAAATAGTGGACACGAAGCAAAAATTAAAGATGATGAAATACGTTATATTCTAACAATTTTTGCTTATGGAACGGGTCTTGGTCCAACTCAAACAGCAAAAGCTGTTCCTGAAGTAAATAGAAGAAAAATTTCATTTTTAAATTTAAGACATACTTCTGTTGATAAAATTGATAATTGTATTAGAAATGTTATAAATATTTACAATAAATTTGATTTACCTAAACTCTGGGGAAATGGCTCAAGAGCTGCTGCTGATGGGACTCATTGGGACATGTATGATAATAATTTACTCTCTGAATATCATATAAGATATGGTCAGTTTGGAGGAATTGGATATTATCATGTTAGTGATACCTATATTGCATTATTTTCTCATTTTATATCTTGCGGTATGAGAGAAGGTATATTTATTTTAGATGGACTTTCTAAAAATAAATCAGATATCCAGCCTGATACAATCCACGGAGATTCTCACGCTCAAATGCTCACAGGATTTGGTTTATCCTATCTTCTAGGTATAAAATTAATGCCAAGAATAAAAAATTGGAAAGATTTAAATTTTTACAGACCATCTTCAGAAAAGATTTTTAAACATTTAGATTCTTTGTTTACAAAAGAAAAAATTGATTGGGATTTAATTGAAAAATATTTATATGATATGATCAGAGTTGCTCAATCAATTAAGGCTGGAAAAATTAATCCATCAACAATATTGAAAAGATTAAGCACTAGTTCTAGGAAAAATAAATTGTATTATGCCTTTAGAGAATTAGGTAGAGTTGTACGAACTACTTATCTTCTCAATTATTTATCCGATCAAGATCTTAGAAGAATAGTCCAATCGTCAACTAATAAGTGTGAATCATTTAATAAATTTGTAAAATGGATTTACTTTGGTGAAGATATGATTACTAAGAACGACAGAGAAGAACAATTGAGAGTTATAAAATATAATCATTTAATAGCTGTTGTACTTACATTTTATAATGTATATGCAATAACAAAATCAGTTAAGGAACTTACTTCGGAAGGTATCAAAGTAGATCCTGGCCTTATTTCAAAAATTAATCCGTATCGAACTGGACACGTAAACAGATTTGGAGTCTATGAAATCCAGGATCGAAAATTAGATGATATTGACTTTGAACTGAAAGTTTAAATGGTGTAAAATGATTATCAGTATTCATCTAATGCATAATTATTGAGCTGAAAATTCAAAGTGGCCCGATTCTGTACGAATTCTTACCGCCTACCAATGTAGTGAAAAACCTCCAAGGATCGAACTTGGAGTAAGATACGGGAATTGTGAAAAATGCGGAGTTGTACATGGCAGAGACGTAAATACCGCAATAAATATATTGCAATCATACAGAGCTGGTGTTCCTATCAGGTATGATATGCCGACTCGTACAAAGAAAAATTCTAGCTCGTTTTTCTTTGTATCTAGGGAATCCCCTTCCTCAAAAAATTAACGTTAGGAGGTTTTTAGAGAGAAAAGGCTGTCAAGTCTTGCTAAGGAAATTAGTTGCATCTTAGCAACAAAACACAAAAAGGATCGACGAGCTTGATTTCTTTTTTATATAGTTTGACTATCATCTTTTATCAATTTTAACTGGTTCTGTTGCAAAAATACTAAAGTAACAAAGAGCCAGGATGGAATTGCAAAAAGCCTATTCTAGGCAAAATAATTCAGTGATGAATTGTCGTGTGATCTACACAATGACCACGCTCTGCCAAAAATTCTTCTTCATTCTTTGCAATAGAAGCTTACAGATTATTTAATTATAGTAAATCTTACTGCCATTGTATAAAAATATCGATAAGTCATATAATAATCACCGTTATGACCACTGTAATTACCCCAAGAATTACGTATTTTTAGTAATTTTTGTTTATCATCATAACCAAAAACAACGACTGCATGATAACCAACTATATTTTCGCAATTATTTTCTTCTGAACCTGGTTGTTTGCAAGCCCATAAACCTCCATAACTCCAAAATTCAGGAATATCAAAACCATTGGTATTATTTTTGGAAAGCGCAGTATCAAGTATAACTCTATTTCCATCATTAATTGCTTTTTTTAATTCTTCCAAAGATGGTAGATAATATGTTTCATAGTCAATTTTATCGGAATAATCCTTTATACTTTTAGATCTATACTCATTTACTGATAAAACTTGGCTTGGTTCCGGGTAGGCTGCTCCAAAACAATCCCCTTTTTTTATAAATCCATGCAATTTAAATAGCCTTAATGCACTGGTACTCGGATTAAGTAAACTTTCCCCTTCCCATGAAGAACAAATCCCATATTTAGTAGCAAATCCACTAGTAAGAGCTAAGATACACTGTTGGTCAATATAATCGGCACAATCTTTGTCTGTTTTCAAAGATGGATCAATAATTGAATCTAATTTCGCATTAATAGCTGCCGTAGTCGCAAAAGTTGGACAGGTACCATGGTACCCTTGATTTAATACAGGCACGTTTGCCATTCCTAAATCTACAGCTCCATTTTTTGTATCAAAATAAGATACTTCTCTAGCATCTATTTCATGAAGCACTTCACTTAAAGGGTTTACAAACATAGCCCAACAATTATAACAAAAATTATGTGTTATATGTCCAGGAAAGGGTTTATTTTGTCTGTCAGCAAAAGATATCCATGCTGAAAATCTGTGATTAGCGGCTTGTGGATATATAAAAGAGTCGCCAAATTGTTTTATGCATTTTTCTTTTAGAATTTGATACTGCTCAGATTTGTCTAATTTAAAAACATAATATTTATAAAAAGGGTATTCATTTTTCAGTACCCAAGTGCCATTAGCTTTTTCTTTTCCATTATCAAGCCAATGCCAAGCAGAAGACTCATCCGCACAGTAAACACTTGTTTCTTCAGCATAAAGATTATTTTGAATAAGTAAGATTGTTGATAATATCATTAAAATTTGAATATATATTTTTCTATATTTCATGTTTTTCTCCAAAAAATTCTAGTTCTGAGGCTTATTTTGACTTACTTAGTTCAAATTTTTCTTCACGACTCAAAGCAGAAACACTTGAAACAAAAATATTTAATAAAATAATATTCTTTAGTCGCATTTTAAAAAGCCTTAAAAAAGATATACAAAACTGAAATCACTAAATAAATATAAAGTATTCAGTAAAATCTATAAGAGCTCATCAATAAAGCATATGAAGTTAATGTCGTCAATATATTTCTGAACTTCCTAACAATTATAGATTCTTCTTAACAAAATCGATGAATTTAAATAACAATATTTAATAAAATATGCATGATATAACATCATATTGAATTCATTAACTCCCGTCTTATCACACCGACGTAGGTACAGATCCATATACGGCGGTTTGTGTAATTATCCGACATTTTATCTAATTATCATTTACACTATAATAAATATTTTTCATACAAAATCATTTTTTAAGATTATGTTTGATATTTAAATTTTGGATTTGTACCTGTATCCGTATTAAAAGTTGGATTCTGAGCTGCAAGGATATGAGGAAAAATCGCTTGTAGGCCAAAGATATTTATTGTGTACAACACCGTATCGTACAAAATCTAACTAGCTGCAAGCTCTTTTTCTATTTTTTAAAAAATAGAAGTACCTTTTTAAAAGTATCATTAGTAATTTTATTCTTGAAATCAATGACCGAATTGTCAATATAAGAAGCACGTACTGTGCAAAAATATAAACGACATTTTGGATCAATATATATGAAATGCGATGGTCTCTTTACGAAAAAATGCTTTAGCAAAACTTCAGTCTTTAAAAGTTACCAAATGTTTGCACAAAAAAAGCAAACGAAAAGAAAAATAAGAAAGAAAGTTCATCTACATGCTGTTTTTAAATTAATGAATCATTTAGGTCGAGCTGAAACCACAGAAGCAGCTGCTTTTTTTATTTGATCCTTAATTTTTACATCTGTTTCTTTATTTATTGCGGCATACAGAGCGCTATCTAACTCTTTTAATGGCAAGATTTTTTTAATTTTTTTATACTCAAAGTTAATTGCTTTCAATTTACTTTGTATTCCTATTTCTGTCGAAACGATTAAATCGCAGCGTCCTTCTACAAATTTTTTTACATTTAGAGTTGAGCTTGTTGCAGTCTCAATCGATTTAAAACCGTTTGACGCTAAAAAATCAGCTCTATAATCATTTCTCTGAACACAAATTTTATATTTTTTTGCATCATCAAATTTTGTAACTTTAATATCGCTTCGAGATCCCAATTTATAAAAATAAACCGTTGAATCTATTATTTTAAATAAAAAATCTAATTTTTCCATTCTTTCCTTTGTCTTTACAATAGGATAGATAATAGTGTTCGGTATTGTCGTTGCATCGTTATATGCTCTAGACCAAGGCGCTTTTACAATTGTTTTTTCTGGAAGGTTAAGCTTTTTTAAAACCTTAAATATAACTGTTGTTGTTATGCCCCCATTTATGAAACCTTTTTCATCGACTGTGACATAGGGAACATCTTCATCAGTGTAAATTATGATATCTTTTATATTTGCAGCATATATATTTAATGAATAAACAAATAAACAAATAAAGATCAAATAAATTTTTGACATAATATAGCCTTTATATTAAATCTTTTAAAAATACCGATAATCTATTAATCTTATTTTAGTGTACCCAAAAATTCATTTTAAATCTTCAATTAGAACTACTCATATAAGAATATACGTTTTTGTTCATCAGCATTAAAACTCTGTCTGGTTTTTTGACTATAGAAAAATACAAAGTGTAAATCTTCGATTAAGTTACTCATCTTTGAACGCTTAAATACACTTTTGAGTCGTAACAAGGTTCATAAATACTTCACATAGATTGTTTTTGAATGACCGTTGCCCTAGGTTCCTGACGGTTGATAAAATAAAGTATAAACAATTACTACCTAGTCACCAGAATTTTTATTGCATCGTTCAGCCAGAGCAGCATCTTGTTTTTTAAGATTTTCTATTAACCAAACATGAAGAAGTATTTTTTTACCAGATTCAACTTCAATTTGATATGGTAATCCAGAGAAAATAGATTTTGTTGCAACATTATTTATAAATTCACAAACCGTTATTTTACCATTAAATTTCTTTTTGCTTGTAATCTCTAATTTCAATTGTAAATGACTCGCCGCTTCTTTAGCACTATAACTTGAACCATTCCTTATAAATTTCAAATTAGAATCAGCAATCGTTGCTATTAATTTTGTAATTATTTTTTCATCGGAAAGTGAAATTATTGATTTTTTTTCTTCGCTAATAGAAAAAATATGTGTAAAAATAAATATAAATCCTACTAAAAAAGATAAAAATTTAAATTGATTGTGATCTATCATAAGCATTTCCTAAGTTAAAAAATACATTCAAAATATTAAACATCTTGATAAAGAGTCTTATTGCCAATTTTTTTTCAAAAATATAAAATTTATATTAATTATTCAATTTAAAAATCCGCGTCTGCCCCTCATCCAGTGTGATAAATTCCTTTATATTTAATTGCTTATTTTTTAATTCTAAATTTAAATCTTTGCGTGGTTGATCAATTCTTTCTTGAGTTAACTGAAAAGTTCCAAAATGAATCCCTATACTTTGTTTTGCTCCAAGATCAAGATGTGCTTTGACTGCTTCAGTTGGATTCATATGGACCAATTTCATGAACCATCTCGGCTCATAAGCTCCGATCGGAAGCAGAGCTATATCTGGCGCGCCAAAGCGCTTACGAATAGCTGCAAAATGGCTTGAATAAGCTGTATCGCCTGCAAAATATATTTTCTGTTTATTTATTGAAATTAAAAAACTTCCCCAAAGTGTTTTATTTCTATCAAATAAACCGCGAGCGGATGCATGATGCGCTGGAGCTAAACTCAATTGAATATTTGGATTAAATTTGTCTGTTTCCCACCAATCGAGCTCTGACACATTCAAAATATCGTTGTCAAGCAGGAACTTTTTATTTCCAAGAGGTACTACAAAATGAGGAGCAAATATTTCATTTAATTTCTTGAGTGTCTCAATATCCATATGATCATAATGATTGTGACTGATTAAAACATAATCTATTTTTGGTAAACTCTCTATTGCTATCCCTGGCTCACGATGTCGTTTTGGTCCAATCCAGCTATATGGACTTGCCCGTTTTGACCAAATGGGATCGGTTAAAATATTATAGCCTTGTACTTGAATGAGAACTGTTGCGTGATTGATAAAGGTGATTGCGATTTCATTTACTTTTAAAGCATGATTCATGTTTGGAGATGGAGAATTGCTTACAGATTCTGGCCAATCTTCAAATGAAGACGTGGTAAGCATTTTAACAACATCCCAAAGTCCATGCTCAGTCCGGTCAGATGGATTTAAAAAACGTGAACCATCGTAATGATCAGATATAGAATATTCGGTACTTGAAGAACAACCAAGGAACAAATAATTAGAACTAATTAAATATAAAATACATTTCAGTATTAAAGAGAGTGTTTTATAACTAAAATTATACATTTTCTCACTTTCACATGGATTACAAACAATCTTAATTTATAATAGTTATTTTAAAAAGTAATCTATTGAACGTCAAAAAAAGATATTTCTAATTGCCTTTTTATAGTGGAAAATTTTAGTTTTTATTTTAAAGTTCATATGTCTCTTTCAGAAAGGAAAAAATATGAAAAGAGTTTTTAGTATAATGATGTTAAGTGCGGTATGTGCTCAAGCGAAAGATTTAAACTATAAAGATTATTACAAAGGTTCTACAGGTTGCTTTATTTTATACGATCTAAATAAAAATAAAATAATTGAAGAATATAATGAACAATTTTGTCAGACACCTATGCCGCCCAATTCCACTTTCAAAATTCCTCTTAGCATAATGGGTTTCGATAAAAACATTTTAAAAGATGAAAACAACCCAAAATGGGAATTTAAGGCAGAATATTTACCTGAAGGTTTTAAAAGTTGGATGCCTGTTCAGTGGAAAGAAGCAAACACTCCCAAAAGCTGGTTAAAATATTCCGTAGTCTGGTACAGCCAAAAACTAGCTCGCAAACTGGGGACAAAAGAAATTGAAAACTATCTTAATAAATTTGAATACGGAAATAAAGATTTCTCAGGAACACCAGGGAAAGACGATGCTTTAATGGGAGCTTGGCTTGACTCATCGCTGAAAATTACTGCCGAAAATCAAATGCAATTTCTAAAGAAGTTTGTGAAAGAAGAACTTCCGGTATCCAAACATGCTCAGCAGATGACAAAAAAGGCTTTATTTCTTGAACAAGACAAGCAAAATGTTTCTTTATTTGGCAAAACAGGTGCTGGCTATTTAGAAAATAGAGTTGCGCATGGATGGTTTATAGGTTGGGTTGAAAAAGATAATAATTCATACATTTTTGTCAGCCAAATAAAAGATAACAAAAGCGGTGGTGTACTTAATAGTTTTAAGGCGAAAAAAAATGCTCTGGATTTTTTGCATGATCTTGAAATTTTGTAATTTTGTTATCTCCCTATAAATGCACTTGCAGCTATGCACATATCGAATGAAAAGACTTGAGTCAAGTATCACAACTCAAGGTTTAACTTTAAAATTGGGATTTTTCTTTCTTTAATAACTTTAGAATATTCTTCGCCGACTTGCACCGCTCCGATCGATAAATAAAAAGGGACTGCATTGGGATCTGCCTCAATTAGAAATGAACTTATCTTTTTTTCTTTTAATTCCAATGACAAAGCGCGCCATAAATTCTTAGCAAGTCCTTGACCCATATATTTTGGGTGAATAAATAAACTACCACCTGTTACTTTTTCTGTTTGAATCGCTTCTCTGCACCAGAAACCGATTATGACCCCATTCTGTTCCGCAAGCACAGAAACTGAGTCTTTAAGAGTCTTCGCTGTAATAAATAAATCTTTTTTCCATAGCTCAAGCCATTCGTTTGGATAACCCCAATAAGCTTTGGATATAGAAGCGAGTTCTGTAAGCTGCGCGCAATCATCGACCTTAGCATTCCTGAGTGTGTAAGAAACATTAATACGGTCGCCATGTGCTTTCGGTGTTGAGATTAATATAATTTCAAGATCTTCTTCACCACAATTGTGCACACTATGGACAGTATAATTCTCTATTTCAAGTCCTTCCTGAGGATTTAAAATATATTCTTTATGATTGGCTAAAATTTTTGCTTGTCCTTTTTGCACGAAAAAAAATTGCATTGCATTTTTATGAAAATGAGCTGATTCAAAGCAATTTACTGGAATTCTTTCCAAGATGAAGCTCAAATCTTTTCTATCAACATATTTCCAGCCATCGCAATTATTTCCCCATTTATAGCTTTCAACATTTTTTTTGGCAAGTTTTTTCATTCGAACTCCAAGCTTTAGATAAATACTAGTTAAGTTTAAATTTTTACTTCAATATATTTCCTTTTTCAATACAATGTGTTAATAAAATTTTGTGTTTTTTACATACATTTTAATCGGGTTTAAAAGTTTGCTTGAAAGAAACTTTCTATTGCTATTACTGAGTTTTGTTAGCTAAGATATTGTGTTACATAATTTTCTTTTTTAAAGTAAAAAGGAATGAAAATGAGGAAATTATTAATTCTTTTTCTACGATTAATGATCGGCTTATGTGTTTTTAATATTTCACAGCCGATTCCTCTCAATGCAAAAGTACATGTTTTTCAACTCCTTTGCCATTTAATATTTATCAGACAGACAATGCACACGAAAGAATTACAGCTAAAGGAGGCCGTGGTGGCGGTCGCAGCAGCCGATCATCGTCAACAGGAAGTACAAAAAGCAAAAATTATACCTTTTTAGTTTTCCAAATCTTTATTTAATGGAGTTTTTACTTAAGAGAAAAAAGAAATACTAATTTTATTTATAAAGTTCTTCGATTTCTTTTAATAGAATACTTTAAACTAAATCTTTTTCATAAAACTGAATAAAGAGATCTCTCCAACATAAGTACTCCAATTTTATACTCTTCGCTCATTTTCTCTTTTAAAAATATTTATGGGTGTAAAAGTCTATTAAGAAATCTATTAAATAAGTTTGACTCAGATTATTAAAACAAGATAAAAATAAAAAAGTAAGAGTATTACTTCTTACTAAATTTACAAGGATTTATTTTGAAAAAAATTATTACTTTATCTCTGCTCTTGACTTTTTCTTCTGCATATTCTGCAAATAATTCACAAAATCAAACTATTTATTCAATGAATGCGAATGAGGCTATCCAGTTTATCAATAAGCAAAAGAAATTTATCATAACATTTATTGGTTTTTCAGGTGCTGGGTATGAAGATAAAAACGAAATGCTGGCATATGCAAGGAAAGAGCTAAAAGAACATTTAGAACATCATGGCTTAGAAAATACAATTGTAAGCATTGGCGCTACAGCGGAAGGAATTGGAGAAGTCTATCCCCTCGCCAAAGAAATGGGATTCAATACTTTGGGAATAGTCTCTTCAGAAGCTAAAAAATACAATGTGCCCCTTTCAATTTCAGCGGACATAGTCATTTACGTAACAGATAGCTATTGGGGGGGATTTTTACCAGAGAAGCAAAATACCCTCTCTCCAACCTCGCAAATCGTAGTCAATACAGCCGATAAAGTCATAGCTATTGGAGGAGGAGCCGTCGGTCGTGATGAAATGTTGAGTTCTATTCAATCTGGGAAAAATTGGAGTTTTTACTTTGCTGAAATGAATCGACTAAAAGCAATAAATTCCGCTCATAGCAAGAACCTCGCACCTCCAGACGATTTTTCAGGGGAAACATTCAGAGGTCTTTATGAGAAAGGTTATCTATAATTAATTATTTATAATTCCCATAATTTTGCCGATGATAAAGCGAAAGTAATTCTTCTTTGGCAAAATATAATATATAGGGAATTTAGTATGAGCAAAAAACATGGGCATTCACATAAAGACAACCACGATTATAAAGAAGGTCACAATGAGGGATACATAGAAGGTCAAAAAGATATCCTAAAAATATTTGATGACATTTTTGCTACAGGTGCAACAGATGTAAGTAAAATTCCAAATAGCAATAATTCTAAATTTGTTGAAATTAAGAAAAAAATTATTGAGTTATTAAATAAATAATTATGTTCATAAATTTGATATATTAAATTCAATCATTAACTCATAAAATGAAAGCAAATTTATGAACAATAAAATGAACGAAAAAGCTCATGTAATAAATGAAACAGCAGTCGATCATTCTGAAGAAGTTTGGAGCAAAGACGTTTATAAAGGTTTTAGCTTAGGGACCTTAGGAGCACAGACAACCCCATTTCTAAGCGCTTTCATTAAGCATGTAAAGGATATTAATAATAATCAGGCGAAATTAATTGAGTTTGGCGCTGGCTCAGGTGAACATTCCATAACTTTAGCAAAAGAAGGTTTTTCTGTCACAGCCATTGAAAGCAGTAAAACAGCTATATCTTTAATGAAAAAAAGAATGCAAAATGAAAATATCAATCTTAATATTATTGATATAAATATTTTTGATTATTTGAAAAAAGATATACGAGATGAGTTTATCGGAATTTATGCAAATGCAGTTCTTCACTTGCTGACGGAAACTGAACGGCAAAAGTTATACAAAAACTTTATACGCATTCAACCACACAATAGCATATTAGCAGTTTCATTTAAAGGAGTTGGGGATTCTTTACAAAAAATTTGTACATTACAAGAAAATACAGACGCCGGACCTATTTATTTAGGCAAAGATAAAATAAAACGTTTATTTGTTTCAAACCCAATTCCACTTATCCAAGAAATTCAAAATGCGGGTTATATACATATTGAAGCTATCCATTGGGCTATCCCAGACTCTAATATAATCGGAGAAGACTCAGTCTTTATAGGTCTTATTGCGGAGAAACCTTAGTCCATGTCTTATTTCTTTAAACTTGAAGTGAATAATTTTAATATTTCAATTACTTTTACATTTGAATCTTTTTCTTTTTGCTTAATAATTGCATCAATTGTCTTTTGTAATTCAGGCAAATTCGATAAAGATGAATCTTCAATCACACCCATAGTCCATTTATGAAAAACCCTTGAATCAGTTCCTTCATTCAATAAGACCTCTATATTTTTATGACGCAAATCTCTTTTAATTTTACTAAAAATGTCTACAACATTCTTGATATCACCTTCTAAAAGTTGGAGAAAAAAAATCCCCCTTCGAATTAATATTCCTGTGATATTGTGATCTGTATTATTTTTATGAGCAGAACTTAATATTTTTTCCAGTTCACCTTCACCAAACTTTTGAGTTTGCTCACTCCTATATAATACCCTATGAAGATTTGTTGCTTTTTTCATAAAAACCTTCTAATAAAAATAATATATTCAAAAAAAACACTTAACCTTTATCGGAAAAAAATACAAAATCAATATTTATTCCGATAATCAATCCAAAGAACATATAACCTCTAGATTTTTTTGTTCTTTTCGAATTAATTCGTTAATTTGTAAAATAATTTTCGGACTTAATTTTTTAGAAAATCCTAAATATAATGAAGTTTCTTTTGGCACAAAAATATATTCTTGAATATTGCATACCGCAATTGAACGATGCGTAACTTTCATCTCGATAAATGATTGTTCCGTTACAAGCGAGAAAATATCTATATTTTCTTTTCGCAATTCAAAAAATGCGCGCGCTAATGGGAACTCATAAAACTCTATTTTATAATTCCCTCCTAAACCCAAATGATTTAATAATTTATTAAATAAAATTCCAACTAGTTTATTAAATTTATTTTTAAAGACAAAAGGAAATGCTTCGAAGTAACCAATCTTTATTACCTTTTGATTAGCGTTGGCACAGAATTGCATAAAAAGTATTAAAATTAAAATATATTTCAATTTTGTCCTCCCCTCAGCATTATGTCACCTATTTGTATTTTTCCATGCTATCCTGTAAAAATCCATTGAAACGGGATGCAACAAAATAGTATCTCGTTTTTGTTCGTTAAGGGTTTTTATAAATTCCAAAATAAAAATTCGCGACAGCTTGGATTGTTTAAGGAAAAAACTATGAAAAAACTCATTAATGGCATTACAGAATTTAGAAAAAAAGTATTACCTGGTTACAGAGATACCTTTGCACGATTGGCTTTAGGGCAGTCACCAGATGCTTTATTTATTGCCTGTTCTGATAGCCGAGTGGTGCCAAACTTATTTGCGTCTACTGACCCAGGAGACCTGTTTGTTGTTAGAAATGTTGGAAACCTCATTCCCCCTTGCAGTCGCAATGGTTTCTCGGTTGGAGATGAGTCCGAAGCAGCTGCGATCGAATTTTCCATCACGCAACTCAGAGTTTCAAGTATCATCATCTGTGGACATTCTGAATGTGGAGCTATGCAATCGCTGGTTAAAAATAGAAATGCTATTTCATCTCCAAATTTGCGCTCTTGGCTGCAATATGGCGAGCCCGCATTGCAAAAAATGCTTGATGGATTTGAAATAAATCCGGGATTACAACCACACAATCAACTTTCTCAAATTAATGTGCTCGAACAGAAAATTCATTTAGAGTCATATCCAATTGTTCAGGATCTTATTAAAAGTGGAAATTTACGAATCTGCAGCTGGTGGTTTGATATAGCAACTGCAGATGTTTATTCTTACAATGATGAAAAAAGAAGATTTGTGCTGCTTGATGATGAAGAGGCAGCAAGGATATTGGCAGAAAGCTCTAATTAAATTTAGCTAGAACAGCTTGAGCTTCTCCAGAAGATTCTCCAGAAACAAAAAGACTCCCTTCGCTTGTTGATGTTAAATTTACAAAATTCGCATCTAAATCTAGAGAATCGCCAAGTACAATTCCTTCTTGACCAAACGCAGTATTTAAAGAACCATTTGGATCATATTTTGCAAGAATAAATTGATTATTTGCTGTTTTATCTTTAGATAGACCAACCGCCAATATAGAACCATCATCCTGCAAAATTTGTTTGGTCAAATAATCATTTTGTAAGATTTTTGTAAATACAATTCCATTTGTACCAAATGAATTCGAAAGAGATCCATTTGGTTTGTATTTTGCTAATGTAATAACATAGCTACTTTCGCTTAAGTATTTCTGGATAGAATATCCGCCTACAAATAAGGAACCATCTACTCCTACAGATAGAGAAGTGATATTTGCATTGTTACCAATTTTTGTTTGCACAATTCCATTTTGTCCAAATGTTTTATTCAGAGATCCATCAGAAAAGTATTTTGCTAGGGTGAATTGATTATTTAGATCTGCATTTTGTGATACTCCAGCAGCTATAATCAAACCATCTTTTTTTGCATGAATACTTGTTACATTAGCTGAAACTCCAATTTGAGTTTTAGTCACTCCCTGTGTACCAAATTTTGTTACAATATTTCCTTTCAAATCATATTTAGCAATCGTAAATACTTTTGCATTTGCTCCACGCGATGTTTTTGCAATCGAATAGCCTCCTAGAATAATCGCATTATTATATGAAATTGTATGCGCAGATGCTAAGACAATAGAAGGATCAACAACAATAATTCCCGAGCTACCAAAAGACGTATTTAAAGTACCATCTGGTTGGTAACTCGCAAGAACTGTTTGATACTGATCGGGCGCTAAGGCAGCTTTACCAAAAGCTATTATACTTCCATCGTTCAAAACCGATATAGAAAGTATTTCTGAAGATATTCCTATTTTAGTATGAACAACTCCATTACTACCAAAAGAATCATCAAGGGTACCATCAGAATTAAATTTTACCAGTGTAAACGCAGTAAAATTATCTTCAGTCACTGAACTTCCTGCGCTTAATATTGCGCCATCTAACAAAGCTATTGATTTATTAAACTTATTATGACTTGTGCCAAAACTAACTTTTACAACACCTTTTTCGCCAAAAGTCTCATCTAATTCTCCCGTTTGAGTTGCAAATGAATTTGCTAAAAAATGAGATAAATGTTGTGAATTGTAGATTTTACTTGCTGATGCTGAATTTGATGAAATAAGAGAAAGTGTCAATACCGATAGAAATATCGAATATTTAATTTGGCGTATCTTCATATATCCTCCTAAAATTCGTAGATGATATTGATCAACAAGACCTCTGTTACTTTATTATAATTTTTTTTTATGTCAATTAATTTTTAGTAATAAAATTTTAATAAAATATAAATTCATTTTTTATTAAAAAATATTTTACTTACTTTATATAATTATTTATAGGTATTTCAAATAATCTAATTTGAAAATATAATCAATCAACAATTCCTTCAATTTTTAAAGTATTCTTTACATATATGTTGTTTTTAATATTTTCATAAACATAATTTATATTTTTAAACTCAGAAATATCTATTTTTAAAAAACGAACTGAATTCAAAATTGTTAATAAATATGCATCACAAACACTAAAATTACTCCCTAGACAATAATCTTTATTATCTAATCGCAATTCTGCAACTTTCAATTTATCTTTTAAAAGCGTAATAAATTTATTTTTTAACTCGTTTCTTGCTTTATCCTCACTCACATAGTCATCTATTAACCAAATAGGATTTATTGATTTATGCAGTTCAGAAGTTATAAAACCAAGCCACTCTATTGCTTTGTAACGCTCAAATGTGCCCGCTTTAGGAATAAGTTTTAACTCAGGTTTATAATCCCCTAAAAATTGTAAAATAGCTGAATTTTCAGTGAGAATGACTCCATCATCTAAAAGGAGAATGGGGACATTACCCAAAGCATTTAATTTTAAAAAATCGGGAGTTCTATTTTCACCTTTGATAAGGTCAACAACACTCGCTGTGTATTGAATCCCCAGCATTTCAAGTATGACATGAGCACCTAAAGAACTTGCAAACTTAGCATAATAGAGCTTCATATTTTTTCCTTTACATTATTTATATTCTAATTTAATATCAATTCGTTAAAATTGTCTATTTCAGTATATTCTAATTTAAGCATGTAAAGTTAAAATTTATGTATGAAAATAATAAACAACAAGAATTAATTGAAGGAGTTGATTTCTATTTCAACGAAGATGGCTTTATGGTTTTTACTCAATTATTTCATATAAAAAGAGGTTACTGCTGTGAAAATGATTGTAAGCATTGTCCGTATACTGTGCATCCCAGTGTTCCGTTTGAATGAGTGTTTTAATTTATTTCATCACTTTCATATACCACTGGCCAAAGTTCTTCTGGGATAAGCATTTCTTCTTGACTCAATAAACAGCTATTGAGTTTTTCCATAATCTTATTTTTTTCTAGATTCTGCCCGATAAAAACAACCTCTTGGTACAAATCATCAGATTCACCATATTGTTCAACACGGCATGAGCTCCCTGCTTGTGACCAATATTCTAAAGATTTTGGTGAGTTTGCCAGCCAAAGAAAGCCTTTTGAACGAATTATGCCTTCAGATTCATTATTCATAAAATCCCAAAATCTTTTTGGATGGAAGGGTTTATCCGCCTTATAAACAAAACTTGATATTCCATACTCTTCTGTTTCGGGAGTGTGTGCCCCTCTCTCTTCTAATAACCAATTTGCATTTTGTTCTGCATCAGAAAATTTAAAAAGATTTGTTGATAAAACTTCATTTAGAGGAACATTGCTATTTATTGACGTCATTATTTTTGCATTTGGATTTAACCTTCTGATGATTGAATTGAGTTCTTCATGTTCATCTTTGCTTACCAAATCTATTTTATTAATAATTATAATATTAGAAAATTCAATCTGTGCTATTAATAAATCAGATATATTTCGATCATCTTCTTCATTTAAGCCAATTTTTTTTTCATTCAGATATTCTGAAGAGCAGTAATCAATTAAAAATTGTGATGCATCAACAACAGTTATACAGGCATCTAATTCTGCAAAATCTGCTAGACTTTTGCCATTTTCATCCTCAAAGGTAAACGTTTCTGCAACAGGCATGGGTTCCGAAATTCCGGAAGATTCTATTATCAGTGCATCGAATTTTTGTGTTTGTGAGAGTTTTGCAATTTCAATTAATAAATCTTCACGCAGAGTGCAACAAATACAGCCATTCGTCATTTCAACTAACTTTTCTTCCGTTCGCGAAAGTGAAGCTGCTGTGCCTTTGACTAAAGTGGCATCGATGTTAACCTCGCTCATATCATTCACTATGACAGCTACTTTTAGATTACTTCTATTATTTAAAATATGGTTCAGGAGAGTTGTTTTCCCTGCTCCCAGAAAGCCAGAGAGAAGAGTGACTGGTAATTTAGTTGAATTCATTAAGAAACCTCATTCTTGAATCATTTGCAAAAATTTTGCAATAAGCTTTTACAATGAGAGTGATTAGAAATCAAGTTAATTGCAAAAAAATTGCAATTAACTTGATTTATTAATAATTATAGGTGCTTGTCAGATTTTACCAATCATTTCAATAATAACATCCTCCGCATTTTCAAACCCTTTCGGATTTGCAACATAGAATCCATATTCTGTTGAACAGCCACTGTGCTTAAATCCCTCAAATGATGTAAAATGAGGGTTAAAACCAGACCGAATATTTTTAAATAATAATTTATCTCTAGCATTTGGTATATTACAGTATATATCTACAAATGCTTTATTCAAATTTATATCTTCTTTTGTCTGAAATTTAAATTCAAATGATTTAAAGTTTTCATTATCAATTTTATTAAAAAATACTTTAAACTGTGCAATATCTTCTGAAACTCTATCGATTCTTTGAATAAAGTTTATGTTGAAAATATGTTTCTTAGAGGTTGGTCGAAAATTTCCCCTTGCTATAATGAAATTTTCGAGAATATCAGTACTATAATCCTTTCTATATTTTTTATAACTTTTTTTAATATCGAAAAGTTTCTCTTTTGCTTCTATTATATTTATATCTTTAAGTTCATTGGCGGATAGTTGTGCTCGTCTTACTAAATTTGTATATTTTAAGGATTCAGGCGCCAAGATACTCAAACCTTCTAAGATATTAATATTTGCCTCTGTATTATTAATTATTTCTGCCAGCTGATTCTCCTGAGGTTTTGACATAGCTAAATCACTATATTTAATAGCTAAATCTCTATTGTATTTTTCAATATTAAAATATGTTTTAATATCGTTAAAAACATTTATGAGTTCTAATTCATCGTTTTTATGATCAAGTATTGAAAAATCAAGTAAATGATCACTACTATTTAATATTTTTTCTTTGCTATATTTCTTTGCTTCCGAATTTACGACTGCTAAATTGTTTAAATTATTTATATCAATTTGTGACTTAAAATCTTCAAGATATTCTATTAAATTAGAAAATGTTTTGTCACATTTATCCATATTATTAATATCGCATGAAACATCAGATTTTAATATTTGAGTTAACTTAAGAGGATCGCCCCCAAATTGAATCGCATCAATACTAATATGAGTTTTTTTCTTCATTTTTTTATTTAAAAATTGGGAATTAAAAGCAAAAGAAATTGTTTTGGGATTTTCTGCACCGAATAAGTTTGATATTGAAGATCCAACTTTTTTGGAGAATTCAATTTTATCTTCCAAAGAATCAAAATCTAGCTTAATAGTAATAACAAGTTTGGCGATTAAATCTTGCTTAATAATAAATTCATTCCCGCATTTATCCATGAACCCATAAAAATCTATCAATTTACCATTTTTATCAAAATATTTTTCCAACCCTTTTATAAGACGCTTTGGGTGATTTTCATCCAATTTTCTACTTTCAGGTCTAATTTCACTTACAAGTGTGTAATTCCAGCTCAGAGAATGCGCTTCAGATTGTTTGGCAAACTGAATGGCAATAGAAGAATCTGCAATTTTTATTGGCAATACAGAATCAAGAGTGCTTGTTATGGTTTTTAAGAGTTCTTTATAACTCTGGTTTTCAAGTCTATAGACATGCGACGTGTTGATTTGCTTAGGATTTAAAATCTCTGCTTGTACACATTTTCCTTGAACCGTATGAACATAGCTATTAAAACCCTGCAAAATGTCGATGGGTGATTCAAGCGGCGTGAGAATGCTACTATCTCTGTTTGTAAATGTATTACAGGGAATAATTTCATTGTGCTCAAATTGAGTTGAGTCAGAGCTGCACGAGTAAGGAATTAAGGACAAGAAAAACAAGCTTGCACATTTTCTTTTATTCATATTAAATCCATTTAAAAGAAAGAAAAAGACATTAATAACTATTTATTAATATTTAAATTTTAATAATTTTTAGCAATTCAAGAAATAAATTTGTATAATGTAAATAATTTACATTATACATTATGTATTTATTTACAATTTTATACAAATATTTTCAACAAAATTTTATATATTTTATTAAGTACGAGATATAAAAATTAATTATATATTTTTTAATATTTTTTTATAAAAATTAAATCTAGATAAAATTTCACAATAATAAAATTATGTTATATTTATAAGCGACTGAATTGGAAATTTATAAGCGCTGTTTTGTAAGAGATCCCTTCCGCGCAAAAAAGCGAGCTCTATCAAAAAGGAAAAACCGACGACTTGAGCTCCACTTTTTTCAATTATATTGGAACAAGCTTTTGCGGTTCCTCCTGTTGCTATCACATCATCCACAATCAAATAGCGCTCGCCAATATTTAATGCACTCTTTTGAATTTCAATTGAATCCGATCCATATTCTAAATTATAAGATTCATTTACTACAATTCCAGGCAATTTTCCTTTTTTTCGCGCTGCGATAAAAGGAAGATTCATTTGCAAGGCAAGGGGCAAGCCAAAGAAAAAACCACGACTTTCAATTCCAACTATATTTTGTACTTGCAATTCACGCGCAAATCCCACCATTTCTGCAATGACCTTTTTCATTGCTACAGGATCTCTGAGCAAAGGATTTATATCTTTAAAAATAACACCTTCTTTTGGAAAATTAGGTACATCTTGAATAATAGAAAGAAGCTCATTTTGAATATTCATAGGATATCCTTATCTCTATTGATCTCTCTCGCTAAAGAGTATTTTAAAAAATGTATTAGGAGTCGAGTTCATCGCTTCCTCCACCTTTGCCTATAAATTGCCCTGCTGCATGTTGCCGTAAGTATTCGACACAAAATTCTTCAATATCGCCATCCAGCACGACAGATGGATCGCTGCTCTGAGCGAGAGTGCGCACATCTTTAACTAGTTTATAAGGATGCAAAACATAAGAACGAATTTGGGAACCAAATGCATTCTCCATTTTAGCATCTTCAATTGCCTTTGATTCAGCCTGTCTCTTATTTAATTCGAGTTCATATAGCTTAGCTTTTAAAAGTTTTATACATGTTTCGCGATTTTGAATTTGACTTCTTTGTTGCTGACTCTGCACAACAATTCCTGTCGGTAAGTGGGTCATGCGTACAGCTGAGTCTGTTCGGTTAACGTGCTGACCACCTGCTCCACCTGCACGGTAGGTATCAATTTTTAAGTCACTTTCTTTTAATTCAACATTAATGTCATCATCAATGACAGGACTGACAAAAACAGAACAAAATGAAGTATGTCTTCGTGCATTTGAATCATAAGGAGAAATACGAACAAGTCTATGCACACCATTTTCTGATTTTAATAATCCGTAAACATATTCACCATCAATGGTGATTGTAGCATTTTTAATACCAGCACCATCACCCTCCAACTCATCGACAACTTCAGCTTTAAATCCTTTTCTATCAGCAAAGCGTAAGATCATTCGCATGATCATCATTGCCCAATCACAGGCTTCTGTGCCACCAGCTCCTGCATTGATAGTCACAATTGCACTATTTTTATCCGTTTCGCCCGATAAAAGCCTTCTCGTTTCTAAGCTTTGCACTTCTTTAGCGAGTTCTTCAACCCCAGTATCAGCTTCTTTTATAGACTGCTCATCACCCTCTTCGCCAAATTCAATCGCAACGAGAATGTCTTCAAACTTTTTCAGAAGTGACTCACAAGATAAAATCCCATCTTCGATATTCTTTTTTTCTTTTAATAATGCTGAAGATTTTTTTCTATCGTTCCAAAAATGAATATCTGTATTGCTTTCTGACTCGATTTCAAGAACCCTTTTGCGTTTTAATGGAGTGTCAAAGATACCTCCGAATAGGTTCAAATTTTTCTCGAATTTCTTCAAGTAAAGACCGTTGAAGTTCACTCATTTTTCACTCCTAATTCAATACACGCAAAAAAGAACCCGTCTGTGTTAGTATAAAAAAAAGATGGGCTCTTTTAAAAAAATATAGGCACCACTCAGTGGCCAAGAGCAAACGATATGGTATCTACCTCCTTTGTGCAACTTTTTTCTATGAGGGAATCAGTATGAGTCTTGTTTGCCCAATTCCAGTTCATGATCATTTAATAGATTGTGGCTTTGCAGAGTTAGGATATTTTAAAATAATAATTTTAGGGATTATTCAAGGCATAACTGAACTTTTACCCATTAGTAGCACAGCTCATTTAAGAGTCATTCCAGCATTTTTAGGTTGGCAAGATCCAGGGACTCCTTTTACAGGTGCAGTTCAACTTGCTAGCTTTTTTGCAGTTATGATTTATTTCAGAAAAGAAATAGCAAAAATATTCTTTGGCACCTTATCAAGTATTAAAGATCGAAATTTTTCCTCACCAGATTTTAGACTTGGCATAGGAATCATTATTGGAACGATTCCAGTGGGTATTATGGGTCTTTTATTAAAATCAACTCTCAACTCACCAAACTCTCCTTTAAGATCATTATATGTAATAGGAGTTGCATGTATTATAATGGGAATTTTATTTATTATTGCAGAAAAAATTTCTAAACATAAAAGAGACTTTAGCAAATTGACTTTTAAAGATTGCTTAATCGTTGGCTTGGCTCAAGTTGCAGCACTTATTCCAGGGGTATCTCGATCAGGCTCAACGATCACAGCAGGACTTTTTCTCGGCTTAAAAAGAGAAACAGCTGCAGCATTTTCTTTTATTTTAGGCGTACCTGTTATTGTTGGTGCTGGGCTTAAAGAAATACATGAAATGTATAATGCAGGTATGATTGCGCAAGGATGGTCTGTCCTTGCCGTAGGACTTATTACTGCCTCTATAGCTGCATTTTTGGCTGTTTTTGCTTTAATGAAATATCTGGAAAGACGTTCAACCCTCATTTTTGCGTGGTATCGACTTCTTCTTGGGTTTATTCTTATTTTGGGAACATATCTTGGTTGGATTCACTGATTTTTTGTTCCCTACATATACGTAATATTAAAGGTTATACATGCAATCTGCGCATTTACAAAGCAAATACGAAACTTCTTGGCATCCCAGTAGCTGGAAAAGCTATGATACGGTTCAACAACCTCTATACGAAAACAAAAATCTTTTAGAACAGTGTCTCTTAAATTTAAAAAGCAGTGTGAATTTAGTAACCGAAGAGGAAATAAATTCTATCCAATATTATATTCAAGAAGCTGCTAAAGGAAATGTTTTTATTTTACAAGCTGGAGATTGCGCAGAAACATTTTTGGATTGTAATAAGTTTAATGTTAAAACACGAGTTCAACATTTGCAAAACTTGGCTGAAAATTTAAAAAATATTTTAAATAAACCTATAGTCATTATAGGCAGAATTGCGGGTCAATATGCAAAACCGCGTTCTCATTTATTAGAAACAATTAATAATATATCTCTTCCTTGTTATAGAGGCGATATTATTAATGGTTTTGACTTTAATGGAGAAGCAAGAAAAGCCGATCCATTAAGATTGATCCGCGCTTATGAATGTTCAAAATCAACGTTTACTTGGATAAAAGATTATTTAAGACTAAATTTAGATATTAAAAATAACTTATTTTTCTGCTCGCATGAAGCTTTGCACTTAGATTATGAATCCGCATTGACACGTTGTTCTCCAAAATCTGGAAAATGGTATAATTATGGAACACATTTTCTTTGGCTTGGCGAAAGAACAAAAAATATTCATGGAGCACATGTTGAATATTTAAGAGGAATTTCAAACCCAATCGGTATTAAAGTGGGACCTAATACTACCCCAAATGAACTTGTTTCTTTAGTTAAATTATTAAATCCAGAAAATAAGCAGGGACGTATTACTTTAATCACTCGATTTGGTGCAGATGTAGCACATAGTATTTTGCCTTCACTACTTGATAAAATTAAGAATACACATCTATCTGTTTCTTGGAGTTGCGACCCTATGCATGGCAATGCAGAAAAGACTCAGCACGATATAAAGACAAGATATTTTAAAAAGATATGGCAAGAGCTCAATGAAACTATTAACATTCATAAAAAATATGGCTCTATTTTGACTGGTGCTCATTTTGAGATATCCCCTATCAACGTAACTGAATGTGTTGGAGGATCTGCTAATATTACCGAAGAGCAACTCAAAACCAATTATTTGACATTTTGTGACCCACGCTTAAATCGCGATCAAAGTATTGAAATAGTTGATAAACTAGCTAATCATTTACTTCTAACTTAGCTTTTTAAAGCACATAAAATAATTTTTATTATTCAAACTAAATCCTCTTTAATTGACTCTAATCTATACTTGCTTCACAATAGTATTAATTCTATTTTAAGATGGTTAAAGTTCCTTGTAAAAAAGTGAGTGTGCATATGGCTTTTGCAAAAAATTTAATAAGAAAATTAAAAAAGAAATTGAAGAGAACTTAAAAAAATTTCATATGGAACAAGTAAATGTGAATTAAAAAGTACTTTTACTTCGCTATTTGTTTATAAATCGTATTTGCGATTCTTAAACTCAACGCAGCTATTGTTCCTGTTGGGTTAACACATGCGGATGAAGGCATAACACTGCTCGAAGCAATATATAGATTATTATTTTCATGAGTGCGACAATCTTTATTGACCACAGAGTCTTTTTCAGTACTTCCCATTATCGTTGTACCCATAATATGATTGTTGGGATCGAAGCCTTTGGCTTTTGTAATTTCCTCTGCTCCTAACATTTTCGCAATTTCATTCATTTTAGCAATTGTATCTACTCCACTTTTCTTAACATAATCCTCAATTGAATAATGAATAAGTGGTCTTTTGATACCGATTGCGTCTACTTTATTACTTAATGAAACTCTATTATTAAAATCAGGTAACTGTTCGTGAAAACTTCCTATTCCAAAAGTTCGGATAGCTCTATATTTAAATTTTTCTTTGAGTTCATTACCAGTATAACCTTGCTCGATGAGGGAATCTGAAATTTCTTTAAAATTCACTTGTGTGCCAAAATGAATTTTCTTTGAAGCCATCGTTTTACGCAAGTTTCCATCTCTATATTCTAAAATTGCTGATAACTCTACAGGACCTCTCCCTCCATAAATTGGATCTTTTAAAGTAACAGTTCTATTTATTCCCGGATGATCCATTAAAAAGCGGCCAACGAGATCACTTCTATTCGCAACTCCACGAGGATTTTTTTCAGAAGTCGAAAGTAACAACAGTTTTGGGATTTCAATCCCATTCGCTGCCAAAACAAAATATTTCCCTTTTACTACTTTCTTTTGTCCACTTGGCGTTTTAATATAAATCGCCGTTACTGTTAGGTTACTATCCGTTTCTATAAAATAGGCGACAGAGTTTTCCATGAGTCTAACACCATTTTTTTCAGCTTTTTCGACATGGATTATTGCACTATACTGAGCACCAATAGGACAAATAGGCATACAGTTATTATTACCACAGCAAGGTGGGCGAGAGTCATATTCAACACTATTTTTTGCAAGTGGCTCTAAAATGACTTTATACTTTGGCGCAAGTTTTTTTTCTATATAAGAATCCATATAAGTGAAGGCTAAGCCCTTCATTGGATAATCCGATTTACGGGGTGATCCTAGATCATCATTGCCTGACACACCCATTTCTTTTTCCATCAATTCATAAAATGGTTCAAGTTCATTGTATTGCAGTGGCCAATCCCTACCTATGCCATATAAAGTTTTAATTTTAAAATCATTTGGAACGAGCCTCCATGTGCAACCTGCCCAATGCCACGTCGTTCCTCCGACAACACGCATATATTGGGTGTTGTATCTATTCGCTCCTTTTTCAATAATATAGCCTTCGGGATGACTTGGATTTGGGTGTGGTGCATGTATTGCCATTGGATAAGGTTCCATATAATTATGCGAATCGATGGATTTATAAAAATTATTTACAATCGCCTGTCTTGCTATTTTTGGCCCAGCTTCGAGCAATATAATATTTTTAATTCCCATACGCGAAAGTTCATAGGCAACTAACGATCCCGCAACTCCTGAACCAACGACAACGACATCAGCAGATATTATTTCATTGCTCATATTTAATTCTCACTTTGATTGAAAGTTAATTTATTAACCAAGCTATAGCTTTAAACATTAGGTTTTTCAGCCCAGTAATTTGTTTGACCACCACAGATACCCGGAGTCGGTGCAAGCCCTGCCATCAAGCGAAACATATAAGAATCGAAATAAGTGAAACGCATTTCTGATTTGCCAATTATGAGCACACCAGAATACCAAGCTTTCATAATATTTGCATAAGCAATCAGTATTTTTTTATTTCCTAATAAATAAGCTTTAAATGTTTTATTATTTAGAGGTGAGTGGGTGCGTATATATTCATACAATACATAAATTTCTGCTTTAAATTTCTTCAAAAATTGATATATTTTTTTAGACATTTCAGCATCTAAAAGATCATCATTCATAAGAAGTTTTGACAACTGCAAAAATTCTGAATCATTTAAACTTGCTCGCTTTTGTCCATAATCTTTTGGTTGATTTAATGTAAATTTTTGTTCGGACCAGGCAATTTTATCTATTAATAGAGCGCTTGCTGCTATGCCTCCAATGAGAAAAAATTTACGCCGACTCAATTCCCTTTTAACTATTTTAGCAGCCATAGAGACCTCTTATGCAAAAGAGTTTATTCTATATTTTACCGAATAATAATTAAAAATTGAATTCTCAAGAAAGTCTTTTTAAATATTGTCAAATATTTGTCAAATAAACCATATGTAATTGAAATAATATAATTATAATTTGTATTTTATTAAATAAACAATCGTATTTTATAATAAATTATTAACTTTCTTGACAAATATAATTTTTTAAACATAACATAGCTGCTATTATTAGAATAACTTTTTATTATTCTAATTATTTAAACAAAACCCATCAAATTTAAGATTTATCCATATACAAAAAAGATTGCAATAAAATTATATTAACTTATTTAAAATAAATATAAGTAAAGGAATAAAGAAATGCAACAAGCAGAAATATTTCAAAATTGTGAAAATTTAAATGTTAATTACACAAATATGATTCAATCCGAAGGGATTTTTCTTGGCATTGATTTGAAAAATTTTAAAACCATATATGCTTCAAAAAACTTTTCGAGCATTTTCAATTATGAAATTTTGAGAAATTCAATCGATCTGCTTTTTACCCAGATTTCAATTATAAAAATTACAAACTTTGTCGCTCGAATAAATAAAAAAGAAGTAAAGCCAAGAATAATCTCCTTTCTTCAGATAAAATATTTTAATTGTCTATACGATATTCCATGCGCAATTTATTTCACAAGTTCAGTTTTATGCATAGAATTCCAAAGCAAATTTGATTCTTATAAAAATAATTTCGACGAAATTTATTATGAGGAAACCCTGCAATATATCAAATCATATTCTGGAAATATTAATAAAATATCTCATTATATCTGTAAGTATATCGCTGAAGTCATGAACTTTGAAAGAGCATATTTCTGTGAATTTTTACAAGATGACCACGGTTATGTTAGAGCTAGTTTTCAGAATGGAGAGTTAGAATCTTTGCTGCATCACCATTTTCCAGCATCGGATTTACCATTAACTGTAAGAAGTATTTATATTAAAAATAAATTTAGATTAATCTCTAATATAGATTACTTTCAAGTTCCCATAGAAGGATCTAAAGATGATATTGATTTAACATTATCTTTTTATAGAGATATTGGAAAAAGTCATTTAACTTATTTAAAGAATATGGGACTAAAATCATCTGCTTCTTTTTCTATCATTATAGATGGAAAGCTTTATGGACTATTTGGCTGCCACTCAAAAATTCAAAATTATACCTCAGTTGAAATATTATCTAAAATTCAAGTTTTAATAGATGAATTTTCTCGAAAAATATTACTTTTCCGATATAGAAAATCTAAAAGAATAAAGAGTTTAGGTAATGCAAAAATTAATTATTTTATAAAAATTTATGAAAAAGCAGATTGCAATTTAGAAAACATTCCAAACGAAAAATTTGAAGAATTAAAAGATACATTTGAAGCAAAAGGCTTCTTTTATAGATATAACAATAAATTTGAGAAAAACTTATCTGTTCCTCATGAATTTGCTGATAAAATTCTTAGCTGTCTCAGTAAATATTTCCGAAATGATCTTATTTTAATTGATAAGCTTATAGATTTAGATCCTATATTTGAGTCCTGGTCAAAAGAAGTTGCTGCTGGAATTATTGTTATAAAATTAAACGAGGACTTATCTTCATTTATTGTCTTTTTACGGCCAGAGTATATCCAGACTGTAAAATGGAGTGGGAATCCTAATAGTTATAATTTAGAAAAAGATGGAACGTTAAATCCTAGAAGCTCTTTTAGTACATGGTATCAAGATACATATTGCCGATCGAAACCTTGGTCATCTACAGATTATGATATGGGTTTAGAGCTGCAAACTAAACTCACTTCTTTACGCTCAAACTATTTAGTAAAATCACAACTTATAAATAGGTATTTAAATAGAAAAATTATACAAAAAGACATACAATTAACAAGAAATAATCTCTGCTTAAAAAACATCTTTCTAATCGTGAATTCTATTTTTGCTTGGAGCCAAGAAAAGTATATTCCTTTAAAAAACAAATCATCAATTGATAATCATTTATTACAAGAGTATTCTTTAGAAAAAATAGAATTAAAAAATTTCCTTATTAATTTATCTGAAAACATATCCTTTAATATAAAGGAAAGTTTTTTTGAAAATATTAAAATTAATTTAGATATATCAGAAAAATCAATACTTCCAGTAGATCAAATTTTCACCTTAGCCCTTATTATTCATGAATTTGTCCATTTATCAAATAAACATTCCCTTATAGTTAAAGAAAATAGATCCATTAAAATCAAATGGCAAGAAAATACGAACAACACAGTCATCTCACTGCATGACAATAGCGATTTCTTTAATCAATTTAAAAATGCTTCTTCCGATATCGACTTAATAAGATTTTTAATCTCCCAACTGAATGGCGTGGGAAGCTGGGAGAAACAAAATGGTGTTGCTTTAAAAATTATATTACAAAGAAAAGCATTAAACCTAAAAAATAATCTTATTTTAAATTAAGCAGTTTAAAGCCAGCTCTTATTTTAAAAATGAAGTGATAAAATTATTTTAAATCACATCTTTGTTGTATAAGCATGCGCACCAGCTCCTGCGAGTTCCCCATTTTGCACGATCAAATATTCATTCCGAATAGGTTTATTGGCAAACCAAGCCTCAAGAATTTCTTTTACTCCTGCAGCATAACGTGCCTGTGCTGAAAGAGTGGCACCAGAAATATGCGGTGTCATGGCATGGTTCGGCATATGTCTCCATGGATGATTTTTAGGGGCAGGTTGTGGATACCAAACATCGCCTGCATATCCTGCTAAATGTTCCGTTTGCAGTGCATTGACAATAGCCTCTTGATTGCAAATTTTTCCACGCGCAGTATTTACAATATAGGACCCTCTGCGCATTTTTTTAAGCAATTTCTCATCTATTATTCCGTCTGTCTCTGGATGAAGCGGACAATTGATGGTTAAAACATCAACTGCTTTTGCTAAAGATTCTAAATTTTCATGGTAAGTTAAATTTAATTCTTTTTCAGTTTCTTTTGCTAAGCGGTATTTATCTGTATAATGTAACTTAACTCCAAATGGATTGAGTCTTTTTAAGATTCCTAAACCTATTCGACCCGCTCCCAATGTTCCAACATGCATTCCTTCTAAATCATAAGCCCTTGAAACACAATCAGCAATATTCCAACCTCCTTCAACAACATATTTATATGAAGGAATGTAATTTCTTACGAGTGATAAAATCATCATCACAGCATGTTCAGCAACACTGATACTATTGCTATTTGTTACTTCCGCAACGGTGATTTTTTTATGAACTGCCGCACTTAAATCAATATGATCCGAACCAACACCTGCTGTGATAACAAGTTTTAAATTATTGGCCTGTGCCAAGCGCTCTTGGGATAAATATGCTGGCCAAAATGGTTGCGAAATAATTATTTCTGCATCATGCAATTCTCTTGCAAAAATGGAATCAGAACCTTCTCTATCAGAGGTAACAATATATTTATGACCTAATTTTTCTAAATAAGATCTTAATCCCAATTCGCCTGAAACACTTCCAAGTAAATGACCAGGTTGAAAATCTATGCTGCTTGGATTGGGTAGAGATTGACCACCTTCATAATGTGATATGGAAGGCATTTCATCACGTGCATAATTCTTTGGGTAACCATCTATTGGATCATCAAATAATACGCATAATATTTTTGCCACAATAGTGCTCCTTATAATAATTTTACAAAAAATATACTCTAGAAATTATACACAAATATTAATTAATGTCGAGTTTAATATTCAAAGTATTATTTCGAGAGATTTTAAATTTATAAGTTTTCATTTTTTTCTTTATTCTCGGTAAAAGAAAGAGCATCCTTTCAGGGCAGAGTTGCTGGCCGCAAATGCCCTTCAAGAATGCTTTTCTCTTACCAAAATTTCTGCCTAAATCAGTCAACTTATATTTTAAAATCGTTTTTTTGGGGTTACTTCGTGGGTTTTGCTCAAGATTAGATCCGGGATTTTAAATATATAAGTTTTCATTTTTTTCTTTATTCTCGGTAAAAGAAAGAGCATCCTTTCAGGGCAGAGTTGCTGGCCGCAAATGCCCTTCAAGAATGCTTTTCTCTTACCAAAATTTCTGCCTAAATCAGTCAACTTATATTTTAAAATCGTTTTTTTGGGGTTACTTCGTGGGTTTTGCTCAGGCGTTTTTTCGTGTTTATTTACATAATCTGTTCACTTATATTTTTAAATTATTTTTTTTGGGTTACTTCGGAGATTTTGCGAATAAATTTTAAATTATATTTTTAATAATCATTAATATTAATTTACATAAAATTGACATCAAAAGAATGGATCTTCTAAAAATGAAATATCTTAAGATATAATATAATTACTATCATAAAAACGAGTTTTTCATGTAAGTGACATAAAACAAAGGATAAAGCATGAATTCTAATTTTCAAAAAAAATATGGTCCATGGGCTTTGGTAACAGGAGCATCAGACGGAATCGGGCGTGCACTCGCAATTGAAATTGCTAAAGTTGGCCTTAATTTAATAATAGTAGGTAGAAATAATGAACGCTTGGAGAAATTAGGTTCTGAAATTCAGAAAAAATTTAATGTTATAGTTAAAATAATTGCAATCGATCTAGCAAAAAATGAAAGTAATAAAGCATTGATCTCTCAAATTAATCAATATGAAATTGGTTTATTTGCAGCAATAGCTGGTTTTGGCACTTCTGGTGACTTTTTTAAAGGGAAAATTCAAGATGAATTAGAAATGATTGATGTTAATTGTCGCTCAGTCGTGGAACAAACTTATTATTTTGCAAATCGATTTGTTACTCAAAAAAGAGGCGGCATAATTTTAATGGGTTCTTTAGTTGGATTTCAAGGTGTTCCTTATTCTGCGAATTATGCTGCAACAAAAGCCTTTATACAAAACTTCGCAGAAGGGCTGCATTTTGAATTAAAACAATTTGGAGTGGATGTTCTTTCTTCAGCACCAGGTCCTGTTCAATCTGGATTTGGCAAGCGTGCAAACTTGAATATGGGAAATGCTGCGTCTACAGAAGTTGTTGCGGAAAAAACTATTCAAGCATTGGGTTATATGGTTACAATTCGCCCGGGTTTTTTATCTAAGTTTTTAGGCTGGTCACTTATTATTCTTCCAAGAATTATGCGCATATATATTATGAGAATTATAATGGGTAAAATGGCTAAGTGAAATTGAGATAATTCGACAACTTATAATTTATAAATTTTTTTTTGGCATTAATTCATTAGATTTAATTATTTTTAAATTCAACAATATTAAAGATAGCTTCATTTGTTTTTCTTGTGAGTTCAACTCCATTAATAAGTGAATTTTTTAGAACTCTATCATCATCATTGATAATAAATACTTCATGATCATTAAGCACTGTCAGTCCTTCGGCTTTATTATTTAAACTAAAAGGTTTAGAATTATCTTTTACAAGAACAGGTGCATTGCCTTTCTCAAGATCATTACTATCAAGGCTCCATAAATATGCGCCAATATTTTCATCTTGATCCTCATAGCTTGTTAGTAACAATAATCTATCGTTGTATTTGTCCCATTCAATACTTGAGAGTCCAACATTTTCAGATACAAAATCTTTACTATTATTAAAAGAGTATGCTAATTTGAAATCGTTATTCAAATAAATTTTACCCTCTATTTCCTGATAAGAAACAGATATCATTTCAATTGCATATGAGAATTTTTTATATGACTCCCCTTTTTCACGAATTCCTAAAAGTATCTTATTGTTGGGCAAAATCGCGAGACCTTCTATTTTGTAGTATGGTAGTTTTACTACAGAATTGAGATATGATCGGATATTTTCATTTTCAACACCATTTTCTAAAACAGATATTGTTTTTACATTATTAAAGTCATCTGAGAGCCAATAGATAAGCATGCCATTGTAGTCTTTTGGTTCTTCAGGCTTTTCCCAATCAAAAGCTGTAGTGGCAAAAATATATTTATTATCTAAAGAAACAGAAAAATCCTCAATTTTTCTGGGTTCAATAAAATTTGGATGTGTAAGAGGAGTTACTAGTTGGTCGGCAATTGGAGAAAAAATATTTGTATAATTAATTGAAAATACAGGGGAATAAGGTTTAAGAATAGGCTTATCATTAGCAAAAATAAGCATATTATTTGCAAAAGCAACTGCTGAAGCTTCGCAATGGGCTTGCACTTCTTTCCCATTTTTAATCGTTCTAGTATCTTCTGGAAAACATTTTAATACTCCTGAATTCTTTATATATGCGCTGTCTTTTTGAATTGCATATAAATTTATATTATGTGCCGAAATAGATAAACATGAAAGAATAAATAAGTAACTAAAACTTTTTATCATAGAATTTCCTTCTTATTATTTCTTTAAAAAAAGAAAAATTGTCGTTCGAAGGTTTTATAAAATACAAATTTTTATTTGTAAACAAAAAAAATACAAATAAATTATTTTAATTTATATATTAATAAATATATATTAAAATAATTTAAAATATTTTTTTTATCATCTGTTTTTATAAAATATAATAAAAAGATCTTGCTTATCTGAAATTTAGATTCGTAATTTCAAATCAAGAATATGCTGAATAGCCTAACAAATGCATATTAATTATGCATTTGTTAATTTATTTTTCAGCCGCATAAAGCCCGCTCAAGCTTTTTACAAAATTTTCTAATTCTTCCATTTTTAAAAGTTTTTCTTCTTCACTTAAAAACGATGCACGAAACGAGTTTTTGGCGATTTGTATAAGCTCAATAAAAGAAAAATTAAGATGTCTTTGGCATTCAAAATAATTATCAGCTAAATAACCGCCAAAATAGGAAGGATCATCTGAATTAATAGTCACGCACGCGCCTTTTAAATATAGATCTCTTATATTGTGTTCTTTCATATGCTGAAAAACTTTTAATTTTATATTCGATAAGGGGCAAATTGTTAAAGGTATCTTTTTATAAATTAGTTCTTCTAATAGTTTGTCATCCTGTACACAATTGACACCATGATCGATTCGTTGAACTTTTAAAAGCTCAAGAGAGTTTCTGATATTTTCTGCTGGCCCTTCCTCCCCAGCATGGGCTACGGTTAAAAAGCCTAAATCGAGAGCTTTGGCAAAAACATTTTTAAACTTTTCAGGAGGATTCCCTACTTCAGCTGAATCAAGGCCAATTGCTTTAATATATTTGTAATAAGGTTTAGCTAATTCAAGTACTTCAAAAGCATCATCTTCGCTTAAATGACGTAAAAAAGACATAATAATATAAGAAGAAATAGCAAATTCTTCTTTACCCTTAGCTAAAGCATCAGCTATACCCATGATTATATCTTCAAATAAAACACCTCTTTTTGTATGCGTTTGTGGATCAAAAAAGATTTCAGTATGGGTAATTCCATCCTCATGAGCTTTTTCTAAATAAGCAAAAGTCAGGTCAAAAAAATCTTGCCGAGTTCGAAGCACGCTTGCGCCTAAATAGTAGACATCTAAAAAGGATTGTAGATCATGAAATTCATAAGATTTTCTAACTTCATCAATACTAGCATAAGGAAGTTGAATATTATTTCTTTGCGCCAATTCAAACATAAGTTCTGGTTCTAAAGTTCCTTCAATATGCAAATGAAGTTCTGCTTTGGGTAATGATTTGATAAGTTGAGAAATTTGCATAATTTATCCTTATATAAAATAAAAGGCTATTTTTATAGGATAAGAAATTTAAAGTCAATAACAAATTTTTTGAAATGGAAAGCAAAATTATTTATAACGCCCAATATTTTTCATAAGATATAAAAAATATGGTGCACCAATTATGATTGAAACAATTCCGGCAGGAATCTCAAATGGAGGAAAAACTATTCTCCCGATAAAATCTGAAAACAGAGTTAATGTAGCGCCTATAAAACAGGAGCCAAATAAATTGAATTTGTGTGAAGAGCCGAATAAAATTCGCGCTAAATTGGGGGCAATTAACCCAATAAAACCTAAACTTCCACTGCCTGATACAGCAATTGATGCAAGCATAAGAGCGAGAAGAATGATAATTACTTTCCATTTTGTAACTTTAAATCCGATACTTGCAGCGGATTCTTCATTTAATTGCAATATATCTAATTGGCGATAGAAGAAAAATGTTATGAATATAAGGAAACAGGCTGGATAAATGATCTGCTGAACTGAATTCCAGCTTGAGTGATACAATGTACCTGTTAAAAATGAAACCAATGAGCTTTGCCGTTCATCTGACTGCATAATTACAAACTGACAACATGCTTTAAAAAGCGCACCAACTGCAACACCAACGATTATTAATCTTGTTTGATTGATTTTTTTATTATCTAATGATGCAAGAATTGTAACAAAAAAACCAATGAATCCACCAAAAACTGCGTATATAAGGTTATTTAAATCAAAATCATTTGGAATAAGAAAAGTGAATAATAAAATAAACAAAGAACAAGCGGAATTCACTCCTAAAATATCTGGAGCAGCCATTGGGTTGCGTAAAACACATTGAAGTAAACTTCCAGAAAGTGCGAACATTGCCCCACACAGTGTACCAATAATCACTCGCGGCAATCGGACGTCACTTACAATAAAATCGGCTCCCGCAACATCTATTTTTTTTGTGAGAACATTCCACACATCTGATATTGAAAAAGATGTTACTCCAATCATTAAATAAAAATAACTTAAGAGTAAAAGAAATATAAAAAGAATAAGCAGGCGCGTGTTTTTATAAATAGCTTTATCCATTATTTAAAAGCCTTTTCATGCGGGAAGATAATATAAGGATAGGCGCCCCCACCAAAGCAATAAAAAATCCAACTGGAATTTCTTGATTTGAAAAAATAGCACGCATGAGGCAATCTGAAAATAACATGAGAATTGCACCAGATAAAATTGAAAATGGAAGTTGTTTAGCTAAATTTTCTCCAACAATAAACTTACTAAAATGGACAACTATTAACGGGAAAAAAAGAATTGGTCCCGCTAAACTCACCGATGCTGCACAAAGTAGAACAATAATAAAAAGAAAAAAAGCAAGCAAAAATTCAGTGCTTAATCCGAGAGAACTTGCAATCTCTTTTCCAAACGATAAAACCTGCAGGTTTTTAATATTAAATATTGCAATAATAATTAATAGAAGAAGAATTGGAGATACATAAGTTAATTGCTGCCAATTTGCTCCGGCGACAGAGCCATTTAAATTTATAAGGATGACACCAGAGCGAGTTGGTAAAAAAATAAGAATTGCTTGAGTGAGAGCATATAACAAAGCATTTATTGCTTGACCAGCTAAAATCAATCTTAATGGCGAAATACCAACAGATATAGCTATAAAATATGTAACTGCAGCTGCTAAAATTCCACCTAAAACAGCACAACCTAAATAAACAGGTAATGGGCAGAATGGAAATAAAGCTAATACGATGACAATTCCAAGACCTGCCCCTTGAGTCACCCCTAATAAACTAGGACAAGCCATTGGATTTTTAGTAACAGATTGCAGCATAACACCAGCAACTGCGAAGCTTGATCCGACAAGACATGCCATTAAAGTTCGCGCAAGTCTTGTTTCAATTATGAGTCGACGTTCAAATGTATCGTCAGATTGCAAAAAAGAAAGCAAAACTTTATCAAAAGAAAGTTCAACTGGTCCCAATGATAATGAATAAAGAAATAGGATAAAGAGCAATAAAAAGCTAAAAATATAAATTATATAATTTTTTTTTAACTTGAAATTAGGATTATTTGATAAAGCTTGCAAGAGAAAGTCCTATGCATAAGAATAAAACGGAGCATTTTTGAAACATAGAAAGCCTTTCCTTATGTAACAAATATGACATAACAACTATAACCATACTTCTAGCAGAAAATATTAAAGCCACCAAACTTGTTGGGCCTAATATTAAGGCTTCAGAATATAAACAAAGCCCCACTCCGGAACAAATGCCTGTAACTAAGCCAAAATAGAGGCCAGAGGTATTATTTTCTCTGAAATAGGTATTTACAGATTTCAGCTTTTGGGTCGCTTCATAAGTACTATTGCTTTGTTTGAGAATGTTATACTCTTTCTTTATAATAGCTATACTCGATAATAAAAGGCATATAATATATGAATAGAGCAAAATAATTTGATTGTTATAGCCAAGCTCTAAAGTTATTTTTAATCCACCTTCTCGTAAAAAAAGAAAACCTGAGCTTAAGACAACCCAAATAAACCACTTTTTGTCTTTTATCACCATTTTTTCATTTGGATCGAGCTTAACCAGTAAAACTGCTATAAAAAGAAGAAAAATTATAGCCACTTTAATATAATTTAACTCTTCCCCATAAACAAAAACGGACATTAAAATAATAATTGGGAGATTTATATTTAGCATAGATGCGGTTAAGCTCGCAGGACCGACTTCAAGTGCCTTAATAAAAAGCCAATTGCCAAAATAAGATCCAATCGCAATAATGAGTGCAGCTAATAAAATTGAAATATTGAAATTAAATGATAATTTTCCATATGAGGTTATTAAGAAGACGAGAGTGCCTGTAAAATACAGGCCCCAAAGAACATAATGATCGGAACATTTTTTTATAGAAGCCGACTTCATAATGACGCTTGCTATTCCAAAAATAATCGAACTTAAAATAGCAATCGTTATCCACATATTTTATACGCTTTCAAATGATCTTTTGTAATAATACGGCCAGCACTTAAATAATCCACTTGATTTAATATAGAAGTAATATCAATTATATTTCTCATAGCTGAGGATTCATAACCTGCACTTTGTCCTAAACTATACCATGGTACAAGTGAAAATGGAACATCTTCCGATATATAACGATCATTTAATGATTTTGGGTTTAATTTATTCTTATTATGAATAGGAGAGTTTTTAAAGAAATCATAAATACTCTTATGCGATAAGCCATAATAATCGTTCATAACCTGATAATAAGGTGGTAAATTAAAGCCTAAATTCTTACCAATATTTATGCGATCTTCATCTATTTTTTCTAAAAAACGCGCAGTTTCAATTGAAACACCATCTTTATAAAAATAGTATTCTTCTTTGTTACCTATTCTACCTGCATTGAATAACACAGATGGAGGATGACTAATACCACATGGGTCATATAAACCTGTTTCTATAAAGCTAGACATTGTAACCAATTCACATGGAAAAAAATCTTGAATTGCGGTCTTAATTTCTTGCCCATGGGAATAATTCAAAGATGAAATTCCCATTTTATTTTTAATTGCTAATATATTTGCAAATGAAGGATTTTCTGCACGACATGCGTACGGAAAAGAAGTGATATCTGCTATCAAAATATCTTTTTCCCACCCCGATCTCTTTAAAATATCATATTGAAAAATTCCAGAAAAATGGCCAGATAAATTTATAACAATCTGATTACTTTCTAAAAATGGAAGCATATTTATAAATATAGCTTCATGCGCTGGCACTGGTAAAGCAATAAAAATGTAATCTATATTTTTTAATGCTTCTTCTATGTGGGTGGTTACAAGATTTAACTTCCCGAAACCTTGAACAACCCCTTGACATTGCACTCCGCCATTTCTATGCACTGCTTCGTAGCCACCGAGATGTCGCGGATGTGCATATAAATTTACTGAGTGCCCCAATATCGCAAAATGTCCAGCTAAAGCTTGTCCGCCATGACCACATCCAATGACAGCAATTTTTTTCATTTTATACAACTTTCATAATAAAATTTAATTAAATATTATTTTTATTTGAGCTCAATTTTTGTTGTGTACCATCCAAAAAGCCTGATTGTATTGCTTCTTCGTACATAACTTCCATTGCTTCAATTCCATGAGTTTTTGCCCAAACGTTTCTATCAAGAAAATAAACTTGATTCTGTTTGAAAGCACGTACATCTTTCCACAATGGATTTGCTTTTAATTTTTCATAGGGAGCAAGATCACCATCTGTTAATAAAATAACGATTTGATCTGGATTTTTTTGTAAAACGCCTTCAACAGTAATATCAACACGGTGCATAACACTTGTATCTTTAATAAGATTTGTTTTGTTTAAATCTTTTAAAATTGGTGTTGCAATGGCATTTGAGGAAAGCACTCTAAAAATTCCACTCGGTGTGATAAAGCCCATCAATACTGTTTTGGGTTTTGATTTCATAGATAAGTCAATTGCTTTTCTGCGGATTTCATCATGATGTTTAACAATTCCGTCAACTTTATCTTCAGTATTTGTAATACTTGCAAGAATTTTTAAGTTTTTAACTTGTTCCGCGGGATCACCTAAAATACCATTTAATAAAATAGTGGGTGCAATCTTGTTGAGCTGAGGTAACAAGCCCGAGATAAATGTGACTTCGCCAATAATAAGATCAGGCTTTAATTTCGCTATTGCTTCTAAACTTGGCTCGTCGCGCGTTCCAACGCCAGGTATATCTTTTATAAATTCTTGCAAGTGAGCAGGATCTTGCCCTTCGGTATTATCACTTTTTCCCATACCTACAGGTTTAACACCTAGCAATTTTAATTCATCAAGTAAGCCAAATTCAAGCACAACAATTCTCTCAGGTTTTTTTTCTAACTTAACAACGCCATTTTCTGCTTTAACAGATAATGGAAATTCAGCTGCACCACAAATGGGCACATATAAACTTAAGAGTGCTGAGACTAGCAGTTTTTTCATACGAAGCTCCTAAAATTATAAAAGAAAATATATTGATAATGAAATTCATTCTCAATAGTATGTTTGATAGACAAACTCATTTTTTTTGTCAAGACAGTTTGAAAAGTATTTAATTTAACAATTGAGGTTTTACAAAAATTTTATAATTAAAAATATTGGTAGTCTATTTTTTATTTAATCCCAAATTAAAAGAATAAATTTGCATTTTAATTTTAATAAATTTATTAATTCATTAAAATTTTGTTATGCGGAATTCCGGCTAAGAAACCAGACTCGATAGCTTCTTGATATTTAATCTGCATAGCCTCAATCCCGTGTGTTTTTGCCCAGACATTTCGATCGAGGAAATAAATCTGATTTCCTTTAAATGCTCGCACATCTTTCCACAAAGGATTTTCTTGTAACTTTTTGTAAGGTGATAGATCACCATCAGTCAGAAGAATTGCAATTTGATCAGGATTCATATTAATAATTCCTTCAACTGTAACTTCAACTCTATGCTGAGAGCTTTTTTCTTGAATTAAGTTTATTTTGTTTAAATCTTTTAGAATCGGGGTTGCTATAGCATTGGAAGAAAGCGCTCTAAAAACTCCACTTGGAGTAATATATCCGATTAAAACTTTTTTCTGTGGAGATTTTTGAGCCATAGCAATTGCATTGTTTCGAATTTGATCATGATTTTTAACAATTGCTGAAACACGACTCTCTCTATCTGTGATTTCCGACAAGATTTGTAAATTCTTTTTTTGTACCTCTGTATCGCCCAGAATTCCATTTAATAGAACAGTTGGAGCAATTTTATTTAGCTGAGGCCCTAATTTGGAAATAAAAGAGACTTCGCCCAAAATAAGATCGGGTTTTAATTTTGCAATTGCTTCCAGGCTTGGCTCATCTCGTGTTCCAACACCAGGAATATCTTTTAAAAATTCTTGTAAATAAACAGGATCCTGCCCTTCACTGCTATCACTCTTTCCAACTCCTACTGGCTTAATTCCAAGAAGTTTCAACTCATCGAGTAATCCAAATTCGAGCACAATTATTCTTTCAGGTTTTTTTTGTAAAATGATTGTGCCGTTTTCAGCTTTTACAGTTAAAGGAAACTGTGCCGCATAACTTATAGAAGAACATATACATAGAAAAGTTGTTGCTAAAATTTTTTTCATTAGAAGCTCCTTTTTTGTTTCAATGATTGAGAATGATTTTCATTATCATTTTTTACCTATGAGAGTCTAACAAAAAAGTCAAGAGTCTAACAAAAAAATAAGATTCACTTTAAATAATTATTTAATTTTAATTAAAAATAAAAAAATTGAAATTATGAAATTAAAAAACTTATTAAAAATTACACTTTATTCAATTGAATTTTTAATAACTTAAAAATCTCTTCCTTGAAATTTGCAGGATAAATAATTTTTTGAATCATGAGAGGTTGCGCATTGGGAAACAATATTTTGACGTCTGCTACTCCAAGAAATTTCTGTAAAAGATTTTGAGTAATATCAATATTTTTTATTTCTTGAATAGGATATTCTTGAATATTTTTTATTAGACAACCACTTTCAATATATAATCTTTGATTTGTGAGTAATATTTTTTTATTAAGATTTGAAATAAATTTACTTAACATAGGTGCAGAGCAAAAAATTATAATAAATAAATAAGCATATGAAGATTTAATTCCTGAAAAACTCGGAAGAAACATAAGAAATAAGATAAAACCAAGTAAAACATTTGGAATCATGTCAAACCAATGAATTGAAAATTTGAAAAGAATTTTTTCTTCATTCTTTAAATTTAACAACATACATTCTCCTTATGGAATGAAAAGAGTTGTATCTAACATAATTGAAGTATAATTATTCTACTGAAACTCTTAAAAAAAAGCAACAGCTAACTCGATTCATAAGTTTATTATAGAATTGATTATAAAAATAATTAAGAATGTATGTTAAAACTATTTAAGTATTGTGAAGTTAATACTACCAAATAATCTATTGTATAGTTTTTTAATAGATCTATAAAAGCGACATTATTTTTACTCATAGAAAACTGACCATAAGATGGTAAACTTAATGCACATTGAAAAGTATTTATATTTTTTTTGTCCTGTCTTATATAACGCTCAATATTACTTGAATCGATAGTGGAAATTTTTACAATAGGAAATAAAATTATTATTTTCTCTAAATAGTTCAAGAAACTTATACATGGACATTCAATTATACGATTTTTTATTAAAAAATATATCCCATGAGCAACGGAAATCCCATGTGGCATTCTTTCTATTTTTTTATCTTCTGCAAGAGCTTCAATCAAATGTGCCAAGGTATGACCAAAGTTTAAAGCCAAGCGAATACCCTTTCTTTCGAAAGGATCTTGGGTAATAATATTAGTCTTATATTCTATATTTTTTATTAAAAAAATCTTTAAATTTTCGATAGAACAATTAGATATTAATATCTCTTCAAAATATTTTTTTTCTTCCGCAAATGAACCATACAACCAAGAATGCTTTAATGCTTCACACAATCCAGAAATTATTTCTGAATGGGGAAGAGTGTGAAAGAATTCAGGCACGCAATAAAACTCTTTTGCCTTATAAAAAAGACCTATTTGATTCTTTCCATACAATGGACAGTTTACGCCGGTTTTACCTCCAGTCGCTGCATCGACTGTAGCTAAAAGAGTGGTTGCACAGTATATAATTGGAATCTTAGCTATTGCAGCAACAAAGCCAGACACATCAAGAGTATTTCCTCCGCCAATGGCAATAATTTCATTGCATTCCTTGGGTAAGGATTTTAAAATTGTAATGACACTATCGATATTTTTATTTAATTCACTCGCTTTATATAAAAAAATTTTTTCAGAAGGAATAAATTTTTCATAATATTTGCATATATTCATATCGACGATATAAAAAATTTGTTTGGCATTCTTCTTTTGTAGGATCTGCTCAAACTGCAAATTATCTAAAAATTGTATTGGTACATCTTGGTAAACTTCAGACATTACATTCGCAATATTTATAAAACCTCTTTTATAAATTTGACAGGCTACTTGAAATGCTTCAGTGTCATAATCAATAGAAAATTCGGGAATTGAATTGCGCTGATATTTTTTTCTAAAGAAATCATTTAAAATAACTTTTAATTCTTTCTCTTTGTTTAAAAGAATATCAATCATAAATTTTCCGAGTGCTTTGCAGCATATATTGATCCGTTAAAACAAGCCAACACATTGCTTCCACAATTGGCACTGCTCTAGGTAAAACACAAGAATCGTGCCGCCCTTTTGGAATTGAGAATTTTATTTCTTGTGAGTTTGTTTTGGTAACAGTATTTTGCTCTTTATAGATAGTTGAAATTGGTTTGAATCCGACACTGAATTCTAGATTCATGCCATTTGAAATACCACCTTGAACACCACCGGAGCGATTGGTTTTTGTATAAATATTTCCAGTATTATTTAAATAATATTGATCATTATTTTCACTGCCAAATAAGTAAGTTGATGCAAAGCCATTGCCAATTTCAAAACTTTTACACGCAGGAAGGCTGAGCATTGCCGTTGCTAAAGCTGCCTCAAGTTTATTGAATACAGGTTCTCCGAGACCAGCGGGAATATTTTTTGCAACACAGCGTATACAACCTCCCAGTGAGTCTCCTTGCTCTTTTGCATTTAATATTGCAATTTTCATTTGTTCTTCAACGATAGGATCGGGACAACGAATTGCACTTTTTTCAATATCAGCAAAAGAAAAATTATGATATTCGAGTTTGCTTTCAATCTCTTTAATACGTTGGACCCATGCCATTAAATTCAATTCTGGAAATATTGAGGTTAAATATACTTTTGCAACTGCTGCAGCAGCAACACGTCCTACTGTTTCACGCGCACTGGCGCGACCGCCACCACTTTGCGCAGCCAAACCATATTTAAGCTGCGTTGTGTAATCTGCATGCCCTGGGCGAAATACTTTATTCAACTCAGAGTAATCGTGTGGATTTTTATCTTTATTACGAATAATAATTGCTATGGGCGTGCCTAAAGTTATTCCTTGCTCTATACCAGACAAAATTTCACAAAGATCGTTTTCACTTCGACTGGTGGTAAAATTACTCTGCCCCGGTTTTCTCCTATTTAAAAATTCTTGAATAATTTCCTCATTAAGATTTAGACCTGCTGGACATCCATCGATGACGCAACCCATTGCTACCCCATGCGATTCTCCAAAAGTTGTGACTTTGAATAAAGTCCCAAAAGTATTTCCCATTTACTTATTCCTCAATTAATTTCGTCTGAAAGCCAAGATCTTTTATTTGTTGAAAAAACATAGGCGCTGTCTTTTCCACACAATTTGGATTTTCGATAAATAAATTACTTGCAAATGAAGCAAGAATAAAGCCACTCATTACAAATCGATGATCATCATACGTTTTCCATATTGACTTTAATCTACTAAAATCATTTTGATACGGGTAAACACAAAAACCATCTGAATACTCTTCACATCTAATACTCATGGATCTTAAATTTGCCACAAAGCAAGAAATTCTATCACTCTCATGTAGACGAATATGAGAAATATTCCTAATTTCGATAGGAGCATCGGCAAATAAAGCCACAATTCCCAATGTTAAGGCTTGATCGCTTAGTTTTGACAAGTCAAAAGAAATATTGCCATATGGCTTTGTATAAATTTCTTTTTTGCAGACAAAGATCTCAGAATCCGTGCATTCAATATGCGCACCAAGAGTTTTTAAAATTGAAATAAATTGAAAATCAGGTTGTAATGTTAATTTACCTAAATTTTTTATTCTCAAATTAAAATTATGCATATAAGCAAGCGTGATAAAATAGCAGCAAGTAGACGCATCGGCTTCCACTTCATAGATATCAACACCAATATTAAAAGTCGGTGAAATTTTAAAGTGGAAAAGATCAGGATCATAAGAGATTTGACCACCAAAAGACTCAATGGATTGTAAAGTCATTCTCACATAATCAGGTTGAACAAGATTATTAATGCGATCAATGTCAATTTGTGATTTTGCTCCGAATGCAGCTAAAAGTAAACCACTTAGAAATTGTCCAGAAGTTTGTCCGCCAATTGAGCATTTACCCATCAAGTCTGATGAAGAAATTTGCATAGGTAAATTTTCATTTGAAATATTCCCATTGATTTCTTTTAATGAATGCACAAGTTCTTGCATAGGTCGTTTTAAGAGCTGCTCTTCTGCATCAGTATAAACATTTATTCTACCAAAACGAGGAAATGTTTTTTGCCAATTTAAAATTACAGATGGAAAAAAGCGAGCCAATGTTCCTGATTTGCCTAAGAAAATTTTAAAATCTTTTTGGAAATTTTCAAATGGCGGAAATATCTGTACGCTTTTTTCTGTATAATTTATTTTAATGCGAAATCCCAAAATGCTCAATGCATTGAGCCCCCAATATGAATCTTCTGAAAATAAAAAGCCTTCAATTTTTGTAGATTTTGGACTCATGCCTGCAAGAATTATGGCACGATTCGTAAAACTTTTAGAACCAAAGATTGACATATCAATTTGCATGATATTGTTTCGATGAGTCACTGCAATTTCTTTAATTTTTTTATCTTCACTTAATGAAGAAAAAAAATATTTTTTAAATTCTATATCCATAATTACTCTAGTCGTATTTTCAAATATTAAAAAATATACTATTTGAAATAACTTTTGTTGAAATTCCACTCAAACGCAATAAGCAAAATAATGTTAAAAAACATTTGATATTCATTCTCATGAAATCATATAATAAAACTAAGTTATTTGACAATTGAATACACAGCCAGTCCATAACGGATTGCCCCTTGCTTAAGGAGATTATTATGACGTTCATAAGAATCAGTCTATTTATTTTTTCAACTATTTTGTCATTCTCGTGCTTAGCAGAAAATAGAGATCCCATTGTCCTTGTACATGGATTCTCAGGATGGGGGAGACAAGAACTTCTTGGCTATAAATATTGGGGGGGATTTAATGATTTACAAGAGGATCTAAAATCTCAGGGGGGTAAAGTTTTTACTGCTTCCGTTGGCAAATTCAGTTCAAATTACGACAGGGCCATCGATCTCTATGCACAAATAAAAGGAGGGTGTGCAGATTATGGAGAAGCACATGCAAAAAAGTTTAAACACGCTCGCTTTGGTCGATGCTACACACAACCTCTTTATCCCGAATGGGATGAAAATCATAAAATACATTTTGTTGGACATAGTCAAGGGGGGCAAACAATTCGAGCCTTATTAAGTATTTTAAAGGAAGGATCGCAAGAAGAAATTCTTACCAGTCAAAATGATGTTGCTGAACTATATAGAGGAAATAAAAGTTGGGTAACAAGTATAACGACAATTGCCACTCCAAATAACGGAACTTCACTGACTCATTTAGCTGATATTTTTCTTCCGACGTCACAATTTATTATTGTTTCTACTGTAACTGCGGCCAATGCAGTCGGAATTGATCCCTTTTTAGATTTTAAACTCGAACAATGGAACCTAACAAAAAGAAAAGATGAAAATCTAAAAAATTTTTTATCAAGAGCATATAATTCATATATTTGGAATACGAAAGATATAAGTAAGTGGGACTTGAGTCCAGAAGGAGCACAATTATTTAACGATACCGATAAAGAATATAAAGATGTGTTTTATTTTTCATATGGCACACAATCGACATCAATAGATATTCCATTTACTAATTGCCACTTTACAATTTTAACCTTATTAAGCTTACCTGCAAATGCAATTGGTTGTTTTAAGCGAAAGCTAGAAGGAAACATTAATATAGATGATCAATGGCTAGCAAATGATGGCGTGGTTAATACGATCAGTATGGCATCCCCATTTAAAGGAAAAAGAGTGTATTTTACAGGAAGAGCTTATAAAGGGATTTGGAATGATATGGGTGTGCGCTACGGCTGGGATCATCTTGAAATCATTGGTGCTTTACCAAACCCACTGAAGCCATATTGGAAAGTTAAAGAGCTATATGAAAAACATTTAGATTTGTTATATTCGCTATAATTATTTTTAGTAATTAATACTTGATTTTTTAATACCTCATTAAAAGTAACAAGTATTATCATCTTGCACAAATTTACTGAGAACTTTACTAAGTTGTATAAATTTCTAGTAAAGTTCAAAAATACAAAAAAAATCTTGCCCTAAATTTTAATTCATTTTATATCCCGTTTTGAGCGAATGCATATATATATTTTTTGATTAATAAAATATCATTTTCTCTTGTTTTTTTTTTAAATTCCGATGGATATATTAGCTATTAAATAAGGTATAAGAAATGCATATTTCATTCAGATTTATTTTTTCTCTCATTACTCTTTCATGTGCAACAAATGCTAATGCAACTTTTTCTATAATAGCTATAGATAAAGAGACTAAAGAATTTGGTTCAGCTTTTGCAAGTTGTATTGAATTAAATAAAAAAGAATCAAACTCAGATTCTATTAATAAAAATTTAAATAGTTTTATAGATAATCAATTAGTTGTTTATGTCCCAGGAAAAGGAATTATGAACTTACAAGGTGCAGTGGAAAATGTACATCTTTTAAATAAGAAAGCAAAAGAATTAATTAATAATGATGCAAAAAATGCAGCAGAGGTTATAAACGAGCTAATTCAGTATGAAAAAGAGAATCAGATTGCGACTGAGAATCTTTGGGATTCAAGACAATTTCTCGCGTTAACGTTTGATCCAATGGAAAATATAGCTTTTAAGGAAGTTTACACAGGAAAAAATACTTCTAATATTTCAAAAGGAATGACAAAAGAGACTCCAGATGGACGATTTATTTATGTAATGGCAGGTAACATTTTAACTGGGGAAGATGTTATAAATGCTTTAAGTACTGGTTTTGAAGAAAGGACGGGAAACTTATCTGATAAATTAATAGGCGCATTACAAAATGTTAGGGATCTAAACAATATTGGTGATAGTCGCTGCATCAATAAAAATGGCACTACTTCAAACTTTGCATTTATAAGAACATATAAAGGTAATGACACTTTAAAAAGTTATACCACCTATGCAAATTCTTCAGACCAAATAGATGGAATTGATAGTTTAATATCTAAATATCAAGTAAATTAAAAATATTTAAATTTATTGATTATTTTTAAATGCATTATCAATGAGAGTTTTATATCTATCTGTTTTCTTATATTCTTCGATTGCTTTCCGCACTTTTTCTACCAAAGATTGCGGGGTGCTTTTTGCTGTAGCTAGATATATTTTTTCTGAATCAATTGAACGACCATATACAATGTGGCTTAAATTTACTTTATTAATTTTGAAAGCCATCAAACCAGTAATTTTAGAAGTATACCATGCGTCTATTTTTTTAAGAATTAATTTTTTAGAATTTGTTTCATCTAATGTAGTCGTTTCATAATTTAACTGTGCTTCCTTTATTGTGATTTCGTATGAAGAACCATTCAGAACACCAATTTTTAAATTTTTTGCACTTTTTAAATCATTGATTGCTTTTTGCCCTTTTAAAGAGAAAAAAGCTGTATCGGTATTATATAAATGGGATACCCAATTGTACTTTGATTCTCTTTCTTTATTGCGCGTTAAAGGTAAAATAAAAGTTGCGTTATTTGAATTAAGTAAAGTTTCATTCTGTGCTCTTTTCCAAGGAAGCCACATCATCTCATAATCGATTTTTACGCGCTTTAGCGACTCAACCACAATTTTTCCTGCTAAACCACCTATTTCATTTGCATTTAATTTATCAGTTTGAAACAAAAATGCTTCAGTAGCTAAAGTTATTTTCTCTTTATCTTTTGCATTAATTCCAAGAACAGTATTAAGTAAAAATGAGATTAAAATGAATTTTATATTTATATACATATTTTTGCACCACCTTGAGGAATTATGCCATTATGTATATTAATGATTAAAGAGGAATATTAAATGAGTCAAAAAATTGTCAGATAGTTTATTTGTTGCTTCTATTATTAAATAAACTTATAGCATGTTCTAGCGAATAAGTAAAGAATGGTTTATTTGTATAATATATTTCTCGATTAGCTAATAATTTTGCGGATTTCATATCTAAATATCTTAATTTTTCTTTTATATTTAAAAAGAGAAAATTTTCTTCACATTCAATAATTATAGCGCACATAGATAAATCATGATCACCTAAAATCATACGTTCATAGATTGCATGCCCAAAAATAAATGGAATTTTTTTCTGATTTATTTTTGCTATGATACAACCGCCTTCATCAAACATTGTCATATAATCCTGTTCACGCATTCTCTTTTGTGGGGATTTATTCCAAGGAAAATCGGCCAACTCATCAAAAGCAAAAAATTGACGCATATTTAATGCTGCCTTTATTCTTGGAAATGAATACCAAATTTGTGCATTAAAAAAATCGTGCCAATTTTCGAGCCGAGTCCTCACTTCACCCAGCAAAAAAATTCTAGGTTCATAAAGACTTTCGAATCCAACTTGCGAGCGCATTCCCTTTTGCAGCACAAAGTTAATTTTTTGACCGCACCAACTATAAATTGAATAGGGGATCTTAGCATTTAAATCTTTAAGGGATGGCCAATCCATGAAGTTTGAAAAAACTCTAGCATATGGCATAATTGGAAAGAACAGTTCAGAGCATAGTAAAAATTGCGGATTCCAACTTCTTTCTATAGGTTGGAGACTGCTGTGTTCTCTTTTTTCAACCCTTGATTTCTTAGGGTGTGCCATGTATTTAGCCTCACTTTATATCGTTATTGACCTTGATCCTGAAGTTGTACCTTCTGATCGCGATCGTCTTTTACGCTCTCTGCGTGAAAAATTAAAGCAAAAATTTACACACCGTATTACGATTCGTGCAGATGAAGAAGAAACTTCTTTGGCTATTGCTATGTTTGATGACAATTATGAAAGAATAAAAGCACGCCTCGATGAAATTCACGAAAAAGTCGACGCGGCTGGTGAAGCGCGAATCCGTTTTCATCAAGGACAAATATTTTGCTGGTTCAATGGAAGATTTGTTGAAACAAATGAAAGTTTAGCATACAGTGAAGAAAATTTAAGCGAGTTTAATCAGAGGTCAAATATTTCGAAAGCTTTTCGTGCACGCGAAAAAACAATTGTGTACACAGATAAAGATGACGATGATATGAGTTCACCTGTATCATCTAGGTTTTCAAGAAGGAATTTAAGAATTCCAACACGAAAGTGAGTTTTCTCGATGAATTCATCAAAACGAAAAATTTTTTTTACGATATCAGCACTTGTAGCAGCTATTTCTTTAGGTCAGTTTTTAAATATTTACCCCTTACTGCCTTCATCTCCTCCAGATGAAATTTCTGTTAAAGATTCAAAAAAAATACCTAAAAAAAATATAGGATATTTAACCTGCTCTTCTTTATCTGAAAGAATGAAAGATTTCTTAAAAAATCATTATATCTATCGAAATGTAGACAAAGATCTTGCAACTCGAACATTTGATACTTTTTTTAAATTACTAGATCCAGGAAAACTATATTTCATTCAAGATGATATTGATGAATTTAAAAAACAAGAAAGTGAATTATTTAAAAATATTGATAATATTGATTGCCGTTTTATAAATGGAGAAAAAGGCGTTTATGAAAGATATAAAAAGAGGATAACAGAAGCAACAATCTCGTCTAAAAATATTTTAAAAGAAAAACAAGACTTTACTATTGATGAATATATAGAAACGGATAGAAAAAAAATTGACTGGGCGAAAAACTCTAAAGAATTGATGGATCGCTGGAAAAAAACTATAAAATTTATTATTTTAAATATGAAAGATACGGATGACGTAGAAAAAATAAGAAAAAGACTTATTCGTCGTTACGAAATGATTAAGAAAGACGTCGATAGCCGTTCAGGTGATGATATCAATTCTCTTTTTTTAAATGCGTTTGCCTTATCTCTCGATCCACATTCTAGTTATTTAACGCCTGTGGACAATGCTCAGTTTCAATTTGATTTTAGTTTAAAGCTTGTAGGAATTGGTGCAACTTTAAGAAGCATTGATGGTTATACCGTAATTGATGCTATCGTTCCTGGTGGTGCAGCTGCAAAAGATGGCAGAATAAAAAAGAATGATAAAATAACTGCTGTTGATGCCGGCGATGGTGCTGGTATGCAAGACGTTATCGAAATGGATTTAAATAAAGTTGTTCAATTGATTAGAGGTAAAGAAGGCACAGTTGTTAAACTCGCAATTTTGCGAAAAGAAGCTGATGGTAAAATGAATCGCATTATCATTGCCCTAAAAAGAGCTGTTGTGCAGTTAAAAGATAATCAAGCAAAAAGTGAAACTCTAAATATAGAAAATAAAAAAATAGGTGTTATCAATTTACCAAATTTTTATATTGATTATAAAGAATGCCAAGATTCACCCTTAACATGTCGAAGTTCTTCTAACGACATGGCGAGAGAAATTAAAAAACTAAAAGCACAAAAAGTGGATGGAATATTGATTGATTTACGCCGCAATGGTGGTGGAGATTTATCAGAAACACAAAAAATAGTTGGCTTATTTATTAAAGACCCAGTTGTAACACAAGTAGAAGATAGAGATAAGCAAGTTCGAGCTGTGGAATCTGACAACAAAGATGCTTTGTACACTGGTCCCCTTGCGGTTCTCGTCAGTAAATATTCAGCCTCTGCATCAGAAATTTTGTCTGGAGCTGTCCAGGACTATGGTAGGGGTCTTATTGTGGGGGACTCGAGGACTTTTGGTAAAGGCACTGTTCAAACAATATTTGATGTCCCTGGCTCAAATGGCCGACCGTCAGATGGAGCAATTCATGTAACTATTGCAAAATTTTTTAGACCAAGTGGTAAGAGCAATCAAGAAAAAGGAATTCTATCTGATATCGTTATTCCTGATATAATCGATGCAACAGATATCGGTGAAAATGAATATGATTATGCCCTTCCCTACACTACTATTAAACCTTCGCGTGATTTTAAACCCGAAAGAGATCTTAAAGAATATATCCCAAAATTACAAAAGTTAAGCTCTGATCGTATAGAAAAATCTGCAGATTTTAAGAAAATAATTGAAGCAATAAATAAAGCGCGAAATGACAAAAATACTCTTGTTTCCTTAAAAGAATCTGAAAAAGCTGAACAGAAAAAAACTTCTACGAAAATAGCTTCTAATAAAAAAGAATCAGCTAAAGAAGGTGAAAAAAAAGCAAGTGAGAAAAAAGAGGGTGAGAAATCGAATGCTTTCAAAAAAGATATAGATATGAATCAGATTAACGACGAAGATGAAGATATTGATATCTTAGGAAAAGTTATTCGTAAAAACGATGTCGTCCTTAAAGAAGCGGTAAATATCCTCCTCGACAGTTCTAAAATTATTGATTTTAACTCAAAACAGTAATAATTCATTTCTCATTGGCTCTGATGAATCGGCTGCTCTTAGTAGAATTTGACTCCATTGTAAAAACAAGTTCATATTTTAAGAGTTTGCAAATTCATTTGTAATTTTCAATGCTAAAGAATATTAAATAAGAAAGTTTTTTCAATGAATCAAAAAATACATGATATCCTCATTCTGGGAGGAGGACCAACTGGAATATTTGCTGCATTTTATGCAGGTATGCGTAATGCAAGTTGCAAAATAATTGATTCAATGCCAGCCCTTGGTGGCCGTCTTACTGCCGTCTATCCTGAAAAATACATTTATGATGTAGCTGGTTTTCCAAAAATCCTCGCAAAAGATCTTGTCGATAATTTAATAGAACAAATTAAACCTTATCAAACCGAAATTTGTTTAAATGAAACTTCGCAGACATTAAATAAAAATGAAGAAGGAATTTGGCAATTAACAACAAATATAGGAACTCACTTAGCAAAAACTATTATCATTGCGGCAGGCGTCGGCTCTTATAGTCCAAAGAAGCATCATGCACATGGAGCAGATAAATTTGAAGGAAACGGAGTTGCTTACGCGGTCATTGAAAAAACTAAATTCAAAGATAGAAACGTGATCATTGCTGGAGGTGGAGATTCTGCTCTAGATTGGGCAAATGAGCTGGTTAATATAGCTAAGTCAGTTACCTTAGTGCATCGTTCTGATAAATTTCGAGCCCACGATGATTCAGTCAATAAGTTGCAAAAGACAAATGCACGAGTTATTTTAAATTCTGAAATCACTGAGTTTATTGGAGAGAGTAAATTAGAAAGTGTTCATATTAAAGGAATTGATCACGAATTAGACGAAATAATTTCTGTGGATGATGCCCTTATTATGTTTGGTTATAATAGTTCTTTAGGAAAAATAAAGGAATGGGGACTCGAACTCTCAGGCAATGGCATCTGCGTAAATGAAAGAATGGAAACCAATTTGGCTGGTATTTTCGCGGCTGGGGATATTGCAAAACATACAGCTAAACTCGATCTCATTGCTACTGGCTTTTCTGAAGCTGCTATTGCTGTCGCATTTGCTAAAGTCTTTATAAATCCAAAAGAAAAAGCACAACCAATGCATTCTACGACTCTCATGGAAATTAAGGAAAAAAAAGAAAAGCGCTTGAGTAAAAATACAATTTGAGTTTTTTTAGGAGAATACCATGAAAAGAATTTCTTCATTTGCTTTCATTTTTGTAACAATTGTTCCTTTTGTTGGTTGCCATACTTCTTCTCAAAATGTTCTTGAAAAGAAAGTTGAGGTGAAACTTGAAGCCAAAAACAATTCAAATGCTTCCGGTCTTGTTAAGATTTCTGAATATGCCAATGGAGAAATTCAAATAACTGGTACGATAACTGGTCTCTCTGCAAACTCGTTGCATGGCTTCCATTTTCATGAGAATGGTGACTGCTCTGACAATGAAGCCTTAAAAGCTGGAGGTCATTTTAATCCAGATAAAAGTCATACTCATGGAAAATCTATTGCAAGTACAGAATATAGCAAACAGCATGCTGGAGATCTTGGCAATATTCTCTCGGATGAAAATGGCGAAGCAAAAATTGATATTATAATAAAAGTTCCCTCTCTTACCTTAAATGATGAAAATAAATATTCACTCTTAAATCGCTCTTTAGTCGTTCACCAAGATAAGGATGATGAAAAATCAGCTCCTGCTGGTAATGCCGGCAAAAGAATTCTCTGTGGGGTTATTAAAAGTTAATCATATGTCGTTATAATCTGACAATAATTATAAAATAAACTATCATAGAATACAAAATAATGTGATAGGATTTAAAATGCTGATTAGCCTCGAAAAAAAAGAATCTCAACATTTTTCATACTTAAATAAAATGCAGATTGCTAAAGATTTAAATCGAGAATGGCTTATTGCAAATGGTTTAGGTAGCTACGCTTCTGGCACACTTTCTGGGACGTTAAGCAGGCGCTACCATGGGCTATTTGTAGTTGCTCAAACACCTCCATTAGGCAGAGTTCTCTTTGTCAGTAAAATAGAAGAAGAACTTGTTTTTTCAAATAAGCGGTTTTTATTAAGCTCTAACAAATGGAGTGGCAGCGAAAATTTTTTTCCAAAAGGTTTTCTGCATATTCAATCATTTTATTTAGATGAAGATATTCCAACTTGGGTTTATCAATGTGAAGATGTTCTTTTAGAAAAGAAAATTTTTTTCGAACCTGAAAAAAACTCAATATATATTACTTATAAAGTATTGAGTGAAACGATCCCCAATGATTTAAAAATTATATGTAAAGTATTTATTAATAACCGAGATTTTCATGGATTAAATAGTGAGATAAATGTATTTTCTAAAATAGATGATAAAAGTATTCAATTTTTAAGCAAAGAAGGAAAACTGCTATTTTCTTCTTATTCTAACTTTAGAAACTCTTTAGTTGATGATACTATATATTATAATTATTTACTAGAAGAAGAAAGAGAAAGAGGATTTTCATTTATAGAAAATCATAAATGTGCTGCTATTTATACTGAAAGCATATCCAATGTTAATAATAATTTGAATATAATAATTAGCACAGAACATGACGTCAACAAGGATTGCAAAAATGTGCTACAAAAAATAAAGAATAAAAACAGAATAAATTTGTTAAAATACTCTCAAAATGATTACACGCCGAATTGGATTCGACAAATCAGTTACGCAGCTCATCATTTTATTGTTAGACGAGAGAGTCTAACGGATAAAAATGCAAAAAGTATTCTTGCCGGTTATCACTGGTTTGGTGATTGGGGGAGAGATACTTTTATTAGTTTAAATGGTATTTGCTGTGCAACAGGTCAGTATTCAACTGCAAAATCTATATTAGAGAATTATGCAATATATTTAGATGCCGGAATGATTCCAAATCGTTTTCCAGATTATGGCGAAACTCCTGACTATAACACAGCAGATGCCTCTCTTTGGTACATAGAAGCAGTTGCAAACTACTTAATGCACACCCAAGATTTGGATTTTTTAAAGCGCATTTATTCAACCCTTGAAGAAATAATTGAATCTTATTATCATGGTACGCGTTATAATATTAAATGCGATTTAAAAGATGGTCTCATTTATGCAGGAGAAGAAAATTTACAATTAACTTGGATGGATGCAAAAGCAGATGGAATAGTTTTTACCCCCCGAATTGGTAAGCCAATTGAAATAAATGCTCTCTGGTACAATGCTTTAAAAAATATAAACCAATATGCCATAATCCTCTGTAAAGAAAATAACTTATACTTAGATTTAATCAAGCGTGTTGAAAATAATTTCAATAAATATTGGAATAATGATGCACAGTATTGCTTCGATGTCATCGATGGTCCCAATGGCAACGATGATAGCCTCAGACCGAATCAAATTATCGCTTTATCACTCAAATATTGTCCTTTAGATTTTAAACAGAAAAAATGCATTATAGATATTTGTGGTAAAGAATTAGTTACTTATTTTGGAGTGCGCAGCCTAGCTAAAAGATCGAGCCAATATAAAGGACAATGTTTTGGTAATTACTTAGCTCGCGATTCAGCCTATCATCAAGGAACTGCTTGGAGTTGGTTGCTGGGAGTTTATGCAATTGCTTATTTTAAGCAAACCCAAAATGCTTCGGTTGCTGTCAGCTTTATTGAGCCACTCGGAAAACATATTAATGATTATGGAGTTGGCTTTATCAGCGAAATTTTTGATGGCGATTCACCTTACAAAGCAAGGGGGTGTATTGCACAGGCTTGGAGTATTGCTGAAACATTGAGAGCCTGGAAAGTTCTCGCACCTTATTTAGATCCTCTTAAACTTGAAAATCCTTTTTTGAATAATAGCAGATCACCTTAGCTGTGTATTTAATTAAAAAATGTACAAAGTTACTTTAATATTAAAAAAAACAGCCTCTTGATTATTTTATTCCTTTTAGATAAAATTACTTTTAGATATAAAGGATAAAATTATGAAAAATTTAATGCCTGGATTAAGAAAATTCACTGAAAATGTATTTCCAGACCAAAAAGATCTCTTTGAAACCTTATCTCAATGCCAAAAACCTCATACTCTTCTGATTACTTGCTCAGATTCAAGAATAGATCCTAATTTATTAACTCAAACACAACCAGGGGAACTGTTTGTTATCCGCAATGCAGGAAATATTATTCCTCCATTTGGAGCATCAGGCGGAGGAGAAGAAGCCTCTATAGAGTTTGCTATCGATGGCTTAAAGATAAGCAATATTGTTATATGTGGTCATTCACACTGTGGAGCAATGGCAGCACTTATGGATAAAGTTGATTTAGATACTCTTCCTTCAGTAAAACACTGGCTGAGACATGCACAAACAACTAAAAAAAGAGTTTTAGCTTGCAGAAAAAATAATGATATTAATTTAATGGACGTTATAGAAGAAAATATATTAACACAAACGGACAACTTGAAAACACATCCATCAGTTTCTTGTGCTCTCAGACAAAATAAAATTAGACTTTATGGCTGGGTGTATCAATTTGAAACTGGCGATGTGAATATTTATGATCACAAGCAAAAGTGCTTTGTAAAATCTGTTGCTGTAAAGGAAGAGGTTCTCAATGAACCAAGTAGATTTGAATTATGAAAAGTATAATTTTATAAATCAGCATGAAAAAAAATCATTTTTTAAAACAGCTGTAACATGGAATGGATCTGTTACACCTGTTGTGATTCATAGGGTCGCTTTTTTAATGCTTTACGCATATATTGCAAGTGCTGTTGAAAAATTATATCCAATTTCTACATTTCCTATTAGTCCTTTTCAATACACGGGTTTTGCATTAGGAGTACTTCTTGTTTTAAGATTAAATGCGGGACTCGATCGTTGGTGGGAAGCAAGAAAATTATGGGGTAATATTGTTAATCAATCAAGAAATTTAGCTATAATGATAAAAGTTCATTGTAAAAATGAAGAAGAAAAAAAGAAAATTTTAAATTATATCGCAGCTTGGCCTTATGTCATAATGAATAGTTTAAGAAATGATTTGAGCACAACAAAGCTTAATAAATTCTTAACTCAAGAAGATTTAGTACAAATAAGTCAGCATCCTCATAGACCTTCATTTATAGCTATTAAATTAGATGAGTTCTTTCAAAAATCACTCAGTCATGAAATTAATTCATTTGTCTATCATCTTTTACAAAATGAACGTTTATTATTGCTAAACTCAGTTGGTGCGTGTGAACGTATAGCATCAACTCCAATACCTTTTGTTTTAGCAATTAAAATTAGACGATTTATATTAATGTTTATTCTATTACTCCCTTTTTGCATGAATGACAAAACAAATATGTATTCTGCAATTATTGTAGGTCTTGTATCTTATCCATTATTATCTTTAGATGAAATAGGTGTTCATTTGCAAAACCCCTTTTCAATGAAAAGCTTGAGTTGTTTGCCTTTAGACAATATTTGTGACAGGATTTATGTAAATATTTCTGAAAATTATTAAAATGAAGTATTAATTTTAACGAGACATCCTTCTTTTAATGCCTGTATGAAAACAACACTAAAATATCGCACAAAGGAGCAAGGTCTCTTGCTCAGCTATAAAAAATTATCCCTGGACTATTCGTTTATATTATTTTCATACTTTTTATATTTACTAACATTATTTATATAATATTTATACAATTCACTAAATTTTTTAATATTTTCCTTTTCTTTACTGAGTTTATCAAACTCATCAATAAATTCTTTTGCATAAGGCAAGTTCTTTCTTAAATGTAAAAAATATTCATATTTTGGAACAATAAATGACGCGTCTATAAAACCAATACTAGCTCTTTTTCTCTGAGACATAAGCATATCAATAATGGATCGATCTGCCAAAATAACATCACCTCTTCCATTTAATAATTTTTTAAAACATGCTTCAATACTGGCTGAGAAATCGATATCAAATCCATCTTTTTTTGGATAATAGAGCTCTGATAAACTATTCCCAATGTAGTCGTTAATCGTAAATTTTTTCAAATCATTCTTAGATTTTACATTTTTAATTAGATTTTTATTTTTGTTATTTTTAGAATAAACTACAAGAAGATAATCAGTGAAAATCGGATTTTTATTATGAAAGAGAAACTGATTGCGTTTTTCATTCACCAAAGTAATATGTCCATCATATTGGTTTTTTCTGACAAAATCTTGAGCCCTTTCCCATGGAAAACTATATGAAGTGACATTATATTTCTTTGAGTTATGAAACACAAATTCCAAATAATCTACAAAAATTCCTTTGGTCACATTTTCATCAGAAAAAGAAAAAGGGTAGAAATTATCAAAATATGCAATTTTAACATTAATTTTAGACATTGCTAAGCAATTAATATGCATTAAAATAAGTAATATGAAGATGCTATTTTTAGTTTGTTTCATTTTTTTTCACCATATATTCAGATGGTTCTTCTTTTATTTCTCAAACGCCATTTAATATAATTGTACTTTTTTATTTTTAAAATACTATAAGTATAAAATCGACATTACACCAAGTTTGCATTAATCGCAAAGAATTTTTTAATGTGCATTTTTGGGAATTTTTACAGCCCAAAGCTAATTTTAATAAAATATTTGATTTAGATCTTTTCAGGGGCATAGATTTTAAATAAAATCTTTACACTTGTCGGACTTGAATGCGACCCTGCTTTATTCAACTGAATGACTGTGGGCGTGAATGCTGATGTTTTATTCGACAGAAAAACCAATTGCCATACCAGAACTTAAATGTTCAGCAATATGACAATGGGACATCCACTTACCAATATTTGACGCTTCTAATAAAATCTCAACGGTATGACCTGTCTTTACTAAGACAGTATCTTTCCAAGCTAAATTATTATTTTTCACTTTATTGTCAGTAAGAACTAAAAATCTTTGCCCATGAAAATGGATGGGATGTTGCATTGGATGCTTGGACTTTGGATCATTAAAAATTTTTATTTTATAATATTGTCCTTTTTTAAAACTCCAAAAAACATCCATATTTTTTTTATTTGTTTCTTTATCTATCAATAACCATGCAACATCTTTTGAAGTCATATGCTCATTCATTTTAGGCATATTATCTTCCCATTCTATTTCAGGAAGTTCGCCATGCTGTGAATGATCCATTTTCATATCTACTGAAATAATTAAATTTTTATCAACTTTTTTATTGAAATGCTTAGATAATTTTTGCATTTCATTTTTGTGAGTCGTATCCGCATGCAAAACCATAAAATCTTCAACAAATGAATTATCAAGTTTTCCTTCCAAGACTTCGATTAATCCTAATTGTGTTTTTGTTTCAGAATTGGAATTAAGAATTTTATAGATACCTTTATCTTTAAAATATACATCTACAATATAGCGTTCCGAGGGGGCAATGATTAAACTTTCTATCCATTCTTGCTTTTCAAAAGGACTCATATCTGCTGCAATCAACTTCATTTTAGCACCAGGAATATTGAAATTAAACGTTCGCGTATTTGCAGAATTTGTTATGAAAAAACGAATAATCTCACCCTTAGTAAAATTCTCTTTGTAATTATCAACACCATTTATCAGCATTATATTGCCAAAACGCCCCATGGCTGCGTAATTTGCATAACCTTTATAATAAGGATTATTAGTATCCGTTAATAAGATATCATCCAAATTGATAGGTACCATTTTGTTTACAGGTATAACATTATTTTGTTTATTAGAATTTACGAGATAATTTCCATAGAGACCCATATCTTGCGCATAATCCTCTCTAATATGTGGATGGTAAAAAAAGACCCCTGTATCTGGGAAATACAATTCATACTCAAAAGTTTCTCCAGGTCGAACAGGAGCTTTTTGCCCTAACCCAACTGTACCATCAAATAAATAATTGAGACGTAAGCCATGCGAGTGTAAAGTTTGATCCACTTCAGTTTGATTGATAAATTTAATTTTGACTTTAGATCCTTTTTGCACCTCTATGATTGGCCCAGGAATAGATCCATTATATGCAAAGCGTTTAATGATTTTGCCATTTATATTTTGTTTAACTTGTTTTGCAATTAATGTATAATTTTGACCATTTTTTAGCTTTATCACTTGTGCATTTCTAACAAATGGGAGCCCTTCTGTAGCATTTGAAAAAACTTCATCTTTGTTAACTAAGTTTAAATTATAATTATGCTGCATATTTTCCATTTGTGAAAAGGCAAAAAATTCAGTCAGCAGACCAAACAGCAATACGAGAAATTTGTTAGCGTGCATTTGTTGTTCTTTCGAAGTTATAATTTAAAAGTTCAAGCTTTTAAAACACAGATTATGATCCTTAAGATTAATTTATTATCACAAAAAATAAACTATATAAGGGAATTAATTATGTACCCGCCATCCACAAATAAACATTCACCTGTGATGTAACTTGAAGCATTTGAAGAAAATAAAAAGATCGCTCCTTCGAGTTCCTCGTATTCACCCTTACGGCCAAGGGGAATTGTTCTTGCAAGAAATTCTTTCCCCCCCTCTGATTGAACAAAACTCTTATTTATATCTGTTTCAAAAAAACCAGGTGCTATTGAGTTCACCCGGATGTTATAATGCGCATATTCACCAGCAAGTTTTTCAGTCAAAGCAATAACTGCTGATTTTGAGATTCCATAAATAGGATTGCCTGCACGTGCTCGATTTGCCGCTGTAGATGAAATATTTATAATACTTCCTTTGATTGAGAATTTCTGCATATATTTTGCTGTGATGTTAGAAATATGCCACATCGATTTTAGATTAGTATCCATAACATCATCCCAGTCTTCAAGCGTGATGTCGATAACGGGGCGCTTTACTTTAGCTGTTGTTCCTGCATTGTTTATAAGGACATCTATTCCTTCTAATTGCGAATAAAGCTGAGTTAATTTTTTTTCTGCATCGCTAAAATCTGTCACATCCAAAACAAGCGATTGGATACTTCCTTTTTTATTTTTAATTTCTTGGACAAGGTCATTTAACAATTCTTCTCTCCGGGCACAAGCAATAATATGCGCTCCAGCTTCTGCCAAGACTTGAGCATAATGTTTGCCAAGACCTGCTGATGCACCTGTAATAAGTATTTTTTTATTTTTCACTGAAAAAAGTTTATTCTGCATTAATGAACCTTTTAATTTCATATTTTTTAGTAATTTATTGAAATTTATTAAAAATAATTTTCAATAGGCATTGAAAACAATACCATTTTTAAGAATTATTGCAAATGCTTTAAGCGTTTAGCTCAAAATTCCAGCTATATGGTAAGATCTTCTATTTATAAATTAGAATAAGAACCAATTCTTGGTTTCTATTCATTGAAACCGGCTATAGCATGTATAAGTGTAATAGAAGTGCCACAAGTTTCCTAAAAGGTAACAAAAATTCTTTACTGCTACTTTGATAACTTTGTAGTAGAAAACTTTTCTCACCTTGATTATTTATCAATAATTGAATATGAAATATATTATGGAACTTAGTATTTATCCCCTAAATTTCAAATTCAAGGGATGCATACAATAAATGCAATGACTTAAAATTAAATATGAGATTAGTTATGAAATTTAATATTAATTTTCTAGGTTTAAGGTCAGGACAGACGAAGTCAAATGTTGGAAATACTGACAATCTGTTGGAAGATATTAGAAATTCTCTAAAAAATTATTTAGACAAGCTCGAAGTTGTTGATCTTCCATTTAGTAATAGTAATGGGCTCACGCAGTACCATTATACTGACAAACAGTCTAAGGTTAGAAACACACGACTGATGATCGCAAAAAAAAATGGGAATAGCTCTTACAGACGGCCCAGGTAACAAAGAATATTTAATGAAATTAGCAGCAGCTGCTGAAGAGAATGGGTTTGGTCAATGTAATTAAATGGCAGCTTTAGCTGCGAGTAAATTGGCTTTAATTTCTCAAAATTATAAGCTTAATATTTATACATTTCAAATGCCAGACTCTAATCACGCCATGGTCTTGCTTTCACGGAATACTTATCGAAGTACTAATTTAATTAATTAGGGAATTGAGTTTAACTCTAAGTCAATAGTTGCAGATTTATGGCAAGGAATTTTAGCTCCAAAACAACCAGAATTTTTAACTTCATACGCTAAAATAAATCTGTATACAAAATCTAAACCAAGGGCTTATATCCAAACTCAATTCTGGTGAAAGAATACTTTCCTTAGCTAAATCATAGATTTGACTGATAATCAAATAAGACTTCATCACGTGTCATAATAAGTTAACTAGTTTATATCTAAATTTTCACGTCAAAAAATTTTAGCATTCTCTTAAATTATGAATCTCCTAATTCTTGCTGCTTTAATATAAAAAACAAGTAAATCAATTTTTTATTAGAATTTTTAAAATTTATATTGATTTTTTTTAGATTTTTATCAAAAATAATTTTTATTAATTTATAAAATGAATTGTAGTAATTTTATAAATTTTATTTTGTTTAAAATTTTACTATAATATACTAAAGGATACTTCATAATGCCTCAAAAATCATCAGGAGTTACATTTGCCGCAATGCATTTAATTTTAGGTGGAATATTATATATAAATAATAGAAATAAAAACTTAAAAATTCCTAGGGGTTTACTGGCAAATAATATTTTGAAATATAAAACCATTGAATTAAATAATGATTGGGATTATACAAATTATGACATTGCAGATTTATTTTTTAAAAAATTAAACTCAAAAATTTTTATTGAGCCTAATATTGAATATGATGAGAATGATATAATATTGAGGAAAAGAATCAGAATTAATTTACGCCCAGAAAGTAAGGAAAATAGAATAAGCCCTGATTTGAGAGACTTTAGTAAAAAAAATGTTTTCATGGCATTTTATTCAACATGCGATAATGATTTTGACGAAGTAGTATTAAAAAATGTAAATAGGCCATTGTCTGATACATCTAAAAAATTTAGAACTCAAACAAATAATATTCAATATTTTGGAGAAATATCTCCAACTAATAAAAATCCTAATCGTTTTATTTCTAATGCAGAACATTTTATGATGCACGTAGAATGCCTTGCATTCGCCCAAAATGCTACTGTTCTGGGTGGAGAGGTTCACTCCCAAAGTGTTTATCTTAGAGGCAAACAAGCCGCTTCATGTTGCCCTATGTGTTATTTATATTTAATGTCTAGTTCAACTGCTGCAAATGTCGAATATTTTCACTTAAATAATGTAGGTAGTTGGGCTCTTCCGAGTGCAACCCAAGAATATAAAATCAAACAATCTGTCTCGGAGCAAATGCGGACGAATTTTTCAAATTTATTATATAAAGGGCAATTAGAATTGATGAAAATTAAACCAAATAAAAACAATTTAATAGCAAATATAAGATCATTAAGTTCATTTGAGAAAAATAGCAATAATCATGTATTACAATGAGTGAAATTGAAGATGGAATAAATATTTTAAATCAATATTCAAATAATCAACATGGCTTACTCCAAATATGTATCGAAGGAGTCAATTCTCTACCACATCCAATTTGGTTGTATCTTGTTACTATTTTAAAAGCATATTAACAACACTCGTGATTTGGTATCATGATCATAAAATGAAAAAATAAACTCTATAATAAAAAGTTTTTCTAAAAATTAATTTCAGAAGATTTTAAAATCAAAATATGATATGAGAAAATGCATCTATAGTAAATGAGCTTATTGCAAGGAAATTTTATGTCACAAAATATGAATAATTTTATTAATAATAAAAAATCAATAAAAAAATTTGAAAGTAACTATCATATCGAAGGGATGAATTGCGCATCTTGCGTTAACCATGTAGAAAAGTCACTCAGAAAAATACCAGGTGTTCTAGAAGTGTCCGTTAATCTTGCTAGCGAAAAAGCTCAAATTCAAAGCGAAAAAAAAATTTCAAGTGCTACTATTAAAGCTGCAGTTGAGAAAGCTGGGTATAAAGCTATCCCAATTTTAGAAGAAGAACAAAAGGATTCTTTAATGCCGCCAAAGCAAAAGGACGGTAAATGGTTAATTATTTTTTCAGCGCTGCTTTCTTTGCCACTTATTCTACCCATGCTTTTGTTACCTTTTTCTATAGATTTTGCTCTTCCAGTTTGGACTCAAGTCATACTTGCAAGTATTATTCAGTTTTTTATTGGAAGAAAATTTTATATCTCTGCTTGGAAAGCACTTTGGACAAAATCAGCGCATATGGACTTACTTGTTGTTCTTGGAACAAGTTCAGCATATGGGCTTAGCCTATATCAGATTATCAGCCATCCCACTGATGTTTTAAATGGAAAAATTCATTTATATTTTGAAAGCTCAGCCGTCATAATCACTTTAGTACTTTTTGGGAAATGGCTTGAAGGGCGCGCAAAAAGAAAAACAACCTCAGCTATTCGTGCTCTTCAAGAGCTAAAACCAGAAAAGGCTCGTGTGTTATCCAATGGCACAGAAGTTGAAGTCTTACTAAGCAATTTAAAAATGAATGATATTGTTATTATCAAACCAGGGGAAAGAATACCTGTTGATGGAGAAATTGTTGAAGGATTTTCGCAAGTAGATGAGTCATTAATTACGGGTGAAAGCTTAGCAATAGATAAGTTAACAGGAGATAATGTAACAGGGGGTTCTCTAAACTACAACGGACTTATCAAAGTTAAAATAAATGCTCTCGGTGCAGAAAGCACTTTATCGCGCATTATCCGCCTTGTGGAACAAGCGCAAATGGCAAAGGCTCCCATCCAAAAACTTGTCGATAAAGTCAGCGCAATATTTATTCCAATTGTTTTAGCAATAGCCATAATAACATTTATTTTATGGGGTGTTCTATCGGGCGATTGGGAAAAAGCAATTATAAATTCAATTTCAGTCATGATCATTGCGTGTCCTTGCGCTTTGGGGCTAGCAACACCCACTTCCATCATGGTTGGTACGGGAGCGGCAGCAAAACATGGAATTTTAATTAAAGATGCAGAAGCACTTGAAATAGCGCATGCGATCAAAACCGTTGCATTCGACAAGACAGGGACAATAACTGAAGGCAAACCCCATTTAATTCGGATCAAATCTATTAAAATGCCAGAAGAAGAATTGCTCGCAATTTCTGCTGCACTGCAAACAGGCAGTGAGCATCCTTTTGCAAAAGCTGTTTTAATTGCAGCGCAAGAAAAAAATATCCCAATACCCAAAGTAACTAATACGCAAGCAATATCTGGCAGAGGAATCTCTGCGACTTTAAACAATAAGCAATACTATTTAGGAAGTGAACGTTTATTAAATGAATTTGCAGTGCAAATTGACGATGAATATAAAAATATTGTAAAAAAATATGCCGATATGGGACAGAGTGTTTCTTGGCTCTTTGAAAAAAAAGAAACACAATCAATATTAATTGGTTTTCTCACTTTCAGCGACACACTTAAAGAAGCAGCTAAAGAAGCGATTGAGCATTTACACTCTTTGGGAATTAAGACAGTCATGCTCACAGGCGATCATTTGATGAGCGCTCAAGTGATTGCAAAAGAAATAAATATGGATGAAGTCTACTCTAATCTTCTGCCAGAAGATAAAGTGGCTTGTATAAATAAATTAAAAAACAAGCTAACAAAAGTCGCCATGGTCGGTGATGGAATAAATGATGCCCCTGCTCTAGCTGCTGCTGATATCGGTATTGCTATGTCTTCGGGAACCGATGCAGCAATGCAAGCAGCTGGAATCACTCTGATGCGCGGAAACCCAATCTTAGTCTCTGCTGCAATTGAAATTTCAAATAAAACTTTTAGAAAAATTCAGCAAAATTTATTTTGGGCATTTATATATAATATAATAGGAATCCCGCTAGCAGCATTGGGTTTATTAAATCCAATGTTAGCGGGCGCAGCAATGGCTTTTAGCAGCGTGTGCGTTATTTCCAATTCTTTGCTGTTAAGAAATTGGCGGCCACGGAAGTAAATTTATAATTATTCTATCTTATAAACACGCTCACCCTTTTCAAGTTTAAATGTGAATTTTTCTGTTTTAAATACAGAACCTTCTATAAAATCAACATTTATATTTCCATCTTCGTCTCTTTCAATCTTTATCTTTTTATCATCCATTTCCTTAAAGGATTCATCATATACTTTAGCAATTTCCTGAGGCATCATCGCTGACAAATGTTTCAAATTAACTCTATCATTTATTGAATAACTGAATTTATTTAAGTCATCTATAATATCTTCAACCAATTTTCGATCATCACTAAACTTAGCAAATTTATTTTTCAAACTTTCTAAAAGAAGTTTGAAATCGTTTAAATTATCTATGATATCTTGATTGATAACTACTTGATGATCAGCATCGAAACCATTCACCGTGAGTTTATATTGTGCAAGCAAAGAAATTAATACTGTTACAAATTTTTCAGAAAATTGTTTTTTTTCATTTTCTGTCAGTTTATCAGTCTTATTGAAAAATTCCCAAACTTTTTTTGTAATTTCCGTTTTAACAAAATCGCTCATTTTAGCGGAACTAATTTCAGTTTGCAAAGATAAAAATTCAATTTTTGCAGAAATAATGTCTTTATTATCTACTTTTAAGTTTAAATTACAATCATCAAATAATCCAGTAGACGGGATTGCACGACATTTGATTTCAGTATTGGCAAGTCGTGGTTTTGGCTTCTCTTCTTCTTGCTTGGAACAGGAAACACATAATATAAGTGGTAATAAGAATTTCGCTGATTTCATATTTTCTCCATAAGGTAATAATTAAAAGAATCCTTAACATTGTTTTTGGTATTCTAATATTCAAATAATGTCAATATAAATTTTTTAATTTTATTAAGAAATAATTAATATATTTAACTCTGATATTATTAATTTTTTTCCACTAAAACACCAATGGATTCATACCAAAGAGGAATGGGTGATATTATTTTTCTTTTATTTATATCGAAAATTGCTAAAGTAAACAGTGCCGTTGAACAGACCTCGTTTTTTTCATTTTTAATTTCATGATAAATATCTAAAACCTTACCTCGAATAGCAATACACTGGGTTTCAATTCTTATCTTTTCTCTTAACTTAAGCTCTTTTTGAAACTTAATATTAACCTCTAAAATAACAGGACCTATCCCTAATTTTTCTATATCATGCACTCCAAAACCATTTTCAGTTATAATCTCCCATCTTGCCTCTTCACAGAGTTGTAAATAAACAGCATTGTTGACATGCCCAAATGTATCTAAATGAAATTCTTTTATAGTGATTGCATAAGTGTACTTTTTTGCACTTTTTAAAATATCCATTGCTTTTCCTCATAACTTTTCATTTCTCTTCCTTCGATATGAAAATAAATCACATCTTAAAACTTTTCTATAGCAAAAAAATAATTCGCCATAAATAAAGCACAGAGCTTTATTGAATTCTTTTTATCTAAATAATACATTCTATAATAGAAATTTTTTCTAGCGAAAAGTTATAGGATGATACTTCAATGAATTTATTAAAGCCTATTAAGTTTGTTCCGATTTTATTTCTCTTATTCACTCGTAATATTAATGCTCAAAATTACTTTTTATTTGAAGGGAATGGACTTTTATTTATAAATCAAGGAATTGGTTTAAATCTTGAATACAAAGACGATAGACTTTGGTTATCGCAAGGGATCGATTTCGAAATTTTTGCGCAAAATCCCTATAACAAAAATGGTGTTGTTGCAAAAAGAAACATTTTTACGATTGCTCCAAAATTAAGATATTATTTCATAGATAAGCAAATAACTGGTCCATTTATTGGGATTAAAATTTATTTTACTTCCTCTGAAAGTTATATCTCTGATGGGAGTTCTTCCTCTGAATACGACGTTTTCTATGTTGCTCCCACCCTGCAAATTGGCTACAGATTTGTGACAAAAAACAATTTTTCATTTTCTGCGTATCTTGGAGGTGGAATAAAATCGAATGATAATCGTTTTCCGAGAGATAGCATTCCTGCATCCAAACTATCCAACAGCGATTGGATAGAAGCTCAGAGCAAAATGAATTTAAATCTCTCGCAGGAGCAATTTGATTATGGAATCACTGTTGGCTATATCTATTAATGCGAATTTGTATGATTGTGCTCATCGAGAATCATTTTAATATTTGCTTTTGCTTCTTTATTTGAAAGCATGGATTTTTGAGCAATATACATAATGATAACACTCAAAATTCCTACGAGCAAAAAGTCATATCCTTCCGTAATTTCACCACTACCACCTTCAAACTGACCGAACTTTGTCAAACCGCATAGACCAATTAAATAAAATAAAATCCACAATGAATTTTTCCAGGTTTTTAAATTCTCTTTAAGCTCTTTGCGATAGAAAAGGCGTGAAACATAAATGGCAAAGCCAAGAAGAACGGCGAGAAAAAGCTTACTCATGATAGTCCAACCAGACCAGTAGAGCATTAAATTGCAAAAATAAAAGGCTATAAATGAAATGAAAATATATTTTGGCAAACGAAATGGTCTCTCCAATTTGGGTTCTTGTTTTCTCAGTGCAACAAGGCAAATGGGTACAATAGCATAGCCAGTAATCATAGTGGATGAGAGGAATGAAACCATACTCTGCCAACCTGGAAAGGGTAAAAAGGCGAGCATACCGAAGGCAAAATTGACCCATAAGCTGACTTTTGGAATGCCATTTTTGTCAATTTTTTTAATTTGTTCAGGGATATAACCATTGGCACTCAAAGCATATAAAACTCGTGTACTCGAAGCAGCGTAGACGATTCCAGCCCCCAATGGAGAGACAACGGCATCAATATACAAAAGCCAAGCAACCCAACTAAAACCCAAAACCAAAGCTAATCCTGCAAGAGGCCCTGCATCGCCAGAAAATGTAAGAGCTGCCCAACCATTCGCTAAATTGGCTTCAGGCACTGCGACTAAAAATGAAATTTGTAATAAAATATATAGAAGCGCCCCTAATACAACTGAACCAATAATTGCCTTTGGAATATTCTTTTGCGGATTTTTGGTTTCCGCTGCCATCATAATTCCAATTTGAAAACCATTGAAAGAAAACACAACTCCCGCTAAAGAAAGTGCTGATAAAATTCCGTGCCAGCCATACGGAGCAAAACCACCTGCAGATTCTAAATTTAAATTATTGGTACCAGAGGATGCTAAAAAGAAAATAATGATAGCAATGGCCGGAATGATAAGTTTCCAAATACTAAAATATTTATTTGTTTCAGACATAAATTTTACGCCCTTAGAATTGACATAAACCAAAGCCAACATAAGAAGCGTTGCAGTAACATACCCAATGCCTGTGAGATGATAAACTTTATCCTCTACACGTGTGAGAGCTGGAAAAAAGTTGCTCATATATTGAATAGTAGCTTGCACTTCAATGGGCGTGAGCACTAAAAAAGAAAGCCAAGAAATCCAGCCGAGAAGAAATCCTGCTAATTTTCCATGAGTAAAGAATGGGTAGTTGGCTATTCCACCAGCGATTGGAAATAAAGTCCCTAACTCAGCGAAGGGAAGAGCAATCACGATAATGATAACTGTGGCAATAAGCCAAGTGATTATTGCTGCAGGTCCAGCAAGTTGGGCTGCATAATGAGAGCTGAAAAGCCATCCAGAACCCACCATTGCCCCAATGGAGGCAAACATAACGCCCCCTGCTCCTATCTGTCGCTTAAATTGCATAAATTGTCTCCATTTCAAAAAACCACTAATGTAAAAGCAACATATGACTTAACCTAATTTTCCAAATCTGTCTAATCGTTGCGCGACAAGATGAAATTGGCAATCATTGCATAAACAAATAATAATTACAAATACTTAAAATTATTAGATTATATTCATGAGTAACATAGACAAAAGAGGTGAAAATTGCTAGTAAATTACTTTTGGTGTCCTGTTTTTCAATATAAGGAGAAAAATATGAAAGGCGACGTTCAAGTTATAAAAGCTTTAAACGAAGTATTAACAGGTGAACTTACAGCAATTAACCAATATTTTTTACACGCGAGAATGTGTAAAAATTGGGGTTATAATCGTGTAGCTGATTTTACTTATAAAGAATCCATCGAAGAAATGAAACACGCTCAAACATTACTTGATCGGATTCTATTCCTCGAAGGAATCCCAAATTTGCAAAAATTAGATAAACTCAATATCGGCGAATCAGTTAAAGAGCAGTTTGAAGCCGATCTAGCACTCGAATTTCTTGCTCTTGAAAGACTTAAAAAAGGAATCGATATCTGTGTTACAGCTCGAGATCACACAAGCCGTGAAATTCTTGAGCATATTTTAGAAGAAGAAGAAGGGCATGTCGATTGGCTCGAAGCTCAACTTGGTCTTATTAAAGACATCGGTTTAGAGAACTATTTAGCTCAACAGTTGCATGAGAAGAACTCATAGAATGTGTATCTTGTTTCGATCCCTCTGACTCCACCATAGATTCGAGAGCATCGAGACAGCAACCACACCCAAGTCCTGCATTGCATTCACGTTGTATATCTTCTGTTGTGGTCATTCCGTTTTCCATAAGTTTTTTAATTTCATGACACGAAATTCCATAACACAAGCACATGAGCATAATTCTTTCCCTTTCATTCCGCTTTTTTTAAGCATCGGTTAAACGCTACATGATATGAGAACAATTCTCAAGAGGGATTGATAACTATTCTCATTATCATAACAAAACTTAGTATAATCATTCGAGTAGAGAGAGCGCCAATAGATCGTCTCTGTTTGCAATCTATGTAACAGTATTCTTTTCAGATTATTTTTTTGAACCCTCGCTTATTGCATTTTAAAAGTGTTAACACAATATCTGATAGTTTTTCTGTTTTCTAGATTTCTTGGAAGAGGAGACCACAGCTTATGAATGATAAAGAAATCAATATTGCTGTCATAGGAACAGGTATCTCTGGATTAAGAACCGCCTATATTTTAAGCAAAAGAAAAGATGGTAAATTAAAAAGCATTACTTTATTCGATCAAAATGATTCCATTGGTGGTGTCTTAAAAAATACCAAATATAATGGCTATTGTCTTGAACATGGAGCACAAGGTGTTCTTCTCTCCAAAGACTCTTTTAAAAACTGTGTTGATGAACTCGATCTCAATCATAAAATATTACTCCCTGGGAAATCAAAATTAAAACGATATTTAATCACTCCTTCTGAAATCGTGCCAATCACTCCCAATTTATTTAAATATAAAAAAAAGGGCTTGCTTAGAATCCGAGATATTTTAAGAATATTTCTTGAAGTATTTATAAAAAAACCAATAACCCAGAATCCTAATGAATCACTTTACGGATTTTTTTCTCGCCGTTTTGGTAAAAAATTTGCTTCTACGTTTCTTGTCCCACTCTCATTTGGTATTTGGGGAGGAAGCTCGCGTAAATTATTAGTAAGATATACATTTCCACAATTAATAAAAATAGAAAACGGTTATGGTAGTTTATTTAAGGCTGGAATTTATAAATTATGTAAAAAAATATTTTCTAAAAATAAGAAAAAAGATCTTGAACTTGCTAGTTTTTCCGAAGGTCTACCCTATCTTATTCAATCCTTATACAAAGAAATAAAAGAAAATTGCACAAAAAATAACATTCAATTGAGTTTTAATTCTTCAAGCAAAATTAGCGAAATAAATAAACATGAAAATAAAATTAAATTGATTTATACGTCTTTAATTAATAATGATACTTCCTTCGCGTTATTTGAGAGTGTTATTTACACAGGACAACCTTGGCGTGAAAATGGAATTTTAACTTCACCTCAATGCCCTGTCGCAAGCAATGCTTATCAAAATTTAAAAAAAATTGAATCGCATAGCATTGCTGTGGTAGGTTTAGGGGGAAAAAATATAGAAAATAACGCACCACAAGGTTTTGGCGCTTTGGCAGGTGAATGGTCACAAGATATTCTTGGGGTTCTATTTGTTCATTCTATTTACCCACAACATGCGCCTGAAAAATCATTTTTTTATAGAGTTATGTTAGGGGGAGATAGAAATCCAAATATTAACTTGCTAACGAATGAACAATTATTAGAACTCAGTAAACAAAGACTTAAAGAAATAAATATTATTACAGATAAAACGGAGTTTGATTTTACGGAAGTAATTAAATGGGATAATTACATTCCACTCTCTACTGAACTACAAGATAAAGTGCTGCAATCGATTTGGCAACTTGAAGCAATTATACCTGGTTTATTTTTTGCTGGTAATTACATAAAAGGTCCCGCAGTGCCTGATTGTATACTTCAAGCTAACGAAACTGCCGAAAAAGTGATGCATTATATCGACAAAATTTAACGATAATTTTAACGATAATTTTAACGAACTTCATTCCAAGAAGTGATAATTCTATTTACAAGACCATATTCTTGCGCTTCTTGTGCTGTCATCCAATAATCTCGTTCAATATCCTTCCGTACACGATCCAATGGCTGTTTTGTTTCTTTATTGTATAGTTCTGCTATTTTTTCGCGTGTTCTTAGTATTTCTTTTGCATGAATTTCAATATCAGAAGCCTGTCCTTGTATGTTTCCACCTATCAAAGGTTGGTGAATAAGTAAACGTGCGTTGGGAAGAGAATATCTATGTTTTGTCTCTGCAGCAAGTAAAATAACTGTTGCAATACTAGCAGCTAAACCGGTAACAATAATTTTTACTTCAGGCCGGATAAACCGAATGGTATCGTAGATACCGAATCCAGAGTTGACTTCTCCGCCTGGACTATTTAAAAATATCCAGATATCTTTTGCTGGATCTTCAGCTTCTAAAGCAAGCAATTGCTCAATTATTTTTTTTGCTGATTTTGAAGTGATTGCCTCAGACAACACGATAAGACGTTGATCAAATAATTTTCTTTGGGTTGCTGATTCCATTAAAGAAGAGAGTTCTTCAAGATTCGACATTTTTCGGACTCCTTTGTGTTTCAAAATGAGAAACATTCATAGCTATAAGTATAATTCTAATAAGAAAGTGAGACAAGCTTAGAGATGACAAAAAAAATTCTTATTGGTAACGATCTTGTAAATATTCCTCGCTTTGAGCGCTCGCTCCTTGTGGGAAACTTTATACAAAAAATCTTTCACCCCGATGAAATCCTTTATTGCGAGAAAAAAGTCGCTCAAAAATCAGCTTCTTATGCCGCGCGTTACGCAGCCAAAGAAGCTTTTGCCAAAGCGCTGGGCACTGGTCTTTATGCGCAAGGTGTTTCTTTTTTAGATATTTGGATAGGTAATGAAGAGAGTGGAAGGCCATTTCTCAATATAAATGATAATATTAAAGCTAAATTAATGAAACAAAATATAGATGATTATGATGTCTCACTAAGCCATCACATAGATTATGCAATGGCCACAGTTATTCTTTTTAAAAATTAAAATTTACTAAAAATATTATTTAACGAATCCAGCTCTTTCTAAGAAACGGGTTGAGTGTTTTCCTTGCATAAAATCTGGATGTTTTAATACTTCTAAATGAAATGGGATATTGGTACGAATACCATCAACTATAAATTCTTGCAGTGCGCATTCCATTTTCTTAATTGCCAGTTCACGGGTGTCAGCAGTTACTATGAGCTTGGTCAGCATGGAATCATAATAAGGAACTACAGTGTATCCATGATAGACAAATCCATCCACTCGAACTCCCAGTCCGCCCGGACTCGAATAGGCTGTGATTTTACCTGGCCAAGGTGCAAAACTCTTTGGGTCTTCGGCGTTTATACGACATTCGATGGAGTGACCGCGGATTTTTATGTCCTTTTGTGTAAAGGGAAGCGACTCTCCCATTGCCACAAGGATTTGGGTTCTGACTAAGTCAATACCTGTAATCTGTTCTGTGACTGGGTGTTCCACCTGAATGCGTGTATTCATTTCCATGAAATAGACGTTTTTATCGTCATCCATAAGAAATTCAACTGTTCCTGCTCCGTGGTAGCCAACTTCTTTTGCAAGTGCAACTGCATAGGCACCTATGCGATTGCGCTCTGATTCATTTAATAAATTACAAGGAGCTTCTTCTATCACTTTTTGATGACGACGTTGAACACTGCAATCTCTTTCACCCAGGTGAACGATATTACCTTGTTTATCCGCCATAATTTGAATTTCTACATGGCGTGGATTTTCAAGATACTTTTCAAGATAAACTTCAGAATTGCCAAATGCAGCTGAAGCCTCTTGGCGACAAGTTAAATAGGCCTTTTCCAGATCTTCGATTTTGTGAACGATTTTCATACCTCGTCCACCACCACCCCCACTGGCTTTTAAAATAACGGGGAAACCGATTTCTTTTGCAGATTTTTTAGCTACTTCTATATTTTCAATCGCTGACTTTGATCCTGGTAAAAATGGTAAGCCAGCCTTGCGCGCAACATCACGTGCTGCCACTTTTTCACCCAATTGGCGCATTTGCTCAGGAGTTGGGCCTATAAATGTAATATTACATTTTCTACATATTTCAGCAAAACTTGCATTTTCTGAGAGAAATCCATAGCCCGGATGAATTGCGTCAGCTCCACTGACTTCAGCGGCTGCAATTATAGCAGGAATATGTAAATAACTTTTCTTACTCTCTGCAGGTCCAATACAAATACTTTCATCAGCTAACTTTGCGTGTAAGCTGTGCGCATCTGCCTGTGAATAAATAGCTACGCTTTTAATACCGAGTTCTCGACAAGCGCGAATAATACGCACTGCGATTTCACCGCGATTGGCGATAAGAATTTTTTTCATGTGAATTTACTCGCAATATTTAATTTGTTTACTTAGATGGAGCAACAATAAAAAGCGGAGTGCCGAATTCAACAGGTTTTGCATTGTCGACTAAGATAGCAACAATCTCCCCGTCAATTTCAGCTTCGATTTCATTCATGAGCTTCATAGCTTCGACAATGCATAATGATTGCCCTTTTTTAATTTTTGCGCCCAGCTCAACAAAAACGGGAGCGTCTGGCCCAGGAGATCTGTAGAAAGTACCAACAAATGGACTCGTGATAGTTGTCCCTTCTGGTAACTTTTTAGGTTCATTTTTGTCTTCTGTTTTCATAATTGTAGATGGATTTTCATTGCAATTTTCTGCAGAAGCAATATTTTCTAAATTAACCTGTGGTGCATGAGCCGGAGAAGCAACTTTTGCAACCGATGGCGCCGCATATGTTTGTGGTTGGAAAAGCGAAGTCTGCCCCACATTTCTTGCCAAAGAGATTTTTTCTGCGGATGATTCAGCTTGCACGACATCAAAACCGTGTTTTGCCATAAGATTCATAAGTTTTTCAATTTTAGATACATCAATCATTATTATTTTCCTCTAAATATATACCTTGCCTAAAAAACATGGGCTAAGATACAATGTACCAAGACAGATTAAAATGATAATTTTAACACTTTGTCAATCACTCTCAGATTTCTCTAATTCTTAGAACAAAGTCAAGACCTTGTGCTAGAAAAGCGCTGTTAAAGCTTATTTGTATCATTTCTTTGAAAAAAAAAACCGGCATCGTTTACGACGGAACCGGTGTCTATTATACAGAAAAATCTGTTTTCATTAAACTTATTTTCTACTTACACGATCGACATAAACATTTTCACGCGTATCTATGCGCAAAACATCGCCTTCATTGATATGAAACGGAACGCTCACAACAAGTCCTGTTTCAAGCGTTGCGGGTTTGCTTCCACCTGTAGCAGTATCGCCACGCACACCAGGGGCAGTCTCTACTACTTTGAGCTCGACAAATGTGTCTGTTTCGACTCCTATAGGCTTACCATTGAAAAAGACAACCTTAATCACAGAGTTTTCTATTAGATAATTTTTAGTATCACCAACTTCCAGATTTGTGAGTGATATTTGTTCGTAGTTTGCTGTGTCCATGAAGTTAAAACCATCGGCATCTGCATAAAGAAATTGCATATTTCTTTCTTCTACATCTGGTTTTTCTAATTTATCACCGCTCTTAATATTTTGTTCAACCACTTGACCTGTACGTAAGTTTTTCACTTTCGTGCGGGTAAAAGCGGCTCCTTTTCCAGGGCTAACATGTTGAAAATCAACGATAACCCAAGGATCATTGTTTATTAAAACTTTGAGTCCGCGACGAAACTCACGTGTATCATACATACTACTCATAAAGCACACTCCTTTTTCAGACGAAGCAGGAATTAACACCTAAAATATAAAATTGCAATTAAAAGCATTTTGCAGAAAATATAAATTATACAGTAATTTGCAAGATTCAGAGTGAAAGCCAACCTTTTAAGGCATAGCCAACCACGCCAAAATATTCATTTAAAATAGATACAGATTTTGCTGCATTGGCAAAGTTAAAGACACCTTCACCATACCCTTCTAAGGTAGCGACTGGAACTGGGCAGACTTCAAATCCCTGTTTTCTAAAAACTCTTTTAGCGCGAAACATTTGCTGTGAGCTTGTCAGTAATATTATTTTTTTACCATATTTCTTTTTTTCAAATATTTCCTTGGTGAACAAAGCATTCTGATATGTATTTTTACTTTCTTTTTCTGCGATTAAACTAAAATTGTTTATATCATATCCATAAGTATATGAAGCAAAGTTTTTCATAGCTTCTGCTTCACTTTGCCCAACATTTATATTGGTTTTTCCACCCGAAAAGACAATAGGCAACTTATGTTTGCTCCATACACTTTCATATCCAGAGTTTTTTATTAAATGACTGAGTCCCATTAAACGGGTTTGCGCAACGGAACTCGGAATATTTTTCTGATATATTCCTGAACCTAACACAACGATTCCTGCAACTTCTTTTACACAGTTAGGCAAAGGATTATCAACTAGACTTTTATTAAAAATTTCACTTATATTTTCTTGTTTATTTCTTTCTGATTGAGTTAATAATGGGGATAATAAAATCTTTGGTGTTTCCTTATAACATAATATGATAATAAAAAGACTTGCAAACGTAAACAATAATTTAACAACTTTTTTAAATATGCAAAACCACAACATAATGCAGGCAATAAATAATATAATTGTTGGTAAACCGGCATCAAAAGTAAATTCTTTAAGTAACCTAGCGAGGGTTAAATTCCATTCAGAAATAATAGAGACATCACCCATTTCTATTTTATTCCTTTCAATTATATGTTTTATTAAACAGCCTTTTTTAATAAAAATAAACTGTGCTTGTTTGTCTTAACATAGGATGTGAAAATAATAAATTTAGGCGAGTGGAATATGATTTTTATTCACAAAGCGTCGATTTGTATTTTTTGTCATTGAGATCAAAACATTTTACAAAGGGTTGGTTGATGGTGTCACAAAAACCCGCATAGATTTTGCGATAGATTTGACAGTTTTTCATGGCTTCCGCTCCGTAAAAGGAAGCAACTTTATCCTTTTTCAACATTTCAGGATTTTCGACTATGAAATCTATTTGCTCCTGTTTTGTACAGGAAACAAAAGTAAGAGCTATGATAAAAAAAAATGTTCCTGCAAGTATTTTGAAAAACATATTTATTTCCTCAAATTGTTACTTTACACAGCTTACTTCTTTTTTTTCCTGTTTTAAAGATACGCAGTGGCAAGATCACCACTCAAGTCCAAAACCTGTTTGATATTCCGTCACCCGCGTCTCAAAGAAATTCTTCTCTTTGGGTAAGTCCATAATCTCATTCATCCAAGGAAAAGGGGTTTCTTCTTCGCCATAAATGGGCTCAAGACCAATGCTCTCAACTCGTCTATCTGCAATATAACGAATGTATTTTGCAAACTGAGTATAGGAAAGACCTAGCACATCGCGAGGTAATGCGTCTGAAACAAAAGCATCTTCGAGCTCAACCACGTGCTCAATATTTTTTCTGACTTCTTCTTGCAATTCTTTTGTCCAAATATCTGCATTTTCCGATATGTATTGATTGATAAGCTTTGTGCCAAAACGGCAATGTAAACTCTCATCACGCACGATGTATTCAAGTTGTTCTGATGTGCCAACAAGTAAATTACGACGCTTAAAGTTAAGCAACAAAACAAATGCACTGTAAAACTGCATTCCTTCCATACCTATATAATAAGCACATAGGTTTTTTAAGAATAAAGAACGACCTTCTGCTGTTAGAGTAGAGAAATCTGCATTTAAAATACCTTCAAGAAATTGCGCTTGAAAATCATGCTTATCTTTAATTGTTCCTACTTTTTTAAATTCGCTAAAAACTTCTTGCTGATCCATCGAAAGAGATTCAACAATATGCGAATAGCTCCATGAGTGAATACTCTCTTGAAATGCTTGCGCAGTTAAATACTGACGGCATTCTGGATTTGTGATGTGCTTATAAATAGCCATTATAATATTATCACCCACTAAAACATCGGTATTAGCAAAAAATGCAAGGATTTTTTTAATCAAATGGCGTTCATCATTGGTAAGGTAACCTTGATTTTTCCACTGAGCTATGTCTTGCGCCATTGAAACTTCTTGTGGAAGCCAGTGATTTTTGCATAGATTTTTAAATTCATCCCAAGCCCATGGATATTGAAAAGGCATAAGTTGGGTTTTTGTTTCGTTAATCAACATTTTAATTCTCCTTTAGCAATTATTTATTGACAAGATTCGCATTCAGGATTGTCAATGGAACATGCTTTTGCCTCTACCGGCAATTTAATTTCATTTTTTCTGGATGAAAGACTTGATTTTTCAACTCCTGTTGCAGCTTTTGTTCTTAAATAATAAGTTGTCTTTAAGCCGCAGTGCCATGCATAGCGATACATTTCATCTATTTTTCTACCACTAGGTGCAGACATATAAAGGTTTAAGCTCATGGATTGATCGATATATATTTGTCTCAGTGCAGCACAACGAATAAGTTGTTCTGGCTCTATGTCAAATGCAGTTTTATAAAGTTCTTTTATATCTTCTGGAATATTTAAGGTATTTAAATCACCATCAGCTCTCTTTAATTCACGAGATAATTCAGAATTCCATAGACCAAGTTCTTTTAAATCATCAATTAAATACTCATTGATGATTGTATAATCTCCACCCATATTACTTTTCACATATAAATTTTTATATGTTGGCTCTATAGACTGTGTACAATTCGATATATTTGAAATAGTTGCAGTTGGAGCCACTGCTAAACACAAACTATTACGCATTCCCTGCGCAATTTGTGTGCGCACTTCGTCCCAGTTCAGATTTTCTGTAAAGCCATCTGCACCTAAAATTTCTGAGCATGCTCTCAGTTCACCATTTTCATCTTTATATTCTGTTGGGGCAACAGGATAATTCACGTGCGCTCCCAATTCACACACTGTGTCTTTTGGCACTTTTCCTTTTGACCAAGTGGATCCTGGGTAAGAGCTGTATGAACCGCGTTCTTGCGCTAAATTTGCTGAGGCCTTAATTGCATGAAAACTGATATATTCTGTGATTTTTTCAGATAACCACATTGCTTCAGGCTTCGAATATGGAATTTTCTTCATATAAAGAACGTCTTGAAAACCCATAAAACCCATCCCAACAGGGCGATGTCTATGATTTGCTGTTTCTGCAGATTTAATTGGATAAAAGTTTTCTGTGATCACGTTGTCTAACATCCGCATTCCAACACTCACAGCATGTGCTAATGTTTTTGCTGGATTTTCGGATTGAAAGACGGCTTTTAAGTTTATGGAACCTAAATTACAGACCGCTGTTTCTTCGGCATTGGTATTTAATGTGATTTCTGTACAGAGATTGCTGCTGTGGACAACACCTATATGACGTTGTGCACTTCTTAAATTACAAGGATCTTTAAAGGTCACCCATGGATGGCCTGTTTCAAAAATCATTGTGAGAATTTTACGCCACAATTGTACGGCAGAAATCTTGCGGAAGTTTTGTAATTCTCCACGCTCTGCCATTCTTTCATAATTTTCATACAATTTTTTAAAGTTTTCACCGTATGTATCATGTAGATCTTTTACTTCAGATGGGCAAAATAAAGTCCACTCTGCATTTTGCTCTACTCGTTCTAAAAATAAATCTGGAACCCAGTTTGCTGTGTTCATGTCATGGGTACGACGACGTTCATCACCGGTATTTTTACGCAATTCGAGGAAATCTTCAATATCTAAATGCCACGTTTCTAAAAATGCACAGACAGCACCTTTTCTTTTTCCACCTTGGTTTACTGCAATAGTAGAAGAATCTTGCACTTTAATAAATGGTATAACACCTTGTGAGCGGCCATTTGTTCCTTTTATCCAGCTTCCACTTGCACGGATATTTGACCAGTCGTTGCCAAGTCCACCTGCATATTTTGAGAGCATTGCATTGTCTGAGTACTGGCGATAAATATCGAGAAGATCATCTTGTGTTGTAGTTAAGAAACAAGATGACATTTGCGAATGTTTCGTACCTGAATTAAATAATGTCGGCGTACTTGGAACGTATAACATTTGCGAAATGACTTCATAAAACTCTGCGGCACATTTCGTTGCAGCTGCTGCATTTTCCTCAGCAAGCGCAACCCCCATAGCAACACGCATCCAAAAATGTTGAAAAGTTTCGTACCGCTGTCCTTGTTTATGCAATAAATAACGATCATAAAGTGTATGTGCACCTAGATAATCAAATAAATAATTTCTTTCATGGCGAATACAAGTATTTAAGAACTCGAGATCAAGTTCGCGCAATCTTGGGGAAAGTTGTCCATGCTCTGTTCCGTATTTTACATACTCAGACAATGTCGGATAAAGCTTTTCCTGTTCTGGCAATTCACTGAGAGAAGCTTCCAAACCAATTGTTTTTAAAACCTCTATACGTAAATCTTCTGAAAGTAAGGAGGCTGCGATATAAGAATACTCTCTTCCTTGTTCTATGAGCGGTCTCACATTCAAAATAATATTTTGCAAAGTTGAGTTGAAATCAACCGTGGAAAAATTGAGATTTGTGAGATTTACCTTCGGGTGAAAAGGTTTATAAGAGTTCTTTGCCATGAAATATTTCTCCTGGTGGTACAAAGCATTGTCTTTTCTGAAACATGGGAAGCGTTTAAGTATACCATACAAATGAATGGCATAAAGAGCATAACCACACATCTGCCGCAAATCTTCACAAAAGAGGAGTTGCGACACCGTAATTGGATAACGTAGAGTGTCTGCACTTATCATATATAGTGCTATCCTATAATGAAAGACACTGTCAATAGTGTGGGAAATAATTTTGCTGCTCTAAAAATTCTCGAATTATTTTAGTATTTAAATAAAAGGCTCAATATATAAGCAGATAAAATAGATGAAAAAACATAAAAAAAAGAGGCACTTTTAAGAGATGGCTTTGAGAAAACCATCTACCATAAATTTGTATGGAAATATGCTCTTTGCCCAACCTTATTCGCAGGGGGGACACTATAGAGTTAATTCCCCGCCGTCAAATGAGCTGGTTTATTTTTACCAATTTTATCAGATGCAGATTTTAAAAACGCCATTAGATTGTCACCCGCCCGATCAAGGTCCTCGCGAGTGCTTAAAGATATTCTTGTTTTTTTAACAATTGAAAAGGCTTTTGGTTCTATCAAAAAAGAATCTAAATAGCGCTCAGAATGCGACCAGTAAATTAAAATAACAGCAGCTGCCCGCTCTTTTAAAATTTCTTCTTTTGGCAATCCTTGTGGATCAGGCATACTGTAAAAAGAAGTTGGAAAATAAGGAGAAACCTTTACCACAGATTGCTTATCAGCTGAAAAAGTTTGTGCGAAAGAACCATTGATGCAATTTGCAGAAATAACGCTCGTCATTTTAGCAGGGAGTTGGAAAATTTTTGTTTTTAATTCCTGTCCATTTAAAAACACTGCACATTTATTTGTATTTAATAATTTTACAGTTTTCTGCTTTACAAGATAAGGACTCGTAAGTTCTTTAAGTCTATTGATAATCAACACATCAACTTGCGACTCCAACTTATCTTTAAGAGCAAAAGTCGCATATTTCTCATAGATAAGAGCATAGGAGCGAGCGACATGTGGAATATCCCAATTTGCCACAGCTGCCCAAAAAGCAAGCTCAGCATAAGTAAAACCCACTGAGGAAGGATTGTTTGACAAAAGCACTAAAGCTTCTTTCATAGCAGAGCGCGCCATAAAGCTCACTTTAGCTGTGCGCTTTTTCAGAAAAAGAATTTTAATATTTTGCGCATAAAGCTGAAACCTATGTTCGACATCGATATCAGCTTTGGTCCCATTGCTATTTGCCATCCATTCTTTATTTAAATTTCTATTTTGTACGGCATGATAAATACCATCTTCAGCAATACGGCGCGTAAAAGAACTTGAAAAGTACGGTAATAAAATAGGGTCATCAGATGCATAAAAGATAAGAGCCTTCTCTAAGGAAATAGCGTTTTGGCGCGAAGTACTTTGAGTTTTAGATTTTGCAGACTGTGAGTGTAATGTGCTGCAAGAAGACAACAAGAGACTCAATAAAATATTGATGAGACAAAATAACATAAAATAAATTCTATTATGAGCTTGTAAATACTTCATGCAAATCCTCAATAACTAATAAAATTATTTCCGACCTCGATCATGAGCCCCACTGAGCTCAAGCTTCTTGCGATTTTCTTGTTCTACCTTTTTCTGATGTTGCTCTAATAAGGCACAAACTTCTTGATTTCCTGCTTTGCAAGCTTCATCGTACTTCTCAATAGAGCTTTTTTGTGTTGGAGTTGTTTCATCCAAGTTAATAACACAAGCACAAAAAAGGAGTGATATAGATGATAAGGCAATAATATTTCTCATAAATGTGAACCTTTCTACAAACGGAAGAAGAGAAGTAACAGAGGATATAACAGAAGCAACCAACAGACAAAGAATCACAGACGACTATACAAAGCACATTTTTGATAAAATAACAATAATAAAAAATTGCTTAGCACTTCATATATGAAATTAATAACTCCGCATTTTAATTAAATACTAAGAGAGCTTTGTTCAGATTTGAGTTTGATAGCCGTTTCTTTAAATTGCATGGAAGAATATCGGTTATTGAGGTTATGTAGCACAATAATAAAACCACTTTTTGACATATCTTCATCATAAAAATATTTTTTTCTCACGCGAAATATACACTCGTTACCTTCAACAATTGCCCAAAAATAAGATTCTTCAAAGTTTTCTTTTCGTACCAAATTACGTAAATGTATATAAGCCTGTGAAGACAATGAAACATCATACCAAATTTGAAAAAGTAAAGATGAATCTTTAGCCCCAATAACACTTAAAAAAAGTTTATTATAATGTTCAATTTTACCATAACTATCAATAACAACGACAGCATCTTCCATTGCATCAAAAACAGTATTCATTGCACTTCTTTGAATGCGTAAATTCTTTAGATTTTTCTTGTGCAGATCGGAAAGACGTTTCCAAAGAGAGAGAAGTTCAAGAGTCAGAAATTTAATTTCAAGGGTTTCTGGTTCAGGAAATTTTAATTTATGATTTAAATCAGGTTTACACTGTAAAACTTCAGATATTTTCTTAATCGGAAATGCAATTTTACTTGATAATCTTTCAGAAAAATAAATAGAAAACAACAAAGCTACAAGAAAAATAAAACAAGCTAACAAAACCATTTTCGTAGAGAAACTATCACGATCTAAAATAATTTTTGTAAGCTTATATTGATTTTCAAGCATAATTTTTCTAAGTAAATCTTTCATTTTAGCATAATCTTTTACACTAATAATGTTTTCATTTTTATTATACTTAATAAAAATTTTATTAATTTCAAACAAGACAACATTAGCTTGACTGGTATTATAATATTGCCGCAAGAAATCATATGATTTTTGAAAGCTCAATATATCATCTTTTGTAGTCTCACTCTGATTTAATCTTTTCGTATAGAGTGAATCCCAATTTTCATACATAGAAACGATAGAACTTGTGCTATTAAAATTGAGTAAATATAATTTTTTTGGATTTTTACTGCTAAAATGTATAATTATAATTAAGATAAAACCAAGAAAACCAAAAAGAAAAACAATTTTTAAAACTTCTTTTAGAATACCTCGTCGCATAGGAGGCAAAGTATTCATTCTATTTCCCCCCACTTTCTACATTGATAATATGCACATCGACACCCACTGCATCGTGAATAAACTCCAAAAGAATAGAACCACGCACTCTCTCTCTCAATGGTGTTAATCTTGACTTACCAAAAACTGCATGTTTTATTTTATTTTCCAAAGCAAAATTGACAAGAATGTCTGAAATTTTTTCGCCAGAAAGAATTTTGACTTCTGCCCCTAATTTGGTTGCCAGATCGAAATTTTGTTGAATTTTTCTCTGCAGTTGTGAGTCTATATGAGCAGGATCTTCCGATTTTTTTTGCACATAAGTCACATAAACGCGACTCGATAAACGGGATGCTAACTTTGTTCCTTTACGAATAAGCATGCCAGCATTTGTAGGATCCGAACTCAAAGCAACCATGACCGCTTCTTCCGCGAACGTTTTGTTATCGCCAAATTCGCTTTCTTGCATTTTTTGAAATTGATTTCCTGCAGCCTCTCTCAAACAGATCTCTCGTAAAAATGCCAAATGATGATACGAGAAAAAATTAGCGAGAGCATTGTCGACTTTTTCTTTGTCATAAACTTTCCCAAGACGAAGTCTCTCACGCAAATCTTCCATACTGATATCTGCCATGACTATTTGCTGCGCTATCTGTAAAACTTTGTCCGGAATTCGCTCAAAAACAGGAGCTTTAGTTGCTGACACCACTCTGTCGGAAACAGATTCTAGATGCTGTACATTGAGCGTCGAGATCACATTGATCTCGGCATCAAGAATCTCAAGAACATCTAAGTATCGCTTAGCATTTTTACTGCCCACAACGTTCGTATGGGCCAATTCATCGACCAGAACGATTTGTGGATCACGTTTAATAATGGCTTCAACATCCATCTCTAAAAATTCATTTGTCCCAATCACACATTTTTTTAATTCAACTTGTTCTAATCCTGCAACAAGAGCTTGTGTCTCTGGTCTTTTATGTGGCTCAACATAGCCAATGACAACATCAAATCCCCGTTGCTTAAGTGTTTGTGCTTCCTTAAGCATCGAATAGGTTTTTCCAACTCCTGCTGCATATCCTATAATAATTTTGAGAGAACCTCTCCGCTTACTTTCAAGAATTTCTTCAAATGTCTTCATTTTTATTCTTCGTTTTTAGCTTCATCCACAAGAATATTTAACAGGAGCACATTTATATTTTCTTCACCAATAATACCTAATGCAGGTTTTTCAAGCAAAGAATAAATTAAGGTCTTGAGCTTATCTTCACTCATTTTTCTTGCGTGTGCAACCCTCGGGATTTGCAATAAAGCAGCTTGTAAAGAAATATGTGGATCGAGCCCACTTCCTGATGCATTCACGAGATCGTTCGGAATATCGGAAATTTTTATTGTGGGGTTCTCCTTTAAAATTTTTTTTGTTTCACTTTTTATATTTTCATATAATTTTATATTTGTAGTTGCTAAATTTGAGGGAGATGAGCTTAAACCGTCATACCCTTTTTCACCCGCAGCTGAAGGTCTACCATGAAAATATTTTGGTGAAAAAAAATTTTGTCCGATCAATTTTGCTCCAATAGATTTATTATCCTTATAAATAATCCCACCATTGCTCTCTTCAGGAAAAAAAATCCTCCCAGTTAATGTAACAAATAAAGGATAAACACACCCTAATATAATAAATAGAATACCTGTTATAACAATGCATCTATATAGTGAACGCCCCATAAATAATCCTTTTAATTTTTAAATTATATTTAAACCATTTATAATCATATCCACAATTTTAATGCCTATAAAAGGAATAATAACCCCACCTACCCCAAATACGAAAAAATTATAACTTAACAAACTCAATGCATTTCTAGGTCTATATTTTACCCCCTTCAATGCAAGTGGAATGAGAATAATTATAATTAAAGCATTAAATATGATTGCAGACAGTATTGCGCTATTTGGACTTTCTAAATGCATAATATTATATTTAGCAAAATCTGGGAAAACACCCAGAAACATAGCAGGAAGAATTGCAAAATATTTTGCCACGTCATTGGCAATACTAAAAGTGGTTAAAGCCCCTCTTGTAATCAAAAGTTGTTTGCCAATTTCAACGATTTCAATCACTTTAGTTGGATCGGAGTCAAGGTCGATCATATTTCCTGCTTCACGCGCGGCTTGCGTACCCGTGTTCATGGAAAGCCCGACATCTGCTTGAGCAAGAGCAGGTGCATCGTTGGTACCGTCCCCCGACATTGCGACCATACGCCCTTCTTTTTTTAAGGTTTTTATCAACATCAATTTATCTTCAGGTTTTGCTTCCGAAAGAAAATCATCGACACCCGCTTCTTGAGCAATGGCGGCTGCGGTTAATTTATTATCCCCGGTTATCATTATGGAGCGTATCCCCATTGCCCGAATACGGGCAAAACGCGCATGAATACCTGGCTTCACAATATCTTTTAAATAAATAACTCCTAATATCTTTGAACCCTTCGCCACAGCTAAAGGAGTCCCACCCATTTTAGAAATTTTTACAAAGTGCTCATGAACAGACTTAGGAACATCACCACCTAAGGAGCGCACCCAGGCTGAAATTGCTTCTAATGCACCTTTTCGATAACTCTCACTTACGGTATCGATTCCACTCATCCGCGTTTCTGCAGAAAATGGGATGGGCGTAGAATTTTTTGCGGTCACATAGTGGATACGCAGTTCATTTGCTAATTTCACTATGGACCGACCTTCTGGTGTGTCATCAAAAGTCGAAGCGATCAGTGCAGCAAGGCCAAGATCATCTACAGTGACCCCTTCGGCGGGGAAAAACTCACTGGCCATTCGATTCCCTACGGTTATGGTACCCGTCTTGTCGAGCAACAAAACATCAATATCACCCGCAGCTTCGACAGCTCTACCAGACATTGCAAGAACATTTCTTTGTAAAACCCGATCCATGCCAGCAATCCCAATGGCTGATAGCAGCCCACCAATTGTGGTTGGGATAAGACAAACAAGGAGAGCAACCAACACCACAACCGAAATATTGAGATTTTGATATATTGCAAAAGGCTTTAAGGTAACAACGGCCAATAGAAAAACTGCTGTTAATCCAAATAAAAGAATATTTAAAGCAATTTCATTGGGAGTTTTCTTACGTTCTGCACCTTCAACAAGGGCAATCATTTTATCTAGAAAAGATTTTCCTGGCTCTGCCGTGACTTGAATAACGATACGATCGGAGAGCACCATCGTACCACCTGTCACAGCGGAACGATCACCACCCGACTCGCGAATAACAGGCGCGGATTCACCTGTAATAGCCGATTCATCAATTGAAGCCATTCCTTCCACAACAGTGCCATCGGCAGGTATCACTTCACCTGCAACAACAACAACTCTGTCATCTTTTAATAAATTCGAGGCAGAGACAATTTCATATTCGTTACTTTGTTTATTGAGGCGTTTTGCTTGAGTATCTCTTCTGGTTTTTTTTAAATTTTCTGCCTGTGCTTTCCCCCTACCCTCTGCCAGTGCTTCAGCAAAGTTTGCAAAGAGAACGGTGAACCAGAGCCAGATAGATATTTGCAGAGAAAAATTTACTGAACTCATATCATTTAAAATAAAATCATTTGCTGTAGCAATTGTGGTGATAATGGCGCCCAAACCCACGATAAATAGCACAGGATTTTTATAAAGACTAAATGGATTTAACTTAACAAATGATTCTTTAATTGCCGAAAAAACAAGTTCATTTGAAACAAAAACATTATTTTCTTTCATAATTATTCACCACCTATTGAAAGAAATTTTCCATTGAGCATTTGCATATTTTCTATTATTGGCCCGACTGACAATGCAGGTAAATAAACTAAAAGGCCAAGAATAAGTATCGTCCCAATAAGTAACAATAAAAAAACGGAACCATATACTTGAAAATTATTTTCGGTTATGGGTTTCTTTATTTTCTGTGCGAGCGACCCTGCTATGGCAAGAAGTGGTATGAGATTTAAATAACGTCCTGCCAACATAGCAAATGAAGTTGTATAATTCCAAAAAGGTGTGTTGGTATTTAATGAGCCAAATGCACTGCCATTATTTTGCGCGGCAGAGGTATATGCGTAAAACATTTCTGTAAATCCATGGGATCCTGGATTCCCAATCGAAGAAAAACCTATTGCCAACGAGGAAGAGATTGCGAGCAAAAGCAAAATCACAGTGGAAACACCAATGATAGGAAACATGGCAATTTTTATTTCTCTTGCTTCTATCTTTTTCCCTAAATATTCAGGAGTTCTGCCTACCATAAGCCCCGCAATAAACACAGCAAGCAAAACAAATAAAATCATACCATATAAGCCAGAGCCAACACCGCCATAAATAACTTCATTTAAAAGCATATTAATAATTGCAAACATTCCACCCATTGGGGTCAAACTGCTGTGAGAATTTGCCACCGCACCACAAGAAGCAGCTGTTGTTACACTTGAAAAAAGAGAAGATGCAAAAATACCAAAACGTGTTTCTTTACCTTCCATATTGATTGAGCTTGCTAAGCCCAATTTATCTATAAAATTTGGATTCCCTTGGTATTCAAAATAAGCAATGAGCAAAACAGATGCTATAAATAAAATAGCCATACTCAGCCAAATTGTGACTGCATGTTTCATATAATTTGTCATTTTTCCAAAAGTAAAAACAAGTGCACTTGGCACTAAAAAAATTGAAATCATTTGAAAAAAATGCGACCAAGCGGTTGGATTTTCATAGGGGTGAGCAGCATTGGCATTGAAAAAACCACCGCCATTCACACCCAAAAGTTTAATCGCAACCTGTGAAGCGACTGGACCTTGAGGCAAAATTTGTTCACCGCCTTCCAAAGGTTTAATCTGAATATATGCTTGAAAATTTTGTATCATACCTTGGGAAATATAAAAAACTGCGAAAATAAAAGACAAAGGAAGAAGTACATAAAGAGAAGAACGAGTTAAATCAACCCAGAAATTACCAAGACCATTTGCTTTCTCTTGATTGAGTCCACGAATAATAGCGATACAGGCAGCAAAGCCGATTGCAGCTGATAAGAAATTGTTTGAAGCCAACGCCACCATTTGGGAGAAATAACTCATAGTTGTTTCGCCTGAATAAGCTTGCCAATTTGTATTTGTTAAAAAACTCACGGCGGTATTGATCGCAAGATCTGTCGGTAAACCCTGAAAGTTTTGTGGATTTAATGGTAAAATATGTTGAAATTTCAAAATTAAAAATGTGATTGAAAATAATAGAATGCTAAAGAGAACGACTTCAAGCGTATATTTCCGCCATGTTTGACTTTCATCCACATCCACTTTTGCAATTTTATAAATTTGTTTTTCGATGGGATAAAGAATGAAATGGAGAAATGTTTTTTCTCCTTGCATAATTTTCTTAATAAATATACCCAGAGGGTATGAAAGAATAAATAAGACAAACACAAAGAAAAATAAGAGATAGAAATCTTGAGCATTCATAAACAAAAATCCTTAACTTATTTAAAAGTTTAATTTCATGACTTATACATTTAAAAAATAAAATTCTCAATAGTTGAATACTTTATTTATAATAAATTGAAATAAGATCTTCTTATGGATTGTGAATTTTTAAAACCTTCGTGTTAATATAATACAAAGGAATGTGCAGCTCTAAAGTCGCACAGTGAATGGAGTTTAAAATGAATGAAACACAATTGAGCGAAAAAAGCTTCTACCAAAGTAAAATCAACTTAACAGACGATGAAAATCAAGAAAACATGGAGAGTTTTACTATCAGCGTAGAAGAAGCCGCTAAAATCCTCGGCGTCAATCGCTCCCGTCTGTCGCAATTGACGAGTAAGGGTGTATTTCCTTATGAAAAAAGAAAAATAGAAACCAGAAATCGGTTGTTCTATCGCTTAAATGATCTTTTACAACACCAACGAGCACAAATGCTTGGAAGTGCGTATGAGTTTATTCAAACACACGCTGCAGAAGAAGAGCTTCGAACACCAGCAATGCGTGAAATAAATATAGATTTTTTGCAGGAAAAGTCCGAACAAGAAAAAAAACAACTTCGCACTCCAATTAAACACAGCAAAAAAAATAAAACTCTTCTTAAACCATGCGCGACTGCGTTATTCGAACAAGAGAAAAAATTAGAGAATGATAAAAAAATATTGGCGGATGTTGAATTCATAAAGCAAAAAATATTAGCGCAAGGAGAAGAGTTAATTTGTCAAAAGGAGTTTTTCAAAAAAGAAGAATTTATTTTGCAACAAAAATTAACAGAAAATAATTGCTCAATAAATAAACTAAATTATGCTGTTTTTGCAATACAAAATAAATTAACAGAACTATCTTATGAAAATAAAAAATTAAAAGAACATATAGATAAATATATTATGAGCATGCAAAAATCTAAAAATTGGTCGCAAAAAAAACCAAAATACCGAGTTTCTCGTTCAACAGCGAGTCGCTAAATACAATTGTGTTCCCATTTGCCTTACAAGTTCAAGCTGCTGGCCTGTATAATTGATATGAGCTGTCTGCATAAGAACAATCTTTTCAGTTATCTGCCGAACGTCGATATTTTGATTTGCAATATTTGATAATTTAAGAGCAACTTCTTTACAACTATCGGCCATTTCACGATCACTCACAAATATCTCTTCGACAGTTTGTCCAATATTGAGTTTATTTATATTTTGTAAATCAAAATTGATTTCAGCACTGAGCATTCTTAAAATAAGAGAGTCTAAATGGTCAGAAACATCCTCTCGATGGGAAGAGATTTTATCAAATAATTTCTGATACCCCCACAGTTTACAAATATTTCTATGCACACGTAATTGCTGCAGTATTGTCGCATGCACTTGCACAAGAGCAGCCAAACCCATAGCCAACTCACCGGTGATTTTCATAACTATATTCTCCAAAAAAATAACTATACCTAATAGTGCGACTCAATCACTCTATCACACAGAAAAAAAAGCCACATACAATTTTAGATTGCATGTGGCCTTATCTTTAGAAAGTCAAGAGAATTACTTATTCTCAGCGGCTCTCTTTGCTTTATATTTAGCAACCATATCTTCTTGAACGTTGCGTGGAACAGCAGCGTACTTAGCAAATTCCATAGAGAATTCGCCTTTACCTTGAGTTCCCGAACGTAAGTCAGTTGAGAAACCAAACATTTCAGTGAGTGGAACTTCTGCTTCGATTTGACAGTAACCACCATTTCCAGCAGTTCCCATGATAACACCACGACGTTGGTTGATAAGACCCATCATTGTTCCTTGGAACTCTTCTGGCCCTTCAATACCAACCTTCATAATAGGTTCTAGAATAACAGGCTTAGCGCTCATATAAGATTCACGGAATCCTGTCATCGCACAAGTTTTGAAGGCCATTTCGTTTGAGTCAACTGGGTGATGTAAACCATCATTTACAACCAATTTCACACCAACAATTTGCGCTCCGATGAGCAGACCATTTTTCAACTGTTCAGCAAAACCTTTTTCACAAGCAGGAATAAACTGTCTTGGAATGGATCCACCAACGGTTTCATCTTCAAATTCATAGATTTTGTCGCCAGCATCCGCCAAAGGTTCCATATAACCAATAATACGTGCAAACTGCCCAGAACCACCGGATTGTTTTTTGTGAGTGTAGTTGATTTCTGCACGTGAAGTGAGAGCTTCGCGGAAGTTAACTTGTGGTTTTCCAACGATTGTTTCGCAACCGAATTCACGTTTCATACGTTCAACATAAATTTCAAGGTGAAGCTCACCCATCCCAGCAATGATAGTTTCACCGGATTCTTCATCACGGGAAACGCGGAAAGTTGGATCTTCTTTAGTAAACTTATTCAAAGCTTTCGAAAAGTTTGTTTGTGCTGTTTTGTCTTTTGGTGCGATTGCTAATGTAATAACGGCATTTGGAACGTACATAGAAGCCATTGTTACGTTTAACTTACCATCTGTGAATGTATCGCCAGAAGCACAGTCAACACCAAAGAGAGCAACGATGTCGCCTGCTGAAGCTTCTTCAATATCTTCCATGTCATCGGAGTGAAGACGAACGATGCGTGGAACTTTAACACGTTTTTCAGAAGACATATTGGTGATCATCTCACCTTTTTTAGCTGTCCCTTGATAAATACGCATAAATGTAAGCTGACCATAACGTGTTTCGTCAAGCTTGAATGCAAGCATAACAAGTGGAAGGTCTGGATCTGCTTTCAAAGGAACGCGTTCTTCGTTATTTGTCTGGTCAAGAGCTTCGTTAGAAACTTCATTTGGCGCAGGCAAATAAGCCGTAACAGCGTCTAAAAGCACTTGAACGCCTTTGTTTTTGAACGCAGAACCACAGAAAACAGGAGTAAACTGAAGGCTAATAACTGCCTTACGCATAGCCTTAGCACCTTCTTCCGCCGTAACGAATTCGTCAGAAAGGAATTTTTCAGCGACACCATCGTCAAAGTCAGCAAGAGCGCCAATGAGGTCGCTACGGCGTGATTTTGCTTCGTCCATCATGTCAACTGGAACGTCTTCTTCACGGACATTTTCACCGTTTGCGCCATCAAAATAGAAAGCTTTCATAGAAAGAAGATCAACAACACCTTGGAAACGATCTTCTGCGCCGATTGGCATTTGCGCCATCCAAGCATTGTGATTTAATTTTTCACGTAATTGTTGGCAAACACGGTATGGGTTTGCTCCAGGGCGGTCCATTTTGTTTACAAATGCAATGCGTGGAACGCGGTAACGACGCATTTGGCGGTCAACTGTGATGGACTGTGACTGAACGCCAGCAACAGAACAAAGCACAAGAATAGCACCGTCAAGAACGCGCAGAGAGCGCTCAACTTCAACTGTAAAGTCAACGTGGCCGGGGGTGTCGATAAGGTTAATCCAAGTATCTTTCCACTGGCAAAATGTAGCCGCAGACTGAATTGTAATGCCTTTTTCACGCTCAAGATCCATATGATCCATAGTCGCGCCAACGCCAGATTTGCCCTTTACTTCCTCAATTTTGTGAATTTTACCGGTATAAAAAAGAATACGCTCGGAAAGAGTGGTCTTTCCAGAGTCGATATGAGCAGAAATACCAATATTTCTAACGCGGGAGAGGTCTTTGATTGTCATATTTGATCCAACTCAACATAAAAATGGTTAAAACTTCAGTCCAAACCAGAGGACGGGAAACACGCTCTGTGCTATCTGATTTTGAATTGAATTTCAATAGCCTTTTTTATGCTTTTGTTGGGAGAAGCTTCTAAATTGAGGCTCTTATCCCATACTGACTTTTTGCCACCCATTTGCGTCGCTCATAAGCCTGCTCAATCACATCTTCGATCCAAACTTTTCCAACAATGCCTTCTTGCTCCCAGAGTTTTGGAAACATACTTATGGATGTTAAGCCTGGAAGTGTATTTATCTCATTGAAAACAAACCGATTGGGGTCTTGACAGTTCCAAAAGTCAATCCGACACAATCCAGAAATTCCAGTCACTTGCGCAACTTTTTTTGCAATATTTTTTAGCTCATTCATTCTGTCAGCGCTGATACTTGCTGGTATTTTGGTTGTTGCCTCAGAAACACTCGAATACTTTTCTTCATATGAATAGAAATCCTTCGTAACAATCTCCCCAGCTATCGTTATTTTTGGAAAGGCAGACGTTCCTAAAAAAGCGCATTCGACTTCAGTGCCTTGCATAGGTTCCTCAACCAATACTTTTTGATCGAAGGCAAGTGCCTCTTTTAAAAGAATTATCAGATCTTCCCGGTTTTTTGCCCGCCCTGTCCCTACAGCAGACCCCAAAGAGTTGGGTTTCACGAAGCAAGGATAACCTATTGATATTTCTACTCTCTCAAGAGTTTCATCGGGATTTTTCGTATAAGCCTCTCCTTCAATCAGCTCATATTTTGCAATCGAGATTCCTGCATCGCGTACAAGTCGCTTAGCGATATCTTTATCGATCCCCACTGCACTGGCACGAAGATCGCAACCAGCATAAGCCACCTCTGCCAACTCAAAAAGCCCTTGTAAACGTCCATCTTCTCCGTTTTGCCCATGCAAGATAGGAAAAAAACAGGATGCTTCTAAATTGAGAATACGATAAGGGAATGATTTAAAATCCTTTTCAATCTCATCGTGCAAATAAGGTAAAAGTACACATTTTAGATTTTTACGTTCAGGCATTTGCTTAAGAACCTGCCCATTTATAATTGCCGCAAGATCTTCAATCGTAATGTCAGAAAAATCCTTTGCTTTAAAGGTTCCTTCTAAACTAAAATAATTCCCTTTTTTATTGATCCCAACGGGAATAATATTATATTTTTCAGGAATATTTTTAAAAACATAAACTGCAGAGCGTAGAGATATTTCATGCTCACTTGAACGCCCACCAAAAAGAACAGCAATAGTATTTTCAGAACTTTGATTTTGAGTCATCTAACTTTCTCCAATAACGACCGGGTAGGAAAATACACGAGCTTCACTTGAATTGAAACTGAACAAGGGCTATGAAAGAATAGACAGTACAAATGTATGGTAGCTCTTCTATTTGGAAGAGTCTATATACGATTATGGGTTGCACGATTTCTGAACACATATCTTTATCTAACCACGTGCAACATATCTTTGCAATAAAAGGAGACTCTCATGTCAGCTGCAGATACAAACATCAATAAATTTAAAGCCCTAGAAACTCTTTTCCAATCTGTTGAAAAGCAATTTGGCAAGGGCACAATCATGCGCCTTTCCGATGATTCTAAAATTGCACAAGAAATTCAAGTTATTCCATCGGGCTCTATCAGTCTTGACGTTGCTTTAGGGGTAGGAGGTTTACCCAAAGGACGGGTGGTTGAAATTTATGGAACAGAATCAAGTGGTAAAACCACTTTAACTTTACACGCCATTGCGGAATGCCAGAAAAAAGGAGGCATTGCTGCCTTTATCGATGCTGAACACGCTCTCGATGTCAGCTATGCGCGTAAAATTGGGGTGAACACCTCAGACCTTCTTGTTTCCCAACCGGACAACGGCGAACAGGCACTTGAAATTGTAGACATGTTAGTACGAAGCGGCGCCGTGGACCTCATTGTTGTGGACTCCGTTGCGGCCCTCACGCCAAAGGCTGAAATTGAAGGGGAAATGGGTGACAGCCATATGGGTCTACAGGCACGCCTTATGAGCCAAGCTCTGCGCAAGCTGACAGGAAGCATTTCAAAAACCAATTGCTGTGTCATTTTTATCAACCAAGTGCGTATGAAAATTGGTATTGTTTTTGGCAATCCTGAAACCACAACAGGAGGGCAGGCTCTCAAGTTTTACTCTTCTGTGCGCCTTGAAGTGCGCAGGGCTGCCGCTATCAAAAACTCCAACGACACCATTGGTCATCGTACGAAAGTCAAAGTTGTTAAAAACAAAGTAGCAGCTCCCTTTAAGGAAGTAGAATTCGACATTATGTTTGGTCAGGGCATTAGCAAAGAAGGAGACATTCTCGATCTTGCTTCTGCCCCTGAAGCCGAAATCATTCAAAAAAGCGGAACATGGTTCACTTACAATGGCGAACGCCTTGGCCAAGGACGCGAAAATGCAAAAGAGTATTTGCGTGAGCATCCAGAAACCATGGCAAAGATCGAAGCGGCTGTGCGCGCCCGGGCTAATCTCATCCGCACTCCAGCTAACACAACAGATGAAGCCAGCGAAGACTCTATCAAGTCTTTGCCAGGTGCAAGCCAAGCTTTGCCAAGCACTCCAACTAAGCCAGGCCGGCGCAGCGCAGCCGCTTCGGTGTCTGCAGAATAAAAATTAAGAGAATACGGTTATTTGGAGTACATATCAGTATGGAAGAATGGGATCTCGTTGTCATTGGTGGCGGCGCAGCAGGATATTTTGGAGCAATTGCATGCGCTGAAGCTTTTCCAGGGGCACGCGTTCTTATACTCGAAGCCACAGCAAGAGTTTTAACAAAAGTCAAAGTTTCTGGTGGAGGGCGCTGCAACGTCACTCACAATCTTTATGAGCCTAAACAGCTTATTTCTTTTTACCCAAGAGGACAAAAAGAATTGATTGGATCCTTCCACAAATTTCAACCCAAAGACACTGTGGAATGGTTTCAGGCGCATGGCGTCGAGCTTAAAGCTGAGAGTGATGGACGCATGTTCCCGACAACCAATGATTCACAGACTGTTGTTGACTGCCTTTTGGGGGCAGCCCGTGACTCGGGCGTTGAACTTAGAAAAAACAAACTAGTCCAAAAAATTCTTCCCAGTGCAGAGGGCTTTGAAATTCACAGCAAAGCCTCTGACCCCGTCAAAGCGCGATTTATCCTGCTTGCTACAGGCAGTATGCCCTATGGTGTCAGTCTTGCGAGCAATGTGGGACACAAACTCATAGCACCTGTTCCATCCCTTTTTACCTTTGAAATTAAAAATCCACTGCTCAAAGATTTAGCCGGAATCAGTTTTACCGAGGTGACAGCAACCTTAAAAGTAGAAGGAGCCTCTCAGGATTTTATCCAAAAGGGTCCTTGTCTTATCACCCACTGGGGGCTCAGTGGGCCTGCAATCTTAAAACTCTCGGCATTTGCTGCAAGAGAACTGCACGCCAGCGCATATAAAGCAACTTTAATCCTGAACTGGACTCAATCCCTCAAACAACACGAAGCTCTCGCACTGCTTGAGACCTGCAAAACTCAATCTCCTAAGAAAAAAGTGAGTAATGAAAACCCTTTTCCCTGCGTAAAAAGATTTTGGGACGCAATTTTACGGGAATCGGGTCTGAACGAAGCCCTCACCTATGGCGAAGTGACAAAAAAGCAATTGCAAGAGATTGCGCAACGTATGACTCAATACGAATTCAACGTAAAAGGTAAAGGTGAATTTAAAGAAGAATTCGTCACAGCAGGCGGTATAGCGCGAGAAGAAATTGACTTCCGCACTATGGAAAGCAAACTCCACCCAGGCCTTTATTTTGCAGGCGAAGCGACTGATGTGGACGGTGTTACGGGTGGATTTAATTTTCAAAATGCTTGGACAGGGGCATGGCTTTGTGGACAAGATATTGCCAAAAAATTGAAACACTAAGCTAAAAATTTATAAAATCATTAAATTTAAAACAACTTATTGATTTTATAGATTTTTCTATTTTTAGACCACTCAAATCATTGATAAAAAGCAAAAATATTGATAGCAAAAAGCAAATAATAATTTAAGTAATTATTATTATTTGCTTTTTGAAAGGCCAAAATTTTGCATAATAATAATCAGTTAAAATATCGCTCCGATATCGATGGATTGAGAGCATTTGCCGTTCTATTTGTTGTTATTTATCATTTATTTCCCAATATCCTGCCTGGAGGATTTATTGGGGTGGATATTTTTTTTGTTATTTCTGGTTTTTTAATATCATCTATTATTTTCCAAAAAATAGAAAATCGTTCATTCAGTCTCAAAGAATTCTATGCACGCAGAGTCATACGAATTTTTCCAGCACTTTTAATTGTATTAGTATTCACTTACACGCTTGGTTGGTTGCTATTATTTGATCGCGAATTTATTTCTCTTGGCAAAGCCATAGCAGGTGGAATTGCATTTATAGCCAATGAGCTTTTTTGGAGAGCAGACATTGATTATTTCTCTTCGGAAAAAAGCCCCTTGCTCAATCTCTGGTCACTCGGCGTTGAGGAGCAATTCTATCTCTTTTGGCCTTTTCTTGCTCTTTTATGCTTTAAATTTAAAAAATATTATTTAAGAATAATCTTTTCACTGTTAATTATATCATTTGCAGCAAATATTATATTACTTTATCAGCTTGAAAGAGTCAGTGAAGCTTATCTTATGAGTATATCCCGCATATGGGAAATATCTGCAGGAACTTTATTAGGCTATTGTAAAATATATAAAAATAAAATTTTTCGTGAAAATATATATAGTGAAAATATACAATCCTTTGTTGGTTTTTTCCTTATTTTTTCCTCAATCATTATTATAAGCAGCGAAAAAATGTTCCCTGGATTTTGGGGGCTTATGCCCGTTATAGGTACTTTCCTGATTATAAACTCTGGGGAAAACTCATTTCTCAATCGCACACTATTATCAAATAAATTTTTAGTTTATATCGGTCTAATAAGCTATCCCATATATCTTTGGCATTGGCCTTTGCTGATATATAATAATTATTTGTCCTCAGGTAATCCCTCGCAAAAAAGTTTAATTACTGTTTTTATTTTGACAATCATTTTATCGATCCTGACTTACCATATACTAGAAAAACCAATTAAAAAAGCAAACCGAAGAATAATAATCTATTCATTATCTACCATAAGTATAATATTTTTTATAACAGGAATAATAACTTATAAAGGGTTATTAAAACCTTATTCAAATCAATTCAATTTACAAGAATTAAACTCTGCAGCGACTGACTGGGATTTTCCAACAAAGAATTTGCATAAAGAATTTTATAAAAATTCATCCCTATATATGAATAAAAAATCCGCGAATAAAATATTATTTATCGGTGATAGCAATATGATTCATTATGCGCCCAGAATCGAACAGGTCGTAAATGAGCATAAAAATCTCAAAATCAATACAATTTTTTATACGATGGGTGGCTGCATGCCTATAAAACATATTATCAGAAAAGGCCAAACAAAATGTCCAATATTTATGAATGATGCTTATTCTTATGCAGAGGATCCAGATATCAAAAAAATAGTGATAGCAGCAGATTGGCTTGGCTATTTGCAAAAAGACGCAAAAACTTATTATATCGGTGAAAGCTCAAAAGAATTTTTAAGTGAATCACCCACTGCTATTAGTAAAATACTAAACGAACTTTCTTCTGATATAAAGAAATTAGTGAGTTTAAATAAATCTATATATATTGTTTTAAATATACCAAGAGGAGACGAACTTTCTCCTTTAAAAAGTATTCAGCGTTCCTTGAGGCATGAAAAATTTATTTATCACGCTAAAAGTATCAATAAAAATAATCTGCTCAAGTCCAATGATTCCTTTTTACTTAAACTAAAGGAAACAGTCAGTCAAGCTGGCGCACATGTGATCGATCCTTTGGATTATTTATATGATAACAATTCAGTATGTCCAAGTTTATATCAAAATAAACCCATTTATACCGATGCAAATCACTTGCGCGCGACATTCTCCAGAGAGCATGTCAAATATCTAGATTTTTTATTACTCGAAATGGATCCGAATAGAGATTTAGTAACAAGTGATATGCATTGACGACGTTTAAGCTCACTTACACAAGAAACAGAACTATGAAAAGAATCATTGTTTTTATTGATGGAGATTGTACATTTTGCACGCGCTTCTCAATGCTCTGCTTAAAATTTGAACGCGATGGTGCAAATATCTATTTTTCTGATCTCAATTTAGAATTAAGTAAAGAGTTTTTAAACAAAATAAACTATTTTGGCGGAAATAAAAGCATTGTCTTATTTGAAGATGGAAAGCTATTCAGTCAATTCGATGCCATCATTGAATTGGCGAAATATTTAAAATTCCCACTCAGTCTATTTCATCTTTTAGTATACACTCCAAAAATAATACACAATTATATATATGATATATTCAGTAAAAATAGATATCTTTTCGGAAAGAAAGAAAGCTGTCAGCTTCTTCCAGATAAATTTCAAGAGAGATTTATAACAAAAAAAAGCGATTTTCATTTCTAATATTATATTACAAATTAATTAAACCCTCGTTCTAAAAAACTAAACACACTTGGAAAATCGTAGCAATTCAGACACAATTTATTTTTCAAATAAAACACAATTTATTCTTGCTTTAAAATTAAAATCGTAATAAATAAAAATGAAATCAATTAATTTTTACGAACTAAATCTTTGTATAAGAGAACGAAACATGACACCTTTAAAAGTTTCTCCATTTCAAAAAACTTTTTATTTTGAATGGAAATTAAATCCAAATAATTCTGATTATCATATGGTTATTGACCAAATTATTGATGGAGAACTTGACATCAATAGATTAAATCGATCACTTAAAAAAATGATTTCAGAACAATATATTTTCAATTCACATATCGAGGAAATAGACAATGAATATTACTGGATATTAAACAAATCATTAAAAGATTTAAAGATATATAAAAAAACATATAACCCAGATTCAATAAAAAAAGTAATAGCAGAACCTTTCGATCTTGAAATTGGTCCACTATTTAGATACAGCATATTTAAACTTTCCGAAAATAAGCATCGATTTATTTTTGTCATGCACCACGCCATTATTGATGGAGCTTCAGGCCCTGAAATTTATCTCGAACTCTCAAATTATTATAATAACCCATCATACGAATATAATCTCAGTTTAACAGAACAAATTAATAAATTTAATAATATGAGAGAGAAATTGGAAGATGAGATTGATAAAAATAATAGCGAAAATGAAATATTTTGGAATGAAAAACTTAAAAATCACTCTATTCTTGATACTTCTTTTCTAGAGGATCCTTTCTTCAAAAAATCTTACTTAACAAATAATTGCCAAGAACTCACCAATCAAGACTTGTTAGGAATTAATGAAATTTACATATCAATTAAAAGTGAAAATATAAATAGATTAAAGAAAAAATTCACTATAACTCCTTATCTATTTTCAAAAATCGTGTTTGCAGTAACTCTATTTAAGTTTTCAAGAACAGAAAAATTTTTAGTAGCTTATCCTATATCAATTAAAGAAGGTATGAGTTTGCACTTTGGAGCTAATGTTAATGTGAATTTGCTTCCATTTTATATACATGATGATATAATGATTGAAGAAATAATACTTAACACCAAAAATTTCTTAAAATCACTTAAAGAAGACAATAAAAGACGATCATATTTTCCCCTCTATAAAATAAATATAGAACCAAAAGAAAAATTAACTTCAATTAGCTTTACAAGTGCTTTCTTACAAAATATAAGTTTTGAATTTGAAAATATAAAATCCAAAACTATAACAAGATCAAATATAGCCTTGACCCATGACTTCATCTTTGAGTATCAACAAGCAGAAAATGAAATAAATATTAGAGTAGACTATAAAAGAGAAAAAATTTCTGAAGAGTTAATCAATAATTTTTGTCAATACTACAAAGATATATATCAAGAAATAACGACTTATCTTTTAAGTGATTCTCCTGATAAATCAAAAAAATTTATAAAAGATTTTCACACATTAAAAGTTAATAATTTTAGCGATAATGAAATTAAAAAAAATTCAGAAAATATAATAAAATTATTTGAAAATTCAGTAAAAAGAAATCCTGACAAAACAGCAGTAATTTTTAAAAACAAAATAATAACCTATAAGCAGCTTGATGAATATAGTAATAAGCTTGCTAATTATATTTTACAAAAATTTGCAATATCAGAAAATACACTCATTGGAATTTCTTTAAATAGAAGTGAAAAAATTATAATATCTATTTTAGCAATAATAAAAGCTGGTGCTGCATATATCCCAATAGACACTAAATTACCAATTGATAGAGTCAAATACATTTTAAATGATGCTAATCCTATAACTATTTTAACAGACAATCAAAATCTAAATACAATCAAAAATTTATTTAAAAAAGAAATTATTTACCTTGATTCTATAGACACAGAATATGAAATTATTGAGCAATCACAAACGAGCGTGCAAAAAACACGGTCACTAAATGATCTCATATATATACTTTATACATCAGGAACGACAGGGAAACCTAAGGGAGTTATGATGGATCACGCAAGCTGCGTGAACCGAATTCAATACATGATAGAGCAAAATGAAATGAGCAATGAAGATTCATATTTATTTAAAACAAATATAACGTTCGATGTTTCATTCTCAGATATATTTACCACGCTCCTTTCAGGAGCAAAATTAGTAATAACAGAAGAAATCTTTAATCTATCTGAAATAAAGCAATTATTAATCGAGCACAAAATAAGCATTTGCCATTTTGTACCCTCACAGTTTAAAATATTCTCTGAAGAACTGAATCTCGAAATGTTTAAAAATCTTAAAAAATTTCAATTCAGTGGTGAAGCACTTGATACCAGTATAATTGAACAATATGTAGATAATGAAAGAATATTTCTAAATTACTATGGACCTACCGAGACAGGAGAAGTAACCCTTAAAAAATATACTTCATCAATAGAACATAAATTAACTAAATCAATTATTGGAAAAAAATTTCCAAATACAAATTTATATATTTTAGATAAGAATCTAAAAGCTCTACCAACTGGTGCATCAGGAGAATTATTTGTAGGGGGAATCAGCTTATCGCGCGGCTATTTAAATATGCCTGAATTAACTCATGAAAAATTTATAAAGAATCCATATCAGACAGAATTTGAAAAAGAAAAAAGGATTAATGCGCATTTGTATAAAACAGGAGATTATGTCCGTTTACTTCCAAATAATGAACTTGAATATATTGGTCGAAATGACAATCAAATTAAGATTCGTGGACATAGGATAGAGCTCTCAGAAATTGAAAAGTCAATAAATGAGTTTAAAGGTATAAAACAATCATTAGTTATGGGAAAAATTCTTGAAAAATCTCAAGATCAAGTATTGATATGCTATTATATATCTTTACAAAAAATCGACCCGAATGAAATTATAGAATTTATATCTTCAAGCCTACCTGACTATATGATACCTGGTTTATTTATACATTTAACTGAAATACCATTAAACTCTAACGGTAAACTTGATCAAAATAAACTTCCGATGCCAACAATTGAAAAAAATATAAATCATATTAGTCCAAGAAATGAATTAGAAAATAATATGACTATTCTTTGGCAAAATATTTTGGGTATCTCATATGAAAATATAAGCATGAATGACAGTTTCTTTACATTAGGTGGAAACAGCATAAATGCTATAAAGCTTGTAAATAAGATAAAAAAAGATCTTAAATTAAATATTTCCCTTCAAGATGTTTTGAAATATAAAAGCATAGAAAAAATAATTGAAATTTCAAAGAAAAATAATTGCAATGAAAACTCCATAAAAAAATTATGCAGAGATCATACAACAAAATATTATCTTTCATTTGCGCAAGAACGCCTTTGGTTTATTGATAAAATAAATAGTGGATTAAATAGCTATAACATTCCCATGGTCTATAATCTAGATAAAAATTTCAACTCTGAATCGCTTAAAAAGTCCGCACAAAGGATAATTAATAGACATGAAATATTAAGAACTATAATAAAAGAAACCGAAAATGGCGATCCCTACCAAGAAGTTTTAAGTGAGTATGATTTATTAGTGCCGATAAAAAAGTGTACCTCAAAGACTGAGCTTGAAAAATTAATAGAAATCGAATTAAATTATACCTTTGAAATAAGCAGAGAAATACCAATTAGAATATCAATTTTACAACTAGAAAAATGCAATGAAATTGAAGACAGCTATTTGTGCATTGCAGCCCATCACATAGCATTTGATGGCTGGTCTAATGAAATATTTCTTAAAGAATTGAATACATATTATAATTATTTTGAAAACATAATTTCTAAAGAAGAACTTGACGAACTAATACCAACTCTCAATATCCAATATTTAGATTTCTCATATTGGCAGAAAGAAAATATTAATAAAAATATTTTAGACGATCAAAAAAACTATTGGAAAGGAAAACTTGATAACGCCGAGTCACTAGATATTCACCCAGATTTAGTTCGACCAAAATATTTCAATTATCAAGGAAAAAATTTATTCCATAAAATTGATCAAAAACTATCTGAAGATATTGCACTCGCTACTAAAAAGCTTGATGTGACTCAATTTAGTTTTTTCTTATCATCCTACTACATAATGCTCAGTCTAATCAGTGGACAAAAAGATATTTTAATAGGCACTCCTATATCAAATCGACACTATCATCAGATTTCGGATCTCATAGGATTTTTTGTAAACCTCATTCCCTTACGCTCCCAAATTGAAGCTGAAATGGAAATTGATCATTTTATAAAATCAGTCCATAGCGAATTGATTGAGGCTCAAAAAAACCAAGATATACCATTTGAAAAATTAGTAGAAGAAATCTCAACAAATAGAGACCAAAGTAAGCATCCAATATTTCAAGTAATCTTCGGTATGCAAGATTTTAGTGATAATAAAATAGAAGAAAATAGATCAAATTTATTTACAAAAGAACAAAACTCATTTTATCAATTCAATCATTTATTTTCTCCTGCAAAATTCGACTTAAGTCTATTTATAGAGAAAAGTAAAGATGGATTTTTAGTCTGTTTTAATTATCCTGTTAATTTATTCTATGATGCAACTATAAAAAATTATATCGAAATTTATATTCATATTCTTAAAGAATTATCAAACAATGAAATCAAAAATTTAAATAAGAATTTAAGACTTAAAGATCTTAATTGCGTCCCAAATGAACAGCAGAAAATAATATCTCAAATTTGGCACAAACCAGTCAAATTAGAATGCAAAAAAAATACAATTCAGAAAATATTTGAGTTAATAGCTCAAAATAATCCAGAAAGAATTGCTCTTATTTGTGGAGAAAATGCCTTAACTTATTCTGAATTGAATCAGCGCACAAATAAACTAGCAAATTTCTTAAGAGCTCATTATAAGATAGAAGCTGACTCTCTTATTGCACTTTGTTTAGATAGAGATGTAAATATGACCATATGCATCCTCGCAGTTCTTAAGGCAGGAGGTGCTTATGTCCCTATTGATCCAGAATCGCCAAAAGAGAGGATCAAATTTATATTGGAAGATACAAATACAAAATTATTATTAACAAATGAAATGCATAAAAATATTTTTACGAATGAAATTTTACCATCACTCGACAGTTCATTAGAGCAATTAAACACTGTTTACCTAGAATCATTTGAAGTAATAGAAAAACTATCCAGATGTGCATCCGATAATTTAGAAATAATTCAGGAAAGCAACAACTTAGCATATGTCATATATACATCTGGGACAACTGGAAAACCAAAAGGAGTTCTCATAGAGCACGCTGCAGTCATAAATTTAATTGTAAATCTAAACGATTTTTTATTTAATGAATTTGGCGTTAAAAATATTAATGTATTATCTATCATGAATTTTGCTTTTGATGGACATGTACTAGAATTATCATGTAGTATTTTCCAAGGAAACTGCTTACACCTTATTCCAAATGAATTGCGAAAAGACTATTATAATCTTAATAATTATGCAATGAATAACAATATAAATCTAGCTATATTTCCACCAGCATTTCTTATGAATACAGAATTATTCTCCTCTGATTTAATAATGATTGGGGGAGAGAAAATAAATAAAAACATTTTATCATATTATTTAAATAATAAAAGAAAATTGGTAAATGCTTATGGTCCAACAGAAATATGTGTTATGAATACATTTCATGAGTACACCAATCAAGATGAAATTAACTGCATAGGTTATCCATTTCTAAATACTACAGGATATGTATTAAATGATTCTTTACAGCTATTACCTATCGGGGCCGTAGGTGAGTTGTATATAGGCGGAAATGGAGTTGCAAGAGGATACTTAAATAGAGACTCAATGACTCAAGAGAAGTTCGTATCAAATCCATTCCAAACCAGCGTAGCAAATAAAAATTCTATAAATTCACGTCTCTATAAAACAGGAGATCTTGTTAAAATATTACCAAATTATGAACTTGAATACATTGGTAGAAATGATGCACAAGTAAAAATTCGTGGATATAGAATTGAATTAGGTGAAATTGAAAGTTCATTACTAGAGCTCAGTGAGATCGAACAAGCAGTTGTTATTATAAAAGAACTAAAAGATAATAAATTTTTATGCTGCTATTATAAATCTAGAACTCAAATATCAAGCGAAGAAATTATTAAACATTTATCTAAGAGACTTCCCGAGTACATGATTCCAATTAAATACTTGCGTTTAGAAGAGTTTCCTTTAAACACAAGTGGAAAGATCAATACAAAAGCGCTGCCATTTAACTTTACAGAAGATCGTTATATTACAGATAATACTTGTAAATACATTCCACCACAAAATGAGGTAGAAAAAAATATTTGTGAAATTTGGGAAGAAATATTAGGGTTAGATAGAAATACCATCGGCATAAAAGATGATTACTTTAACTTGGGCGGAAATAGTTTGACCGCTATAAAAATTATTAATAGAATCAATAATAAATACTCTGCAAATCTTAAAATTTCTGATTTGTTTACATATAAATGTATCGAAGAAATTGTTAAAGTTATAAATGATAAGACTGCTCAATCAGAAATTCTCATCGAATTAAACAATGCCATTAAAAAACCCGCACTCTTTATGATCCACCCCGCTCGTGCTGGATGCGAAGTTTATACAAAAATTGCAAAAAGTTTTAGCAACGATTTTCACTGTTTTGGTATAGACTCATATAACATGCTTCATTGCAAAAAAATTGAGAATTTAAATTCTCTTGCTACATATTATCTGGAGCAAATCAAAAAGAAATCGTTGCAAAATCCAAACCAAAGTTACTATTTATTTGGGTGGTCCTTGGGGGGTTATATTTGCCTAGAAATTGCTAGTATATTAGAAATGCAAGGTATTAAAAATATTTCTATATACCTATTGGATACTTTTTATCCTGATAATTTTATGTTAAATAATAGCATTGATATCCATATTTTTAAGAAAGAATTTATGAAAGAAATGTCTCAAAAAATTGATGATATACAGATGGATAAAATGTTAAGCAATTATCAAATAGAAAATAATATTCTAAAGCAAGAAATAAGTAATAAATTAGCTTATTCAAAAGTTCTCTTATTTAAGGCAAATCAGTTCCGCAAAAATACTGAGTACGATGCAATTAATAATTTAAACGAATACACAACAAGTCTTCCTAATAATAATATTTTAAATGCATTAATTTATAAAGAACAACTTAAGGTAATATATTGCGAAAATGATACTCATTTTTCAATCATAGAAAATGAAAAATTTATTATTAACGAGATTTACAATTTTGAGAGAAATAATCAAATTAGGAATAATTCAAATTCAAGAGCAATTTACAATCACTCTTGAATTTTTAGAGATTATTCTTTTCTATCTTACTCAATCGTTACGCTCAATGGCTCTATTTGACAATGCTTGGATAGGGCGAGCATTCATTTTAAAAATACTTTGGAATTTTTTGATTTGTTCTGCAGACACTTCTATTTGTTCTTTAAGCACATACCATGTCACAATTTGTGAACATGGGGGCGTTGTTAAAGAGCCTTTATAAGTAAAATATTTACTTCCTTTTGGGATGACATCTTCGGCTTCAAAGTTAACTAAGTTAACATTGACCGAGGTTCCTTCTTTTTTAGGCATATTGTCAAAAATTGAAGCGAGGGCATTATTTTTCTTACCTTTATTCATTAATACCCCAATAACAGCAAGGCTTCCATCTTCATTTTGATTCACAAAGTGAACTTCCATTGCAGATTTCTTCCCATCGAGTGCGTGTTCACTCGGTGTGTGAAAATGGAATTGAAGCAATCCATATTGCTTACGGCCAACTTCTAATTTGCTTCCCTTTGGATAATTTACTTGAATTGTGTGTCCATTGTTCAAAACAGTAAGAGGAATTCCTGAATAAGAGAAATCTAATTTTGCTAAAGACTCATTTTCTTTCGCTTGTGTCTTTTGGATATTAATTGGAGATTGATTTATCCCCATAGAACATATTTTATAAGACTCATCAAGTTTACCCCAATTTTCTGCTCCATTTTCTCCAGTATATCCCCAGTGTGGCTTCTTAGTAGAACCACTGTCTGAAAAAGCAGCATTGTTTTGGGATAAGAGCAATGATAAAAGAACTATTTTAAAAATAGTTTGCATAAAACTCATAAATCCTCCTGCATATTAGAACTTTTCTTCTAATACCAATCTTTTGATCGAGTTATTTTAATTTTTTCTTTAATATGCAATTATCTATCTATATATTCATATACTTATAAAATATTGTTTTTCATAATTGGAGCCCAAATGACGAAGAATTATGCTTTTTATTCAAACCTTTTAAGTAGATCAGAAACCTGCGAAACCGTTGGCATTTCTCGAAAAATAAAGCCAAAATCAGTAAAATATTGAGATTGCTCAACACATACCTGAATTTCCTTATCTTTTAGGAGGGATTTAACCACGCCAAGCATAAGATTGGACTGATTATTTTTTTCTAAACTGTGAATTCTTTGGATTAAAGCTTTCTTATGCCAAGGATGAAATAATTCAATATAAACTTTTCTATCGCACTTTTTAAATTCATAGTCAGGAAAATAATAATACAAACCATCAAAAAATATTTCATCTAAATAAAGAGAAATATTCCACTCTGTATTTTTTTTCGTAAAAAGATCGGAAAATAATTTAAACTCTTCTGGAACAAATGCACTAAAATTTTTATAATGGGATACTAAATTATTTTTATGTGATAATTTTAGTTCACCTTTACTCCACTCAGATTGACTTAATTCTATAAATGCAAATAAATCCCATTCTGTTAGAAGAACGAGAGAAGGAAAAAAAGAGGCTAAATTGAGGCCATATTTTTGTGTGTGGACAAAAAGTGATAGAGGTCCATCTAAAATAATTTCATAATAGTCTTTTACAATCTGGATATTAGCAACCAGTTGAAAAAATCGCATTTGTTTTAATAAGTATCTAATTTCTAATTTAGCTTGTTCTTTAATTGGAATTTTAATTTGAATACCTGCACTGTAAAATAATAAACCTTGTATGAGAGACAAATTATAAAAATTTAAAAACTCCCTTACAGCCATTGCTTTGAAATTAACCGCTACATGAAATTCTGGGAGATCAGAGTATAATTGAGTTTTAATATCAGAGATAGGAAGTTGCATTTCATGGGCAATACTTTCTAAGTATTCGTCCAAATCCAGAGGTTTTTTTGAATTAAAATAGTCACTGGATTTTTGAAATATTTTATTTCTTAATACAGAAGTTTCATCTCCAAGCGTGGATTTAAATTCAAGCTTATCAAATAAAAGTTTTGTAAAACCTTTTTGCAATTCAACTGGGAGATCATATGCTGTGTTTAAATGCGAAATTTCATCTTCAATTTCTTTTCTTTTTTTATCGACAGCGTTTAGAAAAATATTTATAAGATCCTCAGCATATTCATTTAACAAAATATCATTAACATCGATAAATTGAGGTATAATTTTACCTTTACTTTTCTTATAACGGAGTAGTTCTTTTTTCGTAAGCACTGTGCTGTTTCCTTCTTTGATTGACAAAATATTCTCCGGTGCCTTCGGAAATCAATTCATAAAGAATTGCTCTTTTCCCCTCTTTTGCCCGTAATATTCTTCCAAGCCTTTGTACATGCTCTCTAACAGTGCCGCTGCCTGACACAATAATTGCAACATTTGCATCTGGCACATCAACTCCTTCATTGAGAACTTTGGAAGTCACAAGAATATTATATTCGCCACTTTTAAATGCAGTTAAAAAATGCTCTCTTTCTTTCACTTTGGTATGATGAGTGATGACAGGTAAGAAAAATCTTGTTCCTAAATTATAAGCTGTTTCATTATCTTGAGTGAATATTAATATTCTATCGCTTCTATGTTTACTGAGTATTTCCCAAACTATGTGCGCTTTATTAGATGATGCTTGTGATAGTTTTTTCTGCTTTAAATACGCTTGAAAAGCCTCTTTTCCAGTGGGGGTTTTATGGGCGATTCTTAAAAACTGCTGCCAACCATTGCTTTGGGAAAATTGAATATTGTTCGCTCGTACAAACTCTAAATATTTTGCTCTGTTTTCGTCATAAAGAATTTTTTCTTCTTCTGATAAAGCAATTTCTTTAGTAACAATTTCATATGGAGATAACGTAACACCTTCAAGTTGACGAATTTCTGCTTGGTAGCAGATGGGACCACAGATATTATACAAAATATTTTCTTTGCCATCGGAGCGCTCAGGAGTTGCAGTCAAACCGAGACGAAAAGGAGCGATTGAGCTAATAGCCGTGAACTGCAATTGCTCACCAGGTAAATGATGACATTCGTCGAATATGATAAAACCAAAATCATTTCCCCTAAAAGGAACATGCAACAGAGCAGAATCATAAGTGGCTACGGTTATGGTTTGCAAATTGTGATAACCCCCTCCTAATAATCCGATTTCAATTTTAAAAAAACGAGTTAAAACTTGGTACCATTGATGCATAAGGTCGATTGTAGGAACATGAATTAACGTTGGTCTGCCAATTCTTTCGATTGCTAAAATCGCTAAAATAGTTTTCCCTGCTCCGGTTGGTAAAGTAACAACTCCACGAGAACCGCATTGAATCCAATTTTCCAAAGCTTCGACTTGATAATCTCGTGGTATAATCTTTTCGTGCAAAATAAATGAACACGGAAAAAAATTTTTCGCATGGTCGATATATGAGATCTTCTTCTCCCGCAATGATAAGATCAACTCACGGTAGTGATATGCGCATGCTCGATACTTCTGAATGCGTTCGTCCCACTTGAAAAATTTAAAATATTTGTTAAATTCACCAATGCATTGTTCAGCAATCAGAGTTCCTTTGTCAAAAAAAATTTCTAACAAGACATATCCTCCTAGTAAGATGTGTTAATATACATAAAAGTAATAATCTTTCAAAAAGGCAGATCAAATGATCGAGTTTAAAGGTGTTCACAAATGGTTTAAAAAACTCCACGTCTTAAACAACATCGATCTTCTTGTAAAAAAAGGAGAAGTTGTTGTGGTCTGTGGTCCGTCTGGTTCTGGAAAATCGACTCTCATTCGTACAGTGAATGCACTAGAGCCAATTAGTGATGGAATCCTTACTGTTGATGGAGTCAAAGTTTCAGATCCAAAAACAGATATCAACAAGCTTCGTACCGAAGTTGGTTTTGTTTTTCAACAGTTTAATCTTTATCCACACTTAAATGTACTTGACAATGTTACCTTAGCGCCGCGTAAAGTTAAAAATATTCCAAAAAAACAAGCTGAAGACTTTGCAATGGAACTTTTAACAAAAGTTGGGATGGAAAATAAAAAAAATTCTCACCCCTCACAACTTTCAGGAGGTCAACAGCAACGCGTAGCAATTGCAAGAGGACTTGCCATGCAACCTAAAATCATGTTGTTTGATGAACCAACATCAGCACTTGACCCTGAAATGATTGGTGAAGTCTTAAAAGTAATGAAGGATTTAGCTGTGGGTGACATCACTATGATGGTCGTGACTCATGAAATGGGTTTTGCCCGTGAAGTTGCTGATCGCGTTATTTTTATTGATCAAGGGAGCATAGTTGAAGAAGCTCCACCTGAAGATTTTTTCAATCATCCAAAGTCAGATCGCGCACAAAAATTCTTGAAACAAGTTCTTACCCCCATGCAGTTCGAATGAAAGGATTCACATATGAAAATGAACAGAAGGTTTTTTTTACTTGCACTTTCTTCTCTCGCATTTCTTAACTTTACAAATTCAGCGCAAGCAGATGTTGCGGAGATTAAGAAAAAAGGAACAATAGTAATTGGTGTTAAAGATTCATTGTACCCGTTTGGCTTTGTCGATGAAAAGTCTCGCAAGCTCAAAGGCTATGATATTGATTTCGGTAACGAAATTGCCAAAAAACTCGGTGTAAAAGTAGAACTCAAAGCTGTTACTTCTGCCAATCGCATACCTTTATTAACTGAACAAAATGTAGATTTATTAATCTGCACAATGACAATCACCCCAGAAAGAGCAAAAGAAATTGATTTCAGTTATCCATATTTTATTTCTAAGCAAAAGTTTATTGTTAAAAAAGGATCTGTAAAAGATTTAAAGGATTTAGATAATAAAAAAATCGGTACCACTAAGGGATCAACTTCTGAAAAAAATGCGGCAGCAGCGCTGCCAAATGCAAAAATAATTTCATATGATGATTATCCTCAAGCATTTTTAGCAATGCAGCAAGATAAAGTCTTTGCCATCACAACAGATGAATCTATCCTTGCAGGAATATTATCGAGATCAACCAAAAAGAAAGAATTTGAATTATCTTCTTTCGATATTTCGAAAGAGCCATATGGGATAGGCGTGAATAAAAAGAATCCTGAATTACTTAAAGTAGTAAATACCACTCTGCTGGAAATGGAAAAAAATGGCAAAGCTAAAGAAGCTTTTAGCAATTGGTTTGGCCCAAAATCACAAGTGCCTCTCGTACGTGATTTTAAAATTGCACCTTAATTTTGCTAAATAGAGATCCATTCAGGAGAATTGAATGTCTGCAACTCAATTTGACCTTTCCGTTGTTCTGCAAGGTAAATATGCAGAATGGTTATTGGAAGGTTTAAAAACAACCATTGAGCTTTCGAGTATATCATGTGTATTGGCATTTTTTTTGGGTCTTAATATTGCCATTATGAGAATGTCAGGTTTTTCTCCTGTGCGTTGGTTTGCGCAGTGTTACCTTGAGTTTTTTAGAAACACTCCACTCATAGTCCAACTTTTCTTTTGGTACTTCGGCTCATATCAAATACTCCCAAAACCTGTGAACGCTTTTTTGAACAATTATAATTTTGAATTTGTTGCTGCAGTGATAGCTTTGACATTTTATACATCGGCTTTTATTGCTGAAGATATTCGCTCTGGCATCACTGCCATTCCAAAAGAGCAGATGGAAGCGTCACGCAGCAGTGGTTTTTCATACATACGTTCCATGCATTATATTATTTTGCCGCAAGCAGTGCGTCATACGATCCCCCCCCTCATCAATCAATTTCTGAACTTAACAAAAAACTCATCCATGGCCATGGTGATTGGGGTCGGTGAACTCACTTATCAGGCTCGCCAGATTGAAAGTCAGGCATTTAAAAGTTTCGAAGCATTCTTTGCCGCCACTTTTATTTATGTTTGTATTTCATTTTTTATAACAATTCTTGTGACTTGGTATGATAGAAAAGTTCTTAATCCACTCGGAAAAGGAACACATTAAAATGGATAATCTTTTTGATTTCTCAGTTATTTCTAACAACTTTTTACAACTCTTAATCGGGCGTTATCCCCACGGCCCCTTAGGCGGTCTTGCTCTCACACTTATTTTAGCTTTTATTTCAGTGATTCTATCCATTTTTGGCGGCCTTATTCTTGGATTACTTTGTATCTCAAGAAATAAATTGATAAGTTTACCAGTTACAGCCGTTGTGAACACTGTTCGTGCCATGCCTCTTTTAATGGTGATCTTTTGGATGTTTTTTATTCTTCCCTCCCTCTCAGGAGGGAAAGTTCCTGAAAATACCACTGTGATCTGTGCTCTCAGTATTTTCACCTCCTGTTATATTTCACAAATCGTTGTGGCCGGGATAGCGAGTATCCCAAAAGGGCAGTCGGAAGCCTCCATGTCGACAGGACTGACCTACTGGCAAAGTATGCGTTACATCATATTGCCCCAAGGTTTGCGCAATATGATCCCATCATTCGTGAATCAATTCGTTTCATTGATTAAAGATACCTCACTTGGGTACATTGTTGGTGTGTCGGAAATCACGCAAGTTGCCATGCAAATAAACAACCGCACGCAAATATACTCTGCAGAAATATTTATATTTTTAGCCTTTATTTATTTTATTATTTGCTTTGCATTTACAAGTTTAAGCCGATGGTTGGAGAGCAGCTTATCTTGGCGGAAGTCAATCTAAGTAACGTCACATCTTAAACTCTCCGGAATCGATTTTTTTCTGCCAAATTTCTAAACATTGTTTAATTTTGTCGACTGTCGGAACAAGTGCTAAGCGGAAATTCCGTTCACATGAGTTACCAAATGCTTCCCCAGGTGTCGCCATTATTCCTGTAGTGCTCATAAGTGTATGAATGAAATCACGTCCCGATTGATAAATTTCGGGTATTTCTCCCCAAACATAAAAAGTGGCATTACTGGGAAGCACTTTGATCTTATTTTTATGCAAAAAGGCATCGACCCATTTTCTTTTTTCAGCAAATATTCGGTTTCTTTCATAAACATGCTCTGTGTCTCCCCACGCAGCAATAGCTGCCGATTGGACAAAATCGGGAGTACCAAGACCTACATTGAGGCGATATTTTGCAAATTGAGCAATGAAATCAGCCTGTCCTGCAACAAATCCGGAACGATATCCTGTCATACCACTGCGTTTGCTCAATGAGAAAAAGGCAAGAACATTTTTGAATTGATTGTCTTTGGCTATTTCTAAAAACGAAATTGGCACCTCTTTACCTTCATAATACATATCCATATAGCATTCATCGGAGAGAAGCATGATGTCATATTTGAGAGCCCATTCGTATATCTTTTGCATTTCATTGCGCTTTATGACTGCCCCCGTGGGGTTGTGAGGGTAACACAACCAAACGGCTGCCACTTGAGAGAGTAGTTCAGTTGGAATTTCTTGAGGATCGAAGACATAATTTTTTTCGATCTTCAAAGGGTTTTCATACGGAATGCCTCCTGCTAACTGAGTTCCAGCTTTGTAAACAGGATAACCAGGTTCGGGAAATATAACAATTCTTCTGGAAGATGAAGAATTTAGCAGCACTTGAGGAATATGAAAAACAGCTTCTTTGCTACCATTTGAAGATATGATCTCTGTTTGAAAGTCTAATTCAACGTTGAGCCGCTTTTTAGCCCATGTGGCACAAGCTCTGCGCAATGTAGGTGAGCCAGGATTTTGCGGGTATTGACTGACATCAGCGACACCCTTTATAAGCGCCTGCTTAATAAATTCAGGGGTGGGTTCTTTTGGATCCCCTAATGTGAAATCGAAAACCTCAATCCCCTGAGCGGTAAGCTTTTCAATAATGTCTTCATTTTTTGTCAAAGCAAATGGTTTAAGTGTAAGTAACCAGGAGTTTAATTCAGTATTTTTCATTTATAAGACCTCACAAAGAATACACTTTTTGGAACATTTAGGTATAGCTTGAGAGATTATGTGAGACAAGAATGAAGTAGGGGTTATTTTTTCCGCTTTTTTGAAAGTTTGCTTAAAAAAAAGAGATAACTATCTGGGTTATGATTAAATTCAAGCTTGTTTTTGCATTTTTGACAGAATTTTTCCGGCCCATCAAGATAACTCTTTAAGCCCGGTTCTATATCATAACCGACAACTAATGTGAAAATTTGTGTATTGTTGCACGTTTCACATACATATTCAGCATCAAAAGATTCTACAGAGCACTTTTTCCCAATAAACTCTGGAACCATTGAGAGCTGATCCACCACGGGACAGGCACAGTTGATATAATGCAATTCCACATCTTCAAGTTTTTCGATTGCATTCACCCATTTACGCACACCACTGCTATTAATCCGATTAATATCTTTTAAATCAATATAAAGAATGTCTGTTCTTCTACTGAGTAAAGCATCAAAATTTGCATGTTCATCAATAGTTCCCGAAATAGATACGTAATCATCTCGTTTCCACTGTATTGATAAATCTTTTGTCATGCAGGTTCACCTGTTTCGCGTCTTGAATTCATTCTTTCAATAATATGGCAACAAAACTCGGAGAGTTCAACCGACTTATCGGAACATGAGATGAGAGTTCCCAGTCTGTGGGCAAGAATTGCAGCAATTTCATCGGGAGGGAGGGAGTCATTAATAGCACCTTTGGTGATTAAATCATCAATTTCCATAGAGAAACGCCAAAGTTTTACTGTGAGCGCATCAGGCTTATTTAATAGTTCTTGCTCTTTCTTCTTTTGCATCTGTATCTTTTTATGAGATAAATTTACTACATTATTCATAAAGACCTCTTATGGTTTATCTATCTCTATTCTACCATAGTAATTTATCGACTTCTTTCTCGATATTCTTATAAATCCATGCTTGAGCGGATTCTTTAGCAAATTTATCCTTTGCCTCTTTGGCAATTTTCTGATAAATTCCTTGAACTTCAACATCTTGAGCACTTCGCACCCTTTCTAAGCGCTGTACATAGCGCAACCACTCTTCCGATCCATTCGCAACCCCTTTTTTTTCGAGATAAGGTAAAAAGATTGATTTATCTCGTAAAAGTGTTGGGCGCGTGATGGAGACGGCTAAAAGTGTTTTGGCAAAGGTTGCGTCACACAAATGACTTTTTTGCTCTTTTTCATTAAAAATTAGATTAATCCATTGTTCCGTAGTCTTAGCTGTTGCAATAGTGTCCCATTCCTCATCGTTGAACTGATCTTTCATTCTCAACATCCAATTGCAAAAAACTTGAGTCTCAAATATTTTATCGGGTCGACTCAATAAATCACGTGAAATAACAGAATTAATAATAGTTTTTACCGAAACAGACGAGACAAATTCATATTTTAATAATTTTTGTAACGTTAAAAGTTCCCAAAAATCCTTTCTTTCCGTCATTTCAAAGGCGGATCCTTCATAAAACTTCACTTTTTTACCCCAATCCGCACTGGTAGATTTGAGCATTTGGTATCCTTCAATTGCTTTTTCAACCGAAGGATGGGTGGTTAAACTGTAAAATATTTCATGCATTGCATTTCCATCATGACCAATATTTGTCTTGCGCATTTCTTTCCATATTTTTAAATCTGCTAAAAATGCGCTACAACGTAACAATTTTGTTTTATCCAGATCATCCCATTTTAAACCAGAGACATATTCGTGATTATTTTTTTCTAAAGCGAGGAGTTTTTTTCTATTTTTATTATAATAATCAATAAGTTTTATACACTCGTTTTTTTCTGCCAGAAGTGTACCTTCTGCGAGTTCAAGCTCTTTTAAACGTTGAGAGAAAAGAATTAAAAATTCACTATCTGGAAATTCATTTCGATAGATATCTATTCTATCTTTCTGTTCCTTGGCCTTTTCTACCACAGTTTTTTTCTTTTCCTCCTTCGACTTTTCCGTCATATCAACTAAATCTGAATTTAATAAACAAGCTTTCGCCTGTTTTTTTAAGACATCTCTACCATCTTTTATTTTGTCTAAAACTTTTTTGTACTCTACTTTTTTAACATTGCGCGTAAGTTTCTTTTCATACATACAAAAAAGTCTCACCTGCGCATCTTGAGAAGCGGGATGTCGATCAAAATTTTTTAAAATAACTTCATAAATAGTTCTTGCTAAATCCATATTTTTATTTAATTCAGCAATTTCTGCAATTCTCAAACGTGCCCAAGGTCCAAATTCAGGATCACCGACGGATTTGATAAACCGCTCATATCCTCTTTTTGCTATATCATATTGACCTTGCCAATACGCACTTTCTGCACCAAAAAATATTGAAGCTGGAGCTTTTTCAATAAAATCTTTATTATAAAGTTCAGACCAAGAATAGGATCTTCTTGCCCATCTCAATATATCTAAATCAAAATAAATATCTCCTGATAACGTAAACAATAACGAAACAAGATCAGGGTGACATTTTCTAGAAATACCACTGGCAATATATTCGATAGCTTTTGTAGGATCTTTAGAAGAAACCATTGCAACTGCTCTGAATAAATCGATCGTTGCTAAAAGATCGGTATTATTCTTAGGAGCCATAAAGATTTCTGTTTTCGCTGTCACATTTTTTGCCACCACGAGAGGGGATGATATATCAGGGGAGGGATAATTAAATTTTTTAATAAATTCTTCCATTTTTCCAGCGGAAGTGAAGGCTCTTTGCCATATTAACCAACCTTGATTCATGGCCATTGCATCGGCATAAACAACCGGCATAACAGTTCGGATCCAAGCAAGCGGCTCCACGGGTTCAGGCAATAAAGAAACTGTTACCTTTTCTCCAGAAATTTTTGCCAAAAGTTTAAAATAAGTTGGAGAATCAAAAATACTTTTATAGATTGGATCAATCACATCTTCTTTGTTTTTTGGAAAGTAAATTGTATCGTCTAATCGTGTTGTTATATAAGAAAATAAATTACGTGCAATGGAATAATGATCTCCATCGGTGTATTCTCTTTCCGATGGAGGAACTGTGTTTGCATTCCATATATGAAGATTTGTTTCGTCATTTGATGATAAAAATATGAGAAAAAAACCATGCAAGATATTTACATTTATACGTATAATCGATTCAATCGAAACTTTATCTGTTGCCAGTTCCATTTGCAAAAAGAAAAAACAATCATAAGCATTTTGCAAACGATTTTGTAGCCAAAATTCTTGGCACATATTCAATTTTGAAGTATATTTATCATCGGCTTTAAAATATGCCAATTTAGTTAAATTATAAACTGGAAAATGAATTTTTACAGTGGGTCTTTTTATAGTGGGCGGAAATCCAACAATCAGCGATTGAGCAGGATTTTTATGCGAATCAAACCAATTTCTTGGTTCTTCAGCTTTAATACTACTTGAAAAATCAGCAATAAAATAAAATGAATCGAATATTTTTTTCCGTACATCGGCTTCTTCCATTTTTTTAAAATCATACGGAGTTATATTTTTATTTTTTTTCAAATCTGCTGCATTTAATGGAATGAAATCTTCGTTATCGAAAAGACTAGGCCATTTCTGGGCAAATCCCATGAAATGATATGTTATAATAAATAAAATGAATAAATATTTTAATTTTAATAAATGATTCAGACTTAAATATTTGAACACACTTTGCCTCCTTTTAAACTTATCGACCTAAGTTTAAAAGGAGAAAGTGCAAAAAATGGTTATAATTTACCTGACATTTCATTAAAATTTGATTGGGGTTCTATTCGTAGATCATTTTTTAGTTTGAGTTCCATTTTTTCCACAATATCAACGATGCGTTCGCGCACAAGCAAGCGTGCACCGTTCAAAAACGTGATTGTGGTATCTGGTAAATTCTCCATCCATTGGATATTATTTTCATTTATATAAACATCTGAACCATCAAGCCGAGTCACTCGTATCATAACAAGAACCTCCGCAAAAACCAAAGCTATATTGCATGGCTGAGAATTTAGATCTATTGTGCACAGCATAGATTGTAACAGCTTTTTTCAACCTATAACAATCCGAGTTTTTTGGAATATTTATATGTCACAAAATATTGAATCCGTTCGAAAGAAAATATTGCTTTCTGTTTTCTTAATTATTTTTATCGATCTGCTCGGATTTGGTATGTTCATTCCAATCATGCCGCAAATTGCGCGCACTTTTCATGCATCCGACTCACAGATAACATTGCTTTCCACTTGGTTTTCTTTGGCGACAGTTCTTTCTGTTGTTTTTATTGGTCATCTTTCGGATCGCTATGGTCGGAGAAAAGTTCTTATCTCTACAGTAGCTATCTCATCTATTGCTCAATTGCTCACTGGTTTTTCCACTTCATACCTCCTATTGGTCGGAGCAAGGGTTTTAGCAGGTTTCGCCAGTGGTAATTTGTCTGCAGCCCAAGCATGTATCGCGGACATCACAGAGAAAAAGGAAAGAGCTAAGTTCATGGTCATTATTGGTTTGGCTTTCGGCGGCGGATTTTCTTTTGGACCGGCTATAGGTACACTTGTAATTTTTTTGTGCGATACACTCCAGATTTTTGCCAACAGTCACTTTAAGGCGATTGGAATCGCAGCGTGTGCTTTAAATTGTCTCAATTTGATTTTACTTCTGAAACTTCAACCTGAAACTCACCCAAACTTTGCTAAAAATAACATTCGCAACCTTTTTGCAATGATTCATAAATCTTCTGCCCAAAAAGAACCCGCAATTGAACAAGTTCTCACAATTAAGCAAAACTTAAAAATTTATGCGCAAAATCGACCTTTTATAGGAGTTATGGTTTGTATGTTGTTACAAATATTTGCCTTTGCGGGTGTGGAAACACTTCTCCCTATACTTTTAAATGATGCTTATCATTTTAAAGAAACAATGATTTATAAAAGTTACATATTCATTGGTATTATTACATTGTTAGGCAATGCATTTTTAGCACGCTTTGTACTCAAACGATTTGGGGAAATTGTTACTTTACAATTTGGCCAACTCAGTCTGACACTTGGCATCATATTGATACCTATCCTAGCTCCCAACCCTTATGTTCTCTTTATGGCCCTCACTTTTTTATGTATTGGCACAAGCATCTCTAATCCCTCAATAAATGCTCTCGTAAGCCGTCTTTCACCCACTTCTTCACAGGGATTTGCCTTTGGTTTATCACAATCTATAGGTGCATTTTCAAGAATTATTGGACCGGCATTTATGGGCATTGCCTATGAGAGTGGTTTTTTTATTCCCGCATTAAAAGGTGAAAAATCTCTTTACATCTCTGCCTTTATTCTTTTTACTGGAATCATTGTGAGTTTTGAAGCTCTCCGTAAAATTCGCCGATCATTCATTTTACCTAAAGAAAACAAGGTATAAAGAGGAAAAGGAAAAGAAAAGGATGAAAAAATCCATTGCAATCAACATTGCAAAAATTGGACAAAATTTAAATATTACGTTTGGTAGACCTCCATCTAACAACCTAAATTCAATACATTTTAATGACATTTTAACTGAGTGGACCCAAGAGTTTCTTAAATCGACATCTTTGACAACTCTAGAAGAACAATGCGCAAATATCAAAGCACAACTGAAAATCTCAAAAGAACATAATATGTACAGGGTCGAAGGGGAAATTGAATTTTCCCCATTGCTTGAATGTGTTCGTTCCCTTACATTATTTAGAGAAAAAATCACGACTCAGGTCAATGCTTTTTTTGTCCAAGATACTTCTTCTGCATATAAAAATTCAAATATTTCTAGATACTTAAACAATTCTGAACCAAATGATGAAGTTGAATTATCGGAAAGCGATTTGGAAACATACTCTTTTAGTAATAATTTTATTGAGCTCGATGAGTTTATTATTGATTCTCTCTATTTAGCTCTTCCTGAACTTCCACTCTGCCGCGAAGACTGCAAAGGCCTATGCCCAAGCTGTGGTACAGAATTAAACGAAGTTCAGATAGAAGGCCAACTCATCCGTCCAAATCATGCGCAAAAGTGTACATATAGCAGTCACTAAATTGCTCACAAATTCCCTTTATACATTTGATATAGTAGGGAATTTTTTAATTCAGCAGAAATCCAAAATCTTTTAACAAATCAATTTTAAATAATTTTTAATATTTAGTTAATAAACTCTAAAAATCAATCCGAAAGAATGACAGATACATTCATGGTTATGAAGGAGATCGACCTAAATGAGGGTTATTCAGTCTTCCTTCTTGAGAACAATAGTCAAACTATTTGTTGTAACGATTTGTTTAATTAAAAGTTTTTCACTGTTTTCTCAAGAACTCAAATTTGATGAATATAAAGTGCAAGCCAATGACACCCTCATTCACATCCTAAAGAGGCATTCTTTACGTCCTGTTTTCGGGCCAAATGGTTCACTTGCAGAAACGCTTGAGTTAAATCCTGAAAAAAAGAAGCACAATGGTGATTTAATATACATTGGAGAGATTATAAAGCTGCCCAATTTTGATAATTGGAAAAACACAAAGATCATAAAAGAGCAAAAAAATGTAAACGAAGAGTATACAAATAACGATCCAACTCATAAAAAACCAAAGAGTCCACCTGAGGGTCTTGCTGCAGACACTCTAAAAGAGAGAAAACCTGAAGAACAAAAAAAGAAAAGGACTGTTGACAAGCCTGCGGTGCAAAAACCAGAGCAATCAACACCAATAAAAACAATACCGCCTCCACAAAAAACAAAACCTGTGGTAGAAACACCAACTCCACAAAAAACAAAACCTGTGGTAGAAACACCAACTCCACAAAAAACAAAACCTGTGGTAGAAACACCAACTCCACAAAAAACAAAACCTGTGGTAGAAACACCAATTCCACAAAAAAGTAACGAAACACAAAACACCTTTATTGATAAAAATAATTCAACAAAAGTTGAAAAAAAAGAGCAAAGTAATTTTCTAAGTGAAAGCAGAGTTCCTCAAAAGCCAGAAACAATTCCTACTACTGAAAATAAAGCCTCCGTCACTCCTGAAACTCAAGAAAAAGTTAACATAATTGTACAAAGTGATAGTCAAGCAGATAATAATTTAAGTCCATTTATTACTTATAAAGATAATTTTTCTGAAATGCCAAGTTTTGAATTCTTTAAAGAATCTTTAAAATATTGCATCACGGTTCCTGCATGTAAAATTGGCTTTCAAGAGCCTGATTTAAAATGTTGCAAAAAACCTAAACCACTTTTTTATGCAAACCCTCCTGATTCTTTCTAAAAACTTATTGGTTTTATAGAACAAAAATTACATTAATGATACAAAAAGAATAATTCTTAATTCTGATTCTTGCTAAAACCTTTCTATTAAATATAAAATGAGATATATTGTCACCGTCTTTGTTTTATGTTTCACTCTAGCAAAAAATGGCCACAATATGCTGCAAACCAAGAAAATATCCACACTTTTATTTTTTATTTTACTAATAATATCCTGTAAAACTGTTCAAGAAAAAGATAAATATTATTTTAAAAAAGAAGATTGGGAAGACGTTCCTATCAATGAAGGAGAAAATAAAAAAGAAACTCTCATCACTTCACTTGAAAATAATATAAAATGGCTTTCTAAAAAAAGTAACAACTCTTATTTTCAATTAAAAGATATTAAATTCACTACTGAAAGTTATTTATGCTCAAGCAAAAAGCTACTTGAGTCACTCCAAAATAGTGAAAATATACTTATCTCTCTAAAAAATAATTTTGATATCTATAAAGTTTATTCTAATGATAACCAAGATATTTTATACACTGGTTATTATATTCCAATTGCTGAAGCCTCAGAAAAGCATTCAAAAATATATCAAACGCCTGTGTATAAAACACCACAGGATTTAGTTTCAGTCTACTTGCAAGATTTTAACCCTATTTATAAAGGAAAAATATTAAGAGGGCGCGTTCTTAAAAATCAACTTATTCCCTATTGGACGAGAGAAGAAATTGTTGATAAGCAAGTTTTGTCACGAAAAAATCTAGAAATTGCATGGGTTAAAAACAAAGTTGATCTATTTTTTATAGAAATCCAAGGTTCAGGCTTATTGACGTACGAGAATGGCAAGAAAAAATACATTCATTATTCATCACAAAATGGAAGAGACTACAGCCCTATTGGGGCTTTATTATTTAAAGAAGGGCATTTAGAAAAATCTAAAATTACTATGCAGAGCATTCGAGAATGGCTTGAAAGAAATCCAAACGAAAAAAGCCGTGTGCTAAATTATAATAAATCTTTTGTCTTTTTTAATTTAGAAAATGATGGACCATTTGGCAATATCAATGTAAAACTCACAGAAGAAAGAAGCATAGCAGCTGATCAAAGCATTTTCCCTGCTGGTACTTTAACTTTGCTCGATTTTAAAATGCCACCATCATTAAAAGCGGAAACAAACTTACAAGATCTCCAACCAGAGCAATTTAGACAATTAGCATTTGTTCAAGATACCGGCGGAGCGATTAAAGGAGCTCAACGAATTGATGTCTTCTGGGGGGAAGGCAGCAGTGCAGGAGAAATTGCAGGAGTTACTCAACAAAATGGAAATATGTTTATTTTAGTACCGAAAAATGTATGCAATCCATAATAGAGAAATTAAGTTTTAAATTACTATTAGTGCAAGCGCTGTGTAATAAAACCAAACCATCCCTGAATTTGTTCCCACATCGTTAAAGAATTCTCTTTAGAAGTAATATGTAATCCAATAAAAATAGCTAATAAAATAAGACACCAGAATAATATAAAGTTACTATATTTTTTAAGTAAAGAAAATAAAAATTTCTTTCGTACCTTTTGAAACTCAAGTTCAAGCCAATTATTAAGAGATGACCAGCCCGCAATATAGTCAACAAAAACTTTTTGTTCGAGTGTATTAAAATAATGTTGTGCAGCTTTGGAATCTAAACCAGAAAGATCAGCAACATTGCACTGTGTGAGCAACCAGCCCGTTCTTAAAAGCTTCACTTCACAGATGGCTTGCGGGACAAATCTTTTTTTAAAATAATGAAAAGAAAGTAAGGTAAAGAATCTTTGATATGAAATTTTAGAACTTTGAGTCAGTGATTTTTTTAAAATATCGAGAAAAACATCATCGACATCAGATGAACCAGAAGGAACACCTACATATAAAGCAATTTTAAAAAGTGCATTGGTACCAATGTCAAAAGCCTCAACCTCACTTCCCAATATGTCAGAAGTGATCGTTGCTTGCATTTGACTTTTTTTGCTATTTATATCGAAAGATGTGTTCACAAAAGATCTATCTCACTAAAGTTACCCATTCCACTCACTTCAGGCAAATACTCTATATCATTCTTAGGCACAAGCACTTGCCGCTCACCACCTCTAGTATGTGCAAGATACCTTGGACAAGTTTTATGCGAACTTTCTGTAAATGGGGCAAAGGGGCAAGCTGCACCACATGCTGATTTTACACCACAGACTTCGCTCAGAACGAGTTTCCCATGCGCATCGACCAAACCTTGTTTGACATGATAAGGACAACGACTCTCCTTCATTCTTTACCCTCCTTAGCTAAAAAACACAAACAGAAGCTAAATGTGTAAATTTTTTAAACACATAGAAAATGACAGTTATTTAAGCTTTCATGGCTTTAAACAGAGTAAATCATATTGCATATCACCAGTCAAATATTTTCCTACGTAATTTGGGAAGCTTATCTTATTACTTATATGTCATATTTTTGAAAGAGTCAAAATTATGGATTCTTTCAGAAAAAATTAATTTTTTATATTTTTATAAATTATAAAATAATTAAAATGAAATTTAAAAATATGAATGCTTTATAATATTCTCAGTTTTGTAAGAGCACTTTCATCCTCTTGTCACTTTTTAGTGCACTTTTTTAAAGTAATTTCAATGAATTAAAAACCAAAAGCGCAAATATAATATAAAGATATAATATTACTAAATATATTAAGATTATTTATGAATTGATGCAATGCATTGATTCCTCTAAATTCTAATGAATATGGAACTGCGGTTCTATATTAAATAAACACGTAAATGCAAGATAAGAGAATTTACACATTTATTAATCTGCATTTTCCAAGGTTTGAGGATCAAATTATATTTTTTTGTTTTATTTTTATCAACACTGATTATTGCTTTTTCGCTTTTATATGAGTCAAAGCTTGAAGCAGATTTAACCATGAACTTAAACAACGATATTGTTTAGACAACAGAACTTGATAACAAAACTAGTAATTCCATTATTTTTAAATGTGACTTAACGGAAAAGAAATGTATAAAATTAAAGACAAAAATGAATTTTGCTGGCCTTCTAATTCATCCAATTCGATTGCAAAAACGAAAAAGTCTCTATATAGGTGCACGTTTATCAAATTATAATGGTTATGGTAATGTTTATATTTGTGACCTATATGCTGACAATTGTAAAGCAATAGAGCTTACAAATAGCCCAAAAGGATTTGATACTTCAATAAAGAACTTGGTAGCTCAATCTTTGCAACAAAAAACTATTTATATGTAAGTGCAAAAAACAAAGAGAACAGAGGAGTGATTTATAAATGTACATTAGACTTAGAAAACAGTATTTTAAAAATTGATCCGAATGAAATTGGTTTTACAAATATAAGCCGTTTTGCGAACTCAATAATATTTGCATCTTAAAATAGTTTAAAAGAAGTGAGCCTATTTTAGTACAATTTATGATCACTTCTTTTAAAAAATTGATCCATTTTTTCAATCCCTTTTTTTTAAAAATATAAAGATTATAAGAAAAATGTCTGATTTCATGTCTCTATATTATAAAAAAGGTCTGATTACATGGAAAAAATCTCTGCAAAAAAAGCAATAGGCTCACAAGAGCTGTGGCTATTACAAGTCAATTTATCTCCCTTGGAACGCGCCCAAGCTTTAGACTTTCTGCTCAATAAATCGATTCCTATCGATTTCACATCCCTTGTCTCACATTGTTGCGCCAGTATAGAGAAACAAAAAAAACTTATACAAAACTATCAATTGCTAACTCATATTTCTTCTGCCGCAGAACCTAAATTACTTACCCGGGCACAATTTGAAAGTGCATTATCTAAGAAAATTCCTCACCCCAATTTACTAGCATTACAGTATTTAGGAAATCCTAAGATCCTAAATAAACCAAAAATTGCTATCATAGGTTCACGCAGACCGACATTATATGGAAGAGAGCAAGCTTACCGTTTTGCTAAAGAACTTGCGCTGGCAGGCTGTACAATCATATCTGGCGGAGCCATTGGTATAGACACAACAGCTCAAGCAGTCGGCCTTCAATATGGAAAATCATGTTGCGTCTTAGGTAATGGGCTTATAAATCCCTACCCGCCAAGCAATACCCAACTTTTTCTCAATTTAAAAAAATCTCCTCATGGACTTATCTTAAGCGAATTTTGCCTCAACGAAAGTGCTCAGAAATGGAATTTTCCGCAAAGAAACATTACTATTGCTTCTATGGCCGACTTTGTTCTCGTGGTTGAAGCCACCCTTACGAGTGGAAGCCTCATTACAGCACATGCAGCCTGTGAACTCGGCATAGACGTTGGAGCCTTACCAGGAAGCATTGACAGTATAAACAGCGTTGGCTGTCATGAGCTCATAAAAAATGGTGCTTTTTGTATACAAAAGCCAGAGGATATTTTACAAAGAATCAAAATAAATGTCTAAATTAATAAAAAAGACTCTGTCTTTTTATTGTCAAGTCATAGCTATTCTATTAGCTTTCTTAGATATGCGCATATAACCTGTGCATTTATTAATTAAGGGTAATCAGAGTGAAGAAAAATTTTTTTGAAGATTCGATGTTTCTGTGCCAACATAAAAGCATAAAAGAATTTGCTAAAAATTTTTGTGCGAAACAACAAATTGATGAGAATATAAATTGGTCTGTTGTCTGTGAAAGAAAAGAAGATCTCATAGCCATTCGCAATCAATTATTTCATGAAATTGAAAAACACAATCCAGCTTGTGAGCCATCTAATTCCGTGATGGGTATTTCGATGTACACACTTGACAGCTTAGCAAGAAATTTTTGTGCTACTCTGGCCTCAACAACTGACAAAAAAATCTTATCTGAACTTCCAGAATTTATTAATAAACCATACTTAGATGTAATAACTCAAGAGCATTTCCTTGAAATTATATTACAATTATTTGGTTATACCAGCAGTGACTCACTTCCCCTCGCTAAACAAATTCTTTCCCTTATCGATACAAGTTGGCCAGAAGATTTAAATTTTATTCAATTGATTATCAACACCCAAGAAAAAGAACATATTCACTCAATTCAAGAAATCAACGAACTTGCTCTCCGCCAAATCATGGCGGTCTATCAATATGCATCTTTAGAATTAAAAAATTACTCACGATTACAAAGTTTCGTAAATGAATACTTACAGATTTCTTTCCGTTCACATCTGCTGAATAAAGAAAAACAAGCTGAATTGGAATTGCCTATTCAGTTTTTAAAGGGCCATATTTTATGGGTCTCAGCTCCTGAATACACAAATATAGTAAAGAGAAATATAGAGGAAATTCTTGAACATGAATGCATTAAGCCAGGAAATTTTCAAAGTATTGTTGTCCAAGAATTTAAAAATGCTATCCTTGAGGCTCGTGAAATTTTAAATTTTACTTCAAACGTTTTTTATTACTCAAGGACAATAATAAATCAGAATAAAAATGCGCACGATTCAGCTATTCAAAAAAGTTTTGATATAAATTTGTCCAACATTTCATATTGGGTTGCTGATAATAAACACAGCTATTTTGAAATGTTAACCTCAACTCTTGCAAATAAAAATAACCTCACACTGTTAGCAGATTTTGACCCTGGAAGTTTTAAAGAAACACGTTCTGATGCAGGAGGTTCCTATGCTATTACAAGCAATGACATTGATGCATGGCAAAATAATAATATAAATTATACTGATGCTGATAAATTTTTTCCCAAAATAGATGATTTATTTAAAAATTATTTAAATGCTATTTCACTTATTTCCAAAGAAGATACTCTAAGTCATATTTCTGAAAGTTATGGCTTAAAATATAGAAAGCTTGATAAAAACTCTCTTTTCTATTTTTTCAAAAAAAATATTGAAAGCGAAACAATCTTCTTAGAAAATCCTCACCCTATTTCAGAATGCCCGAGAGCTCTCTCCTTTCTTAATGGTGAAAATCTACCAATTAAAATTATAGCTGCTGGACGAGCTCATGCCCCTACTTCTTCAAGTTTTCATGTCAAAGTCCTCAACAATGCCATTTCAATTTTAAGACGGAAAGGCGTTATTATCGATCTCCCAGCAAGTGAAATCATGTATCGAGGTTTTTGGCAAAATCTATGCACGCACAAAATTCCTATCGAATTTTGGCTTGAAAATAGCGAAGAACTCGAAAATTTTCCGAGTTATTTAAAACCCGAACAAAATATTTTTTCTTTGGGTGAAAAGCTTCCTGTTTTTTCTCACTCGCATTTATACACACGCTTATATTTACCGAGTCAAAACCCAAACTTTGTAATACCCGATTGGAAAACGCGTTTTTTTCAAGCAAAAGATTTTATTTCAATTACTGAGTTTGAACGATATATATTATGTCCTTTTCAATACTTTCTCTCAGATTTATTGGCAATTAAAAAATTAAAAAATGAGAGTTTGAATATAGATAATATGGCCATAGGAAGTAAAATGCATAGTATTGCTGAGCAGATAATTACAAAATTAGTTATCACTCTAGGCAATATAAATTATAGCTCTGTAATGTCTGTAATCTATAAGAATATTCTTGAAAATTTGAAGGATGAAAAGCACTTTATAAGTTCAGAAAAAGAAATATGGTACAATTTATTCATATCCGCAATAGATAAAGCCAATAGTGAATATGGAAAACAAATTATTGCCATTTTTAAAGAAAATATAGATCTTCTCTGGCAATTACCAGACACCGATAAAAGTTTATTTGAAAAAGATATTGAAAGAGAAACAGTAAAACGAACATTTTATCGCTTTCTTATGCTCGAAAAAATATTCACTGAAAATATTCCTAATAAAAAAACAGGTGTGGAGAGAGAACGCAATATCAAACTCAACCTTGAAGATTTAACTTTTATTGGCAAAATTGATAGAATCGATGCAACACCCGATGGCTTGCATATTATCGATTATAAAACCTCGAAAGCCTCAAAGCAAAAGCAAAAATTAACTTTGCTGCCCTCAAAAATTAAGTACACACAATCAGGCTATAAATTAAGTGTGCAAGGTGGACTTTATTCTTTGGCATGGGCCGCACAAAAACTTTTAAATGAAGAAGACGATTATTATCATTGTATAAAATCTTTTTCTCTTTTTCAACTTAAAAATTTAGATGAAGAAAAAAATATTATTCTTGAATATGATTTTTCTCCACCAATGGTAAAAGACGGAGCATTTTATAATCAACTTTATGAAGAATATAGCGAATATGCAAGAAATCTAAGAGAAGGTAATTTCTTCCCTAATCCTATCAATTCTGCACAATGTACGTTTTGTGATTATAAAAATATCTGCCCCGTTTCAAATAAATATATTGCGGAAAATGAAGAAAGCGAAAACGATGGCTGAACTTACTTTAGAACAAAAAAGTTGTATAGAATTTTTTCCAAAAAAATCAGAGCCACAGCGACATCTCATTATTGAAGCAGGAGCGGGAGCGGGCAAAACGCAAGTGCTAACGGAACGGATTTTTTGGTTATTAAACCATAAAAACCCTTCTATAACAGTCAATCCAAGTAAGCTCTTTGTAGTTACTTTTTCCAAGGATGCGGCAAAAGAAATTGCTGAAAGAGTTGAAAAAAAATTACTCCGGGAACAGAAGTCAGAGGACTTATATCCACTCATCCATATTTCCACTATCGATAGTTTTTTTGCAGAACTTGTGCAGTGTATTTACCCAACTTGGTGGGGAAATTATAATACATTGCAAAATATTAACTCCATGCCCCCTAAACTTCAACTTATTAATGAAAATATAGTCTGCCAAGAGCTTGATAGAGCACTTACAATTTATTTTAAAAATAATTCCTTGAGCGAATTTCAAAAATTTTCCGCTATTGATTTCATTTTATCTGGCGGTTTTAAAAAAGGGTATCAAAAAAGTAAAGGAACTTTAGAAAATTTATTATCAACAATGTGCAGTGAAAATTTTCTTTCCGCTAGTGAAAAAGATATCCGAATTTCTGCACAAAATGTCCATCCTGCAACTATGTTTCTTTTATTTGATATGCATAAAATTGCTCGAGATCAATACGAAAAAAGATTGTTGAAAGGCGAATTGACCTATGCAGACAAAACCGTTTTCTTAAAAGAAAATTTAAAAAGTAATATTCCTATTCAAATTCAAGAACTGATTGTAGATGAGTATCAAGACACTAATCACATCCAACATGCAATTTTATCGCACCTAGTAAAAGAGTGCCAAGCACGTATGGTGGTTGTAGGAGATCCTAAACAAAGTATTTATGGTTTTCGCAGTGCAAGCGTCGATGTCTTCCAAAATTTAAAAAAGAATGAAGTTTGGAAACACATTGAGCTGAAAAAGAATTTCCGATCAACTGCAACCCTTTTAAACGAAATTAACAAGCTTGCAAATATTACATTTTCTTGGAATAATCCAACGCTTCCCAGTGCATTTATAAACTCATATTTTTTTAAAGAATCATTAAATAAATACATTGATGACAATCCACTTGAAGTTGGTAATTTTTCTCTACAAGCTCATGAACCCAAAGTAAATTTTCTAAATAATTCATTTGAAAATTATACTATAGATTATTCCACTTCGATTTTCTTAGTTTCAGCTTCGCTTAATAGTGAACGCTTAAGTAACTCAGAGCTTATAGCTTTATTAAATGCAGAAAAAACTTCACTAAAAGATTATGCAATCACTTATTACGCTCATTATTTAAAATCCTTCAAAGATAATTCACTCTATAATTGGTCAGATTTTGTTTTTTTATGTGAAACAAATAAAGATGCTCTCTATATAACTGAAAAGTTGAAGGCATTTAATATACCCATTAAATGCAGTGCAAAAAATGCAGAATTAAAAATAGATCTGCAAGAATTAAATGTTGCTTTGGCCTTGGCAAAATCGCTCGCGTTTGAAAGTGACTCTTATGATTTATATGAAATCATGCAAAGCTCACTCTCTCCTTATTCACATACAGAAACAGAAAATTACTTCGTACAACTTAAAAATGGCCAAAATCCTGAAAATAATATTTTAAAATTAATTCATTTTTATCAAAATATTGCAAAAGATAATTTTTACAAGGCCTGGCAACTTTTAAGGTGGAGCATCGTTGATTTACATGTTAATCAAGATTCTAAATTACAAGCGTCTGTCTTTTGTGCAAAGATGGATCCATTTGCCAAAACACTCATATCCAAACTTTCTTCCCCCTCTTTCAATTGCGCACTCCTAAAAAAGATAGATGAAAAAATAAAGAAAAATACGGCTCAAATTTTCGATTATTTTTTTCCAGATTCCATTGAAAATTGGGATATTCACGCACTCAAAAACGAAATTGATCAAACAATAGATGCACTCGAAGTCAAAACAGTCCACGCCTCTAAAGGTTTGCAATGGAAAATTGTTTGCTTTTTACCCAATAGTTCTAACGATAAAAGCGGTGGGAAATTTACTGTCGCACAGTCATCACAAACTCTCGATATTTCTTGGTTACAGGATGATGATAATTCACTCTCAGTTCTGAAAAGAATTAAAAATATTTATTTCACAGATGAAGATCACGCAATTGAATATAAAAAAGATGGTAGCTTAAGTAAAGTTCATTGGTTTGCAAAATTAAGAAATAAAGTTGAAAAAGATTTCGAACGTCAAAGAGTTTTTTACACAGCATTCACGCGTGCACAGTCTCATCTTATTTTATTTCAACCCATTCGGGGAAAGAAGAAAGGCATTCGCGATAATATCCATGAATTAAAAAGCGATGAAAAATCTATGCAAAAATTTTTGGAAATAGAGGTTTTTTTAAAATATTTAGACAGTCATTTTATGCTTAGGACTCCTGAAAAAATCAAAGGAAAAGGTTCAAGAAGTTTACCCACACCCATTCCGCCTGAACCTTGGTTTCAAGAAGATGAAAATATAGCAAAGTTATATTTATCAAAATGTCATAATATATCATACTATGAATTTGGCCCAAAATTCTACTCTTTTTATAAAAACAATTTAAAGTTACAAACTGAAATTTCAACCGACAACAAAAAAAACGAAGTTGAACAAACGTTCAAATGTATTTTAGGTCCTAAAATCGAAGCACAATCCGAAAATATTGCTTTAACAAATCCCTCAGATTCATTTTATTCACCTGAGAAAGAAGATATTCATATAATTTTGGCTCAATTAAAATTGCAAAGAATGCAAATAACGAAAGGAATTCTTTATCATGCAGCAGCTGAAAATAGAAAATCACGCAAATCTTCTGTGCTAAACTTATTAGAAAGAAACTCCTACCAAACTTTTCATGAGCTTGAAATTTGGTCTAAACGGGAAGCTAAGTTGCATTTTCTAAACTCATCGAGAAATATCCTCGATTTTCTCTCTTTTTATGACCTATCGGATTTTCTCAAGACAGGCTTTGAGTATGCTTATGATTTTGCACAAGAAAAAAGTATAAAAGTGCAGGAAGCAATCTGTGATACCTCTCCTGAGACCACACTTGCTCTGATCGTCGATTTTAAAACAGGAAAAAAAGACCTAGAGCATCTTCACCAAATTCGTAACTACATGAATATAATAAATAAAAACTCTCTTGCCCGCATTGATGTCAAATCTAAAAAAGACCGCCATTACCTTATCATGAGCGCTCTTTGCTACAATAAAAATGTCGATGAAAATGGAGATTCAAGTTGGGAGGATTTAAATTTGCCAAAGCGTCAATTGGCGACAGGAGAGACACTTTATTTGTTTAAATAGTAAACTTTTCTCTCAATAAGACCGACATATCACTTTGACCAAGGGTATAAAAAGAGTCACAATTTTGTAAAACTAGTTTTATAAGGCTTATGATGACATCAACCACTCTCTATATAGCTGAAAACCTGAATAAGCGGATTACGCCGGCACAGATGAATGCTTTTCAAAGTGTGTGTGATGAATCAAAAATTCCCCTACTGCAAAATCTTAGCAACCATGAAATCATGAACCAGCTCAAATCGAATCCTCAAGCCTTTCTTATTCTAGATGTGGATGACTTTATTTGTTTTATTAAAAAAAATAATACTTTAGTAAATGAAAACTTTATCTTAATGCCACAGGAAAAGGAGTCTTTTGAACTCGAAAGCCATAAAGATGAATTAAAGAAGATCCGTTTTATCATTGGAAATCCTCCTAACGATCTCCTTAAAATCTTTTTGACCCATATTTTTGTTTTTAAAAATTCTCCAGATAAAAAAGGAATCTGTTCCTATTTTGATAAAGAAAATAACGTTTGCTTTAAGCATGACGTTATTCACTCATCCGAAAGAAGCACACTTCAGCAAAAAGTAACAGATTTTTTCCAAGAAGAAATACAAAAAAATAAAGATAAACTTGTAGCCGGCACCAGCTCCTATGCAAAGAGCATGGGGGATATTCTAGATGAGTTTTTGATGAATGCGATATGGGATGCAAACCCCAAACGTGCTTCAACCGACAGAAGTATTCCCATAGCCTTGAGTGAAGAAGAAAAAGTAAATTTACTTTGTATTTTTGATACCTTAAACTTTATCCTCTCAGTTAGCGATCAATTTGGCACATTTTACGGTGGTGTGATCGAAAAATACATCTGTCATGCTCTCGGTTTAAAAGAACCAAGAGTCGGTATAAGCCAAAATACGGCCGGTGCTGGTCTCGGTATTTTTATGGTGATGCAAAAAATCGGGGTCCTAATCTTCGAAGTTGAAAAAGGGAAAATCACCCGAGCAACCGCTATAGCTCGCGGCGATCAAACCATGCGCGATCTGCAAAAAAAGCCAAAAACAATTTTATTTTTCGAACGGAATTAACAGAATACATTAGCAATTCACAGGTGCGCATATTTCAACTTGAGTTCCATCTGGACATCTTACATAAGCAACGACTTGATCCCAGGGTTTTGATATTGGCTTCTTAACTGCTAATGCTCAAGCTTTTATAGAGCTTTTAGAGGAAATTCTTACATTTTCAGTAACTAAATATGCAAAGAAACTTAGAGCCCCTCCTTGTCTTCCATTTGCATGACTTTTGTTCCTTTTCCAATCTTAGTTTTCCCGATCATTGCTCCACCCTTAACAACTTTTACAAAAAGCCAACTACTGAAACTGGTTTTAAATTTACACCAAAATATTTTTTATAGCTTGCAAAAAAACTGTGTATAGTTTCTTTCCATGCATCCAACTTTGAGAGGCTTTTAAACCAGTATTAGCAAGTACTTTTCGGCGGATTTTCTCTGCTTAAATTCCTCCATAGAATACTAGTAATTAATTTATAAAATATTGCAGAAAGAATTTCTGCTGGATCGTGCTTCCTTGATCGGATCTCTGGTAAAAATAGAATCATGATTTGAGAAGCACTTAAAAATTCTTTATATTCCATGATGGTACCTTTTTTGTTTTTTTTGTCGAAAACTAAGGTATCATCCTCTTAAAAATAATTAATCTCCTTTAAAAATTATGTTGGACAGCTTCTAGTACTACTTCGTTAAATCTAAGAAGTATTTAAAATAAGCTTAGGAAAGCAAGGAAAAGTATTATCACAAAATGGACAAAAAATAGTTTGAAAAATACGATTTATATATCGCCTTACAGCAGAAAATGAGATCTCAAGTTTTTTTTTATCGAATTCATTTATAAAATAATATGCTAAAAAGCATAAAGCTATATGGTGATGCAATCCTAACCACGAACGCCCTTCATAATGATCAAGACCCAATTCTTCTTTTAAAATCTGGTATCCCTGTTCAATTTTCCATCTTTTATGCATGAGTTCTATTATTTCATCTTTTGGATAAGTTTTTGAATAATTTGAAATATAATATTTTAAAACTCCATCTTTTCTTTTTTCAACTAGAAGCCATCTTTCTTTTCCAACTTTTTGCCAAGGTCTTGAAATACATTCCATAACTCTTGTAGCAACATATTCTACTTTTATATTTTCATTTTTCCGTCGGATTTGAATTATTTTGATATTACTTCCTTTTGAAAATAACTCTTCTGCTATCCTTAAAGCAGAGCGGGGCTTATATCTATTATCTACAGGATTGTCATAATCTCTAAGTTTTGTTTGTAAATTGCGTTTTCTCGGAACTACACTTTTTATTGGAATATTCTTTGACCAAAATTTCTCGTTATTTCTAATATGTCCTACAAAATTTATTTTTCTCTTATCAAGTTCATTTAGAAAATTTCTATTACACCCATAAGCTGCGTCAAAAACTAATGATTTTATTTTGAATAACTGGATGCTTTCATCAATCAAATCAAGTGCTATTCTCCACTTTTCTTTGAAGTTTCTTTCCTCTAAAGGTACTTTTACTTTATCTAATTTTTTTGAATTTTTAATCCATCCATCTGGCAAATATAGCCTTGCAGTAACTGGAAAATATATTTTATTAGAAATCGCATGTAAGGTAACAATTACTTGACAGTTAGAAATCTTACCTTGAACTCCACAATATTGTCTTGATACACCAACACTCTCATCCCCCTTTTTTGGAAGACTTGTATCATCGAGAGAAAAAATAAATTCATTCATTTTCAGTCTATTAATCATATATTTATTTAAACTTATAATAAGCTCATGAAAAGACCATTGACTTTGATTAACAAATTGCTGTAAAGACTGTTCATTTGCATTTGAAATTCTTGATGCCATTGCTCCTATAGATTTTCTCTCGCCATCTAATATCAATCCATATATGTAAGTTTTACACCAATGTACTCTATCATTTCTTTTAAAAACCGATCTAAAACCATCGATAAATTGTGAAACTTTTAATGAAAGATCTTTTATATTTGCTATTTTCATGATTCAACCTCAAAAAAATATTTCGAGGACTTAAATATAACATATTTTTAATTAACGAAGTAGTACTAGTATAATTTCATCATCACTCCATATTATGACTCATAAAAATAATAATCATGCGCAATAAGAAATCAGAATTTTAAAATATATAAAAAGCATATTGACCATTAATAATTGCATTATATTAAAAATTAGTACTGCAAATTTTGCCTTAAAATTTAATAGATAATATGTGCCACGATAATAAAAAAAAATGTCTATTTGATATTAATCAGTTTTAAAAAATGCCGACATACCAAATTAAATAAATCATGGAGGTTTTTTTGAAAACTAAAAATATTGTCATCCTTCTATCAATAACAGCGGTTATTATAATCAGTATTTTTATTTTTTTAAAAAAAGAGAAGAGAGAGCAACAATCTCAGCAAAATAATATGAACGCTATACAGAATGAGAAAAAAGTTGAAAAGGAAATCATAGACAAAGAAAAACATAAAGTTCAAGAATTCAAACAAAAAAAGTCTAATTTAAAAATCTTGTATGAAGAAAAAGGTTTTAAAAACGTTTTAATGAATGCTTCTCAACAAAAAGTTCCAAGTGAATCTCAATGGTACTTTGCAGAAAATATTTTAGCAATTGATAAAAATCATTTTAATAATTTAATGAAAGAAGTACTTTGGGAAGATGAAAATTTTTATTATGTTTCAAGTAAATCTGACAAAATTCATAATTCACCTGAACATTTCAATCCAAATTATTCTCTCGTCGTTTATGATAAAAATACTTTAACTGTTGGGGTCATAAATGGATATTTTATTATTGTTTTAAATGACAATATAACCGATAAAAAACGTTTTGAGAATCAGTATGATATTCAAATAATTTCGTCATATCCAAAAGATAGAATTCTTGTTGCGCGCGCTGTGAAAAATTCAAATATAATGAACACATTTAAAAACTTAAAAGCTCATCTGAAGGTTAAAAACATAAATATTGAGATTATAACTCAATTTCCAAAAGCAGAATAGTAATATCGAAGGAATATTGTTATGTTTAAATTTAAAGAAATATCTCTTTTTTTTATAGCATGCTTTTTAATTGCTGGCTGTGGTGATATATTTGAAAAAAATAAAACTCCAAGTTATATTCCACCAGCTCAAAAGCAACCATTAATTATTTCTTCTCTGTTCGAGCAACAATGGTATTTAAAAAATACGGGCCAAACAATGTTAAACTTTAGAGTGGCAAAAACAGGATATGATATAAATATTACTTTGCCTAACACGATCACAGGCAATAATGTAAAAGTTTTAGTTGCAGACAGTGGTGTGGATTTTAATCACCCAAATTTGCAAGATAGTATATTAGCTAACAGCTCAATTGATTTTTTAAAAAATCCAGCAGCTGAAAATATAAATCCAGTAATACAAATTGGCAAAACAGAAAAAGACACAGAATCGAATCATGGCACTAATGTTGCTGGTATTATAGCAGCGAGACCTCTTGCAAATAGTTTTACAGGAATAGCACCTAAAGCAAAAATAGGCTCTGCAAATATAGTGAGTGATTTGGAAAATAAAAATAAAGTTTCATTATTTGATCAGAGAATTAAATTATATGATTATGCTTTGAAAAAAAAGTTCAATTTCATTAATGAAAGCTTTGGTAGTTCAGGTTTATTTTATTACAACGATAGTGACAGAAGAGAAAAATATATAATAAATAATAAAATAAAAGACAATTATAAAATTGCAAATAATCCTGACGGTTTTATAATCGTAAAATCTGGCGGAAATTCCACTTGCGATTCAGAAAAAGCTTTAAATTCCAAAAATATAGATGAAGATCTTATTTATAATGGAATTGCAACTTTGACTGAACAACAGAAGCTCTATTATAAATCTTTACGCCCTGTTATGTCTCAAGTGGATTTAATCAGTTCAAACCCATATACTATTACTATTGCGAATGCTATGTCTCATGGTATCATCAATAGGTCTTCTAGTATAGGTGCTAACCTTTGGATCACTGCTTTTGGTGGCAACAACCAAAGTGCGCAAAAAAATGACCATCTCCTATCAGCAGTGCCAAAAACGGATGTCTATGAGCAAAAATATCTACCTGCAATCTTCACAACGCGCATTCATAATAATCCTTTTGATTATGATTCCATTTTTGAAACGCGTGCATTACCAGATGAAATGAAAAATAATTATACAATAAGTTTTTCAGGAACCTCTGCAGCTGCACCAATGGTCAGTGGAGTGATTGCACTTATATTAGAGACAAATCCAAACCTATCTTTGCGAGATGTAAAGTATATTTTAGCGAAGACAGCTAATTATTCTAAAGTATCCTCATTTCAACCAAAGCCATATTGTATAAAAATTCTAGAGGAAATGGCCCATTTTAATAATAATTTTAAAGATTTTTGGGATGAAGATCAATGGATAGTGAATCATTCCGCAGAAAAATTTCATTATAATAATTATTATGGTTTTGGTCTGATTGATGCAAATAAAGCGCTAGAGGAAGCGCGTAAAACAGAATATCCTAAATTTATCGGAAGAGCTGAGGAATATATTGTTGATCAAGTGTTTAATGAAGTAATCGAACCAAATAAAAGTAAAGTTTTTGAAATAAAAGTAAATAAAAATTTCAAGATAGAATCTATCCAAGTTACGCCTGTTCTTGATACTTTTCAATCCGATGGTATTGGTATCAAAATAGAATCACCATTACATACAAAAAATATATTATGATACCCTGGAAATTCATTAGTTAGCCATAATGATACTGAACTAACCTCCAAAATCTATCCATTATTTAGATATGATGAATTAATAAAGAATAATGAATTTAATTTTTCCTATTTGTCGAATGCTTTTTTTCAGGAGTCCTCCCAAGGTACATGGAAGGTGACTATTTTAAATAGCACTAAAGAAAGATACACTATTAATGCAAATCCAGATAATTATTATTTGAATGTCGAAATGAAAGGATTAAGATTTAAAATTATAGGGCAAGAAATTAAATAACACTTTGAACTTAATTAATGCTTACATCCCATACCACAGACATGCCGCATAGCTAAACGCGCAGCTTTTGCAGCAGGAGAGTCTCCCTTTGTCTTGTCAAAAGCAGAGTAATTATTTGCTATAGCACTTGCTGACTGAGCTTGAGAGTTAATGTTAAAAGCAGCGACAGCCCGATGAACAGCACGTCCACAAGTCGGGCACGTTTTTAATAGCTCGGCATTAAGTGACTGCAATGTATCGAAAAAACAACAGTCATTGACGGATTCATTTTCGGACCAAATTGTTGGTTCGTATACATAAATTGGCAAGGCTAACCTCTTTAATAAATATTTATAAATTAAAAAATGCATATGATCTCAAAATAAAATTAAAATCATAAACATGCAAAAAAATATAAATACAGAATGAATAGATGTCAATTCGTATTCTATTTTATTACATTTTTTATTTTGTTAATATCTAAAAAATTCAGATTTCAAGAATTGCTTTTCAAATAAATAAAATATAGTATACAAAGGTTATTTGTTCATTCTTTATTAACTATAAGGAAACCCTGTGCTGTATTCTAAAAAAGAAAAACTAGATCTTTATTTAAATGAGTTTATGCAATTAGAAAAAAAATTAAATAGCAATTTGTCAAACACTCTCACCTTAAATTTTAATAAGCATAGAGGTCATATTGTCTTTGCTGGACTTATCCATGGTAACGAAACAGGCTCTCTGCCCGCAATTATTAAATGTATAAATAAACTTTTACAAAAAGAACTCAGCTTTGGCGGAAAAGTTTCTTTTCTTCTAGGCAATATCGAAGCGGCTAAAAAAGACTTACGCTATGTTGAAAGCGATCTCAATCGTAGTTTTGGTGAGAGTTATAAAGGCAAATTAACACTTGAAAGGAAACGCGCTGTTGAACTCATGCCTCTCTTAAAAAGTGCAGATGTCTTTATCGATTTCCATCAAACCATAATGCCAAGCCTCAAGCCATTCTATATATTTGAAATGAATCATGACAGTTACCACTGGGCCCGTGCCGTGGGAGGAGCTTCCACTCTTGTCACACGTAAAAAAGGAGCTCCCTTTTCCCAAGCTGGAATGTGCAGCGATGAATATGTACGCAGCTTGCAAAAAATAGGCATCACCCTCGAACTTGGCGAACAAGGTTTTTCTGACTCTGCAGAAACTCTTGCTTTTTCAGTCTTAAAAAGAGCACTTAAATGTATCGATAAGGTATTTAGCAGTGGTATCTCCATTGAAAAACTCAGTCGAAAAAACAATGACTTTGAGTTCTTAACAATTTCGCATAGAGAGCCATTTGATTCACCTAAGAAATGTTTAAATGCTGGGTTTAGTAATTTTCACAAGCTTACTAAAAACATGATCGTAGGAGCCGATGAAAGACAAAATCCCTTAGAAAGCCCTAAAGATGGCTATATTTTGTTCCCAAAATACCCCAAAAGAAACAGCACTGGTGAGGCATCGATGCCCTTACCAGGGGAGATTTTCGTCATTGCAGAACCAACTCTAGAACATCCCCTCAATTGGTTAAAAGCTTAATGAGCTTGGCAAACCATGTTAAAGCTTGCAAAAAATCTATCGAAATTTAAGATGGATCGTGAAATTATTATCACTGACTGTTTTCAGATATTCTAATGTTTTATTTGAGACTTAAAGTATGTCGAATAAAATACTACGATTTCTTATCATATTTCTTTGTACTTTAGTAATTATATCATGCGGAAACAAAAGCACTTCGGTCGCACCTCAAAACCTAATTCCTTATGGCATAGAGCTCTATCATTTCTTTTCTACAGACGGCCTCAAAAATACAGGTCGTGATTTAAACTATTATGTGATAAAATTTGATATTAACTGCGATGGAAAATCTTTCACAGAAATTATTTTCAGCAAAGGATCATAAATTCTCAAAGTTGTAAAAGCTAAACTCTGCATTGTTAAAATTGAATAAATTGATTTGGGTAGTCACAGCACTGCAAAAAACAAATATTAACCTGAAATTGGAAAAGAATTAATTCTAAATGTTTCTAAAAATCTTGATTTTATTTTACCTACGAGCCCTCTGCAATATAAAACTACATTTGGCTTTCATTTCTTTATCAATACTATTTCGTTAAAACCCGGATTTTTTTTATTTTATTTTCAAACGATAAAACAGAAGTACAAGAGCTATTATTTAAATTAAATTCAATGGATATATTTGAAAAAATAAAATTCAATGGCTTTCAAAAAAATAAAGTAATCTGAATCAATCCATATTCAATTCCTTTATATTTTTAAAAAAAGTAAGACACTCTGGATTTGCCATGGATTCCTTATTTTTTATTTCAATATTATGAATTATATTACGCACGGCTATTTCTACAATTTTTCCTGATTTTGTTTTAGGAATATCAGGGATTGCAATAATTTTTGCAGGCACATGACGTGGTGAACAGTTATTTCGTAAAGAATTTTTAATATCTAAAATTAATTTTTCCGTTAACGAAAAAGATTCTCGTAATCGCAAAAATAAAATAATTCGATTATCATTTTTCCAGTTTTGATCTACAGCAATACACTCTAAAACTTCTTCAAATTGCTCTACTTGTCGATAAATTTCAGCTGTGCCAATTCGCACTCCACCGGGATTTAGAGTAGCATCAGAACGACCATAAATAATGATTCCATTGTGCTGCGTAATTTCAACCCAATCTCCATGATGCCATGTATTTTTAAAACGCTCAAAATAACTTGCTCTGTATTTTACTTTTTCATGATCATTCCAAAAATAAACCGGCTGAGAAGGAAATGGAAAAGTGCAAACCATTTCTCCTTTTTGTTGAAAAACACTTTCTCCACTTTCATCATAAACTTCTATTTTCATACCAAGCCCACGGGTCTGAATCTCACCCCGATAAACTTTGCCAATAGGATTTCCTAATACAAAGCAAGAAATAATATCTGTCCCACCGGAAAGTGAGGAAAGACAGACATCTTTCTTAATACTTTCATAGACAAAATCAAAACTTTCCGCTAGTAACGGCGAACCTGTTGAACCAATAGTTTTTAATGATTTAAATCCAAAAGTTTTGTTTGGTTGACAATGCAATTTCTTAAGGGAATCGATATATTTTGCAGAGGTTCCAAAAAATTGAGCTTTTTCTTCATCAATGAATTTTAATAAAACTTGAGGATCGGGAGAAAACGGCGACCCATCATAAAGTAACAAAGAACATTCAGAAGCCAAAGCAGAGACCAACCATTGCCACATCATCCACCCGCAAGTCGAATAATAAAATATTTTGTCATTGGCTTTAAAGTCACAGTGAAGAATATGTTCCTTTAAATGCTGTAAAAGCGTTCCTCCAGCTCCATGGACGATACATTTTGGAATACCAGTCGTACCTGACGAATACATAATATAAAGTGGATGATTAAAAGGCAGTTGTTTAAAAATAATTTCTTTTTCATCATACTTTTCTAAAATTTCAGAATATACGTATGAAGAAATATTTTGAAAATTTTTCATATTTTCTAGAGAAATTTTTACGTTAAAATAAGAAACGCAGATAATATTTTTAAGTGAAGGAATTTTTTTAATAATCTCATTTACTTTTTCTTGGTTGTCTAATACTTTCCCATTATAGACGCATTTATCTGTGTAGATAAATAAAATAGGTTCAATTTGACCAAAGCGATCAACAACTCCTTGCACTCCGAAATCAGGTGAACAAAAAGAGCAAATCGCTCCTAAACTTGCTGATGCTAATAAAAAAATAACGGCTTCGATTGAGTTGGGTACAAACAAAGCAACTCGATCATTTTCCTTTATGCCTATTTCAACTAAAAATTGTTGAAGTTTAGAAACTTGACTGTTAAGATCTTGAAAAGAAATATTACGAGTAAAAATATTTTCAGCCCGAAAATACAAGGCTGTGTCATTGTTTTTTTTTCTGAGCAAATTTTCTGCAAAATTGAGTCGCGCTTGAGAAAACCATTGGGCATTTAAAAAATCATCGCCATGCTGCAGAATACACTCTCCTTTTATTTCTGCTTTTATTTGACAAAAATCCCATAGACTGGACCAAAATTTTTCACACCCTTTATCATTTGTATTTATAGAGACAGACCAATTATAAAGTTCTTCATAGTTTGTAAGATTTAGTGAATATTTATTGTTAAGATATTTGATAAATCGGACAATGTTTGAAGATTCTATTCTTTCTTTCGAAGGTTCCCATAGACAAGTGGATTCATCACTGGACAAATAATAAAATGCTTTTCTCAAGAGCATACGCTAATTATCCTCTAAAATAAAATTATGCGGGGAGGGCTTCCCAAATTTATCTATTTTTACAAAGACTAAATCACAGTTAAGAATAATACGGAGACGGTCATCACTGTCAATCTGTTTCGCTCTTGCCACGCACTCTACTGTTATAGAGGTCTTACCCACTTTTTTTATGCGACATAAAAGCTCAAGCACATCACCTAAACGTGAAGGCTCATTGTATAAAACCTCAGATATTTTTTTTGTTACGATAAGATGGGTTTTTAATTTTTCCATCACAAATATACCAGCGCATTCATCGACCCATTGAATAAGCAATCCACCAAAAAGCGTATTTGCAGCATTTAAATGCGCACTCAAAACCAAATGCGATGTTACGCGTGTGTACTTGTTTTCATTGATTTTAATTTCACTTTGTTTTTTGACTTCGATTTGTTCTATAGTTGACATAAAAAATCCTCTTTCGTTAGGATAGTTGTACTAAAAGATAAAAATAGAGCTAGAATGTAGAAAAATCAATTTTTTTAGAAAGCAGAGAAATGACTCCAGAGCAAAAAGCTGCCGCAATTCTTGCCCTAGCAGGAGAAGAAAATGCCAGTCAACTTGTACAAAACATACCAAAACATGAAATAAAAAGAATTTTTAGAGCATTTAGCCGTTTGCCACAAATGGCAGGCAGTGACATCGATAAAATTGCTAAGGAATTTTTAGAGATTATAAAAAAATTAAATATGGAAAAACATGATTTTTCTATAGAAAAAGTTAAAAAAATATTAAAATCAGCAAATAGCACATTAAAAGATGACAATTGGTTTGACAGTATTTCCGATTCTTTTATCGTTGATGACATTCGGAGATTTCTAGAAATAATTGACAATCGATCTTTGTCAAATTGGCTCAAAAATGAACTTCCGCAAACAATGTCGCTTGTTTTGTCCATCTGCACGCCTGAAAAATCATCTGCACTTTTTAAATTAATGCCTGAATCCATCCGTTCTGAACTTATATTACGCATCAGTCAGATGAACCATGTCGATACTTTAGAGCTTGAAAATCTCCATGAAGAACTCGAAAAGTTAAACAAAAATTTTAAAACGGTCATCACCTCGGCAGGTGGGTTCGAAAAAATTTTGGCTGTACTCCAGGCTTCACCTGTTGAGCAGAGGCAAAAACTGCTAGAAGGAATCACCCTCAAGGATCCCGACCTTGCCCAAAAACTACAATTTGAACTTATTTCAGTTGCAAAAATTTCCGAACTGGACCCTAAGCATTTAGGGGTATTGTGCAGCAGTCTCTCCGATAAAGTCTTAAATTTGGCTCTAAGACTTGAATCTTTTGATATTAAAGAGAAATATCTACGTGCCGTGTCCAAGAAGAGACGGCATTTATTAGAAGAGAGTCTCAATGAAGGAAAAGTGAGCAAAAAAGAGGCTGAAGAGTCTGCCTCTTTGCTCGTAAAAAAAGCATTATCTTTGAAAGATGAGGGTAAAATAGTGTTTCCATGGGAAGAGACTTTGATATAAAAGAGCATTGCTGCTTGATGCACTTATATTAATTGATGGAGAACACTATGAGTCACAAAGAATATCCAGTCACCGTTGTCACTGGATTCCTCGGTTCAGGAAAAACAACCCTTCTCAACCGAATGCTATCTGAAAATCACGGAAAAAAAATTGCGGTGATTTTAAATGAAATTGGTGACGTCAATTTAGATTCAGAATTAGTTGTGCAAAGTATTGGTGAAGAACTTAAAATTATGAATAACGGCTGCGTATGCTGCACTGTCCGTGGAGATCTCACTAAAATATGTCTCGATCTCATTGCTAAAAAAATAGATTTTGACCATCTTGTCATTGAAACAACAGGTATGGCCGATCCAAGCCCCGTTGCACAAACATTTTTTATGGATGAAAATCTGCGCAAACATTTTTTTCTAGATGCCGTTGTAACTGTTGTGGATGCAAAACACATCGATCAAAATTTATCCGAAATTAAAGAAACACAGGATCAAATCGGTTTTGCCGATGTTATTTTATTAAATAAAATAGACACGATTAAAGAAACAGAAATTGCTGTAGTCGAGAAAAAAATAAAACAAATTAACTCAATCGCTCGCATTTTTAAAACAATTAATTCTAATATTCAAATACCAGAAGTGCTCGGTATAAATGCATTTGATTTGCAAGCAAGAGCAGAGCTTAATCCAGACATCACTAAAGAATATCATGAGCACAATCATGATGATGCCATTCAAAGTATTTATCTCGAAGAAACACGTCCCCTCGACATGGAGCGTTTAAATAGATTTATGCAGCTCGTTATTGCTGAACTTGGCAATCAAGTCTTACGTTATAAAGGGGTCTTAAACGTAAAAGACGAACCAAACCGCATTGTCTTCCAAGGCGTACATACAACGATGGGAAGTAATGAAGACAGACCTTGGGGAGCGAGCGAAGAGAGAAAAACAAGAATGGTCTTTATTGGTAGACACCTACCAAAAGAAGTTTTAGAAGAAGGTTTATCACTCTGTGTTGCTAAACAATAAAGTCTAAAAAATCATTGACTTTCTGAGGATTTGAATTGAACGATATTATAAATAGCTTCATTGGCTTTCTTATAATATTGAAATCCATCTATTTGTGTTGGTTTTACATATCTATCATCGTCATTGATTATGAAAACATTTTGTTTGTTTATTATGGTTAAACCTTCTGATTTATTATTAAACTTTAAAGGAACAGAATTATGTGAGACAAGTTGTGGTGCATTTCCTTGAATGATATCTTCTCGATTGAGTGTCCACAAATAAGCACCAATACTCCCACTTTTTGACTCAAAACTTGTTAATAATAAAAGTCTATTATTGAATTTATCCCACTCAATACTTGATAAACTAATTTCTTCATTGACAAATTTCTTTGTATCATTAAATTCGTAAACTATTTTAAAATCATCATTTAAATAAATTTCGGCATTCTTTTCTCCGTAACTCACAGAGATAAATTTAATGGTATAATTAAAATCTTTATAACTGTTACCTTGCTCTCTCACGCCGATTAAAAATTGATTGTCTGGCATAATAGCTAAACCTTCAATTTTAAAATATTTTGGACTGCCAAGTGCATCGGAGATATATTTACGAAGATCTTTTGTTGGACCTTCTGTTGCTTTTATTTGCATATAATTTACTTTGTTAAAATCATTCGAACGCCAATAAATAAGAGTGCCATTTGTATCGAATTCTTCTTTTTTCTGATAATCAAACGCTGTAATAGCGAAAAGATACTTCTCATCAAAAGATATTGTTATATCTTCGATTTTTCTTGGTTGAGTAAAATGACTCTGTGTGTGGTATGTAACTTTTTGCTTTTTTGTATGTCCAATAGAATTATAATCAATTGAAAAAACAGGTGAAAATGGAGGATTTAAGGGTTTATCATTGCCAAAAACCAATTTGTTATTATAAAAGGAGACAGCAGAAGCTTCACAGTGAGCTATTTTATGGTCGGCGGTTCTTGTTCCTTCTGGAAAACACGTGATGATGCCACTTTTTGAAATTATAGCTTGATCATTTACAATTCTTTGCTGATTATTATTATTTATTGAAATACAAGAAACAAAAGTTAATAAAGAAAAAAAAATGAATTGAATCCTCATGCTCTCTCCGAAAATAATTTTTTAATTGAAAATGATGGCTCAATATAAGTTCCAAATAAACTTATATAAATTTGCAGCTCAAAGATTGCGTCAATATAATAAAAATTGCAAACCTCAAAACAACAAGTTCAGATACCCCCCGTATAGTTCCTATTTGCCAGTTAGTCAAAAATCCTCTGAGGATTTTCAATTGAATGTTTATCCTATTCCATTTATTCTTTCTGTGTATTGGGGGTTTCCATGGCAAAAAGCGAAGAAGCAAAGTATAAAGTCACAATCTCTGATGGTGCCTTTGAAATCCGTGATTATGCAGAAATGATCGTGGCACAAGTTGAAACTTCGGGCGAACAAAAAGATGCATTACAGGAAGGTTTTTTTCTACTAGCGAATTACATTTTTGGGAATAACACAACCCAGAAAAAAATTCCAATGACGGCTCCCATCAGCCGCCGAAGTGAAAAAATTCCAATGTCCGTTCCTGTCATTCAAAAAAGATCGGGTGATTTCAATTGGCAAATTGAATTTATAATGCCCGCATTTTTTAATTTAGATAACATTCCATCGCCTAACAACTCGCGGGTACAATTGTTTGAGAGAGACATAAAAAAATTTCTCGTTGTCAGATACAAAGGAAGAAATACTAAAAAAAATATACAAATTCATTTAGATAAAATTATATTATATGCACAAGAAAAAAATATTAAAATAAAAGGTCCATTTTTATTAGCATATTACAATCCTCCATGGACCCTTCCCTTTTTTCGCAGAAATGAAATCATGTTCGAAATTGTATAGTTCGTATTGATTCATCTATAGAATGAATGCTTAATTTGGCAAAATTCTCAAATTTGAGACTCTAATTTTGACATGGCTTTGACGCTTTTTAAAATATAAACCTTGACCATTTCGCAAAATAAATAATTCATATATGCTCAATAATAAGTCTCTAAAATTTTTTGTAAAGCACCAATAAATCGAGGTTAAAATGTTTGCATCAATTAATAAGATTAAAGTTGCTTTTTTATTCGTCACTTTAATTAGTTTTTCAACTTTTTCTTGCAAAAATCATACAGAAAATGCAATTGATACAAGACAAGCTAAAAAAATTGCATATTTGATAAATACTAATAATGGAGATTTAGTATTCTGCGATATAAATATTGATGAGTTTAATAACTGTAATTTTTTAAACAGTGGGAACAGTGCCGTAGATAAAAAACTAAAAGAAATATTTACTGACTATGTAAGTACAGTATATTATAATGAGCATATATATGTTATTAATGAGAAATCGGATACAGGTGACATTACAGAAGAAAATAAGTTTTATGCTTTAAGTATAGAAAAAAATTCTAGAAATTTACAAATAAAAAAACAATTTAGTCAATTTAAAAATCCTTTAGGTCTAACAATACACAACAATCAATTATTTGTAGCACATAATCCATTAGAAATTGGTAATATTATTTCATATATTAATTTAGAAAACATCGAAGATAATCCTAAACCTATAAAAGTTAAAGGCTTAGATTCTTATAATAATTATCCACATGATGGTATATATTTTTATCAAAATAAAATATATTTAATAAATCGATATAGCAACTCTTCAACAAATAATGCTAAAAAAAATACTGAAAATACATATAAATTTATTGTTTCATGTGATTTCGATGATAAGTCAAATATAGCTATAAATTGTAAAGATTTTAATAACAAAGTTAAATATGAAAATATAAATGGGAAGTCAGCTTTATTAAATTTAGATAAAATCGTAATAAATAAAAACCATATTTATTCAATAGCTACTTTGGGTGGAAATAAAGGATTTGTTTCAAATATTAAAACAAATGAAGCTAACTTTATATTCTCATCATATGAGAAAGAATACGAACCAACTGATATAGCTTTTATCAACGAAAATACATATGTGTTAAATGGAAAAGATCCTATGTTAAAATGTAAAGCAAATGAAGGTAGCGGAATTTTAGAAAAATGTGAAAAAATATATTTTTACAATACTAAAATATCAGGCAAAATTTTTAACAAAATAATTTTTGTAGATATTTGATCTTGATGTGCTATTCAGATCGCTTATAATCCCAATTTCAGATATAGAAGATAAAAACCACAAGAAAAAGCGACCGATCCCATTCCCGTCTATAGATATCTTACGAAACCCCAATCATAAGTTTCATAAATACTCTTTGGAATTATCCATTCGTAATAGTAAAGCTATTTGAAATATTATCATATGTAGGAGCTGCTGAAAATATTAAGACTAAATAAAGATTTTTTCATTCCATCTATAGTATCTCATTAAATGATCACCTAAACTTTCTTAAATGATTTTTTAATTTTATGCGAAAGTTTTATAAAAATTTTAAATAAAAATATATTTGACTTTGATTCATTATGAAATGATTTCAGGATCTACGTTTAAAAAAGCTTTTTTTGCAACTTCACCAATAATATTCGTCGTCACAGCATCGAATGTTCCACCAATAACAGCACCGATTAATGGAACGGCTTTTCCTATATTGACCGCGCTTTTTTCACCAAATTTAGTCAAAAGACGAAAACCAACCGCTTTGTTAATTTGCTGAATAGTTTCTAAACTCAATTTATGAATTACTGTATGTAATAATTTTGAACCAATGTCGATCCCAACATTTTTTAAAATATCACCACCCGCGGATCCGCACATACAGGCAAAGATCATAGTTTTTACTCTGTCGTCTTTTACATCATATCCATTCATAATTGCTATGGCAGCTATCATCCGCACTTGGACAAACATCACGCTGGCTAAATTAACAGGGATGGCTACAGGCACAGTGACAAATCCACCTAAACCTGAAGCAAAGCCAAAAGCAGCAGCCTTCGTGTTCTGCCAACGGATTAAGGAATCTACTTTTTCTGCGAGCGTCCCTTTTTCTTTTAAATAATCTTCTGCAAGTGAATATGCACTGTCTAAACCTGGCAAGGATTGAGTAATAGCTTTGCTATAAGCCCAATCGAGTGCCTTCATAATAAGAGATTCATTTAACTTTTTTGACATAAACTCACTTTCTCAATCACTGCAAAGATTTACAGCATTTCCAAACTCAGGAAAATAAATGCTCGATACCACACTCAATGCAGAAAAAGCAGTTTAGCTCAATTTAGCAAATTACAAAAATGCTCGCCAAAGCAAAGCTCCAAAAATGCCGCCGACAATAGGACCTAATACAGGAATCCAAGCATAACTCCAATCTGAATTCCCTTTTCCTGAAATGGGCAATAGTGAATGAGCTATACGCGGAGCTAAATCCCGTGCAGGATTGATCGCACAACCTGTTGCTCCCCCTAAAGATAGAATCACTGCCCAAACGAGTAAACCGACGAAATAAGGCCCCATAGCCGGTGAAATCTCCCCATTGTTTGTAGCTTTACCAAAAATGGCGCCAATGCCAAAAACAAGGACACAAGTGCCAATCACTTCATTTATAAAATTTGCTCCTGAGCTACGAATGGCAGGTCCTGTTGAAAAAACGGCTAAAATAGTAGAAGGATCCTTAGTTTCTTTCCAGTGGGAGTAATAGGCAAGCCAAACAATAACAGATCCAACAAAACAACCAAGAAATTGTGCGAGAATAATAGGAGTGAGTTGCCCTAAAGTATAAATACCACCTAACAAATACTTTGCGAGAGTCACAGCTGGGTTGAGATCGGCTTGGGCGGAACCAGTGGATTTAGCAACAAAAACAGCACCCATAACTGCAAAACCCCAGCCGATCGCGATTGCCAACCAACCTGCATTTAAACCCTTTGACTTAGTTAAAACACAATTAGCGACGACACCTCCACCAAAAAGCATTAAAAAAATGCATCCTAAAAACTCACCCAGTACGATATCTTCCATGATATGAGCCTCCTGCTGTCTTAAAAAAGAAATATGCCAATGAATTCAAATAGAAACACCTTTATTACATGATTTAAAATTCATGAGTGTTTCTAAAAAACACTATTTTAATTTATTTGTCCATAACACATTTAAAAAATTAATCTTTCCATCACATACTTTACACATACCAAATACAAGAGTTAATACAAAATTGATTGCTTTATGTATGATGAATGCTGAAGAATCTTATTCAGCATTGTATGAATGAGAAATCATTGTAATACAAGAAAGGAACAAATAAATGATAGGTTCTTTGCGTGGAATATTAATTAACAAAAATCCAGAAAGTATTCTTTTAGATGTGAATGGAGTTGGCTATGAATTAGAAGTTCCTGCATCAACCTTATGTTTACTTCCACCCTCAAACCAAGAAACCTATATCTATGTATTAACACACGTGAGAGAAGATGCTATTCGTTTATTTGGATTTATTACTCAATTCGACAAAAAAGTCTTCCAAGAACTTATTTCTGTTTCAGGAGTCGGACCTAAAGCAGCGCTTGCTCTTTTAGGCTCTATGGATGGACACGATCTTTGTGAAATCATCAACTGTGGTCAAATTGCGAAATTAACTGCTACCCCCGGAATTGGCCCAAAAACAGCAGAACGCCTTATTCTCGAGCTTAAAACAAAAGTGCAAAAATTATTGGCACGACATAAAGATGATGTGGAGATACAAAAATCAATTATCACAAAAAATATTGCTGGATCTATAGTAACAGAAAATAAAATCACACAGAAAATTGAACAAAAAATAATTCGCAGACAAATTGTAGAAGATCTAAAAAGCGGACTGACAAATTTAGGCTATAAAGATAAACAATTTACTGAAGTTGTAAATAGTTTTGAACAGCGTATGCAGCTTGGTGAAGAAATAACATTAGAAGTTGCATTAAAAGAAGCGCTTTGTAAACTCTCTGAAAGAATTCTCCAAAAAAACTAAGGTAACAAACAATGGAAACGAGTGTTCATGCAAATTTGGAAAATACACTTACTATGCAAGAACTTGCTAAAGAAATCATTGAACCACATATCAACTTAAGACCGAAAAGTTTCGAGGATTACCCTGGACAAGAGCGGATCTGTGAAAATTTAAAAATATATACCAAAGCCGCTAAAATGCGGGGCAAAATGCTTGATCACTGTCTTTTTCATGGCCCACCCGGTCTCGGCAAAACAACTCTGGCAGGTATAATTGCAGAAAATATGGAATGTCAGATAAAAATAACTTCTGGGCCTGTCATAGAACGGGCTGCCGATCTTATGGGAATTCTTGCGAGTCTTGAAAGCAAAACAATTTTATTTATCGATGAAATCCATCGTCTACCTGCAAATGTCGAAGAAATTTTATATTCTGCAATGGAAGACATGCGTTTAGATATTTTAATCGGACAAGGGCCAACGGCGCGGACTGTGAAGTTTGATCTCCCACCTTTTTGTTTAATAGGCGCTACTACACGTGCAGGTTCTATATCTGCTCCTTTAAGGGATCGCTTTGGTATACAAGAACATCTAGATTATTATTCCGATGAGTCTCTTTGCAAAATTATTATGCGGAGCGCACGAATAATGAATACAATAATAGAAGAAAATGCGGCCCAATGTTTAGCAAAAAGATGTCGAGGAACACCTCGCATTGCCAACCAACTATTACGCAGAGTGCTTGATTTTGCTTTAGTTGCCAATAAAGCGACCATCGATGTTGAGATTATTGATAGAGCGCTCGAGCGATTGGGAGTAGATTGCGAAGGGCTTTCGCATATGGATAGAGATTTTCTCAGAATAATGCATGAACGATATAATGGGGGGCCTGTTGGTTTAGAAGCTATTTCTTCTGCGCTCAATGAAGAAAAAAGCACTTTAGAAGATGTATATGAGCCATATTTAGTTTATCGTGGATTTATCTTGAGAACAGCAAGAGGGCGTTTACTTTCTCCCACAGGAAAAGAACATTTATTAAAATTTATTTGATTTTTAATTTTGTGTACTTATCTATGATATCTTTATATTCTTGGCTATTAATTACGCTTTTCAACCCTTGTTGAAAAACGATTGATTTATTCAAATTTTTCTTAGAAAAAGCAACGTAACGAGGGACTTTTTTAATAGAACTAGGTAAAAAACGAACTTTATTAAATACCTCATGTTCCTTTGCTTCAAAAGTTAGGGTAGCAAGATCTCCAATAATTACGTCTACATCTTTTTCTAACAATTTATGTATAAGTTTGTGGTTATTTGTGAATTCAACTTTGTTTAGATTTTTATTTTGATCAAATTCTTTTGTATAGTTAAAGCCTTTTACCACTCCGATTTTTTGTAATTTAAAGTCCTCTAATTTTTTCCAATCCATCAAGTTTGATTCTGTTCTCACCATAAAGACCATAATTCCTTCGCGAATTGGTCCTACAAGAATAAATTTATTCCTTCTCTCTTTGGTCTCTACCATTTGCCAAACAAAATCGATGTCGTTATCTTCTAAATAATTGACCACTGTTTGCCACGGATAAGTTTCTTTAGTGTATTTTACTCCAATATTATGCATAATTAAATCTACAATTTCTGTATCCATTCCAACCATTTTACCATCCTCAAAATAATTGTATGGAGGAAAATTCGCTTCACATGCACCTTTCCAAACTTCTTCGGAGTAAACAGGGATAAAGCTAATAAAACATAAAATTAAAATATTTTTTATTAATTTAATTAAACAATCAAGCATATCACCCTCAGACAGGCTCAACAGCTTTTCCAATCTGATTTAATTCCCCATCGCTATCGGAATTATAATTAAATTATTAATTTTTTATAATTTTTAAGCAAATGACGTTGCCAAGAACAAACCAAGGGCGTTTTGGACTTTCGACTATTTCAAAATCTTCTTTAGGCACCCCTACGTATTGCATATTATTAACAATTCTCGCTATGGCACGAAACTCTCCGCCTCCACAGGTTGGGAGGAGATCGATGAAATCTTCCGCTTTTGCCACGGAGCTAAAAGGCAGATAAACGTCCGTGTTACGAAAAGCCACTCTATCGGCTTTATTAAAAGTAAACGGTAAAGATTCACTTGGATTGGGGTTGTCTAAAACGACTATTTCTACGGGCATAAAATCCATATACCAGATAGCTGCAAGGGAACGTAATTTTTTTCCATCAATATATTCAACCTCTTGAACAACAAAACGCCATTTTTCCAAATCATAATATTCAAACCAAGTGCGTTTTAAAGGAATAAATATCGGTTGAATAAAATTGTTTCTTCCTGTATTTACTTGGTTTTTTGTGGATTGGCACGAAATAAAAAATGAGAGTAGCATATAAGTCAAAAATTTTGCTAATGATGGATGGTATCGTATGCACATAGTACCTTTGTGATGACCTCGCTTGGGAAACCTTTTGCGCTATCGGATTGAAACGAATTTAATTAAGGCAGAACAGAATGAGCAAAACAGCAAATGCAGAACCGAGTTTAATAAGAAATTTTTGTATAATTGCGCATATTGACCACGGTAAATCAACCCTCGCAGACCGCTTACTCGAAATGACTGGTGCGGTCGCTGATAGAGAAAAACAAGCTCAAATTCTCGATAGTATGGATCTCGAACGCGAGAGAGGTATAACCATTAAAGCACAGACGGCAACTGTAGATTACAAAGCAAAAGATGGACAAATATACACATTAAATCTTATCGATACCCCCGGTCACGTGGATTTTACTTATGAAGTGAGCCGCAGTTTAACAGCCTGTGAAGGTGCTCTGCTCGTCGTAGATGCCACTCAAGGGGTTGAAGCACAAACGGTTGCTAATGTTTATTTAGCTGCTGATAACAAAGTAGAGGTTCTTCCTGTCATTAACAAAGCAGACTTACCGAGCGCTGATTATGAAAGAGTTTGCCTACAGATAGAAGAGGAACTTGCAATAGATACAACAAATGCAATAAAATGCAGTGCAAAAACAGGCATGGGCGTTCCAGACATACTTGAAGCCATTATTCATAATATACCCGCCCCAGAAGACACCCGTGAAAAACCTTTGCGAGCACTGATATTTGATAGCTGGTTTGATACCTATCAAGGAGTAATTGTGCTTGTCCGTGTTGTAGATGGACAAGTCAAAATCGGCGACCAAATAAAAATGATGCACTCAGGTAAAAACTTTGAGGTGCAAAAACTCGGAATTATGTGCGTCAAAGCCTTTCCAAGAGAAAGCCTCAGTTCAGGTGAAGTGGGATATATTATCGCCAACGTTAAAGACGTAAAAGATTCTCGCGTTGGTGATACAATCTGTCATGCCAATGACCAAGTCGATGCTTTACCTGGTTTTAAAAAAGCAAAGCAAATGGTGTTTGCAGGAATTTTCCCTGTTGAAACCAATCAATATGAATCTTTAAAAGATGCCCTCGCTAAGTTAACCCTCAACGACAGTTCTTTAAGTTATGAACCGGAAACCTCTGTAGCTTTGGGTTTTGGCTTCCGCTGTGGTTTTCTGGGACTTCTCCATATGGAAATCATTCAAGAACGCCTTGAACGTGAGTACAATATGAACGTTATTTTCACAGCACCAACCTGTGTTTACATTGTGGAAACAACAAAAGGGGAAGAATTAAAAGTCGATAACCCTGCAAATTTACCACCACCAACAAACATTGCTAAATTTTCTGAACCCGTTGTAAAAGCCACTTTCCATATGCCGCAAGAGCATTTAGGCGCAGTTATGTCCCTACTCGTAGAGCGCAGAGGCGTGCAGACAAAAATGGAATATTTGACCCAAAGTCGCGTTATGCTTCAATATGAACTGCCTTTAAATGAAATGGTCTTTGACTTTTTTGACCGCTTAAAAAGTATTTCCCGTGGTTATGCCAGCATGGACTATGAATTCCTCTGCTATAAAGAGAGTGAACTTGTGAAACTTGATATTCTTGTCAATGGAGAAGCCCTCGATGCCCTTTCTTGTATCGTTCACCGCAGCAACTCTTTTGAACGGGGCCGCTTGCTCGTTAAAAAATTAAGAGGAGTGATTCCACGTCAACAGTTTGAAGTGGCTTTACAAGCAGCTATAGGTTCGAAGGTGATCGCCCGAGAAACATTGAGTGCAATGCGTAAAGACGTCACTGCAAAATGCTATGGTGGAGATATTTCACGTAAGCGCAAATTGCTCGATAAGCAAAAAGAGGGCAAAAAGCGTATGAAACAAGTTGGTAGTGTCGAAATTCCACAAGAAGCATTTATGGCAATACTTAACCTATCAGATGTGGAATGATGAAACAGAACAGCAAAAAAATTTTCTTTCTTATTTATTTAGTATTGTTTGAGTTTGCTGTTTATTTATCTAACGATATGATCCTTCCTGCGTTGACCATCGTAGTGAAGGATTTCAACGCACCTACGAGTCTGATCCCCCTTTCTCTTGGAATTTTTTTAGTAGGATCCCTCTCTATCCAACTCATTGTAGGCCCTTTTTCTGACCGATACGGCAGAAGACCCACAATGTTTTTTGGTGGCTTAATTGTATTAATTGGTAATATTCTTGGAGCAGTTGCGCCAAATATGCCCCTCTTTTTTGTTGCCCGTATTATGCAAGGCATGGGTCCATGTTTTATCGGTGTGGCAGGTTATGCTTGCGTGCATGAACTGTATGAAGAAAAAGAAGCTGTGCATGTGATATCCTGGATGGCATCCGTTGCCTTATTAGCACCCATGATGGGTCCTATTTTAGGCAGCCTAATCATGATATTTGAAGGCTGGCGGATGATATTTTTCACCACATTTATTTTATGTTTCATAGGCCTTTTGGGACTTTGGTTTTATATGCCAGAAACCTTAAATAAAACAAAAGCAAGACCTATTCATCTCATGAGTATTCTTAAAAACTATATTGAAATAATAAAAGTAAAAAGATTTTTATATGGCAGTTTAAGCTATGGATTTTTATTTGGTGCATTGATGATTTGGATATCGAGCTCTCCGCTTATTTTACAAGATATGCTAGGACTTAATGCCATTGAATTTAGTTTGGTGCAAATTCCAATCTTTTTATCTTTTATTATGGGGACTTTTATTCTTCGTTACCTTACGAATTTACTGACTATCGAAAGATGTATGTTTATTGGATTGATAATATGTTCTTTTGGTTTCTTAACCTTAATTGGTATGACTTTCTTATATCCTACAAGCATATTGCTTCTCATTATTTCTATCGCAATATTTGACTTCGGTTATGGTATTCTTGCTGCCCCACTCAATCGGATTGTGCTTGACTCAACACATCATTCGAAAGGAATTGCATCGGCTCTATTTTATTTTATTTCCTTTGCAATTGGTTCATCGACATGTGCTATTTATGGTGAAATTTATAACGGAAAAATGTTTTCATTTACATTTTTTATCTGTGTCGTAATGCTCATTTCATTCGGACTTCTGTTAAAGATGAGAAGAGAAAAACCAGAATGATCTAAGCATTCTTTGCCCCTTTCTTTGCTTCCGCATATCGCTTACTATGAGCTATAAACCCGTAAGAATGAGGTTGAATATGTCCGCTTTGCGTTGCCAAGAAATTCTTCGCATATTATCAGAATACTCATTAAAAGCTGAATTTCAACACGAAAGACAGATCGCTCGCGAACTCTATTCGATTGCCACAGGTAAAGTAAACGATGATGATCCCTTTTTTGAACAAAGAATGTCTTCTTTTCAAGAATTTTTTATTTTTGAATACAGACTTTCAGAAGGATTTTCTGGCTCAACCGTTTTCGAAACATTTTTATACAATGGACAATCCTGTTTTAATCTTGATGATATTATTAAATATGAACAACTGAGAACTTTCCGCCACTCCTTGTTTCAAGTGGAGTCACATAAAGATGAATCACTTATCGTAACAGATTTACTTGCTGACCGTGTTGATGTCGTATATCCATTGCCAGAATATTCCTTTGCGGGCTTTGATATCAAACAGATATTTGAAGGCCGCTTAATAACTTTTGACAATGTTAATTATTTTACCAAAGCTTTTATTCTTCATTCTAAACTGGTAAAACATATTATAGAGAAAAATATAAATGAATTCTTAAAAGGAACGAGTTTTTGTCAAGCAAAAAATAGAATAGATTGGCGCGAAGAGCTCGGTAGAAGAAATGGATTACTTTATTCTGTAACAGAACAAAAGTTACAAATTCAAAATGCAGAAAGAAAAAAATCGATCGATTTATTAAACGTAACAAAAAAATTAGCCGAAATGCCACGTATAATTAGTTCGCGCAACCTTGTCATGGCATTGGGAACCCAAGAAGAAATCTCGCCTTTTGTTCCAGAGACTCCATTTTATGATGTTTTACCTCTTTTGCATGGACTCGCTTACTGCGAAATAAGAAGTTATCGTTACAAACACATCGACCCAATAAAAGTTTATGAAATGGGTACAGATAAATCTCTTGATATCCCCGGAATACCTAAAGTAACTAAACCTGCGATAGATGACGATGATGTCGGAAAATACAGTCTTAAAACTCTGTAATTTTGTGAAATATGAATTAAAGATTTATCTTTCACAAAATTAAATATTTAAGCCCGCTCAAAAGAAATATGAGTGATTTCTGAATCGGCATCCAAGCGCACCGGCGGCCCCCAATACCCTGTCCCTCTACTGACATAGACCCACATTTTCTGATACATTGTCAAACCTGGATGAAAAGGTTGAATAAGATGAATCAACCAAGTTCCCGGCCAAAGCTGTCCACCATGGGTATGGCCTGATAATTGTAAGTTGTAGTAATCAAGATCAGCGGAATCATACGCTGTGATAGGCTGATGCGCTAATAAAACCTTCAAATCCGCAAGTTTTGGTGCACCAATGATCGACTTTTTCGGACTGCATTTTTGTGCACGATTAAAACGCTCTGCATGCAGATCGGTGACTCCACCAATAACAACAAGAGAGCGCCCTATTTTTATCAAGCGATGTTCATTTTCTAAAAATGTAAACCCGATTTCTTCCATATATCGTGCCCAACCATTTGCTCCCCAGTAGTATTCATGGTTGCCATTGACATAAAAGAGGCCTCTCTTTGCTTTTAAACGTTCAAGTGGTGAAACCCAATCCTTCAATTTGGAGACATAGCCATCAATAAGATCACCTGTTATTACAATAATATCGGCATTTAATTCATTTACTTTTTCGACCACCCGCTCAACATATTCTTTATCAATAGTAATGCCAATATGAAAGTCGGTTAATTGTACAATGCTAAAAGATTTTAAATCGGGATGAAGTTTCTCAATTGGGACTATAACATTTTTTACATTTGGTGTGCGACGGGCATTAGTATATGCTCGCCCAAATAAACAAAATGCAACAACGGAAGCCATTGTAAATAAAAAACGCCTTCTCCCATTATGAATGTTTTCATCATCACTTTGCTTTTTCAATTCATCTATATAATTTTTTCTTTTAAAAAAATATATTATTCGTCTTATAATTAAAAGACTGTCTGCAATGAAAAATAGGGTCACTAATACTAATAATAAACCCAAGAGGAAATAACTCATCCACTCTAGTTGTGAAAAATTATCAGGTAAAGTTATTTTTTGCATTCTCGTTAAGCGATTACCGAAAAATCCTGACACAATTAAAATCATATAAAAAAACACGCTAGACCAAACGATGAATTTATTTTTTGGCTTAAAAATGAGAAGAAAACAGCGAACCAAATAAAAAAATGTAAGAATAAAAAATACAGAAACAAGCAAAAGAAAAATTGTTATTTGCATGATCGAACCTTTAATTATTTTTTATAAAAATCATTGAGAATATTTTCAATTCTTCTCGGCAGAGGAAAATCATCGTCATATAAAACCCAATTCTTGGCAGTTGAACCTTCAAAGCTTTGTGTCTTATAACTCAAATAGTTATCATTTGAAATCAAATAATCACGTTTTATTTTTAAATATTTAATAAAACTTTGTGCTAAATTATCTTGCACAGTATCTGCTACGACGGCTGCACCAATGCGATCATAAAATGTGATTTGCTTTGGTATTATAAACTTTAGGTCAGGCACCACTTTTTTATACTTTAAATAATCCGATCTAAAGACAGCTGCTGCTTCTATTTTATTGCCTAAAAATGCTAATTCTAATGGATAATCAATATTTGCACTTTGCAATTTTAAACTCTGCAGCCATTTAAGACTTGCTTCTGGAATAAACCAAGACGTACTTGTAATTTCTTTACCAGTTGCAAGTAATGCAAGTAAAAGTTGATGTTTCGGTGAGTTTGCCACAAAAACTCTTTGCCGCCAGAAAGGATTTTCATCTTGATTTATCAACATATCCCAACTTAAGTCATTCCCTTTTAATGTTATTGATTTTCGATTGTAAGCAATTCCCATGGGATCAATAAGCAGAGTTAAATAGGATCGTCCATCAGCATTTAATTTGGATCGCTGATCGAGTGGGTACTGTGACTTCACCGCAACTATACTTTCATCAGTCAAAGAACGGAGAAGACGCTGAAGAAATAGCCTTTGGAGAATTCTTTCATCCGCAATGACCACGTCGTAGTTTCTTAAGCCTGCTTTGAGTCTGGAATCATATTCAAACCGACTTCCAATAAATTCCATACGCACATTTGAGTGGCTCTCTTCTTCAAATTGCGCTATAATCTTGGGAGTTAAAACTCCAATTGGAGCCAGCACATTGAGAACAGGTTTATAAGCAACTGCCCAGCTCATATTTCCAACAAAGCATAAAACTGCAATGAAATATAAACGAAACAAAATATCTTCTCCTTTCATCTGCAATTGATCTTACTGTGACATTATGGCACAAAAGCACTCTTGATGCTTGATGAACAGGTTAAAGCAACCAACAAGGATAAATTGAGAAATGGCAAAGTTTAGATATATCGATGCAGAAGAAAATAGCCGTGATCCTTTCGCAAGTGAAAGCGACACAGCCAATGAATTCGAAGAATTGCTTAAAGATGACAAAAACATTCCAACAGCCCGTCGCTACCGTATGGGCGAGTCTGTAACAGGCGCAGTAATTTCAGCAAGTTCTGAATTTATATTTGTCGACCTTGGCGGGAAAAGCTCTGGCTCCCTCTCAACCGAAGAGTTTACAAGCGCTGGTCTATCCACTCCAAAAGTGGGTGAAAGCATTTCCGCTTTTGTTCGCTCCGACAATGGATCCGAGATTTTATTGACGCGCACACTCCGCCGCAATGAAGCGGATGACTCCCTTTTAAGAAATGCTTACGAAGCACGTATTCCAGTGGAAGCAAAAGTGGAAAAAGCTATCAAAGGAGGTTTTGAAGCGACTATTGGGGCAAAACGTTGCTTTATCCCACTTGGACAAATGGATATTGTGCATTTTGACAATCCTGAAGTCTATGTTGGCAATACCTTCAAATTTTTAATTTCGGAATTCAAAGGCCGTAATGTTGTTTTGACCCGCAAAGCAATTTTACGCGAAGAGATGGACGGCAAAATTCAATCCGTTCTCCAAGGTCTTGAAATTGGTCAAAGCCACGTTGCAACGGTCACACGTCTAGTCGATTTTGGTGCCTTTGCATCCATCGATGGGGTTGAAGGCCTCATACCATTAAGTGAACTAGGCTGGAAACGTGTAAAAAAAGCCGATGAAGTCGTTCGTTTAGGTGAACAAGTTACAGTTAAAATCATACAAATTGAGCGCAGTCCAAAATTAAAAATTGCATTCAGTCTCAAGGATGCTGGTGAAGATCCTTGGATTGCCAACGCCACACGCCTCCACCCAGGCGAAGTTTTACAAGGGACAGTCGTGCGTATGATCGACGGTGGTGCTTTTGTCAATGTGGCTGAAGGTGTGGACGGACTCGTTCCAATTAGCCAAATTACTTGGGAAAAAAGGATTAACCACCCTAAAGACATTTTGCAAGTTGGCCAAGCTGTCAAAGTGCATGTTCTCACAGCGGACTTGGGAGCTCACCGTTTAAGCCTATCTATCAAAGGCCCAATGCCTGAAGAACTTGCAAATAAATTCAAAGGCAAAAAGCGCGATGAATCTTCACTCAGTGAAGAAGAAAAAAATCTTATGAAACAGTGGGAAGATTATAGAGCAAACGAAGCAAAAGTCTTTACACCTGCGAATAGAGAAGATACAAGTATTTTTGCTGCTGCTTTCAACAAAGCAAGCAAGAAAAAGTAACAAATCCTATACAGTTTTACATAAACATGCTAGGTTTGTGCGGGTTCGAAACTCGCACAGTTTTTTATTATTTAACATAGCCAAATTATTGGCTTTTCCCGTAGAATTGAACGTTTCAAACTTCAGTTTGTACGGCCCATAGAAAGGTATTTTGCTCATATGGCAAGTCTTCACTCCGACGTCTCAAAGAAAAAAGTTAATTACAACTCCCTCGAATGGCTTGACGAAGACGTAGATTTCTTATCTCAAGAAGAAATTCCTGATGGTTTTGCAGCTCTTTTTAAAGCACAAGAAGAGTCACAAAATGTTGTTAAAGAAGGCCAAGTTGTTAAAGGCCGTATTATCGAAATCAAAGACGAAAATGTTGTTATCGACATTGGTCACAAATCTGCAGGCGAAATCCCAAAGAGCGAATTCACAGCAGAAAACTCTGTTTTCTCACTCAAAGTTGGTGATGTTGTAGACGTTTTTGTAGACGTTTTTGAAGACGACGAAGGTGAGCTTGTTCTTTCTAAAGACAAAGCAGATATGCTTAAAGCTTGGGATCGTATCTCTGAAGCATTTGAAAAAGACGAACTCGTTGAAGGCAAAATCGTTGGTCGCGTTAAAGGTGGTCTTTCTGTCGATATCGGCGTGAAGGCATTCCTTCCTGGCTCCCAAGTTGACCTTCGCCCTGTACGCAACCTTGAAAAACTTCTTGGTCAAGTTCTTCAATTCAAAATCATTAAATTTAACAAAAAACGTGGAAACATCGTTCTCTCCCGTCGCGTTCTCCTTGAACAAGACCGTGAACGCATGAGAAGCGAAACACTCAAAGGTCTTCAAGTTGGGTCCTCTATGATCGGTATTGTTAAAAACATTACAGATTACGGTGCATTTATTGACCTCGGTGGAATCGACGGACTCCTTCATATCACAGATATGTCTTGGGGACGCCTCAACAGTCCATCTGAAATCCTTAACGTTGGTGACGAAATCAACGTTAAAGTTCTCAGCTTTGACCCAGGCAGCAACCGCGTTTCTCTCGGCTTAAAACAATTACAAAATGATCCATGGGTTTCTGTTGCTGAAAAATATGCTTCCGCACAACGCCTTCGTGGAAAAGTTGTCAGCTTAACTGATTACGGCGCATTTGTTGAACTCGAGCCAGGCGTTGAAGGTCTTATCCACGTTACAGAAATGACTTGGAATCGTCGTATCAAACACCCAAGCAAAATCGTTAACATCGGTGACGAAGTTGATGTTGTTGTTTTAGCTGTTGATCTCGAAAACCACCGCATTTCTCTTGGCATGAAACAAACTGAACCAAATCCTTGGGAAATCGTGACACAAAAATACCAAGTCAATGACGTTATTCGCGGCAAAATCCGCAACATCACTGATTTCGGAATCTTTGTTGGTATCGAAGAAGGTGTTGATGGCCTTATCCATGTTTCTGACATCAGCTACACAGAGCGCATTAAGCACCCACAAGACCTTTATAAAAAAGGCGACGAAGTGGAAGCTAAAGTTCTCCAAATCGACGTTGAAAACATGCGCTTCTCCCTTGGAATCAAACAACTTGGCGAAGATCCATACGAATTGGCTGCTAAGAAATTTGTTCCAGGCACAAAAGGCAAAGGCAAAATCACACGCATCGCTGAATTCGGCGCATTTGTTGAAATTGCTCCAGGCGTAGAAGGTCTCATTCACACAAGTGAACTTGAAAACCCAAATGCAACTGTTGACACTGAAATCGACTATGTTGTTCTCAGCGTAGACTTTGCAGAACGCCGTTTTGAACTTTCGCAAAAAGCTGCGACACGCGGCCTAGACGAAACTCACAACAAGGCAATTCAAGCTGCTCTTAACAACGAAGCTGCTCCACAAAACAGCTTTGCAGAAGCATTTGCTCGCGCAAAGGCAACTAAAGACAGCAACTAAAAAGTTTGCCTGTTCCAGTCTTTAAAGCTCTCACATGATTGTGCTATGTTCACATGATTGTGAGAGCTTTTTTTTAAGCTTTTTATTTTAAATCAAGAATAGAAAGAACGAGTATGGATGAGAACCAAATCAATAAACGCCCTCGAATTATTTTAACAGTTTTAGCGACAATTGGCTCTATTTCGATTATTTTTGTTATTTTATTTTTTTCAATGATAGCATATACAATTCATTCTATTTCCGGTGGAATGAAAAATTTATCGAGTTCTTTTAATAACCCTTCAACAAGTTCGGGTGCGAATTTTACCGTTCCCGCAGGATCATCAGAATATATCGCTGGGGTAAAACTCACTGGCGAAATCTCCGCAGAAACAGCCAATGAAGTGCTCGAAAAACTCAACACTGCCAAAGAAGACAAGAATGTTGTGGGCGTGTTATTTGAAGTGAGCAGTCCTGGCGGCGCTGTGGTCGCAAGTCAAGAAATGTATGACGCAATAAGTGAAGTGCGCAGCAAAAAACCTGTGGTTGTTTATGTTCGCGATATGGCAGCTAGCGGTTCCTATTATTCCAGCGCTTCAGCAGATAAAATAATTGCAAATAGAGGGAGTTTAATCGGCAGTATTGGGGTGATTCTCAGCAATATAGAAACAGATAAACTTATTTCATTCCTTAAATTAAATCCAGTGACTTTAAAAACGGGCGCACTCAAAGATGCAGGCTCCCCTCTTCGCCCCATGAATGAAAACGATAAAAAATACTTACAATCCTTGATAGAAAATATGCGTTCACAGTTTGTTGCCGACGTAAAAGCAGGGCGTAAATTGCCCGACTCCACTCTCAGTTATATGTCCGATGGACGGGTTGTACTCGCAACTGAAGCTTTAAAATTAAAATTAATCGATGGGATAGGCACAAAACAAACTGCACTTGAGGAAATTACAAAAATTGCTCAACTCAAAAAGACCCCTAATTTATTTTATTATGAAAATATTCAACCCTTTTCAGAATTATTTTCGCAAAAATTTATTGGTGGAACTTCTAAAATTCTAAGTGAAACAGCCAAAAATCTCATTATAAACACGGAAAAAAATACAGAATTGCCAAAAGCTCAATTTTAAATAAAGAATCTGGTGTTAAAAACAGCTCTCAATTTTAAATATAAAACCCGAGCGAACTTCCTACAGTTTGAATCACAATCATTAAGCAACCAACAGCAAGGATGAGGACCATAGGCGATAGATCGTAATAACCTTGCTGGTTTCTCACTAAAAGTTTAGGAAATTTTTTGACCAAAGCCCGGCAGGGAGGAGCTGTTATTGCATTGAGAAAACCGACGATCGGGTTAGAAGGATTTGCACCCACTAAACTCAACACACCTGTAATAACTAAACAAAGCATATAAAAATAGAGCAAATAATAAGCTATTTTAAAAATAATTTCGATTAAAAGCATAATTTCTCCACAATAAAGCGCAATCAAAAAAATTATAATTAGTTTTAAAGACAATGAAAAACTTTTAGAGTCAAATTCTTCTCAATTTAGAATTAATCGATAACTCCGAAAAGCAATTTAGATCATAGTCACTTAAAGAATGGACTCAATAAAAGTGAAAACAGCAAGTATTGTATTACCACCCAAAACAACTGTAGTTCAAGAAGGAGACGAGACAAAAGGTATTTATGTGATCCAAGAAGGAAAAGTTGAGCTAATCAAAACAGTTGAAGGTTTTGAAATCAGTTTAGGGGAAATATCACGTGGTGATATTATCGGGATGAACACGCTCATGAGCCGTGAGAGGCACGTCTTGACAGCACGGACAATCGTTCAAACAGTCGCTCTTTTTTATTCTACAGATTCCATTATTCCGTTTTTTAATGACGCAAATCCAATTGTGAGTACATTCATTAAAGCAATTTGTGAACGAGTCAATTATTTAAGTGACTTGGCAATTGAAGGAAAAATGAATGAAAAAAAACTCGAAAAAAACTCGGGCACAGCTCATCAACATGCCGCACAACTCGCTCATTTACTTGCTGCTTTTGTAAGACAAGGGACTATAGAACATGATGATAATAAAATTTACCCACTCAAATCATTTTTAATTAATGGTGAAATCATTCTCTTTAGAAAGTTTGATTATTTGGAAAAAATTTTTACAGCCTTCTCAACAAGTGGATTGATTAAAGTTGTATTCGATAAAAAATATGGAAATATTATACTAAAACCCAATGTGCAATTGATCGAAGATTTCGCCATATTCTCAACAAATGTAGGAAAAAAAGGCATTGCTGCATTTGTCCCTATCAAATGCCATAATTGGATGAGTGGACTCATACGCATTCACAAACGAAATAAAGATAACAATGGTGCTTTTCCGAAGAAAGATTTTCCAAATATGATCAATCGTGAACTTGGTCGCCAGGATGGCGAAGAGATAATGCATAAATTAATGGGTTATAAGCTCTTAACAGAAAAAGGGGCAGATGAGGGGAGCAAACGTATTTTCTATAATGCCATTCAATTACAGAAAAGAATTATCTTCGAAAGCATTTCACGAGCCGTCAACGACCTCGACAGCGGCAAAGCTGCTGAGAAAAAAGAAGGAGGAAAAACCGAGGAGAAAAAAGGTTCTACTCGGAGTTGAGTGAAGATTACCTGAAGAATCCCGATAGGAATTGAAAAGTGAAACATTTAGGGAGTTGAAGTGGTAAATATCGGCAGACCCATGTTTCAAGTGGGTAGCAACATTTTTGAACTTATTGAATTCACTGCGACGAAGACGGGTGTCCCCGGGGCTTCGGACCGCAAGACACCGATATTGTATGGTGTCAATGTTGCTAAAGTGAGAGAAGTGATTCGACTCCCCACAATCGTCCCCTGCTTGACCAATGCACCTGAAGTGCTTGGTGTCTTTAATCTTAGAGGACTACCCATCCCCGCAATTCATCTGGCAAAAGCCCTTGGGTATGATGAAGAACCCGTGACCCCCACTAGCCAAGTTATAGTGACAGAATTTTCAAGCCGCCGTGCTGGTTTCGTGGTAGCTGGTACTCGAAGAATTCGGCGGGTGAGCTGGGATAAGGTTTTACCTCCCTCGAGCGATGCTTTTAATACGATCACAGGGATGATGTTGATCGAGAATCAAGACTTTATTTTTATTCTCGATTTTGAACGCATCCTTTTAGACATTGAAGGCCGGAGCACTGGCCAAGGATCTTCTGGTTACAGTGCAAACGAAGGCATGATCCAACCTGCAGGAGGAGGATCACAAGCTCCACCCGCTCAGCAAGGAGGAGCACCGGCAGGAAAAGGAACAAAACCACTTATCCTTGTTGTGGATGACTCACCTACCGCTCGGCGCGCGATTTGTGATATGCTGCGGGGTATGCAGCTCGATATAATAGAATATACAAATGGTGAAAGTGCTTGGAAAGACTTACTCAATGCAGAAGAAGGTTCGGATCTGAGCAAAGTGCAGCTTATTGTCAGTGATGTGGAAATGCCAAAACTCGATGGCTATTCGTTAGTGAAACGTATCCGTGGCAACGAAAAACTGAAGAAAATGCCAATCATACTTCATTCCAGTTTAACAGGAGATGTAAACCGGGATCGTGCGAAGCAAGCAGGAGCAGATGCTTATGTTGGTAAACTCAATCGCAAAGAAATTGTGGAAGCCCTCAAAGCAGCACTCCCACCCACTTGGACTGGCGCAGCATGAAACCAGATACCTTAACCTTTGCCCCTCAACAAATTATATTCAATGAAGGTGAAGAAAGTAATGGTATTTACCTAATTCAAGAAGGGATTGTCGAAATTTTTCGTGTGCGTGAAGGAACAGAAGTTAATTTAGGCACTCTTAAGCAAAATGATGTTTTAGGTACACTCACTGTTTTGTCAAAAGAACCAAGAACAGCGTCTGCACGAGCGACAGCAAAATGTACAGTGCTTTTTTTTCAAAGCCAAGGTCTTAAGGAATCTTTTAAAGAAATTCCTCTTTGGAGCCAAGCAGTTATAAAAGATGCCATTGGGCGAGTTAAACATGTCAATGAATTACTTATAGAAGCAAAATTAAATGAAAAGAAACTGTTACGCACAGTAGGATCTTCTCATCACCATTCCGCACAGCTTGCTTATTTATTAGCTTCTTTAGTGCGCAAAGGAGCTATTTTAAATGATACTCAAGTTTCAATTTTCCCAACCAAAGATTTTATAACTTGTGCCGAATTAATATTAATGAAAAAATACAATTATCTGGAACAAATATTTAAAGCTTTTAATGAATGTGGTTTGATAAAAGAAATGGATGATAAAAAATATGGCAAGATATTAATGAAACCAAACCCTGGATTAATGGAAGAATTTGCAGCATTTTCACTTAATATTGCAAAAAAAGGCTCACTTACCTTTCTCTCACAAAAATTTTATCCCTGGATGAGTGCTGTCGCAAGAATCAGCAAAAAAAATAACAATCAAGAAAATTTTAAACGCGCTGATTTAGCTCTATTATTACAAACTGAGCTTGGACGTGAAGATGGTGAGTTTATCGTTTCAGAGTTAATACAACACGGAATATTAAGTGAAAAAGACAATATTGTGAATTTCTCTACCAATAAATTACAAAAAACAGTTGTTTTCGAAAGTCTTTCAAGGATTTTAAAAGATATTACACTTTAGTTTTATGATTTTTTCAATTCTATCTCACTTGCTTTTTTATAATTAAATATTTAGATTAACTTCTCAAAAAATAATTTTTGAGGAATAGATTTACTCTCATTTATATAATATAAGGTAACACATGAAACATCAAATAAAATTAATTACGTTTGCTTCAATTGTTTCTGTTTCTCTTGTTGGCTGTGGAAAAATATTGTATAAATTACGTACAGAAAAAAAATGCGACCCAAATAATATAGAAAAAGGTATCTATGGTGGTTGTGAAATCACTCCAGAAGTCGAAAATAAACTACTCGAATTAAATTCAAGCGTTTTGATTAATACAAGTTTTTATGGTGCGAGTTTTGGTAACACATGCACAGGCAATTTTATTTCAGAAAATATAATATTAACAGCTGGCCATTGCATTACAAAAAAAGACAAAGCAGATAATAATTTACCAATTATGCAAATAGCAATCGAAAATGAAAAAAAAGTTCATACTCATTATATGGAAAAAACGATAAAAAATCCTACTTACGTAGTTCATCCGCATTACAAAGCCAATGCTAAATACGTCGAAGAGACTAAAAGTGATAAAAATACTGCGCAATCAAAAAATGTAGAAGAAAAAGGAAACCCATTTTCATCAGATGATTTTGCAGACTTAGCTCTTATTTATTCTCCCATCAGTGCGACTGAATTAAATGCAAAAATTATCCGTCTAAGTGAATCCACAAAAAAAATTGAAAGAGTGTACTTCGTTGGATATGGTCAATTGTCTAATATAGATGATTTATCAAATATAAAAGAAAAAAGATGGGGAACAGCATTCATAACACAATCCGTAAATAAAGATCTAAATTCAACGATATTTAAGGATCAAAATAAGAAAGTTTGGCATATAAATGATTTTTGGTATACATATTTCGCTAACAAATACATATCAGGTCAATATAAAACAAAAACTCCCGCAGAGAGCTTTCTTGTTACCATAGGGCTGCAAAATGAAGAAGGAGTATGCAGTGGTGATTCCGGCGGAGTTATTTTTATCAAACGGGATAATGAATTCCTCGGCGCAGGAGTGGTGCATGCGTCTTCGGGAAAATGCTCTGACAAAGTGAGCTACAATATGAAAATTGGTGCTTACAAAGATTGGATTTTGAGTGAAAGTGCTGAGATAGGTCAGTTAAAAAATAATCTTCAGAAGATAAATTTCGTTCCTTAACCAAATTTACCGTGAACATAATCCAAAGATTTTTTGTCTTTTGGATTTGAAAAAAATGTTTTGGTATCTGAAGCTTCTACTATTTCCCCACCAATCATAAAAACAGTGTCATCACTGGAACGCATAGCTTGCTGCATATTGTGTGTTACCATAACGATGGTAAAATCTTTTTTGAGTTCTGCAAGCAGCTGTTCAATCTTTTGTGTCGAAATAGGATCGAGTGCGGAGCAAGGTTCATCGAGTAAAAGGATATCAGGTTTAACTGCAATTGTACGCGCAATGCACAAACGTTGTTGCTGACCTCCGGAAAGTCCAAGACCAGAAGTGTGTAAGTGATCTTTTACTTCATCCCACAATGCGGCTGCACGCAATGCCCATTCCACTCTCTTTGCCAGATCTTTTTTATTTAATTTCTCATGCATTTTAATTGCAAAAGAAATGTTTTCAAAAATAGTCATTGGAAATGGAGTTGGTTTTTGAAACACCATGCCCACTTTTGTTCTCAGCTCAATCAGATCGACTTTTGGATCAAGTATATTTTTGCCATTGATAAGGATAGTTCCGTAAGCTTTCTGTTCTGGATATAGGCTATAAATACGATTTATTGTCCGCAATAAAGTGGATTTACCCGAGCCAGAAGGACCAATCAGTGCTGTGATTTTATTTTTCTTAAAAGCTATATTTATATTTTTTAAACGGTGTTTGTTACCATAATAAAAGTTAACATCTTGAAGTGAAATATGAGCACTGTCGCGTAAAACGACAATATTGTCTAAGTCTGAAGGTGAGTTTGTTAGAGCAGAACTGGCTTGCCCAGCAAATTCTAATTGTTTCGACTTTCGAGAAAAAATACTCATGAACGATTTCCCCCAGGTTTTGCAAAATAGCGTGTTAAGATATTTAAAAATAAAACTATGACAGTAATAAGGAGCGCCCCACCCCATGCGAGCTCTTGCCAATTGCTATATGGACTCATGGCAAATTGATAAATTGTCACTGGTAAATTTGCGATGGGTTGAACAAGACTCGTGCTCCAAAACTGGTTATTCAAGGAGGTAAAGAGCAGAGGTGCTGTTTCTCCAGAAATACGGGCAACAGCAAGCAAAATCCCTGTTAAAATCCCTTGTTTTGATGCCTTCCAAGCAATGTGGATAATGACACGCCATTTTGGTAGGCCAAGAGCAATTGCAGCTTCACGCAGTTCATTGGGAACGAGATTGAGCATATCTTCGGTGCTTCGAGTGATGATGGGGCATGCAATCATTGCGAGGGAAATAGCCCCCGCAAGTGCAGAGTAATTGCCCATAGGATGGACAAAAACTGTATAAACAAATAATCCAACTATAATAGATGGAGCGCTTAACCAAACATCATTTACAAAACGAATTGTTGATGCAATTTTTTTACCACGCACATACTCGGATAAATAGGTTGCGGCAAAAATACCAACAGGAGTTGCTACTGCCACAGCTAAAACTGTGATTATAAAGCTTCCCACAATGGCATTGCGCAATCCCCCTCCTGTGTGTTCAGGTGGTGGGGTATCCATCACAAAGAAATTCCAATTCAGCGCTGGTAAACCTTTCATCAACAAAGCATAAAAAATAGAACTTAATATTGTAATACCAAAGAGCACTGCTAAAACACATAAAAACGTAAAAGTATTATTTTTTATTTTTCTTAAAACCTGAATTCTTTTCATATTTACGCTCCCGCACTTTTTTTATTAATTTTTAATAAAAAAAGCCTAGCAAAGCCTAAGATAAGACAAGATAAAATAAAAAGAATAACTCCAAGTTCAAGTAGCGATGCTGGGTACAAACGACCCGTTGCTTCATTAAATTCATTGGCAATAGAAGCTGAGATTGTAGTACCTGGCATGAATAAAGAAGCAGTTAATTGCTTTGCGTTACCGATTACAAACGTAACAGCCATCGTTTCACCGAGAGCTCTGCCTAGACCAAGCATAAGACTCCCAATCATTCCTTTTCGCACGTAAGGAAAAATAACTTTGCGGACAACCTCAAAGCGGGTTGCACCTATGCCATAAGCAGCCTCTTTCAGAACAGGTGGCACGGAGCGGAACATTTCAATAAGAGTTGAAGAAATATAGGGGATGATCATGATGGCTAAAATAAGACCCGCTGTGAAAATACCAATGCCGAGCGGAGGTCCTCCAAACAAAATATTAATATATGGAATATCTTGCACGAAATCACTGACTTGAGGTTGAATATAATCGGCTAAAAAGGGTGCTAGAACTAAAAGGCCCCACATACCATAGATAATGCTTGGAATACCTGCCATGAGGTCAATCAGCGTTCTCACGATTTTAGCTATTTTCCCTTTGGAAATTTCTGAAATAAACACTGCGATACCAATACTTAAAGGCACTCCGATGAACATAGCAATAATAGAAGTCATGAGGGTGCCACTGATGGCACTCAGAGCCCCGAAATCTCCATTTACGGGATCCCAGGAATCGCTGATCAGAAATTGAAAGCCAAAGGCATGCAAAGCAGGAGCACTTGCAACTATCAAGGATAAAAAAACACAAATTAACAACAAAAACGCGAGCCAAGAAAAAGCTTTTGTTAAGTTAGAGAAAACCAGATCGCCCAATTTCAATCTCCATTTTTATAACGCAAAAAGACAACAAGTATTGAACTTGAATTAAGTTCCTTGCTTTACCCAAATAGGTGATTTGTCTTTACTCGCTTTTATCTCTTCAGACCATTTTTTTTCAATAAATTTGTAAGTCTTTTCAGGAATAGGTATATAGTCTAATAATTCTGCTGATTTCGACCCATGATAAAAGACATAATGAAAGAATTTTAATACATCTTTGCCCGTTTCCACATTGTCTTGATCTTTATGGAGAAGTACAAATGTGGAAGCTGTAATAGGCCAAGAGTGCTCACCTTTTTGATTGGCAAGCAAAATATACATTCCAGGGGTTGTTTCCCATTCAGCATTGAGAGCCGCAGCTTGAAAAGATTTCTTAAAGGCTTCGCTTACTTTAGCAGAATTCTCGAGATCGCTCGTTTCGATCTGTGGAACAACTTTTCCAGCTGCATTCTTTAGGCGAACCCATGCAAGTTTGTTTTGCAAAGCATAAGCATATTCAACATAGCCAATAGAGCCAGGCGCTCTTTTCACCATAGAGGTTACGCCTTCATTGCCTTTACCACCGAAGCCTGTTACGCCAGCGGGCCATGATACAGCTGTCCCTGTACCTGCTTTCCACTCACCTTCGCTTGCTTTATCAAGAAAATAAGTGAAGTTAAAAGTTGTACCGGAGGCATCGGATCGATACACAACTGTAATGGCTTTATTGGATAATTTAACGTTGGGGTTGAGATCTTGAATGCGTTTATCATCCCATTTTTTAATTTTGCCACTGTAAATTTCTGCTAAGGTTTTTGCGTCGAGAACCAATTTGCCTTTTGTTATACCGTCAATATTTACTACAGGAACAATACCACCAATAACTGCAGGAAATTGCAATAAGTTTTTCTTTTCAAGTTCTTCATTTTTGAGAGGCATGTCAGAAGCACCAAAATCTACTATTTTTGCTTCGATTTGTTTGAGTCCGGCGCCTGATCCAGTGGATTGATAATTTATCTTTATTTTTGTTTCTTTATTGTATTCAGATGACCATTTATATAAAACTGGGGCAATAAAAGTTGAACCAGCTCCGGTAACAAGATTTGTAGCATGTGCTAAGAATCCGCTCGAACAAGCTACTGTCAATGCAATTAAACGTGTTACATTAGAAAAAATAGGTCTCATAAAAACTAAACCTCACAAAAAATGAATGAGCTTGTTTGAGAGTATTAAACTCAAGCGCCTTACCATTTAAGAGATAGTATAAATTTATCGGAATTTATATTTATTTGTTGTTAAAAGAATTTGGCTAAAATGTGCCAATTTATAAAATGTGAAACAAAAAAGACACACAAATGTCACAGAAAAAGTGGTATTTTTCAGCAAAATCCCAATGATTGTCAAAATTAAAATTTTTGCTATATTTAATTTGCTTTTTTCGATTTTTCTTTTTTCACATTGTCTTTTAAAGGAAATACCGTTTTGGAACAAAAAAACCTTTTTTGTATGTGGTCTGGAGGCCATGACAGCTGTTTAGCACTTTATTATGCACAAAAAACAAATCATGTTAAATGTATAATTACACCCATTATGGAAACTAACGTTGGCTATCGATCTCAAGGTTTGTCTCCGCATATTTTACGGGCGCAAGCAGATCTACTCGAAATTCCTTTGCTCATTTTTAATACATCTTTTCAAGAGTTTGAAAAAAATTACGAAATGACAATCGCTTCCTTAAAAAAACATAAAATTGAAGGTGGATTTTATAGCGAAATAACTCAAGAAGAGCGCAAACATTTAAATGAAATTATTTGCGAGCGACAAAATATGAAAGGTTTTTTCCCTTTGTGGCAAAAAAGCAAAGAAGCAGCCCTCTCGGAATTACTTGAATTGGGCTTTAAAGCAAAGATCATTGCCATCAATGAAAAAAATTTAACGAGAGATTTTCTCGGCAAGAATTTAGACAAAGATATAATTGAAGAATTTCGCAATCGAAAAATAGATATTTGGGGAGAAAACGGAGAATTTCAAACAATTTTACATGAAGCACCTTTCTTTAAAGAAAATCTTATATTAAAAGAAGGTGATATCAATTTACGCAACGGATATTGGGCATTGGATATTTCTATAGTAAATGCAAATTAATTTCTTGCATTTATTGCATGCATTTTTCCAATGTCTTATAAAGAAAAATACAAGTTTTAATTCGGGCAATTATAATTGGAGTGCAAACAATGATTCAAGGACCAAGTTGGGATAACTCACAAGAATATCCTGCAATTACGAGTAAAGAATTTGATCATGATCTTCAGACTGTTCTGCAAGCAATCACGCAGATTGAAGAGTTATCGAAAACGATTTCCGAGCATATAAAAGATATCGAAAAAATCTCCCTAGAAAAATCAAAAGAAATTATCAAAAATGCCCAAGAAATATACAAAATATATGACATGGCCAATAAACTGGCAATGAATTTGTCTACATATACGCATTGTATTTTATCTGTAAATGGTAAGGATGAACTCGCTAAACAAATGATGGTAAAATGCCAAGGGCTGCATGCACATCTTGCTCAGGCTTACAAACCTTTAGCTCTTTTTCTTATTTTAGCACCTGATAATTTGATCGAAGAGTATTTAAAAAATGAGAAAACTAAAGAACAAAAATTTCAAATTGAACATGAAAGAAAAACAAAAGAAACTCTTTTAAGTCTCGAAGAAGAAACTCTGATCACTTCACTTGCCACCGATGGACACACTGCATGGGATAATTTGTATAATAATATATCTACTCTCATTGAATGCGATGTTCATTTTCCTACAGGCAACGAAAAAATGGGTGTGGCCAAAGCCAACGCATTGTTACAAGACGCAGATAATAAAGTGAGAAGAGCAGCTTACAATGCCATCCAACATGGGTGGGAAAAAAATGCTGAAGTCTGTGCACAGGCACTCAATTCCCTTGCGGGCTGGCGGCACACCTTGTGCAAAAAACGTTCTACTAAAGTCCCACAAAACTTTCTCAGCACCCCACTTCACGACAACAGAATGAGTGCTGAAACCCTCGACACAATGTTCTCAGTCATTCACGAAGGCAAGGAATTAGGGCAGAAAGCCTTGCGCCTGAAAGCCAAAGCAGCAGGACTAAAGCAGCTACACCCAAGCGATCTTTTTGCCCCGCCCCCCAAATATGGCATTGCAGAAGCGCAGACAAAATTTACGTTTGAGGAAGGTCTGCAAATCGTCATCGATGCTTTTGCAGATGTCGACCCCAAAATGGGCGAATTTGCTGAAATGATGCATAAAAATAAATGGATTGAAGGCCGTGTGGGTAACAACAAATGCCCAGGGGCTTACTGTACAACCTTTGAAAAATCGACAACGCCGCGGGTTTATATGACCTATATGGGTGGTCTGGGTGATATCTCGACCCTTGCCCATGAACTGGGCCATGCATTTCATAGCTGGGTGATGCGTGATTTGCCACAGGTACAAACAGCTTATCCAATGAATCTTGCAGAAACTGCAAGTCTTTTTGCAGAAACAGTCGTCAGCAACGCTCTGATGAAAAAAGCCAAAACCAAGGAAGAGCAATTTCCCATTGCCTTCAATAATGCTGAAAATGCAGCTTCTTTTTTACTCAATATCCCAGCACGTTTCCGTTTTGAAAAAGAATTTTATGAAATGCGTCTCAATCAGAACTTAAGTGTTGATGATTTTAAGCAATTGATGGAAAAATCTTGGAAGTTTTATTATGGCGACACTCTCAGCGAAATGAATACGTATTTTTGGGCAAGTAAATTGCATTTTTATATATCAGATTTAAGCTTTTATAATTTCCCTTATTCATTTGGTTATTTGTTTAGCTTAGGTGTTTATGCTCAAAGAGAAAAGCTTACCAAGGATTTTTATAAAAATTATATAAATTTATTGCGAGATACTGCTCGTATGACAACAGAAGATTTGGTTAAAACCCACCTGAATGAAGACATTAAAAAACCTGAATTCTGGCGAGGCAGCTTAAAAATAATTGAAAATCAAATTGCGCATTTAGAAAAAATATTAAATTAAAAATTATTTTTTAAGGTAAAAATTTATTATTGATATAGCTTTCTGTTTTTGGGATCTCTTTTATAAGTTCGACATCTTGCATCCATTTAGCATAAAGATTGAACTTTTTCATATCTTGCGTTCCCCATTTATCAGCATTTGCTTTATATAAATTCGCTAAAAATTCTGCCGATTTTTTTACTAAATTAGGGTCGAGCTCTGGCACGGCTTGCAAAAAATCAGCTGCGGCTTCGCTTGGCTTTTCAATAGCAATATTAAATCCTTCAGCAGTGGCTTGGAGAAAAGCCCTTACTTTTTCTGGATTTTCTTTTATCATTTTTTCGCTAGTGATTATGAGTGGAGATGGTTTATCGAACACAGGAAATTGATCGGCAGGACAATATGTCTCTATTTCTACATTTTTTAATTGGGCTGCAAGGATATTCCAACCTAAATACTCCCAGGTAAAATCAACATTTTTTACAGTCGCTTGCAGAAAATCCTGCGTCCCTGTCGTGAGCATTTGCACTTTTGAAAAATCAGCGCCGTTATTTTCCATTACATATTTTAATGTTGCATTTTCTTCGGGGCTTCCCCAACCTCCATACCTTTTCCCTTCAAACCCTTTAATATCCGAAATATTCGCTGATTTTCTCCAAACAAAGCAGGAAGTATTCGCTTGAATAATAGCAGCAATTGATACGACTGGAACGCCCATATTTCGCGCATAAATTATATCATTTGCATAACTAATGCCAAAATCGGCTTTGCCTGTTCCAACCAATGTCGTCGCTGTCGTTTGGGTTGGATTTAAAATTTTTAGATCAATCCCCAATTTCTCATAAAAACCCCTTATTTTTCCAACATAAAATCCAGTATGATTTGTATTGGGCATCCAATCCAACAGCAAAGTAACAGACTGAGACCCTAGCTCCACACTTGCACTAGGCTTTTTATTCTTAATGAAAATAAAAAACAGAACAAACAAAATGACACTGGCGCAAGCAATAATTAGGATATATCTTTTTGACATTAATCCTCCACTTATTCATATTATATAATAATTTCTAGACATAATTAAAACTTCCAATAGCTTATTGGAAAGCACATTATAAAGGATATAGATACACTGATTTCAGAAAAAATATAAGTCCTCATGCGCATTAAAATTCAAAGGTATTTTGCTTCTCAGAGAAAATGCTTTGTCAATCGATTCACTCGCCAGACAAAAAAAATGAGGCCAACCCTTAATTTTATCATTCTTTCATTTCCAAATCTGATTATTATATGTTACCTGCATGCTCGGCAATTGATGCCTTCCTATTGTTACCTTTACTTCGTTCGTCTTTTAGATTTTAGGGGGTGCTATACCATCATGATAAGTGCAACTGGCGCATATATTTCAGTAAAAAATCTGAAAAAAAAACATGGTGATCTTGATGTGTTGTGTGGAATCGATCTCGAAGTCACACCTGGAGAACTTACTGTTTTAATTGGTCCTTCTGGATGTGGTAAATCCACTTTGCTCCGATGTCTAAACGGGCTCGAGACGCTTGACTCTGGGTCCATAGTAATAAATGGCGTTGCACTTGAACGAAGTGAAAATACAAAATCCAATATGAGAGATTTTGATAAAAAAGCTCGTGCTATTCGTGAAAATGTTGGAATGGTTTTTCAAAGTTTTAACCTCTTTCCACATCTCACTTTATTAGAAAATATTACAAAAGCTCCTGTCGTTGTAAAGAAAATGAATGTTGATATGGCTCGCAAAAGAGCAAAAGAACTCCTAATCAAAGTGGGTTTAGAACGTCATGCCGATCATTATCCTTGTCAACTTTCCGGTGGTCAGCAACAAAGAGCAGCTATAGCGAGAGCATTAGCTATGTCGCCAAAGGCCATACTTTATGATGAACCTACATCTGCACTTGATCCCGATCTTGTCCATGAAGTTCTTCAAGTTATGCGCACATTAGATGACGAAGGGATGACACAGATTGTGGTCACCCATGAAATGCGTTTTGCGCGCGATGTTGCAGACCATATTGTCCATATGCAAGAAGGTCGCATCGTTGAAATGGGGACCCCTGAAGAGATTTTTTCATCGCCCAAAGATGAAAGAACCCGTCGTTTTCTAAGAAATTTCCTTTAAAAGAAAGGTGATTAAACGCACATGCTGAAAAATCGAAACTTTGTTGTTACTTTATTTTGTTTATTCTTTTCGCTTCAAGCATTTTGTACTGAAAAAGAAATTCTTCGCTGGGGAAGCGATGCAAATAGCGGCGCCCCGTATGTGTTTCGTGATGCTAAAAACCCTGAAAAAATAATTGGACTTGACGTTGATATTATTGAAGCAGTTGCTAAAAAACTCAATATGAAACCAGTCTTTGTGCAAAATCTATGGGATGGACTCATTCCTGGTCTCAATGCGGGAAATTACGATTTGGTGATTGACGGTCTCGAAATAATCGATGAGAGAAAACAATCTATCAGCTTTTCACTTCCTTATTATATCACTTACGAACAGCTTGTCGTCAATAAAAACAATCACGAGATTACAGAATTAAATGACTTAAAAGGAAAAAGAGTCGCCACTCTCCCTGCATCTTTAGCTTATAAAATTCTTGAAGACGTTGGCGGGGTTAACATTAAAAAATACGGTGAAGAGGTTAACGCTTATGCAGATCTTGCAGCAGGTGATCGTCTCGATGCTGTTTTACTCGATGCACCCATTGCGAAGTATTATGCAAAACACAATGCAATGCTCAAGTTTGTAGGTCCTCCAATCGGTTATATGAAATATGGAATTGCCTTTAAAAAAGATAATATTGTTTTAAAAAACAAAGTGAATAAAGCATTAGATGCACTTATTAAAGAAGGTAAAATTCAAAGCATTCTTGAAAAATGGGGACTTTGGAATTCAAAAATAGCAGAAGCTTGGGGAGCAGATCCTGAAGCAAAAAGTGAAGATATAGGTTATAAAGAATATCTTAGAAGTATGAATCTTGAGCGTACATTTATCGATAAAGTAAAACTCTATATTGATTTTCTCCCATTGCTCGCAAAAGGTGCTGTACGTACTTTAGAAATTTCAATATTAGCCATGGTCGTTGCAGTCGTTTTTGGTCTTTTTATAGCGCTCATAAGACTGTATGCACATCCTATTCTTTCAAAAATAGCCTTAACTTATGTTGAAATCATAAGAGGAACCCCTCTCTTAATTCAGCTTTACCTTATATTTTATGGTTTACCAAACCTAGGTATTAAATTAGATCCTTTCTTTGCAGCTGTCATAGGGCTTGGTATGAATTACGCGGCAAGCGAAGCGGAAAATTATCGTGCCGGTATTTCTTCAATCCCACATAGCCAAATGGACGCAGCCTTTGCCCTTGGCATGTCGCGCTTAGAATCTCTCCGTCATATCGTCATACCGCAAGCAATGCGTGTGGTTATCCCTCCTGTAACCAATGACTTCATTGCACTGATCAAAGATTCATCCCTGGTCTCTGTCATCACATTGGTTGAGCTCACTACAGTGTATGGACAACTTGCATCAACTTATTTCGATTATTTGGGAATTGGACTTCTCACAGCAGCTATGTATTTTTTAATTGGTTTGCCTTTTGCACGCCTTTCCAGAATGGCAGAAAAATACTACTCTGTGAATTATAAAAAACAGCTCAAGGGTGTTCAGTCTTAAGGAAGAGCAATTATGAAGACAAGAGTGACTATCGATTTATTAAATAAAATACCTGATAACTGCGATACGATTTTTAATATTTTTTGTGAAGAAAGCGAAAGTGATACAGATTCTAGAAAAATAATTGAGAAATACAGAGAAGCGCATTTCGTTGGAAAAGTAGGAGATAAAAAAACTTTATCTCAAGACAATCAAACATATATTTCATTTGGTGCAGGTTCTTCAGCTAAAAATGATAATTTATCTGGTTTTCGCAAAGCGATTGGTAAAGTCATTGGAGAAGCAAAAGAACAAAATTTGCACGAAATTATTGTTGAAATCACTCCGAGTAGAAATTCAGATATAAATTATATAGCTTATGTTTTTGCTGAAACCGTTACTTTGACTCTTTATTCATTTGAACATATTTATTCTAATCAATCATTTCCACAAAAGAAAATGATTTCCGTTGAAAATATTAAGTTAAAATTTTCAATTAAAAACATTGAGCATATAATTGTTTCTAATTCAATTATAAAAGGTATTCACCGAGGACAAAGTTTAAATTTCGCAAGATATTTAAGTGACCTTCCTGCCAATCAACTGCGACCAAAAGAATTGGTGCATTTAACCAGTGAACAGCTCTTAAAATTTAAAAATATTCAGACCACTTTATTAGATAAATCTGAACTTGAAAAGCAAGGATTTGGTGGAATTATTGCTGTTGGCAAAGGCAGTATTCATGATCCTTATTTAGCCATTTTTGATTACAATCCACCCAACGCAAAGAAAACCGTTGTGGTGATTGGCAAAGGCGTTACTTTTGACACAGGTGGATATTCTATCAAAGGTAAAAAGCATCACAATGAAATGAAATATGACATGTCGGGTGCTGCCAACGTTTTCTCAGCCGCATATACCGCCGCTGCTGAAGAAATTCCTATCCGTGTGATCAGTATGATCGTCTGTGTCGAAAATGCGATTGGCGATCATGCGCAAAGACCGAGCGATGTATACAAAGCTTGGAATGGTAAACTTGTTGATGTCTTTAACACGGACGCTGAAGGGCGATTGATTTTAGCCGATGCCATTGCTTTTTCTGCTTCCTTTTCACCAAGTTTAATTATTGATATTGCTACATTAACTGGAGGTGCGAGCCAAATAGCTGGCAATTTAGCAGCTATAGTTTGCTCAAACAATGAACAAATGATTCGCCAAGTGAAAGAAGCATCAGCCCTAGCTGGAGAAAAGTTTGTCCAGCTCGAAATTTTACCGGAAGCAATTGACAATATTAAAGGCACAGTGTCCGATTTCACAAATATGAATAACAAATGGAGCGAAGGCGCAGCCACTATGCATGCGGCTGCATTTTTGCAAGCATTTGTCCCAAATAATACGGATTGGGTTCATTTTGACATTGCCAATGTTTCCGAGAACTCAAAAGATAACGGTTATTTAGCCTTAAACTCTTCTGCAGCCTATGGTGCACGGACAATTGTAAATCTTTTAGAAAAGCTTGCCGAAAATTAGAAAATATTTTCAAATGTTATGTCAACTTTTATAATTTTTAAAATTGATTCTTCAAGAAAAAATTTCTAACATATAATAAAATACACATAAATATTTGTAATTTCTATTTTTTATAACAATAAAAGATGTTTTTTTAGGACTAAAATGCTAATTTATTTTAAATTTATAACATTATTTTATTTCATGTTTTCAACACAATACACTTTTGCTATTTATTATGCATCGGATAGATATACAAACAGTGGTGATCCAGAATATATTGGACTAGCAGGTGCTTCATCTGCATCAAGAGATGTCAGTTTTACTTATTACAACAATCCTTCCATTTTAGGTTTAAAAACCGATGCTGTCGATCCAACATTTATTTTTTATCAAGGGGATGACAACCTACCTGTTGTGCACAACTCTATTCCAAATGGATCTAATAACATATATGGTGTTGGTTTGGGCATATCGGCGAAATTCACCGATCGTTTTGGTATGTCCATTTCATATTTTTCTGAAAATGAAGGCTATTCGAGCAATCTTAATTTTGATACCGTTACCATTAGTACAGGTTTTTTAAATTTAAATGCAGGGTATAAAATCATTGACAATTTGAGTCTTGGCTTTGGTTTTTCAAAAGTTGATAAAACACTAAATAGAGAAAATAATCTAGGTGAATTTATATCATCTTACGAATCATATCGAATTATATCCTCGCTTATTTGGAATGTTTATGATGATTTACTTATTAATGTTATTTATACCCCCGACTTAATTTTAAGAAAAAAAAATTTTAGTAACAATTTAAATCCAAATGAAGACATTTCTTTTATTGAACCTGGAAAACTGCAGATTGGTGGATTGTATTCACCAAATATGGATTATTTTTATTTTTCAAAGATGGATATAATGACTCAATTGCAAATCTATTATTATAATACGGAAATTACCATTTTTTCACCATACTCTTTATTAAATGAAAATACATTAAATACTCAACTGCTTTCAACAACATTGTCTGAAAATAATTCTCGTTATTCGCATACCCCCCGCTTCGTACCAAAAATTGGCATACGGATGCTAAAAGAATATTCCAAACATTATAATTACAAACTTCTTGTCGGCACTTATCTTGAACCTGCAACCCAAGATAATACACTTTCACGCCCTCACTTGACTTTTGGGGTTCTTAACAAACTGAAATACATCAATCTTGGTTTTTCGACTGATTTTGGTTATTCAAATCATGATTTTAGTAATTATTTTATTTTTTGCTTATCTTTTGGACTTAATTTCGATGAAATTTTTTAATTCATCTTTAAATCATTTTATAAATCACTCTCCATTCTCTGCATCTCCGACAAAATAAACCAATTCACACCTGGATATCCTCTAGAAGAAATCGTATTCGATGGGACATATTGCGCATAAGGGGCAACCTAATGAATTCTTTTGGATACAATACTCAAGTTTCTAAGAGAGCGACAATCAGCGTTGCTGCTGCCAATAATGTAAGAATCACAATAAATGGGATTAACGCGCAGGGGGTTGATTCCAATAGTCAGCCTATATGAGAATATTCAATTTCATCCAACGCTTTAAGCCTATCGATGAATTCAAGGACTGGAGTAAAAACAATGACCAGCGGTACCCTAACTACAACCCATTGCGGTTCATAAACAGGCACAGAGGCCATGACATTTACTTTTGATTGCGGTGTTGTTACCTGAGTAAAGAGTGGTAAAACTAGGAAAATTCAATGAACTGATGTTTATTGTTTATTTTTTGGTGTTTTTTAATTTTAATTAATGTCTATTTATTAATCATTTATATCGAGCAAGCGCAAAAGCAACACGTCCCAATTTTTCTGCATAGCCACTTGCAACGACTGTTCCATCCTTTTGTAAAGATAAACTCTGTAAATAAGAATAATTGCCTATTTTAGTTTGTACCATTCCGTTGATACCAAAATTACTGTTCACGTTTCCATTAAGATCATATTTATACATAGTAAAAACAGAAGATATATCGGGCCCTGTAGCATAACCTCCTGCTAAAATTGCCCCTTCTGGTAAAATTATTACTGAGCATGTGTAGGCAGAACGATTTGTGTTTGGGGTTATTTGATTTAAAATTAAACCATTGTCACCAAAGTTAGATTGTAAATTCCCCCTAAAATCAAACTTAGCAATCGTAAAGAAACTAATACGCGCAACACCTTCTGAATATCCTCCCGCAATGAGTGCTCCATCAGCAGTAGCCGCTAAAGAGAGCACATATGAAGACATTCCAATTGGAGTTAAGGACATACCATTCGTGCCAAAACTAGAGTCAAGTTGCCCTAAGGAAGTATATTTTGCGAGGGCATATACTTTAGTAAAAGGATCAACATTGACATAGCCGCCAGCAACAATAGAATTATCTGGCAAAGTGATAGCAGTGAAAAATTGGCTTGAAATACCTGCTTGAGTGAGAACAATTCCTTCATCGCCAAACTCTTCGACTAAAGTTCCATATCCATTGTATTTTGCTAAGGTCATTAATGGTAATTTTTCGTCCTGCAGAGAATATCCCGCTGCTAAAATATTTCCATCATTTAAGACTGTCAGACTGCGAATCATGGATGAAGAATTGCCAATTAAAGTTTGTACAATACCGCGTGAACCAAAAGCATGATTAACTCTCCCATCCGGTTTGTATTTAACTAATGTAAATAAAGAATTATTTGCACAGTTTTTAGAATACCCACCTGCAATGATAGAACCATCCGGAGTAACAACGAGTGCATTGATGGCGGCCTCTCCACCGATGGGAGTTTGCACAACACCACCTGTGCCAAATCCGCTATTTAAAGTACCATCTTTATTATATTTAGCTAAGGTAAATACACTCGTTCCATTGCTTAATATTGAAAATCCACCTGTTATCACTGAGCCATCAGCTAACACCACATGTGAAGAGATTTGTGATTTTGTATTGATCGTTGTTTGTACATAGCCTTTTTTTGCAAAAGTCTTATCTAATATTCCATTAAATATAGAAAAATCTAAATTATCTTTATTCAAAAAACTATAACGTGCTGAATATATATCTTTATTGATATTCTGAAAGATATTATCATTCTGTCCACAACTCGAAAGAAAAAAACAAATACTCAAGAAAGCAAAAGAAATTTTTGTATAAAATTCTTTCATAATTTTTCCTTTATTTTTTTTTAAATCAATATCTTATTATCTTATTTTAAATCTTAATTAAGAAAAAAAACACCTTATGTCATTTTTTTGACTATCGATGTTTGAACGGAGATGCAATATTTAGAAAAAAATGCTTAACTTTTATGATTATCTCTTAAATATGCAGGTATTTCAGTTTCGAGTTCCTGAACCAATTCCGTTTTATATTTACATTCATAATTATAAATGCCTTTTAATATAAATTCACAATCAAGCTCAGAAACTTTTTTTAGACTGTGGACTTGGTCGGTTTCTTGGCAATAGGCTTCGGTATAGATTTCAGCTGCTTGCTGAGAGTTTAAGGCAAAAACGACAGCTTCTTTGAGCCACAGATCTCTTTTAAAAAAATCCTGCTTTAAAATTAAAAAATAGTGTCCCGTTTTTATTTTCTGATAACCCATAAATACAATACTCAAATTCACTTTAATTCATTATAATTTCGCATAATCGTATGCAGGAAATGAATTTAGATGTACTCAAAAGCTTCATGTTCCAATTGCAGTATAAGGAGAGCTTCTTATTTTGCAACTTAATTATTTCTGAGCTCCTTTTCAAACCATTTATTTAAGTCGTTGCCAAAAGAACTCAACATGTTGTAAAGCCATATGGAACAGGGACACATTTTTCCCACGTATACAGGAGTTCTTTCATGACACAAGCGCACAAAGAAGTGCGGGTTCGCATTGCACCTAGCCCAACTGGAGATCCGCATATTGGGACTGCTTATATAGCATTATTTAATTATGTTTTTACTAAAAAGCACAACGGAAAATTCATTATCCGAATAGAAGATACCGATCAAAAACGCTATCGTGCTGACAGTGAAGCCATGATCCTCAGTGCCCTCAAATGGGTAGGTATCCAATGGGATGAAGGTCCTGACATTGGTGGACCTTACGCACCTTATAAGCAAAGTGAAAGAAAAGACAGCTACAGAGAATATGCCGAAGTTTTAGTCAATAAAGGCCATGCTTATCGCTGTTTTTGTACGCCTCAACGCCTTGACGAATTGCGGAAAGCACAACAAGCGCAAAAATTACCTCCTGGTTATGACAGACTTTGTCGTGATTTACCTAAAGAAGATGCTGATAAAAAACTTGCACAAAACATCCCACATGTTATTCGCATGAAAATGCCAATGACAGGTAAAACTATTTTTAAAGACACATTACGCGGAAATATCGAGTTTGAAAACGATGGTGTAGATGATCAAGTCCTTTTAAAAACCGATGGTTTTCCAACTTACCATCTTGCCGTTGTTGTCGACGACCACCAGATGAAAATCACCCATGTTATTCGTGGTGAAGAGTGGATATCTTCAACTCCTAAGCATGTTATGTTGTATGAAATGTTTGGTTGGGAACAGCCTGAATTTTGTCATTTACCGCTGTTAAGAAACTCCGACAAATCAAAAATTTCGAAGCGGAAAAACCCTACGTCGATCAATTATTACCGCCGCAAAGGGATTCTTCCTTCTGCTCTGCGCAATTTCCTTGCGCTTATGGGTTGGAATTTTGGTGACAACCGCGAAATGTTCAGCACAAATGAAATGATTGAAGGCTTTACCTGGGACAGAATGACCCTGGGCGGACCCGTGTTTGACCTTAAAAAACTAGCTTGGTTAAATGGACAGTATTTAAAACAAGATAGCAATGAGAAATGGCTTGCAAACCTGAAAGAAGTTGTCTTTAATGACGAATATTTATTAAAAATAATTCCACTTATTAAAGAGCGAGTTGAAAAATTCGAAGATTTTATCGACAACACAGCTTTTTTCTTTCAAGGTGATCTCAGTTATAACAATGCGCCTCTTATTCCTAAAGGTCGGACTGCAAGCGAAGTCATGGGCTATTTAAACGACCTTGTGTTAAAACTTGATGTCTGTGAAAACTGGAAACATGATGAAATACACAACATATTCAACGAATATCTTTCTGAAAAAGGCTTAAAACCAAAAGATGTTTTTATGCCAATGCGTGTTGCTGTGACGGGTAGTAAAGAAACACCACCTTTGTTTGAATGCATTGAAGTCTTAGGCAAAGATATTGTCCAAAGAAGAACTCGACTCGCAATTGATTATTTAAAAACAATAAAAGAATAACGAGGAAAAATGCTCAATTCAAAAAACAAGATCATTCACCGCTATTTATCCAACGGGATGGAAATTTACCTCCATCCTTCGGATTTTGCTCCCATCGTTTCTATACAAGTGCTCGTCAAAACAGGCTCATTGGATGAAGAAGAGTTTGAAGGTGGTGTAGCGCATGTTCTTGAGCATATGTTATTTAAAGGAACAAAAAAATTTCCTGAAACTGGTCAAATCGCATCCACCGTTGAATTTGAAGGTGGAGATATCAATGCTTATACCACATTCGATCACACAAATTACCACCTCACAGCACCTGCCACTTTTGCTAAAAAAGGTGCTGAACTTCTTCTCGATGTCGTGCAAAATAGCCTTCTTGATAAAGATGAACTGGCTCGTGAACTCGAAGTTGTCGTCGAAGAAATCAGAAGAAGCAGGGACAACCCCAATGCCATCGTGTCCCACAATTTATTTTCCCTCTTTTATGAGGGTACCAATATGGCAAGACCGGTTATCGGCTACCAAGAAGTTGTTGAAAAATTCTCCCGAGATATTGTCCATAATTTTTATAAAAAATGGTACACACCCAATAACATGATTTTTATTGCTTCGGGTGATTTTGATGCGCAAGATATGTACAATCATCTTGAAAAACTCAGTGAAGAATTCCCACCTAAAACTGTGCCACAACGCTCACGACAAGCACAGTTAAACCTCACGCAAAAAAAGAATCCTACGGCAAAAATAGAACGAGGCCCTTGGCAAGAAGCACGCTTACAATTGGCAACTTTAGCTCCTAACTTAGAACACTTTGACATGCCAAGTTGGGATGTTTTCGCTTCAATATTAGGCGAATCCGACTCCTCTCGTTTAATCCGTATGTTGCGTGAAGAAACCCAGCTTGTCACAAGTATTGATTGCTCCTGTTACACACCAAAATACCCCAGTGGTCTTTTGGGAGTTGGCTTTTTTGGGATGGCTCACAACTGCTTAGCAGCCTTAAAAACGATCGTACAGGAAATACGCCGCTTAGCTGAAGTCCCACCAACCCATGAAGAGCTTAACCGCGTACTCAATACTCTCAAAGCACAACGTATTTATTCGCGAGAAAGTATGGATGGAATTTCACGAAGTGCTGGTATGAGTTTACAAACTTCACAAAAAATGGAATTTGAAAACTTTTATATGAATTCTGTGTCGAAAATCACGACAAAAAACATCCAAGAAATAGCACAAAAAGTTGTCAATCAATTAGAAGCGGGACATTTTCATATTTCTGTCGCATTGGGCAATGAAACTCTTCCAGAAGTCACTGAAAAAGATTTTATTCAAACTGTGACACATGCAGTTAATATGACACACCACAATACGGAACCCATTGAAACAAGCTTACAAAAGAGCAACAGTCCCGACTTCAGTAAAGAAGACTGGATAGACACTTATGACTTAAAAGTGTCAAAATTAAACTCGAATGTAAAGCAAATTGAAATTCCATTGCCCTTTGGGAAAATTCTCAAAATCAATTATCGCGAGTCTAAACGATTGCCCATCACAAGCGCCATGCTGGTACTTAAAGGTGGACTTGTATATGAACCGCAAAACAAAAATGGCGTTGGCGGTTTGACCGCAAGCATGTTGACGCGCGGGACAAAAAGACAAAACTATCGAAAATTTATCGACGAACTCGAAGACAATGCTTCGAGCATCAGTGCGTTTTCTTCCCGTGATCTCTTTGGCATGCGCTTTGATTCCATCAGTGAAAACAGCCTCCGCACTGCGCAAATGATGCTCGATTGTCTCTTCCGCCCAGAATTTTCTGCAAACGAATGGCAGCGCATCCACAAAGAAACTCTCGAAATTCTTGTAGCACAAAAAGACAGTCCATCTGCCCGTTTGGCACGTATTTCTCAACCTCTTTTATTTCCAAATCATCCTTATGCATTATCAGGAATGGGAACAGAGAAGTCGTTAAATAATGTCAATTGCGAAGATGCACAGGAATTTTGGGCAAATCTATTTCACGCCAAGGAATTTGTCTTTTCAATTTCGGGTGATTTCGATCTCCGCTCTTTTGTTAACTTAATTGAGTCTGAATTTAAAACCTTCTTCGACTTAAATTATGTTGAAAAAAGTAGGCCTGAACCTGTTTTTGCCCCACATCCTAAAGAGACAGCTGAACAAGTTGGTTTTGACGAATTGAAAAGAGAACAAGCACACATTATGTTGTCCTTCCGCTCTTTTTCTCTGTCCGACTCAAAACGCACAGCACTAGAACTTGCCGCTAATATTTTAGCTGGACAAGGGGGGAGGCTCTTTTTAGATCTACGTGACAAACGATCCCTCGCGTATGCCGTCAGTGCGTCACAATCACCCAACCTTCTTGCGGGCGTTTTTACGACTTATATTGCAACTTCTGCTCACAAAGCCCAAGAGGCCATTGAAGGTTTAAAGGAACACATTGAAAAACTTGCCTGTGAACCTCCTAGCCAAGAAGAACTACTTCGTGCACAACATTCTGTTTTAGGCTCACAAAGCATCGAATCACAACACTATAACTATCAAACGTCGCAACTTGCGATGAGTGATGTTTATGGTTTGACATTCGATAACTTTTTGCGCTTTGCTGAACGTGTCAATGCTGTCACTCCTGAAATGGTGAGTGACGTGCTAAAATCTTTAATATGTGAAAATCTACCAATCATAAGCATTGTGGGGCCAAAAGAAACTTGGATTCCACAAAAATCCGACAAAGTCCTGCAATGGAATTTAACCCGATGAGGTAAGGAATGGGTCATGCACTGACATTTGATAACTCAAATCAGAGTGACCTGAATTTCTTTTATTTTTTTCAAACCTCAAAATATCCTCTTTTTATTTTAAAAAAAAATGGCATTATCTTAAAAGCAAATGTAGCCGCTAATAAATATAATTTAAAAGAAAATACAGATTTATTTGCAATTGTTATTGATATAGAAGCAGAAAAAGCAAAAGATCAATTAAAAAAGATTGAAAATGAAGAACCACTCAGTCAAACTGTACAAGTTAATTTCTCATCCTTTCCCAATTTTTTGCTACACACTTCTTGGAGCGTAACACTTTTAGATAAAGAACACTTCGCTTTTGCCTGCGAAGAACTGCATCAATATTCTCCAGAAGATTTCCTTTTACACAAAGGACTCATGCGCATTATTTTTGACAGTGATCCCAATTTAATTGGAATTGTAAATCGTGTGGGAAACTATTTATTTGTTAACAAAGCTATCTATGAATTTGCTGGGAAAAACAATGAAAATAAAATTGAGAAACTCAATAAATTAATAGAAGAAGGAGAAATTTCCTTACCTGGTAACGATGTGCACGATAAAGAATTTGTGCAAAATCCTATTTCAGAAATAGAGCTCACCACAGATCACTGTGGCAATCCAGTTTGGTTTGAAAACACCAAAGTTCCGATTCAATTACCTTTTGGTGAGCAGGTGCAATTGATTATCTCTAAAAATCTAACGAAATGGAAATTAACAGAAAAGAAACTCGAAGATATACATGAAGCTCTCGATTATTTTAGAAAAACCGCTTATTTAGGAGAGCTACTTGCTAAAACGGCTATCGATCTTCGGAATCCATTGACTTTAATATTGAACTTTATGAACAATGTGCGACAAAATAAATATGAAATCAACACGCTAGAACTCGATACTATGCAGATATCATTACAAACCTTAGATAGTTTCATCGAAAAAATAGAAAAATCGTACAGAGTTATGCGCAGTATTTCCAAAAGCAATGTTTCTATGCGAGTTGAAAATGTAAAAATCGCTGATCTCATCTCATATACTCTCGATATTTTATATGATAAAATTAAAGCATTTGACATAAAACTACAGATTAATTATACAGGTCACGAAGAACTCGAAATTTCATGTCAGCCACTTAATTTTAATATTGCCTTTCGCTTTTTATTTTTAAATAGCATTGATTCTATCATTATTAGCCAAACAAATGAGAGTAGACTTATAGAAATAAATGTCACAAAAAAAGAAAAAAGATTATGCATAGATTTATCTAACAATGGAGCACAAATTTTAGATGAATATAAAAGTAAAGTTTTCGAACCATTTTTTACGACAAAACCCGCAGGTAAGGGCAGTGGTCTCAGTTTAAATATTGCAAAAAATATAATTGAACAAATGAATGGCACTTTAACATTTCAATCAAATGAGAAAAAAACAACTTTTACAATTGAACTGCCCTACTTATAAAGTAACATAACGACTGACAGAAGATATAAAAACATCCACACCATGCTTAGTAATCATCGACTCTGCTAAATATAAAGTCATAATTACATCATCAAGAGCCCTATGCTCTTTCCCTACGTAATTCACACCATATTGCTTTGCCAATTCATGCAATTTACCTTTATTGGTTTTATTTATTTTCTTATGCAGTTCATATAAATCGAGGGCATTTTGAAATTGTGGTAAGGGAAATTTATATCTTTTATTTTGAATTTGCGCCGCTGGGAGATCAGAACTTAAAATATTATAGCCAAGAACAACACAGCCATTGGCAATTTCGATAAATTCTTTGGCCCAATTATCTCCCCATGTGGGAAATTTCTCTAACTTTTCTGGAACCACTCCCGTTAATTTCTTAACAAAATCTGTTATCTCAGATTCTGGATTCACATAAGAAGAATGGATTGTTACGTTACCATTCAGATCGACTCTTGCTATTGCAACTTCGAAAATCCCCCCAAAAGTTGAAGTTGGATGGGTTGAAGTTTCGAAGTCAATCACAGCTAAAGGCTTTTCAAACAAACAGGCCAAAAAACCAAGTTCGGGAAAGTATTCTGTGTGTGCTTGCATATATTATTTGACTCGAGCAATTACACAACTTGAAGTTCCCCCCAGACCCATACTCAATTTGCCGCAATAAACTCCCTGACTTTCTGAGGCTAATTTGACTACTTTATCGAGTAAGAGATTGCGCTCGAGAGAAGCAATTTTCGGATTTACTTTTGCGGGGTCGATCCCAGAAGGCATAACATTATAAGTTTGCGCACCTGTTTTCACCGTACCTAAAAGTTGGGCTGTCAATTCCCAGCCCCCCCCAACACACATCCCGTGGCCAAAGATCCCTTTTCTTGCAGAAATATACGCTTTTTTTGGAACAAATTCTTCAATCAAACAAAACTCATTCCAATCACCTGGAGTTCCAGTTGCATGCATGTCCCAAAGTTGGATTTGGTTAGGCTCAATTTGAGCCTGTGCGAAAGCTCTGCGAATGGCAAGTTTTGGTCCTTCTTTGGACGGAGTAATAATGTGCTCTGCATCGCTGCTTACGCCTGCACCTAAGATTTCAACGGGCATAGGTTCTATTTCAAATTTTTTCATGGCATCTTCAGCAGCAATAATCCAAGTACAAGCTCCCCCAGAGATATGCGTGCCTCTTAAATCGCAAAATGGTACGCCATGACTATCACCTAAAACGGCAAGCCGGCCTGCATAAAAAGCGGAAACCAGTTCATTGGTCGGGTTTGCATCAACCGCACCGATAATAGCGAGGTCTGTACGCCCACTTTGAATTTCGAGCATAGCATTGTCTATCAAAGCTCCGAACGAAGCACAGGCGGCGCTTGAGCCACTTGATGTGCCATGTAAATTTAACAGCATAGAGACCTGTGAAGCTGCTACATTGGGAATATTCCAAAGTAAATTTGGCGATATACTTTCCCATGGAGGAGTAGGATATTTATATTTTTCATGTAATTCTTTCCGGGCTTTAGTTTTGCCGCGGATCAATCCCAATTTGGCGCTTTCAATATCGTTGCCAACGACAGGTTGTTTTTCAATTGCTTTTAATTCTGTTAAATATTCTTCTAATAGACTCGATTTTTTGCACCAATATGCATTCCAAATTTTTAATGCAGAAATTCGCTCGTAGGAGTCATGTGCAAAAGACTCTGGACTTTCTGGAGCATGGGGATCAATTGTTTTTTTATTTAAATGCTCAGAACAGGCTTGATTGCGTTTAGGATCTGCCCAAAAAGAATTCCACTTAAAAAGGCCTTCGTCAAATTCACGGGCCGCTTGAAAGTTAACAGGAAGATCAGCGAGCCCAGTCGCATATTGAATTGTTACTTTTGGATCGAGAATTTTAATTGCTTTTTCTAATGCAGGTTTTGCTGAAATTGCATCGATTAAACTGCCGACCCCATATTTAACTAAATCACCGCTTTTTTCATTTAATAAGGAATATCTTTTCGGTCCATGTCTTTCTTCTAACCAATTCTTATAAACAGAGAAATCGAATTTGGGTGCACCGACTAAAAATGCATTGGATAATGATTCTTTTAATGACAGTACAGATTTTCCCTTGGCTATCATGTCAAGAAATTCATTCAAATTGGATGCTCCAGGAGCAACAACCGATGCAGCATAAAGAAAGACCTTTCTGCGAGCATTTTGAGCAGTACAAGAACTTTTAGACATGCGACAATTCCTTTTGAATTAGGGAACATGGGAAAGTAAATACTTACAATTTTATCCTAACTCTTTTTAAGAGTACAGCTTGTTGTAAATGAAACTCACCTTCAAAAATAGCCATTTAACAAAAAAAAGCAAAAACTCTAAGTGACGAATCTCGCCTCTTAAAGCTCATGTCCCCTCAATATCACTCAAAATAAAATGTGACAAAGAAAAGAGTGAAAATTCAAGTTCTCTGTAAAAAAATTTTTTGGTAAGTAAAATTTGAATCAAAAGAATTAATCTTGTCTTTTTTTCGTGTCATTGAGGACCGTGAGATCTGTCTTCCCTTTTTGCGAGTTGTACCATTTTTCAGCAATTATTTTAAATCCTTGATTTTCTTGACGTAAATAGAGGAACTTACGGCCAAAATCATCTCTTTCAGGAGAAGTATATCTTTGAAAAAATTCGACGAGCAATTGATTGCGGAAAGCCAGAATTTTAGGTTCGCTGATTTGTACCGTGATAGAGCCTTTACGCGTCTCAGAGAGTTTTGCTTTAAATTCGCGCCAATCTTCTTTGTTTTTACCAAGAGACTGAAAATGATCGGAGTAAAAGCTGATATATTTTGCAAAATCTGAGTTTTCCCAACTTTTTCGCCACGCTTCAACCATTTCGATCACATTTTGCCGTTGTTTTTGGATGGCTGCCATGCTGATCGTTTGCATCTCATCAACAATGACAACAGGTGTTTGAAATGCACTGACATATTGAGCAATATCAATTATATCTTCATTTTTTAAGGCCACACAACCTTCTGTATCAAAGGGACGAAGCATGCGTGCATCGCTGTCAACCCCATGAATCCATATCCCTGAACCTGTTTTACGCTGTCTTTTATCAAAAATATTTGGGTAGTCGAGCATAAAAGCACGTGGTCCATATTTTCGCGCGCCAGGCCCCATTTGCCGCAAGAGTTCTGAACTGTCTTTCTGACCGACGATAAAATAAATTCCCTCGGGCGTGCGATTGTCACCCCTTTGCTTTTTATCACCTTGTTCTTTTCCAGTTATGGCTAAATAAGTGCGAACCAATGTGTAATTGCCGTCTGGTAGTAGTTTAAATACGCTCAATCTATGAAAGTTTTTTTCAACAACCATGGCAAAGGTAGGATGGTATGCTCCCAAGCTTATAAAAGAGGAAGGAATGCCGTTGAGAGCTGTTACGGAAGTCTGGCCAAAAGGCTTTTCTGCAAAAGCAAAATTCCCTAAATATGTGCTAAAAAAAATGGCCATGATCTTGATAAACATATGATAGGATTTTGTCTTCACAATACACAAGCTCCCGTAAGATCAGATGTATTTACCTAAGCAGAGTTTCAACCCGAGAACGGATTCCCGATGAAAGCCGCACTCCCATATGTGAAACGGTGTCAGCAGCCAAAACTGTAGCAATTTGGCCAGCTTGCTCGAGTGTTAGGCCTTTGCACAGACCAAACATAAATCCACCCGCAAACATATCCCCTGCTCCTGTAGTATCGGCAACTTCTACTTTTAGTGCAGGTATAAATGTTAGATTTCCATCATGGGCAATATATGCTCCTTTTTCTCCATCCTTCACTATTGCAAGCTGAATGGTTTTAGCGAGTTCGAGCGCCGCTTTATCGGGACTCAAACCAACGAGCATTTTTGCTTCTTCTGCATTCAAAAAGACCAGATGGGTTTTTTCGAGCAGGTTCATTATTGTTTTTTGTCCATGCCGGGCAATCACAAAAGGATCAGCAACATCAAATGCAACTTTAACATTATTATTCAATGCATGATCGATTGCTGAGTGAAGGGCGTCAATTTGATTTTGCGTATCGAGCATATAGCCTGTGGTAAAGAAAATCTTCGTGTTTGCTATGTCATCATAAGGAACATGGCTGGTAGTATAGCTGCGGCACGCGCCCAAATAAGTATTGAGTGTCCGTTCGCTGTCGGGTGTGACCACCACGAGACAAGTTCCCGTGTGAACATTCTCGACAACTGTCAATCGATTGAGAATGCCAAGTTCATTCATACGACTGGCAAAAGCTTTGCCGTAGGAGTCGTTGCCAACGGAACTGCTATAACTCGTTTTTGCTCCTAAAACGGCCAACCCACGGATAGCATTGGAAGCACTTCCACCCAATTCAATTTCAGGCTTCGCATTGCCTAAGTTTTTCAAAACATTTTTTTGCGTATCTTCATCAACAAGCTGCATAACGCCTTTGGTCATGCCAAAGGATTTTAGGTCAGAATCATTAGCTCTCACAAGCATATCTATAAGTGCATTTTCAATTGCGACCACATCGTATCGATGATTAAACTGTTCTATTGAAAAAAAAGAGTTCTGAAGCATATCTTATAAATCCTATGTCTTTGCTAAAAAGCAGAATTAAGTAACACCAAAGAGTCATATGAAAACTTTTACTGGGTTGTAAAGGGGCCAAAAATTTTAAAATCAACACCACCCAACAAATCTCTTACAACAACGAGTCCACCCACAGAAGTTCCAGCTGTGGTTTCTGGATTCCAAGTTGTGATGGCTGCGGTATCGAGATCGAGAGAACCACTGGTCACATACCACTGAATGCGGGTGGACGCTTGAAAAAGTGAACTATTTGCGTCACGCCCTGTTGGAACATTTGGGATTGTTACAGGCGCAGAGATTGCATTGCCCGAGTTTGCATTGATGGTGCTGCTTGCTATTGGCGAGAGCGTGCCAAATTGGCTTGGACTGTTGGTCACTGCGAGGCCTGATGTAATTGAAGAAATTTTAGAACTCACAGAAGAAGTTACAGCTGCTGAAGACCACCATGAATCTGTTTTTAATGGTAAATAGTAAAATGTATAAAAACCTTGATCCGTGCTCACACCAGAAGTAACTGAATAATTTATCATAAATGCAGGAATGTCATTAACAGTTTCAAGATTTGTCGTTAAGTTTGCGTTATTAAAATTCACACATGCCGCTGTAAAAGTGAAAACGGTCAAGCGAAAAGGTGATGTCATAATTGTGGTTGTAGCTGGTGTTGCTGAAGAAAAGAAGGTTGTGAGTGGTAAACTTGTGCCTTTCGTACCGTTTGGCAAACCGCGCCCACCTCCCCCTTTAGCTAAATAATAATAACCTATTCCAGCTACTTTTAAACTATTTATAGTTAAAGTGGGAATTTCACTCGTTGGAGAAATCACCACGATATTGAATTCAGGTGCACCCGTGCATGTTTCATTTGGTCGCATAGGAAATTGCTGAGTACTCGTTCCATTTATAGTAGTTCCCGTTACAAGAGCAGAAGTTTGAAAAAGTGCTGCAACCACCCGCACTTGATTTATAGTGTAATAAGTTGAGTCGGGTTTCTTACAGCTAATAAAGAAAATTAAGAGAATAAATAGGGAAAAAATTCTTTTCATTTTATGAACCTCAATGACAAAAAGTACGCTTTATAAAGTGCAATAAAAATTCTTTTTAAAACTTAGCAATCACACCAACGGATGGCAGAATAGGCAATCCTGTTATATAAACTTGTTTCGAATAATCTCGATTGTATCCATTAAAAGACACGTTGCTACGATTGAATATATTTAAAATATCCAGATACGATGTCAGTGTCCAATCCGGAAAAAGAAAATCATATTCAGTTCTGAAGTCCACTTGAAAAGTATAAGGTAAACGTGCATCATTTTTGCTGATTAAATAGGTATTACCATCGCTCGCCGGTGAATATTTTCCCGTATTTTGATTGTAAGTCCCGCCTGCGACAGTTGAATAAGGTGTGCCCGTCATAAACTGAGCGCGGGCTCCTGCATTCCAGCGGCTGGTTATTTTTTGTCCATAGACGACATTGATAGAATGGGTTCTGTCATAATTCGTATACCGCCATGCACCGCTGCCTGGATCTCTTTCCTTGGCTTGACTCAAACCATAACTCAACCAACCATACCAAAAGCTAGAGGCTTTTTTCTTAAGAAAGAATTCCAAGCCTTGAGCCCTCAATTCTATACTATTTTCATATTTATTGGCCGCATTCATAACAGCAGGGCCAACCAAAGAATTGCTCGATTTCACCCATCCTTGCACATCCAAAAAGTAATCTTTCCAAAATTTAGCTTCATAGCCGAGAACATATTGTGTGCTGCGTTCGAGGGAAAGATTTGTATTGCCATAACCTTCTGCAATAAATTGGGGTTGTGGGTATTGGCTATAATAGCCTCCCCCTGCTTTGAGTGTGTGTCCTTCCATAAACTCATAGCGCACCCCAATGCGTGGATCGATGGCAAATTCATTTTTCTGCGAACCAACAAGCATATTTAAGCCTGGATTTATGATAAACTTTTTAAAAGGAGAGAAGGTGATATCAACAAATGCATCACCAAAAAAACTATCTAATTGCAAAGTCTTTTGCACAGTGGGTGCCAATTCTGTGTCAAATGATGTTGTTATACCCCCACCAGGTAGCTGAATGGCATCTATAGTCACTTCATAGTTTTGAAATTTGGGCCGCACGCCGACGGAAAAAGAAAAGCTGTCATTTACTTTCTTTTCTAAAATAAAACCGAGGGCATAATAATGACTTGCAATGTCGATTTTATTGCCAAAAATAGATTGATTTAAGACAAAATAACGTTGCTGTGCTGTGAAGCGAAAACCCAAGCCATTGCCCAAATTGAAACTGTATCTTAAGCCAGTCGTTTCCATATAATTTTTAAATTTAAAACTGTTTTGGCCTGTTGCTGATGTGCTATTTCCTACGGGCGCAGCTAGTGAAGCAGAATCATCTGCTCCCAATAAATACAATTGCCAAGTTCCCCGAGTGTGATTGCCATTTAAGATCAGCTGGTAATCCGTCGCTTGAGGGATTGCTACGAAATTTGTATTATTTGCTAATTTTTCTATAAGAGGTTTATATAACTCCAAATAAGTTCTGCGAAATCCTAAGCGATAGCCGATGGCATCGTTCGGATTGTCGCTGGCTTTATTTATGGCATTTTTGTTTTCACCTGTATTACTTTGCCCTGCTTTATTATCACTTCCGTTACCTTGATCATTTTGTGCGACTTTCCTTTCTGAAAAAATATTTCCCTGTTTTGCATCTTTATTATTCTCTTCGTTGCCAAACATATTTCCTTCTAAGAAAATCCCGCTTTGGAACAAACCCACTTCTATTTCGGCAGAGAGTCTGCTTGGCACGCTGCCAAAGCTACGCAATTGAATCACCCCTCCAATGGAATCCGAATAAAAAGCGCTGAATGCCCCAGGATAAAAGTCCATCGTTTCAATCATACGGGTCGGAACTATGGTTTGCACACCCCCAAAATGGAAGACAAAAGGTAACAATAAATCATCATAATAATAGGCGTTGTCCCCAGGCGCCCCCCCCCGCACAACGAGATCGGCACTGCCCGGGTTCGCAGGCAAAACGGATGGCAGGGTTTGCAATGCTTTTACTGCATCGCCGCCAGTGCCTGCGACATTCGCCATTTCTTCTTGCTCGAACGTATTTTGTGAAATTTCATTTTTTCGTCGCGCACGAATAATTCCAGTTCCACCATATTCTGCTGATGGTTCTAGCATAAATGGAGAAGACATTTTTAATTGTCCATTTTCAATAGGAATTTGCAAATCTTGAAAATTTTCTGCACGAATAAGAAGTCCTTTACAATTCATTGGAACTTTAATAGAAAACATCCCTTTTTTATCTGTTCGGACAAAATTCAATTTATTATCTGTATTTATAATAAGAGCATTTTCAATCGGCGATAAATTACCGAGCGGGCGCACCTGGCCTTTGAGAATGATTTCATTAGCATTCTTTTCTTTTTCGGAATTGATACTTTGTGAAAATACATTAAAATGATTTACGTTCATAAGCATAGCTATGATTAAAATCCAATATTTTTTCATAGAACTCTTCTCTTTGTGCTTGTTACAAAAATGATGTTCATATTAGCACAAAAATTTTTTTTTAAAGAATTCTAGTGAAAATTTTTTTAAAGCACTTGTTAATTTAAAATAATTAATTTTCTTGCAATTATTATTCCTAGAAAAGTAAGAATAACACCGACAAAAGGACTTAAAAAAAGATAGGAAAATGCATACATTAATTTCCCCTCTTCCAACAACTTGACTGCTTCTAAGGTATATGAGGAAAAAGTTGTAAATCCCCCTAAGAATCCAACCATAATACCCAAGCGTAATTCATGGGAAATATGAAGTTTTTCCACTGATAATACATAGAAAAAGCCGATTAAAAAGGAACCACTCACATTGATTAAAAATGTACTCATGGGAAAAGGCGATGAAAATATTTTATTTATTAAAAATCCTGAAAAATAGCGACAATAAACTCCAAGCATTCCAAAAACACCGATATAAAAAAAACTCACATGCACCTCCATTTACAAATGACATATTTTTAGGCATAGCCCAAATCAAGCATGTGCCAATTCTCCGAAGATTTTAAATTTAGCAATTTACAAATATGATAGGAGAGAATAAAAAACTTTACCCCTGCAGATCTTATTTTGTAGGATAACTTTATTGGATTTTAAAAAAATCCACAAACAAATAAACTAAGGTTACAATCATAATTATGCGACTCCCTGCAAAAGACTTTTTCTTTAATATAAACTTAGAACAAGAATTCCAGTTTAGAAGCAAATGGTTTATCAGCTCAATCCTTATTTTCTTTTGCTTAAGACTTTTTTGGATTGCGTTTTTCCCTATGAGCAATGATGAGGTTTATTATTGGGATTGGTCGCGTAACTTACAGCTGAGTTATCTCGATGCTCCTCCTTTCGTTGCTTGGATTTCCTATCTCGGATCACTGCTCTTTTCAGGGGCATTGGGTGCGCGCTTTCTATTACCTCTTATTCATGTTTTTTCAACCTTATTTTTAGTATTATCTGGGCAAAAATATGCCGAATTAACCGCGAAGAAATTTAGCAATGAAGCTGCACTTTCCATACTAATTTTATCACAACTTATTCCTGCTTTTAACTTGGAAGGAATTCTTCTTTTACCCGACGCTTCTTTATTATTAGGTATTTCAGGTGCTCTTTATTTTTTATTAAGTGCATTTAACAGTAAAGAAAATAAAAATAAAAATAAATTCCCACTCAAATATGCATTTTTATTTGGTCTCTTTTTAGGAATTTCGGCTTTATCCAAATACCATGCTCTGCCTATTGCAGTTGGTTTTTTTCTAGCGGCTGCCTATGTAAAATTTAAAATAAATAAAACTTTTGACTTTAGCTTTTGGAGCGTTGCAATTCTTGTTTCCATCTTTGTGGCAAGCCCAGTTTTTATCTGGAATTATCAAAATAATTTTGCTTCATTTCATTTTCAAAGCCAACACGGGTTTGCTGATTTCTCATTTAGTTATAAAAGTTTCTTGCGCTACTTAATAGGTATTATTATTTACTTGTTACCTTGGTTTTTTGTTCTTTTTTTCGCTTTTATAATTAAAATTCGTAAGGAACACACGCAAACCAAATCAATTTATCTTATCAGCATACTACCGTTTTTTATTTTAATCGGCATAATATCTTATTCTGCTCTTGGCAAAGATACCCTGCCTCACTGGACAATGCCCGGATTTTATCTGCTTATTCCAGCTGTTGCCCTCAATTGGCAGCCGTTTACGGGGTCTAATGCCCGCCGGTGGAAAATATATATTTCTATCTCACTTTTTATGTCCACTGTCCTGCCAACAGCACTCAGCATAAAAGAATTTAACAATCTTCTCATAAAATCATTTGTTTATTTTACTGGTAATGCTGATCCTTTGACTCAGGCATTTTTATGGCAAGACATGCAAGCAGAGCTGAAAAATCAGCTCAATATTAAACTCAAAACCCAAACTTATTCTACACAAACACAAATCGATTCCTGTGCAAATGGTTACAAAATAGCATCACTCAGATGGTACTGGACTGCACAGATGGCTTTTCATTTTACCGATCAACCCAAAATATATAATTTCGATTTCACTAGTTCTTCATTTTACACTTGGCGAGATGATCTGGCTCAATTAGCCGGTTGTAAATTTATTGTGCTCGGAAGTTTGAGTCATTATAATGAAAAGAAAATAGAAACGGTAATGAACATAGAATATTTTGAAAGTTTTTATTTGTCACCTTATGACAATACAAAAATAGTCTTGATTAAAGGAACAATGAAAAACAAAGAAATTCTTCAAGAGGTTTATGAAAAAAGCAAAAATGAAATCAACTTTTAAATCAATTAAATGACTCTAAAATTTATAGCATTTATCAATTAAATGATTTTAAAATTTGCAGAACATCATGCAGTGCACAGCGAACTATTTCAATTTCCCATGTGTGACCCTTGGCATATCGCTCTAAGTTTTCTATCCAAGCAATAATGGATCGAGTGACATCTTTGATAGAATGTCCTTCTTTTATATCGAGATCGTCATCGGACATATGCTCTAAATAAGACTTCCAAGAGGTCTTTGGTGAATCGAGCATATTTACAAGGCGATTTAATCTTTTTGTTTGATCTTGACCTTCCCAATCTCCACTGACTTGAAACGGATACCAATCGAGTTCATGGCGATGGAGCCACAAATGTGCACCGTTACTTAAAGCAATTCTCCTGAAATCATCGGGCAAAGCATTTTGAAAACCGTCAGGTCTTTTCCAGATTACATGCATGATTTGAAACCTCTCGAGCACAAAAAAATAATTCAACACACCACGCAGGCATGCCATAACGAGTGATAATACAAGGGCATATGAAATACTCAAGTCATAACTTAACTAAAAACACATGCACACTCAAAATAGAAATACGTGACAATTCTTAAGTGTTATGTATAAATATAACCATTATAGAGAGTCTTTTTACGACTCTCCTCGAACTACAAGAAATAAGGGGTCTTAATTTGCCTGTCGTTAAAATTTATACCACAACTGTTTGCCCATATTGCAATGCTGCTAAAAGTTTATTTAAAAGCTTAAGCGTAAATTACGAAGAAATCAATTTGGACAACGATCCCGATTTAAGAACAAAGCTCTCAAAAGAAAATAATGGCTGGCGTACAGTTCCTATGATCTTTATCGGTGATAAATTTATAGGCGGTTTCGACGATACCAATAAACTTTATAAAAGCGGCGAGCTTTCTAAATTATTAAGCTAAATTAGAATCATTTAGCAGAATGTGGCTGTAGAGTATCTCATGCACATAATCTTTATCCTATTTTTAGCTTTTGCATTAAATGGCTGTGTGGTTGGTTTTGCCAATATGCACAACCATGTTCCAGAAGAATATACGAAGGTTTATATTCCTGCCGCCAATGACTTTTCTATTTATGGCGGCAATTCCTCTCGTTTGTCATATGCCATTCGCAGCAAACTGTCTGAACGGACAGATTTCGTTTTTAGCAAACTCGAAGATGCCCGCTGGGCCCTACAAGTGAATATTCTCGATCGCAAACAGAGCATCACAGCTGTAGATTCCTGCAAAAACCCCTCTACGCCAAACGTGGCGAGCGGCGCCTATTCCTGCGCAAAAATTCACCCAGAAAGTCTCAATCCCACAACCAATACCCCCTATGACTTTAACAAGCCAACAGTTTCTCCCTCCTCAGAACAGCTCTCACTTGTGGTCGACGTCAAAGCCATCGATCTCAACACAGGCAATATAATGTGGGTAAAGCGTTATTCTGCCAGCAATATCTCACCAACAGTTTTCAACGAAATTGGTGACACTGATGGTAGAACTCTCAATTATATGCAGCAGACACCTGACTTGCATGCACTGCGCTATCAAGAGGCTGTCGACAATGCAGTGAAAGCCTTTTCCACCGCTATTGCCAATGATGTACAAGAAACTATCTTTAAATCTATGCAACAAAAAAACTCAATTTCAAATTAAATTTCCTACAGTTTATAAGCATTTTGTGAAAAAAATGCCGTGAAATGTTGAAAAATAAGCTTTCTAAATGTAGGTTTGGGGCGTTTTAAGAATCATCACCTCAAGCGGGAGACGGCGCCTATGTTTACTCAGTTTGTTTCAGAGCACAAAAATGACTTAGAAAATACTGCACTCGCAGTTAGACTTCTCGGCATGGATGCCGTTTTAAAAGCAAAATCCGGGCATGTTGGTTTGCCTTTAGGCGGAGCCGAATTAGGAACTTTTCTTTATTTTGCTGTGATGAATCACAGTGCTAAACAACCGCAATGGATTGATCGCGATCGTTTTGTCTTATCTGCTGGCCATGGCAGCATGCTTCAGTATGCGCTTTTGCATCTTGCGCAATACGATCTCAGCAGAGAAGACATTGCGAATTTTCGCCAATTAGGTAGCAAAACACCAGGCCATCCCGAGTTTGGCCACACTGCAGGCGTTGAGTGCACCACAGGCCCTTTGGGGCAAGGGATCTCGAACGCAGTGGGTATGGCTCTCGCAGAGAGGATGCTCGCAGCACGTTTTAATGATTCAAATCATTCGGTTATAGATCACAAAACATACGTAATCGCAGGCGATGGGTGTTTGATGGAAGGCGTGAGTGCTGAGGCTTGCAGCCTTGCGGGTCACTTAAAACTCAATCGCCTGATCGTCCTCTATGACGCAAATAATATTACAATTGATGGCACCATCGACATTGCCTTTAGCGAAAATGTCGGCAAACGTTACGAGGCTTATGGTTGGAATATTTTAGAAGCCGATGGCAACGATTTTATTTCGCTCGCAAAAGCTATGGACAAAGCTCAGAACTTTGCCTCCATGCCCAACGGCGAATCGGGACCAACCTTAATTATCTGCAAGGGAATCCCAGGTAAAGGTTCTCCTAAGTGGGAAGGCAAACCCAAAATTCACGGCAATCCTATGAGTGCGGAAGACGTGATCGATGCCAAAAAGCATTTGGGCGTAACAAATACCGAGCCATTTTATGTGCCCAATGCCTGTTTAGAATCCGCATATAAATTAGCTAATATCTGTGGGCAAAAAGCAAAAAAATGGTCTGAACTCTTCGACGGAGTTAAAATCCACTGGGAAAAAGCTCAACCCGAAAAAGCTAAACTTTGGCAGAATCTTTTTGAAAACGAGAGTTACAATGGTATGCACAACGAAAGTTTTGCACAAGCTAAAGGCAAAATGGCAACACGTACTGCGAGCGGAAAAGCTCTGATTGAACTTGCGCAGGAAAATCCCGGGTTGGTGGGTGGTTCTGCCGATCTCGCTGGCAGCAACTTAACCACACTCCCAAATACTTCTTTTATCAACGCCAAAGACTTTTCGGGTCGCAACATCCATTTTGGTGTGCGTGAACATGGCATGGCTGCCATTTGTAACGGAATCACTTTACATGGAGGTTTGCGAGCTTATTGTGCAACTTTTGCTGTCTTTTCTGACTATATGCGCCCCGCAATTCGCCTTGCAGCACTTATGAAAATTCCCACTTTATTTATTTTAACCCACGACAGTTATGCTGTTGGAGAAGATGGTCCTACCCATCAACCGATCGAACATGCTGCAGCGTTGCGCGCTATTCCTGATCTCAACGTGTACCGCCCAGCGGATACCCTTGAAACTTATACTGCTTGGGAAAGTGCAGTGCTCTGTGAAAACAAGCCCACGGTTTTGCTTCTGACACGCCAAGACCTCGAAGACCTCGACACACTTTTGCCTGCGCAAAGAAGTAAAGAAGAAGTAAAAGAAGGTTTGTGCAAAGGTGCTTACTTGCTAAAGGATTTTTCCGCAGAAGAAAATACACTTAAAATTGTTTTAATTGCTTCAGGTTCTGAGGTTTCTATTGCCTTAACTGCAAGTCTATTGTTAGAAAGTAAAACTGTAGAAAACATTGCGGGCGAGAAAGTAAAACTGTCAGCCCGAGTTGTCAGTTCTCAATGTCCACAAGTTTTGGTTGAAAATCCTCTGACTTTAAATAAACTTGTTCCTAAAGAAATTCCGATTTACGCAATTGAAGCAGGTTCTCCACAAAGTTGGGGAGAGATTGTTGGAAGAAATGGGGCTATTTTCAGTTTGAAAACTTTCGGTAATTCTGCACCTGCTTCTGTTTTGGCAAAGCATTTTGGCTTTACTCCGGAAGCGTTTTGCTCCTTTGTTCTCAATCAATTAAATTTAAGGTAAGCTATGTCTCCACTTGTTAAACGTTCGAAAAAGATCATTGAAAAGTCCACTCCACACAATACAAACTTGACATTTTTTGTGTGTCTTGGCCTTGTCATGCTTATAAATGTTTTTCTCAATTACAAAGAACCGTTTGATTCTTGGATTGAAATTGTCGGCACTGTTTTTCAAATTGCCATTCCCATGTACGCGATTGTCCCTGTCCTATGGAAAAAGGATAAGGAAGGAGCTGTGCAGATGATTAAAATTCTCTTTTTTGTAGTTGGAGTCACTTGGGCATTTAAGCTAGGCTTAAGCAATCTTGTCGGAATTGACGACGTACGTCCGCGCGGTGGACGCATGAGTTTTCCAAGTGGACACACAGCAGGTGCCTTTTCGGGTGCGGTGTTTTTAGCTATTCGCTACGGAATTAAGTATGCAGTGATTGCTGTGCCTCTAGCAGCTTTTGTGGGTTTTAGCAGAATATACTCATTTGCTCATTGGCCACACGATGTGTTTGCTGCGGTCATTCTTTGTTGTGTAGGGGGACTGCTTTTAGTAAGACCTTACAAAAAGAAATAATCTATTGTGGGTAAAATATTACAAAAAAGGATAAACTGCTCTGAGTGAGACAGGAATAAGGGATCAATAAATCCCTTTTTTAATATAATGTGATTAGAACTGTTAGGAAACAAGGATGTTACCTCAGACTCTTCAAAATATTTATCATGCACATCAAGTGTTGATTATAAAGTTTGCTTTCGGTTCTTTTTGCACATTTATTTTTTATGTTTTATTTTTCTTTAAAGGCTCGGGCAAAAGAATAAAGTTTCTGCTGTTAATTGCTAATTTCTATCTCATCTTTGTTTATTTAATCTATCAGAAAAATGAATTACATCTATTAAAATACTCTCTTTTTTTAATATATCTTTGGCTTTTCCAGTACATTCTCTCTTGGCTCAAGCTGAATTTAGAGATGTTTTTATTTAATATAAAATCTATTTTCACTTGGAAAAAAAACAAAGAAGAGCATGCACAAACCTCACCCGTTCCTGTGCCTCAAACAAAATTAAATTCCTCATTTGGTTCACCGCAGATATTGACCTCATTTGGATTGAAAGTCAGAAGTAAAAGTGAAGTGTTTATTGCAGAAAAACTTTTTGAACACAAAATTGATTTTAGGTATGAGATCCCCTTGTCCGCCGAAGGAAAAACTTATTTTCCCGATTTTACTATTTTCATTGGTAAGAAAGTTTTTTATTGGGAGCACTTTGGTATGTTAAGCAATGAGGATTATCTGCAGAAAACAAAAATTAAAATTGTTTGGTACGATAAAAATTTTCCAAAAAAATTAATTATGACTGAAGAGTGTAATGACCTGCTGCCCGTTATTTGCGCAGAGGTTGATAAACTCAAGCGCATTAAGCGGCGGTGGCAGCCACTTCATCTTCTTCAAACTCTGAAGTCGTCCCGTGAGTCAAAGGAATATGCATCTCGAACTCGCCCGATTTGACACAGAGTTTACCATCTATTGTTTCTATTATAAAATTCTCATCTTCTATTTCCATCTCGATTATCCGTCCCTCTTCAAAGGACTTAAAAGGTACCATAAAGTCCGAACCATCACCCAAAGTGATCGACAAATGCGCCCCGCGAATTTGAATGCGTGTCTTGCGGCTGTTGCGCAAGGTCGTCTCTGGCAATGGACCGCCATCTAAACCAGCTTCGCCCATGTCCTCACCACTAGCCGCTGCTGCTTCACTCCCAGCAGCACTTTCAGAATCTTCCATCCCATGGTCGATAGGTTCTGGAGCTGGAGCATCCACCGGACCAGGGGCTGCATCTCCACCACCTTCAGCTGTGTCATCCACGATTTCAAGCTCTTTCATTTCAGCAGGAGCGCTTGCTTCTTCAACAGGGGTTTCCACAGTTGCTTCCTCTGGGGGAGCTTCTCCTTCTGCTGACATTTCTACAGGTGCATCACCTTCTTTCATTTCCGCTTCTCCTTCTGCAGGAGCTTCCATAGGCGCTTCTGCTGGAGCTTCACCTGCCATTTCGGTAGGGGCTGCTGCATCTGCTATGGGAGCTTCTTCTCCTGGGGCTTCTGCTGGGGGAACTTCTGCTCCACCTTCTGGCATTTCAGCTACTGCAGCTTCACCTTCAGCAGGAGCTGCTTCGACGGGAGGAGTTTCTGCCCCTTCCGCAGGAATTTCTGTAGGAACTTCCGCTGCAGGAGCTTCGCCTTCAACTGGCGGCGCATCGGCGGGAGCTGCTTCGGCTTCGGTTGGGACTTCGCTTGCCATTTCGGCAGGAGCTTCACCATCTGTTATGGGAGCTTCTCCTCCTGGGGATTCCGCGAGAGGAACTTCTGCGCCTTCCGCTGGTGTATCGGCTACTGGTGAGACTTCACCTTCAGCAGGAACCGCTTCAATAGGAGGAGTTTCTCCTCCCTCCGCTGGCATTTCGCCCTCACCTGCAGACGCTTCAGCTTCTCCACCGACATGCTTCGTTAGGACACTGGCAAAAGCTTCCATACCTATTCTTGCAAGCACATCGACTATTTTTTCTTCATCTTGTTTGTTTTTTGAGTAGACATCTAAAATATCGGCAATGGCTAAACCAATTTTTTTGCGAGGGACTTTCTCAACGGCCAGTTGAGCAACTTGGGGTGGTTCGCAAGCTCTTCCTCCTATATATATTTTATACCCATCTTTATCACCCACGATATGAACCTCATCGGTTGCAGATGCCACACACGCTGTTGCACACCCATTCATGCCAATATTTAAAGTCGAAAAAGTGGATTTAAACTTTTCGTTCAAAAATGGAGAAATCTCAATAGCGTCGCCGAGAGCATCCTGTTCACATTTTGGACAAAGCTCACCGAGGCAAGCTTTAGGAGAGAGGGTAGAAAAACTTCTATAATGTTTAACTAAAATTCCAGATTTAGAAAGACGTGCTTGAATGTCTGCGACTTTTTCTTTTGGGACTGTAAAACCAATTCGTTGGTCTTCCGTGACCTTAAGAAAAGCCGATACATCTTCTGCAACTTCACAAATAAGGCGCAATTGCCCGCCGTTGTAGACCCCTCCAGCAGCTTCAGCAAGGACAAATAAATTTCCATTTTTAAGTTCAAATTGCTCAGAAGCCACTGTTTTCCCCCAAACTACGTCACTCTTGGGTATCGTAAAGCTTGCAGGAGAACTTGAGACGGCATAGATTGCTTGAAATATAATTTTTTTTTGGTTACTAAAGCATCGAACGCCAGAAACCGAGTCAATACTTTGTGGTATTTTTGCTCTTGTGGAACTTGTTAATACTGGGAAGGGAGTTGTCCATGTCCATTGCCGCAGCGGCCTCCATGCGTGAATTAATCGAATACGTTGCCAAATCACTTGTAGACAATGCAGAAAAAGTCGAAATAAACGAAATCAACGGCGCTCAGACAAATGTAATCGAACTCAAAGTAGCAAAAGAAGATGTAGGAAAAATAATTGGTAAAAGTGGGCGTACCGCTGACGCCATTCGCACGATCTTAAATTGCGGTGCAGCCAAAATGAACAAACGTTATATTCTACACATCATTGACGAATAGAATTTTAATTACCAGCCAACATTTTCTTGTCAGATAATTCTTTCCCATCTTAATATTTTAATTTAAAAATCGAAATTAAATTCAAATAAAGAATGGGAAACATATGTTTAGTTACTTTAAAATATTTATTGTTTTTGTCTGCACAGCATTTGTTGCAAGCTGTGGCAAATTAAAACAACAAAATTTAGGTTTCGAACTGCGCAGCCCCGCCTTGCCTAAATTTCAAAACAACGGTTTAACTTACACTTCATTTGCACCTATTCATATTCCCATTTCCATTACAAGCAGCACAGGTTTTTCTTACACAGGTGCATTACAAGCAGGAGCAAATACAATCTCTCTCCCTGTGGCGACTGCTCTCACAATTCAAATTGGTTATTTGGCATACGGTTTAACTGCTGGGCAAACTCTTGCGCAGCAGTGTTCACAAAGTAACAATAGCCCGAATGCGGTTTTATATACAGAATACACAACTTCTTTTTCCATCGATGAAACGTCAAGCTCGGTCAATATTAATTTTCCAAATCCTTTTACTGAAGTGAATTTCGATCACTTTGGTTTTAAAATCAAAACCTCGTCGGGAACGCCCGCTGCCAATGCCGTTGCCTACTTTGAAGATGTCATAAGCCAAAGCGCAATTGTCGACCCTTGTAAAAACGCACCACTCTATAACAATGTCGACTCGGGTGGCAGGTTGCCCATAAATATTCCGATTTACAGCAGCACGAGTCAGTTCCGCATTCGGATTGTCGCTGCCGATGGAACGACGCAAGTTTTTAGCCCCACGCTGCCGAGAGGTGCGTCCAACGCTCAGTTTTATTTTATGCAGTTTGGTTCGGGGGCAGTGACAGCAATGAATGAAAGCACTGATAGCTTTTTAGATGATGGTTATCCTATTGCTGTTCGGCGTGATTCAATGAATCGCAATCCACGCTATGCAGATATTAACACTTATACGTTTAACCCCCCTGATATTTCTACAGGACTCACAAACTTTCACCCAGCGAACCAGACATCGGGGAGCAATCGCTCGCTTGTGGTCAAATGCCAAATAACTATAGACTCATCAGGTAGTCATGGCGCTGTTATAGTCCCTTATCAAACCTGTCCATTAAATATTTCAAATATTTATACTTATTTTACGCAACTCTCGACAGGAACTTATTATTTTCTCGATGCATACTTGATGGATTCTGAAAACTTTTTGGCTTCGAATACTTCTGCTACAAATCCTTACACACCTATTCTCAATTCAAGCCCTTTTCCTCATAGTTTTCTTACCCCTGGTTCGCCGCCTTAGGAATTTTTTAAGTTGGGGATTTTTATTTTAAGTGAAAACTTAATATGTTTAAAATTTAAGGATATGAAGTGAGATTGAATTTATATTATTCAATTAATAATTGAATAAATTCTTTAAAGTTTATTAAAAAATTTTTTCTTTAAAAACAGCTCAGAAATTTTGGAATTATTTGAAAGCTTGCTTATTATGTTGAAGGTTAGTCTGAAAAAAACGTATTATTTTTCTATGTAATACTTTATATATCAAATGAAAATGTAGATAATTTTAAAAATATAATTAAAAATTTAAAAGGATAATTTTTTTAAATTTAAAAAACATTCATTCTGGAAAATATTGCCAAAATTTTGAAAAAAATTTTTTAATCGAATAAGATGAAAGCCCAACAAAAACCCCCTTCATTCGCAAGAAGAGGGTTCTGTCTTTATTTTCAGCTTCGAATGTTTAGGACTTTTTTTCGAAATAAAGATTATTAAAAACTTAGACACAAAATCCTAAGTTTTCAATTTCGTTGTTACTTAGTGTAAGTAACTTTTAATAGACTTTCATCAGCAAAACCATGCGTATTTGCCTTTCCACCCGCTGTATCTGGTTTAACAGTTACTGTTCCTGTAACATAATTTTCATGTTCTGTTAAAGCTGGTTTAGAAGAATCTAACTTAACAGTGATATAATCTACATTTGTAGTTTTATCTAATTTAAAATACTTCTTAAATGCATGAGATATAGCAAAAGTTAAATGTGATTTAATATCAGCTATATGTCCACCAGACTTAACACTGTTGTCAGATAATTTTTTAAACATATAGATTGGATCACTTTCAGTCTTCGCTACATTTAAATGAATGACATCAACTGGTTTAACAACTCCTCCGACATTCGTAGCTAAAAAACTTCCAGCATCAACAGGTGCAATTGCTTTAACAGTGAATTTAACATTTTGAGTTGGATCCTTTTTCAATGAAACAATTACATCTGTTGTAGAAGCATTTGTTCCATGAACAGCATTCGCTTTTGCGCAAACATATTTACTATCTACTATTGTAAATTTATCATTATTAGTTACGGTGACAATAAATTTATTTAAATTTGTAATACTTTTCTCAGCCGCATCTTGTTCATTATTGTATTTAACACCTGTAATTTCTGTACAGTGTAACTTTTCATTAACTGAACCACCCCCCACAGGAATTTCGCTTGCACTTTGAGTTTGATCGTTTTTAGTAAAAATTGCCTTAGTTAAAATAGGTTTTGGTCCAACATAATAAATTTTTTCAACTACGGTATCTTCTACCTTAAATTCTAAAGTAACTGGATTAAAATCTGTGTTTGCAATTGCTTTCAAAGAAATTCTATTATTTGTAGCTTTTTTAACCGCACTAAGTGTTTCAATAGTTATTTTATTTCGGTCTTTAGAGCTAACTTCAAAATTTCTCTCGGTAGGATCTTGAGTGATATTAATTGGAGACTCATTATTAGAATATATTACACTTAAATCTGCATCAAATTGTTGTCCGACTTGAAGAACATTTGGAACTGTTTTTAAACCACTTTGATCGTTCAGCAACTCAACTTTTTTTGGTATACCTTTTATTACTTCAAGATTTAAAGTAATGGCTTTTTGGCTGCCTTTAACTTGTAAAGATAATTTAATATCTTTCGAAACAGGATAATCCTTTGGCACTGCAATCTTAAAGTAAAGCTTATTGTCTTTAACTTCAGACTTTAAAGTGACTTTGTGATTGCTTGGAACAGAATTCAAAGTTACATTTTTTGCCTCTGAATAAATATAGAATTTTGCTGTTTCTTCATCAACATTCAATTCTTTTGCAAAAGGAGTATATTGAATCAAAAATTCTTCTGATTCATCGCCAGCAGCAATTGCGATTTCATAAGAATCTACTTTTCCTACTTTTACTGGATTTGAAAACTTTGAATTTGCATTTCTAATATAAGTCTTTTTAATTGAATCATATTTATTGACAATTTCAATGTCGGTTATTGCTCTTTCTTTTTTACTAACAACAACTTCTTTCGTTGCAAATGCATTTTCATAAGAAGCAACCAACGTGGCTTTAGTTTCCGCGCCTGGAATTAAAGAATGAATGTATGAACCATTTTCTCCTTTAATTTCTTCATTATCTCTACTATATGCACAAATTCTGCTTAATTTATCATCCAAATAAAAGGACTGTAAAGAATCTTTGGATAAACTTACTGAGATAGCATTGCTGGAAGCTTTGTTACCTTCTAAGTTTGAGAAAGATACTGAATAGTCAGCACATCCACCGAGGGGTATACTATTAGCAGAAATAACAATGCTATTTACTTTGTTTGCTTTTTGCTCTTTTTCAATAACTTTTGTTGGATCAGTCACACCACCAGTGCCAGAAGTATTTTTATCATTTTTCTTACAACCTGTGATTGCAATAGATGCAAGTCCAAGACTCACAGCTGTGAGTTTTAAAGATTTACTTATCGTCATATTTTTCTCCTAAACATTACAAAAACATTAGATAACCATCAAAAATTGCAGATACTAGAAACTTATTTCCGCAATTTGAGGAATATAATTTAATGTAACAATAATTGTCAATTTTTTTATAAATTAAAATATTAAAAAATTATACTAATAAAATAATTTAATATTAAAAATACATTAATAAATTAGCCTTAAAATAACTAAATAAATTATGGTAATAAAGATAATATAAAATATTTGTATATATTTTTAATATATTATTATTTTAAATATTTTGTTTTATTAAACAGATCTCATTTTTGTTAAAAAATAAATACGAATAATTTCATGTCAATTCAATAAGCAGACCATTTATGTATTCACTTTCTTAGAAAAAATATTTTTTTTCAGATGAAGTATTTTTTAAAATACCAAGATAGACAAGACTTATTTACATTTAAATATTTGCCATAAAGACATTTAAACACAAGAAGAAAGTGAGAACTAATTTTCTGTTAATCAACCTACAAAAATTAAGTTTAACCATAAAAAAAATTCAATTAAGTGACGAGCAAAAGTATAAAAATTAATTTTATATAAAAATTTTCAAGTCATTCATTCCTTTGTCAAATTTTATGACTTTATTACCAACGGCGCTGATTTCATCTTTACAAAAGATCAATTGTTATTTTTTTGCCAACTAAAATATTTTGATTGAAAGGACAAGGAAGAAACGAAAAAAATGTTGTTTTAAACTTAAAAATTTTGAGAATTTAAGGAGTGTGCACCGGATAGAGGGAAAAACAAAAAAATAGAAATGCAATTTTTTTTGCTCTCTTTATTTAAATAGAGAGCAAGTTTATTGTCAAAACATTAACTCTTGTAAAATAAATTGACACAATCAACTGCCTTCAACCATTTATACAAACTTGCATTTGCCAAAGCTTCGGGCATTTCGGGGCGAAACTCTCTCGCGATTTCTATTTTATTGAATGTTACATCTTCTTCGAGCACACCCACACACGCTGCCATCGCCGCCCCGAGGGAAGTCGTCTCAATATTTGCTGGGCGCGCGAGCAGTGTCTGTAAAATATTTGCTTGAAACTGCATTAAGAAATCGTTGCGCGAAGCACCACCGTCCACACCCACCCGCACGATCTTTTGTCCACTGACTTTTTCCATCAGGCGTAAAAGCTGAACATTTTGCAAGGCAATACTTTCTAAGACGGCACGGATAATCTGCGACTTTTGCGTTCCACGGGAGAGGCCAAAGAGCACGCCGCGCGCTTTTGGATTCCAATACGGCGCGCCCAGCCCCGCTAAGGATGGAACGAAGAGAACGTCCTCATCACGCGGATAACCCATTGCAAGTTCAGCACTTTCTGAAGAATTCTTCACCCAACCAAAATTGTCCCGCATGAACTGCACTGCAGCGCCTGCGATAAAAGCAGATCCTTCGAGAGCAAAGGTTCTTCGTTGCGCAGTACTATAAGCAACGGTGGTCAAGATCCCTTCATCCGAAGTCACCACATTTTCACCCGTATTCATAAGTAAGAACGCACCCGTACCAAAGGTGATTTTCGCTTCACCCTGCTGAACGCAGTTTTGCCCAAAAAGCGCTGCCTGTTGGTCACCCAAAATCCCAGTGATAGGTATACCGTCCGGTAGACCTGGTACTCCCTTGGTAAATCCAAAGCGACCAATACTTGGTTTGATCTCTGGCAGTGCACTTTCTGGAATTGAAAACAGTTTTAACAGCTCTGGGTCATAAGATCCCGTGTGTAAATTATAAAGCATAGTGCGGCTCGCATTGGTATGATCCGTCACAAAAGACTGTCCACCCGTGAGTCTCCAGATAATAAAAGAGTCGATGGTGCCAAGGGCGAGCTCACCTGTTAACGCCCATTGTTTGGCTTTCATATTCTGTTCTAAAATCCAGTGCATTTTTGAAGCACTAAAATAAGGATCACAGACCAATCCCGTTTTCTGCAAAATCATTTTGCGCACTGTTTCGTTACGTTTTAAATGATCGCAAAATTCTGCAGTGCGTCTGTCCTGCCAAACAATAGCATTGCCCGCAACTTCACCCGTTTTTTTATTCCAAGCGAGACATGTTTCCCGCTGATTGGTTATGCCTATTGCCGCAATTTTTTTCTGGTTGAAAGAGCTTTTTTCTCCTTCAGCAAATTTCAAACTGTTTTCGATTGCTTTTATTGTTGTATTCCAAATATCTTCAGGATTGTGTTCAACCAAACCTGGGCGCGGATAAATCTGAGGAAATTCAATTTTGTTGTTACCTAGCATAGAAAAATCATCCATGCTAAAAAAAGATGCTTGAATTCCTGTGGTACCTTCATCTATGGATAGAATAAAATCGGTCATAGGTTTACTCCTTTTATGCTTTCAATGTATCTTTTACAATTACGGAGGATAATGATGTGAGTTTAGTTGCGCAAGAAAAATTTCCAAATACTTTTAAAAAATATTTTAATTCCTTACCATTTCTAGAACAGGCTGGATTTTTTCTTTGGCCCTCCATAGGAAAAAGCGAACTCAATAAAAATGAAATTAAATTATTTAAAAAAATAAAACCTTCGGGGTGCATTCTTTTTAAAAGAAATTTTACTGATTTCGCACAAGGAAAAATATTAATTGCAAATGTAAAGAAAAATTGTGAAAGAGCAAATCAAAAATATAAAATGCCTTTTATTGTCTCAATCGATGAAGAAGGTGGCAGAGTTTCGCGTTTGCCACTTCCTTTTTTGCGCGGTAAACCAGCGCTCGAATTTTCTGACAATAACGATGAACTTGGCTTAGTCAATCAAGTACTTCATCAAACTTTTGTGGCAAAAGGATTAGGCATTAACTGTATACTGAGTCCAGTCGCCGATATTTTAACAGAACCGACAAATCCCGTCATGGGTGATCGCTGCTTTGGCCGAGATGCTCTCACTGTTTTAAAATATTCCTCTCTCGTAAATAAAACACTCTTGAGTGAACAAATATTTTCGTGTGCCAAGCACTTTCCAGGACATGGCAATACAAAAACAGATTCACACAAAGAATTCAGTACCAGCGATGTAAGTTTAACCACACTTAAAACCCGTGAGTGGATTCCTTTTAAAAATTTAATTGCAGAAAAAATACCATTTATCATGGCTGCACATGTGATCGTCCCTGAACTCGATCCTAAGTTCCCAGCAACGTTAAGTTATGAAATATTAACGAAACAATTAAAAAAGAATTTAAAATTTAAGGGACTCGTGCTTAGCGACGATCTGCGAATGAATGCAATCGCAAATTTTTACCAACAGTCACGTGCAATTGAATCATCCATTACAGAAACAAATCCTGTTTCGTTATCTGAGGAAGATTCTTATCTTGAGCAAGCAGCTATCGATGCCTTGCTTGCAGGTTGTGATATTTTATTAAGTTGCCAAAGCATAGAGAGAGAAGCAAGAATTGCATACTCGATTGCAAAAAAACTTAAAAATGATAAATTATTTCATAAACTGATGCTGGAGAAGGCTTGGAAAATATTCTCTACTTTAACAAAAACACAAAAGATCTAAACTTTTTTCTCGTTGTCGGGTACAGCCTCTTATTTCATATTCTTTTAGCTCTGAGTCTCAGTTTTCTTACACCCAATCCTGTTGATATGACTGATTTAAGAGTAACAACCAGCACCGTCCAGATTTCTTCCAAATCACCCAATTCGCAAAAGCCCACTCTGCAAAAACACCGTGAGAGGAACATACCCAAAAAAGAATTGATCCAATCGACTCAAAAATCGGCGGCTGCCCCCAGTGAAATTCCACCCGAAAAAGTCGCAACTCCACAAAAACATTTGGATGCTGTCACTCCAGCTGGACAGTCGACCAATGAAAGCAAAGAATTTTATTCTGCGGAATCCACCGTCGATAAAACGGCACAATGCACTTTACCTGAAATCAATATCACGGACGATGCCGCTAATGCTGGTGTCACAAGTGGATCCGTAGTAATTGAAGTGCAAATAAATAGCGAAGGTAAAGTAACAGAAGCAAAATTGATCAAAGGCACAGGATATAAAGTAGATCAAGTTGCTTTAGCAGCAGCAAAAGAATTGAATTGTAGCCCTGCGTGGCGAGAAAAACACAGCGTTGGTGTTATAAAACGAATTACTTGGATGATTGTACCTTGATTGTCTCATCTTGATAAAGACGAAAATTGTATATAATTAAATAGTATAACTTAATACTATAATATTTTTTAATAATTCATTCAAATTCATATTTTTATACCCGCTCAATTGAAACGCAAATTGCTAAATAAAAAGTAATTCATGACTTGCAAAGCTCTTAAAACTTCTTTATATTCAATGGTTGTACTTTTTAGTCGAAACTAAGGTTTCATACACTTAAAAAGAATCAATCTCATCTATACTCACTTTGAGAAGTACTTTTTATCATGCAAAATCGGACTCTTTTATTCCAAGCTTTTTAGCAATCGCTAAAATATTTTTATAGGATTGAGTATTCCCAAAAGCAAAATATCCCCTATGCTCAGAAAGAGGAGCTTTTAATTCTCTGAGTAAAGCAATTGAAACTTTTTTATCAAATTCATCAAATTTTTGTTGGAGTAATTGTCCTTTTTCTGAACCTTTTAGGCGATTTATTTCCATTTTTACATTTTGAACAAGTTCAAAATATGTTGTGGGATAGGATTGCTCTAATAGCAGTCTTTCTGCTGCAAGCTTTTTATTTTCTTCGACAATACGTTTTCTATCCTCGAGAATTTTTCTCTTTTCAGACAAAATAACTGGATCTTTTTTGGCCTCAAATTGGGCTTGTTCACTCTTTCTAAATATTTTATCTTCATTAAGATTTCTTATTAATTTTTGCGCACTTTCACGTGTTCCATAAAACATATAAGCTAAAAATAACCCATATAACCCCCAAACAGCATATAAAAATCGTTTTTTGTTTGGATTTGAATCTAAGTAATTTTTTTGCTCTGAATAATTTATAGGCTCCACATATGAAGCTAATATATTTTCAATATTTGCTTCATATATACTGCATGAGCAAATTAAAAAATATTCAAAAATTCCTTGATTGTTCGTTTCATCTGAAAAATCAAGATCAATTTTATTCAACCCACTTGTTTCAAGAAGATTTTCATTTTTAATACTTGAAAATTTCTGTTCATCTGAAAATAACTTAACTTTAGTAGCCTTATTAAATTTCGCAAAATAACTCATAAACAAAGCAGTTCTAACTTCTTTATCTTTTTCGATAAAAATATCATTCTTAAGAAGATTTAGAAAATTAGTTCTTTGAAAAAAATTAAATGAAATATTTTCAATGCTTTTATTTTCTTTTATCTTTACAATACAATCATTTAATATGCTATGAGATTCTGTACTTTTTAAGAAATTCTGAAGAACATGAGAAAGCTGAGTATAATCATTACTTTGCTTACTAATTTCATATACTTTCTTAGGTATTTTATAATTTACTTGATCAAAAAATTTCATTAAATAACTATTGATTGGATGTTCTGATGCTAAAGTATTCAGATTTTTAAACTGAGGAATATTTCCTTTCATTAAAGCTGCATCTGATATAAATAATAAATGTCTTTCACGTAAATCAAGAATGTGGCCATCTAATTTTACCGCATCATTTTCTTCTAAACCATTTGAATATTTTGACTGAATATTTTTTAAGTAATTTAAATATATATCAAGTGAAAAATTAAAATATCGATCTGTTTTTCTTGCGATTGATTCATTTATTGAGCGAGAATGCAAACTTTTATTTTGTATTTTTTGGTTTATATTTAATTTAGTTTGTTCTATATTCTTTTTAAAAATTTCTAATCTAGTTCTATATTCTTTATACCTATTAATAAAATTCTTATAAAAACCAGTTTCTTTCCCAAAGAAAAAATTATAAAGACCTATTGTATTAAACCAACTATTATTTTTCTCATTTTCATATTTAGATTGCAAATTAGTAATATGGGAACATAAATCATCCATAACCTTCATTAAGTTAGTAATAAGCCTAGAAATAACTTCTAATGGAGCAACACTGATTAAAGAAGACGCTTCTTCTTCTCCATACATTGCTATAATAAGTTTATTAAATTTTAAAGCTTCTGTATGATACTGTATCTTAGAAACAAGATTTATAATATTTGTCAAATAATAAATATACATTCTGAAAAAATCTTGTGAATTTTTATCTAGATATTCTTTATCAAATCCTGGGATGAGAAGCTTTGAAAAAGATTCATAAGGAATGATAAAGTACTTTTTTAAACTATCAGTTGAATTTATATTATTTACTAACTTTTTGTTTTGATATAATGAAAAAACTTCTTCTGGAATATTTGAAGAATATTTATCCAAAATTACATTATAAACACTCCATAAACCAAACAATGAGTAAATTGAAAATTTATCATTGTTTTTCTCATCAGATAAAAATTCTTCTATTTTGTCTGCTAATCTTAATAACTCACAAAAACTATCAATTTTATGAGCAAATTGTATGGCTGAATTTTTACTTGCATCACCATTTTCAAATTTAAAAGACAATTTATTATTATCGAATTCCTTTTTTATTTCAAACGCTAATAATACGACATTTTTGAATTCTTCTTTAGTTAAAACCTTTTGTACTGAATTTGTACTTTTAAAAATTCTTATATTAAAGCTCATATTAGATAATTTATTCTGAATTTCATTTTCAGAACTCCACCATTCATATATTTTATTCCACGTTTTTTGTGGAAACGTAGTGGAGCTATATTGAGGAGGCTCTAATTTTATAAGTTTATCTGATAATATTGCAATTTTTTTTAAATTTTTATCTTTAGTATTATAATTATACTTTAAAAATTCATTTGCATACTCAAAAAGCTTATTTAATTTCTTTTCGGTCTTAGATAATTCAAATTCACTTGGAATTTCTTGTATCCTTTTACTACTTAATCTTTCTTTATTAAGATCCTTAATTAATGCATTAATTCTACCTATTTTCTTTTCAGAAATCTCTTGTTGAAGAGCGTTATAGTTTTTTATTTCATTAACTTTAAAAAAACTTAAATCTGTCCAAAATTTATAAGATACAGAATTTAAAACATCTTCTTTAATCTTCTTATTAAAACTTTCAGGATCATAGAAACTAATTGACTGTTCATCTCTTAAAATACAGCAATATATCCATGGAATTATTGGTACTGTTGCTGAAGCTCCAGAGGCAATTACATTGCCTAAATTCTCAACAATTGTTTCATTGTTTACTCTATATGCTATGTGTTCTTTAATTTTTTCTTTAAATTTATTAAATATATCTATAAAATCATTCGGTATTTTATTTTCTTTAACTCCCATAGTTAATTCATTTTCGATGATATTAAAGAGAGTATAAATGAATGATGCTGGCATTCTATCAAAATTTTGCAACATCATTAAAAGAATTTTAACATATGAATTAATGAGATAAAAACCTGAATCTGCATCTTGCCAACTGATACGTAATATTTTTAAATTACTAAATCTTCCATTTAATTTATTTATTAAATAATTTGTTAAAATTTCTACGGCTGCTTGTATTTTTAAAGAATGTTTTCTGAAATATTCATTTTGCCAGGAAAAGAGGTCGCTATCCATAAATTTTTTAAATTTATCTATGTTTACCCATTTACTTCTTGTTACTTGAAGAAGGTACACAGATGAACCAATAAGGAAACCCGACATAGAACTCATTAAAGTATGTGCTGCAACTTGTACTCCAGGAATTCCTCCTACTGTGTGACCTATAGCACTTCCTACAACCCCACCGAGAGGACCTGCCACTACACCACCAATTCCCGAACCAATAGTAGATGACATTGCTTGGGGGTTGGTCACATTTGAAATAATAGCTCCTGATGCTCCTGAAGTAGTACTTGCTCCAACCATGGCTTTATAACTATTACTAGATTCCAATAGTTTTTTAAAATTTTCACCTTCCATTTTGCCTTTAGCAAAATAATTAGCAACTAGATCTCTTGCTATTGTAAGATCGGAGTTGGAAAAAGATGTATCTTTTTTGCTGAATAATAAAGACAATAAAGTATCATTCTTTTCTTCAATATTATTATTTGAATTTAAGTCTTGTTTCAACATATTAAACCTTCGTATAAGTATAAAAGTATAAAAAATACTGAACACACGATATTTGATCGTGCATTATACTTATACTTCTTTTAATTAAGAAAATCAAAGTAATTAACACAAACTCTTTCAAGAAAAGGAATATGAGTTATCTTTTTTTTAACTCATATATTTAGAGAAAAATTCAAATAAAAATGTAAGCTCCTGATATCATATATATAGCCTATTGATTACTTATTATTATTCTTACTTGAATTATGATCACCACAACATGCTTTTTTTATTTTTTATTCACTATAAAAGGCTTTCAAGAATATTTGTACATTGTCATTTTTTATAGGTTATGATCTACTCATGCCAAATTAACTCAAAAATTTAATCAAATGTTATTCATCTTATACGCAGCCCTTTAAGAATGTCCCACTCGAATCAGGACTAACACATTGATATTAAAAATATTTACTTATTAGGCGCTCGAGGAAATATTGTGGACTGCGTATTCGTTATTAAATAGAGAAAATAATTTTTAATAGCTCAAAAAATATTAACGAATCATTTTGGACGTTACCATTTTTTTTAATAATTGTTATTGGCTAGCCTATAAATGGCCTGAAAAAGCAAATTGAAAATCAAGCTAGAGTTGAGCATAAATACTGACAACACATAGCTTGAGAATTATAGATAAAGAAAGAAACAGTTTAAAGGAGGGCAAATAGAGTGCTATTTGAGATATCTTATTCTTTCAATATTGGATAGTTTTTTTATACAAAATGCATACTAAGCATCTAAAAATGAATTTATTATAATAGAAATATAAAAATTAATTTAGATTTTTAATGTGTGTTAATCTCTTCTGCCACCAAATATTCTGAGCAAACTAATAAAGAGGTTGATAAAGTTAAGATACATGGTCAAAGCGCCAAAGATCATGAATTTACCCAAAGCTTCACTATTGCCAGAGGTTTGTTCTGCCAATGCATAAGATCCTTCACGAATGCGTTGGGAATCATAGGCAGTTAAGCCAGAAAAGACGAGGATTCCCGCCCAACCTGCAAAGGAATTCAACATTTCGCTCTGAACAAAAATATTCACAACGCTTGCTCCCACGATCATTAAAACACCCATAAATAGAAAAGTGCTCATAAAGCCTAAATTCTTTTTCGTAACAGCCCCAAATAATGCTAGGCCAGCAAAACCAAGCGCGGCAACAAAAAACAGTGAAATAACATTGCCGATCGGGTAAACAACCATTATAATCGAAAATGTGATTCCTGTGAGCAAAGAATAAAGCAAAAACATTCCTTTTAAGGCTTGCGAACTCAATTTTTCAGCCGCAAAACTCATTCCCATGACAAGCGCCATTTGGACGAGGAACAAACCTAAAACAGCACCTCTGCCAAAACTTAAAATGGTTTGAATTGCGCCTGTTTGAATAAGTCCAACACCTGTCAAAGCACTTAAGAACACACCTAAAGTCATCCAACCATAAACCCCTGCTATCGTTTTGCTCGCAGAAGATTGAACAACTTCATTTTTTACCGCTGTATTCATCCAATTATCGTTACTCTTTTGAAATCGATTAAATCTCATGTGTAAATTCCTTTCTCATGATGATTCAAAAAGCAAATGGAAAACTCCAATCTCACATTAAAATTTAAACCGAAAAACGTAAATGGCAAGAGAGTGATAACAAGAGTCTCAAAAAGAAGCAAATTTAAGAATTCACTTGCTCTTCCATACCTTCATCTCCAACCCCGCGATCAAGTTTTCTGTCCATTTCGTATTTGGGATCGTAGTCGCTTGTTAATTCAGAAGCAGAGCCAGCAAAGCGGATGCAATCTTTTGCAATATTCGCAGCGTAATTTTTAAGATGTGCGCGTGCTTCATCGAGATCTTCAACTCTATTTAGCACATCGCGTAAGCTTTTGCTTGAAGGAAAACCCTTCGTATACCAAAGTAAATGCTTGCGGGCTAAAATAGCCGCTAGTTTTGTTTTACCAAAAAATTCTTCTTGATAAGCCAAATGCCGCAGAACGAGATCAAGCCATTCCGCAAATTCAGGCTGCACAGTTTCAGCTAGTAATATTTCTTTAAAAATCCAGGGATTACCCAGAGCACCTCGGCTCACCATTACGGCATCACAAGTCGTTTCTTCTTGCATTTTGCGGGCAGAGGCATAGTTAAATATATCACCATTGCCAACTTTTATAACTGACTTTTGCTTACTGAGTGCGGTATCTATTGCTAACTTTATACCCATTAAGTCGCAGGGAGTGGAATAACTTTCCGAGCGTGTGCGCCCATGAATTGTAAACATGTCGACGTTTTCTGCCAACACCCGTTCAACAGTGTTCACAACATTGACCTCTTCGCGCGTGTAACCTAAACGAAATTTTGCGGAAAGAGGACGAGCGGTTGCAGATCGTGCGAGTTCAACAGTTTTGCTGATTCTTTCAGGTTCTCTTAAAATCCCACTGCCACACCCTGCTGTCACCACTTTACGTACGGGGCAGCCCATATTTATATCAATAGTATCAAATCCTTGCTGATCAAGAACCGAAACCGCATGCGCCACCTGCTCCGCGCTTGGCCCCGTGACTTGCACACCTAAAATGCTTTCCGAGGCATGTCGCGCCATCATCTCGAAAGTTCTTTTATTCTTATATGCAATTGCAGTGGCAGAAAGCATTTCTACATATGTTAAACCTGCACCCAATTCCTGACAAATTCGGCGGAATGGCACATCTGAAACTCCCGCGAGTGGAGCTAAAAACACGCGATTTTTCAGAGTCAAATTGCCCAATTGAATAGGTTGATTAAAAAAACTCATGATTTTACCTTATTTTTTATTAATTGTCCGCATGCTGCTTGAATATCTCTGCCTTTAGATAGACGCACTGTCGCAACCATTCCAGAATTTTTAAGAATTTGTTGAAATTGGTAAACGCGGCCTAAGTCCGGTCTGCGAAACGCAGCTCCTTCATGTTCATTTAGAGGAATGAGGTTTATTTTTGCCCCAACACCTTGTAATAAAGAAACTAATGCTTGCGCATGCTGTTCGCTGTCGTTTATTCCTCGCAGGAGGGTGTATTGTATCATAAATGAAGACCGTGTTCCAGATAAAGCATGCTTTCTCAGGGTTTCAACCACATGAGTTAATGGATGGCGCAGGTTAACGGGCATGACCTTAGAACGCTCCTCTTCAAAGGGAGAATGAAGTGAGAGAGCAACTGCAACTTTTGTTTCATTTAAAATCCTATCGAGCGCAGGCATGAGTCCAACAGTGCTGACTGTCACTTTATTTGGTGAGAAATTAAGGCCTAAATTGTCGCAAAAGATCTGAGTGCTTTTAATCACATTATCTATATTATCAAGAGGTTCACCCATTCCCATATATACGATATTTGAGATCCTTTGATAGCTTGCCACATGATAATCGGGGTTTTCCCGCCGCCATTTTTCGGCAAGAATAACCTGTCCAACAATTTCCTCACTCGTAAGACTGCGCATGAGTCCCATGCGACCTGTCTGACAAAAACGGCAGGCTTGTGCACAGCCCACTTGAGTGGAAATACACTGAGTCAAACGCCCGCGTTCTGGAATAAGCACGCTTTCCACCCATTTGCCATCACTCTTTAAGCGTATTGCAAATTTTACAGATCCATCGTGGGTACTTGTTTGAATTTCTGAGATCTCCAAGGGAACAGAAAGTAAGTAATTGTTTTTAAACCATGCAGAAACATCCTGGCTCAGTTCTGAAAAATCGTAGTCTTCAAGTGGATTTTGTTTATAGACTTTTCGAAATAAGGTTTCAGCCCGTAATTTTGCTTTTGGAACGCCAAAAATTTCAGCTATTTTTCCCTCAAGTTCCTTACGTTCCGTCCCGAAAAATGAATTCATTGTTTTTTTTTCCTTAAATACCACCTAAAATAGGTGATCTTTTTTCAAACAAAGTATAATGGTGTGGTCAAGAAGTTTTTTGCTAATAATTGCATTCTATGCTATTTGGCTGCATCTAAAGATTTTCAAGGGGAAATGCAATGCAAGTTGAAAGTGATAAGACTTCAAAAAAGAAATCAAATCATAACTGCTCGCTGAATAAAGAAATGATTAATGAAAATAATCTCGATTTTCATAAAATAAATATTCATCATTCTAGAATAATTCAGGCACTAAAAAATGAAATAAATACAACCATTCCTATCATGGGTGCATGCACAACAAACAATGGTGGAATAATTTCTTGGAAACTTGTTACGCGAGTATTGTCTACTACGTTTCATTCCAGTTTGCGCAAATTTCAAAAAAATTCTATGCGCTATTGGCGAGAGAATTATTTATTGACTTGTATTCCAGCAGCAGGAGCTGCTTCCCGTTTCTTTAGTGAATTGCAAAAATTTACCCTTACTATAGAAACAAAAATCCCTGAGTTCAAAAATTCATTAGATCTATTTCTAAATCATAATTTTAAAGCAAAACTTTCTTTGGAAAATAGAAAACAAATACAAAGCATTCTTGCAAATGTAAAAATAACAACAGAAATGTCTTCCCTTTATGAAGGTATACACGAGCAAGAAAAAGATAATATAAAAGCTTGTATTGAGCAGTTTTATAATTTTTTAAGCCAATTTATCGTATTAGGAAAAACGGATGAAAAATTTATAAGCAAATACGAAAATTTAAAAAATTTATGTGATATGGAGAATATAAAAAAAGATTATATAAAATCTATTTCTCAATCGGAAAGCAATGTCCGCACACCTTGGGACTACAATAAAAATTTAACTAAAATAAAAAATCAGGATAACATTACAAATTTTAAAACAGCTTTTAGTAAAAATAAAAACTTTAGCAACTCACACTGGATGGAGCGAATTTCGGCGCAATCCTTATTTTTAAATAAAGAAACAGCTGCATCGAATGATCCATCTATTTATTTAGGCACACAAGAAAAAACAATTTTAAAAACATATGCTGCATGCTGCGTGTTGTTACAAAAATATGCACACCTACCGAAAGCACTTGTGCCAACAACTACGGAAGGTGATTCTTTTCTCATGCTCAAATTAGCAGAGCAGATTGGTCTATTACCTTCTCTTGGCAATATTCTCGTTGTTCCTGCATTTATGAAAAGTGAATTTGAAAATGAAATCGAAAGATTAAAACCAATTTTACAAGAAAATATCAGCGATATTTTTGCTCTGCGCAATTCACCATTTGCTCCAAAATGGTTAAAAGAAAATCGTAAAGTAAATGGGGAATGGGTTGTTTTTGAGCAAGGAAGAAATCTTTCCACCATTCGTTTTAATATGGATGGCACTCCTTATACAGATGACAATGGAAAATATGTACCAGTTTCTGCTGGTCACGGTGAACTCATTCATTTATTCGATGAATTTACCAAACAGTTTCCTGAAGCAGAGTGCTTACATATCCGTAATATTGACAACGTAATTGGTTCTTCCCTCGACAGAACAGCTGAGCTCAATATTCCTGCAGAGTTTTTTAAGATTATGCGCGACTGCATAGAGTATTTGCGTGCTCAAGTGGAAGACTATTTATTTAATGAACAAAAAAAGAAGTCAGACAGCAGATTGCATAACGAAACAGCGTTCCAAGTCCTCAGTTACCTTGCTCACTTTATCGATGAGAGTATAGCCAACGAAGCTCTTGAAGCTTGTTTCGATGCACAATCTACTTTTATAGGTTTAGCACACCAGTCACTCTATAAAGTGCTTGGCAATTTATTCCATTGGCAACCCTTAGAAAATCACAGCTCAGATCTTGAGGCTTGGGAACAAACAATGCAATGGCTCGACAATCCCATTTCTGTGTTTGGGGTTGTGCGCAAAGAAGTTGCCGATGTAGGTGGAGGTCCTGTTTTTGCTGCTCTTCCTGATGGAACAACAATAAAACTTTGTCTTGAAATGCCACACGCCAATGAAGAAGACGCCAGCGAATATTTTGGCCCACGCGGAAACGCAACCCATTTTAATCCTGTGCTCGCCTTTTTTGAACTCAAAACCCATACACGCGCATTTGAAAACACGCGTTCTGTGGGCAAAAAAGTTGAATTTTCCAAACTTTTTGACGAACGTTTTTGGCTCTTGAGCAAGCGTGAATACAAAGGCACCCCTGTGTGCTATCATGAAACAGTCTTGCATGAACTTATTGGCAATTCTGCAACGACTAACCTTGTATTTATTGAAGTTCCGCGCACATTATTTAGACCACATAAGTCTTTTTTTGACTCATTAGGGAATGACAGACGGACATATGGTTTTGACGAAACTTTGGCAACAACAGAAACCCGAAATTTCTAATCCTTCTCATTCGCAAGAAGAAATAGGATTACAATTTTTACACGCCCTGTATAAACAACTTGACAAAGATCTTATGTATTTAAGTGGACAAAAAGATCTCCCCAAAAAATATTTTTTTGGGAAAATTAAAGTCACATTCGGTTCTATGTCGCTCGATCAATTTAAAAATAAACCTTATATCCGTTATGAAAAAAAATATTTATTTCTTCACATTCCCAATCATGCTGGTTTTTTATTGGAGCCATCAAACAATATAGAAAAGATATTTCTTTATCGCGCTACAAAAGTCATGCAACAACTGAGCAATGAAATGGGTGAAAGCAGCAGACCTGAGTTATTTATTCTTAAAAGTGATATTATCGAAGAATTTAAGATAATTGATGATAATTATGTGCGCACCGGCAATGAAAAAACCCTCTCCGTTGCACAAATGAGTGAAATGCTGCTACTGCTGGCCGATTCTTTGTGAGCAACTATTTACATCTATCTTCCAGAACTGCTGAAATAACCTTTTGAATATAATTTGAATTTAAACTTTCAGTCTTTTCTTTGATATCAGCTATTGTTTTAGGAATCACGCAATCCACTTGTGTGCCTTTGCCTTCTATTTTCCGATGGGCTGTGCCGTTTTTAACTCTGCTGTGCATATCCCGCCAAGCAAAGCTCAAATCTGTGTTATCTGGTAATTTATCGACAAAATTTCTCTCAACCAAATCTTTCCAGCGAAGGACATTGGCACCGCCTCCGCCTGTCAGCTTTGTTTCCCCAACTATTTTCGTCGCCAGATTTTGATCCTTCATGATTGCGACAAAAAGATCGCAGGCGGAATAACATTTTGCATTTGTTAGCACGATTATATTTTTGCCATTTGCTTTGGTGAAGTTACTTGAGTATGTTTCGATTAATTCGAAATCTTGCGTAATAGCTCTTGGTTCGGTATATGTTTTTCCTTTTTGAGTCGCTTCCTCTAAATCTTTCTGCCAAAGTTTATATTCACTCTCGATATTCCTAAATTCATTCATGCCATAAGCTAAGAATTTATTGACCAGCTCTTTGTTACCTTTGGTATTTTTTAAACGAAACTCCATTGGATAAAAAGGATATTTTGATTTTTTATCATAAAATAACTTAGCCAGATTATCAGAATAACCAGCAAATCCTCCTCCGTTATTTCTCACATCGATCACAATCGTATCTATTTTTGGATTGCTTAATTTTGTATCTATATCAAACAGTATTGTGTCTACTTGTTTCTTATAATCTTTATTTGATTTTAATGAAAAAGTTGGAATTTTGAGATAAGTAAAATTTTCTTCTACCTTAAATTCATACTTTTTGTCCTCCTCATTTTCTATTTCTGCCATAGGATGGTAGGCATTTTTTAAAAAATCAAGCGAAGGTTTCTTGGGTCTTTCTTCTTCACTATTATCTGAAAATAATGAATTACCTTGTTTATCATTTTCACAGCCAACTTTTGAAAATACGATTGTTGGAATTGTTATTTTCTTTTGCTCTCTTTCAATAGTTAAGATATATTCAACTTCATTTGGAAATGAATGTATAGCACCATCTCTATATAATAAATAATTTACAGCACTTAATTGTTTTGCGTCTTTATTTGCGCCAAATGAAATGGGCTCAATATTTTTTAAGGCTTGCAGAACATTGACATCATTAATTTCTGTTATGACATCGCCAACTTGCAGTTGCGCTAAAGCATCATAATAGGCAGAAAAATTATTGCTATTGATTATATTATGTGAATCTTTTGAAGAATTGAGTGAAGAAACTACGATTTTCTTACGACCATTTTCGTCTGCAATATCAAATGATAAATTTTTTATGTGCACACCTACAGAGAAGCATTTAGTTGGCTTAATAAACTGGGTGTGAAAATCTTTTTGTCTAAAAAAAACTTCTTCAATTTTATTGTAAAACAATTCTTTTGCAAAAGTGTTATTTATCTTTCTAACTTCTGCAGAGCCATCGACCCCTTTGTCATGCACAAAATAATTATCAAACATATAAGCAACAGTATTTATAACTTTCGTATGCTCTTGATCTGGTATTACACCTTTAACATCTAACTCAATATTTCTTTTCCCACAGGCTGAAAGCAGAATAAGTGAGGAGCATAAAATTAACTTTTTCATGAATTTCTCCAACTGCAAATGAATAAAATATTATTGAAAGTATAAATAGCAAATTAAACACTCAGGGTTTGCAAAATTCAAACCCATTTCGTTCTATTTATTTTTTAAGATAAATAAATACCGTCTTTAAAAGATAAAATCAAGTTTTTATAAATAAAATACAATATTTTATATATTTTCCTAAATAATGCTAATTTTTTATATCATATTTACAAATTTTGTGACATTATATATCACTTCAACGATTGTCTTACTCGACGTGTAAGTATAACTTTCGAACTCTCACCAAACCGCACACCTATATAAATGGAAGTCAAAACACAGACAATTCCAATTACAGTATTAAAGTAAAAAGGCTCGCGTAAGAAAATAATTCCAAATAAAGCTGAACTGATAGGCACCATGCCAGTCATAATAGCTGCCGTTTGCGAATCAATTTTTGCAATTCCTCTATTATAAAATGTATAAAAAAGTGCGCCATTGAACAAACCAATAAAAAAACTGAAAATCCAAATAGACGCGTCGAGGGCAAAAAAAGTAATTTTTGCTTCCGTAAAAAACAAAAATGGAAGACAAACGAGCATATTGATAAAATTAATTATGAGACCAGAAACGACAGGACAGACTTTTACTTTAATTAACTTTGCTAAAATAGTGAACAGCGCTTCGGGAATCATAGCTAAAAACACGATACAGTTGCCAATAAATACGTCATAAGAACTTTTGTAATTATAACTGCTATTTAATTGATTAGCAGATAAATTTAGTACTATGACACCGATCACAACCAACAAAACACAGATAAAATGAATTTGCTTAAGGGACTGTCGCAAGATAAAAAAAGAAAAAATTGCAATGAGAGTAGGAATAGCGCTGCTAATAACCCCGACAGACGTCGCTGTTGTCCGATCGATCCCGGACATATAAATAAGATTAAAAAGAACTCCACCGCTCAAAGCCATAAGCAAATAAAGTAACCAGTTACGAGCGTCAAATCTCTCTTCAGTCAAATAAAAGGTAAATTTCTTTTTTAGAAAAAGAGAAAAAAATGCTAAGATAAGCGTTCCAAATAAATAGCGCAGTTCAAGCAATTGTAAAACTGAAGCCTTTTCCACTAAATATTTATTAATACCAATGTTCAAGCCCACGAATGAATTGGCTAAGGCAATTTCCACTGTGCCTATAAGATAATTTCTTTTATTCTCTCTTTCCATAAATTCCTTTATTGAGCAGACAAGAAATTATTTATTTTAAATGCTTGAGAAATTCTTCTGAAGGAAAAAGAGTGTTATTCTTTTTGACAAAATTAAGCGCATTCTCCGCCTGCCAATAATCATTTTTTTGTTCCACAAATTTTTTATAGGCCTTAAGAGACTGCACCCCTTCTTTTTCTTTAAGATCTTCAAGCACAGAACTTGCAAAATCGAGTAAAGGGAAATGAACTTTTGAATAATCTTCCTGCGAATGAAATAAATTTTTTAAATCTATATTTTCTGATTTAATTATTTCCCAAACTTGACTGCGAACTTTTCTGCTCTTCAGAACTGCTGAGAAAAACGCGATGGGGGCCAACGTATGCTCAAATGGCTGGGCATCGATATGTCTGATTTCCAAAAAATCTCTGAGGCGAAGATGTGGAAATAAAGTGCCTAAATGGGTTTCCCAACTTTCCACAGTTGGTTTTGTTCCTTTATAACCATTTTTTAACCAATGCTCGAAAGTTAATTCACCGTATAAAGGCTGTTCCTCTATAGGCAATCCATCAACAAAAAAGACGAAAGCTTTTTTGCCCCAAATGGCATATTCGCATTCAATATTTTCAGCAAACGGTAAATTGGCAGGAATACCAGAGCGACTTGGATCCATGTTCGCCCAAATTTCTTGGCGTTCAGAATAAAATTGGCTTTTTTTATTTTTAAAATATTTGGAATTTGCAAATAATTTTGATGTTAAAGGGATAAGAACTAAAGTTAAATTAACTGCATCTTCCCAATTTTCATCACCGAATATATCCACATTTGCTTGTACGGTTGCACTGTGCCGCATCATGTCAATGCCACGAAGATAGGGGGCGGAGTTAAAATAACGAGTCATAATCTTGTAACGTTCTTTAGGTAACAGAAGAGGTTGATCGTCTGCTGCTATGGGATTTGTTCCATGCGATAAGAAAAATAATTCACCTGCAGATGCTTTTTCAAGTAATTTTAAACTGTCTGCAACATTTTCACTCAGATCCGATAATTTTTCATAGGGGTCAGAGGAATATTCGACCTGTCCACCCGGCTCTGCACTAAAATTACCTCCTGATTTTAAAAATACAGTGGTGATAAGACCTGTGGCCTCATCATATTTTAACTTAGCATCGGGTGCAATTTCGCCAATTCTTTTTAAAAGAGTTTGAATATTTAATTTTGAATTTTCAGTGCCAATAGGAGCGAGAGTCTTAGAATCGAATGCGTGCATTTCCATTTCAAGACCCATTTTTTCGATTCCAGCTCGGTTGCCTTTGATTGGCTTAATCCAGACTCGAGAACACATATTTTCAATATCAGCTGAGTTTTGCAATGACATAGCAACTCCAAACAAAAGGACAAAGGATTTACACCTTATTTTTTTTGCGGAGCCGGATCAAGTTGTAGGGCAAAATCTGAAACGCCTTCTGAGCGGAGTGCATCCATTATGAGAACAACGGAATTATAAACCACATCTTTATCAGCGCTAATCATGGCCACAACTTTTAAGTTTGATGAGATTGCACTGCGAGCAGAACTTTTTAAAAAGTCGAGACTTGCAGACTTCCCATCGAGCATAAACTCCCCACTTTTATTGATCATAATATTAAAATTTTTTTGATTTTGCAGTTTCTCTGCGGTTGCTGCCTTCGGGAGCTGTAATTTCATACCTTTATTAACAATAAAATGAGCAGTAACCATAAAAATAATTAATAAAACTAACACCACATCTACGAAAGGTGTGATATTAATATCAACAATGGGTTCATCATCACCACCCAAATTGCTTCCACCTGCCATTTTAAACTCCACATTTCTAACGTTTAGTGCCAATATGAGTCAAAACAATTCGAGCTGTTGCATCGCTGTTTGCCATTTTCTTTTTGATTGCTCGGTTGAAGAAATTATAAGAAATAACCGCAGGAATAGCGACGAGAAGTCCAAGAGCCGTCGCAACTAAAGCTTCAGAAATAGAAGCCATAATAACTTCTGGTCCCGGATTGGCGGCAGTGGATAATGCATGAAATGCTTCAATAATTCCTATGATTGTACCAAATAAACCAATAAAAGGCGTGTTGCTGCCAAGTGTGCCAAGAACAACTGTACCTTTTTCAAGACGCATTTTAGCTGCTATCATAGTTGCATGCATAGACTCTTCAGCTGCTTTTATATTATCCATTCCACGTTCAAGTCCGACAGCCGCAACACTGGCTTCGAGCATTTTTTGTCCTGAGCACCAAGCGGAAGTTTTATCGAGTGGTTCAGAAGAATTGAGTCTATCCGATAAATTACGAATGAAATCGGAAAAATCACCCTTCATTTTTTGGAAAAATAAAATGCGATCAATAATAATTGCAACATTAACAATACTACAAAAAATTAAGAGATACATAACCCATTGTGGACCTGTAGCAAGCGCAAATTTTAAAAATTCCTGAGTGAGATTCATATGTCACACCTTAAACCATGGTTTAAAAAATAATATTAACTCTTAAATTCCAAATTTTCGTATATACCTCTTAAATGCTCCCGCGCCCTTGGCAAGGAAGGCCGTGCCAAAGCTTGCTCAACATCATCCACGTATTTCTCTTTTCTAATTCCACACAATACACTCGTTACACCAGGAACCCAAGCAAGAGTAGAAACGACAAATTGCGAAAGAGTGGCATCATCGTAGCCAGGAACATCGGCTAGTTGCTCTTTTGCAAGACGCTCAAGATCGGAAGAGAGCTGTGTCCAGTTTTCCAGACCTTTTTTCATGCCTTCATCAAGTTTTTCATAATCTTCTTGTGAAATTTGTGGTCGTGTTAAACGAATAAGTCCATCATTAAACATGGCATTAAATGGACGATTCAGCATAACACCAATATTGTTTTTCTGCGCGTAGGAAAGAGTTGACTCGCCAATTTCTTCGACATCATAAAATGCAGGGGAAACTTCGAGCCAATTCATTGGCATTTGTACAACTTTAAAATTATGATCTGGCGAAATAGAGAGAGCAATTTCATGCATTCTTTTGATTGAAACAGAAGCATATTCTTCTTCGGGAGCGCCTAAATTGTTGGAGCTGATCCCATAAGCACGAATTTTGCCTTCACTGACTAAGTTTTCGAGAGCAAGAAAACTTTCACGAATGCGCGCATAAAATAAAGCAAGCGCTTCTGAGTGCTCCATTTTATCCAGTTCAAATTTTTTCAACATATATTCGGGATTGTGCAATAAATAAACATCAATTGTTTCAAGACCCAAACGACTTCTTGAACGTTCCACTTGATCTAAAATAAACTCAGGATGTATGCAGTGCCAAGTTTCTTCCCCAAATTTACTCAATTCTTTAAAACCATTTCCTTGTAATTCTTTTGCTTTTGCGAGTTCAATATTGCTGCCTTGAATGTATCCAACTTTTGAAACCACAACAATATTTTCACGCAAAATTATATTTTGTGCGATCAATTTTTTTAAGGTTTTTCCAATGAGCATTTCGGATTGCCCACCACCGTAATTGGTGCTTGTATCGACCAAGTTCAAGCCTTTTTTTAAAGCTAATTCAAGTGCATTACCACACTCTGGAAAACCAAGGCCTTTCGACATACCAATGCGATACGAGCCAAAACCCACAGGAGTAACGCTTGGACCTCCCTTATACAATGTCCTTCTACGCGACTCAAAAAATCTTCCAAGTGAGTTTTTTGAAGGTTTTGTATTTATTGCAGTTGCATATCCCGGGAGTAAAGCCATTCCAAATTCCTTTCCACTAATTTCCTTGCTTTAAGCCATGCATGGGGGAAACTTTAGATGCTTTCCATGCAGGGTAAAGCGCACCAAAAAATGATAACAATATAGATGTAATAAATGCAAATACAATGAGCTGCGAGTCGATTTGCACAGGGATTTTTTCCAAATAGTAAAATTTTTGAAAATCTCCAAGAGATATTCCTGAAAATACTTTTAATAAGATCAGTCCAGAAACCACTCCTAAAGTTGATCCTAAAATTCCGAGAAAAAGCCCAGAATAAACGAAAGTACTTATTATTAAAGTTTTCTTAGCACCAAGAGCTCTTAATAAGGATATTTGTTTTGATCGATCGATTACGGTTAAACTCAATGCAACAATAATATTAAATCCCGCAACAAAAGAGATAATAAGCACGATTAATTTAATTGATGTGCCATCACGTTCAATCTGTTCAAAAAGTCCTGTATCTATTTCTTGCCATGCGACAACATTATAAGGAGTTTTGCCTTGTAAATCTTTTGATACCTGCAAAGCAAGTGCGGGATCTTTTAATTTGATTTCAACTCCACTGGCCCAGCCATCATTGCCAAATAAATTCACACCATCCTGAAAATTCATAAAAACATTTTTTCGGTCATATTCTGATAGACCCGTTGCAGCAATACCTGTAACATATAGTTTATTATAACGAACGCCCAATGCACTTTTTCCCGCACCAAAAGTCATCAAAGTAACAGTGCTACCGACTTTGGCATCGAGTTCTTCTGCCAGTTCTTTGCCTAAAATAACATGTGGCAATAAAGAGGGAGTGTTACCTGGATCAAGTGTATTACGGTAGTTATCAATCAATTTACTTGCTGTATTTAAAGAATCTAAAGCGTTTCTTGGATAAATAAATTGATTTAATTCTTTTATTGAAGCAGATTCTGTTCCTTTAATTGCTTTAATATATACCGAGGAGGTTTGTCGTCCCAAACCCATAACAGATTCTTGATAAATAAACGGACTCATACCTTCTATTGGAACTTTAATGAGTTTTTTTAATTCTTTTTCTGTCGTTTTTACGTCTTGAATACCGTATTGAGAAAATACAATAAGATTTGGATTGACCATAGAAATTATATTTTTAATTTCTGCTTGAAAGCTATTTAACACAGTAATAACTACCAAAAAAGCCGCTACCCCAAAAGTTATTCCTAAAATAGAGACTAGGGAAGTAAAACTCAACTTTTTTGAATTTTTTTTACAAATAAAATTAAAAGCTAATCTTGTAATTAAGTTCACTATTTTCGACCTCTTGCGACAATCAATTTTCATCCACTTTATTATTAGGACACTCATCATCCAGTTATGCTTACCATATTCTTCTCAAACAGGAAGCCACAGCTCAATAAAAAGATTTAGCTTAACGCGTGGCCTAGACCTTGACAAATCAGCACCGAGATAAATCTTTTATGTTGTGAGAAAACACGATAGTCAGCGCTTAGCTAATTAACTTATTGTGATTTTTACAAAATATAAGGAGATCTTGCTCATGGCTTACAATTTTACAACCCACGCTCAAAATGCAATCAATGAAGCCCATTCTCTTGCTCGCAAAAATGGAAATCCCGAACTCACCCCTTCACATATTCTCTACTCAATTTTTTTTAGTGATGAAGAAATCGTCAAAATGACCTTTCAACATCTTGGTCTTAAAACTCAACTTTTTGCCAATGAATTTAAAAAAATCATCGAAAGTTTACCTAAAGTTTCTGGTGGGGCAGAGCCACAAACAAGTTCTTTTTTATCTTCATATCTCGATGAAATTGAAAAAATTAAAAAAGAATTTCAAGATGAATTTATTTCAGTAGAACATTTTTTAATTGCAGCCCCAATTTGTAAACAGACTTCTGTATCAAACCTATTTAAAAAATATAATCTTGATTTAGACACGCTCAAAAAAGCAGTGCAAAGCATAAGAGGCAATAATAAAGTGACAGATCAAAATCCAGAAAATAAACTAGGTGTGCTTGATAAATACGCCCGGGATTTAACTAAACTTGCAGAAGAAAATAAACTCGATCCGGTTATTGGTCGTGACAGCGAAGTAAGACGGGTTATTCAAATATTATCACGTCGGACTAAGAATAATCCGATCTTAATTGGTGAACCTGGAGTCGGTAAAACCGCAATTGCCGAAGGACTTGCTCAACGCATTATTCGAGGCGACGTACCTGAAACCTTAAAAAATAGAAAACTTTTAGGCCTCGATATCTCAGCTTTGGTGGCAGGAGCCAAATTTCGTGGGGAATTCGAAGAAAGACTCAAAGCCGTTTTAAAAGCTGTCCAAGATGCCTCTGGCAAAATCATTTTGTTTATCGATGAAATCCATACCATGGTAAAAGCAGGAGGCGGTGATGGCGCCATGGATGCCGGCAATATGCTCAAACCTGCCCTTGCCCGCGGCGAGCTCCGTTGCATTGGTGCAACAACTCTTGATGAATATAGAATTATTGAAAAAGACCCTGCTTTAGAGCGACGTTTTCAGCCTGTCATGGTGAATCCCCCAAGTGTCGAAGACACGATCACAATATTGCGTGGGCTGAAAGAGCGTTATGAAATTCACCACGGAATTCGTATAAAAGACAATGCCTTAGTAGCTGCTGCGACCCTTTCCGATCGCTATATTCCGGATCGCTTTTTACCAGATAAAGCCATTGACTTAATTGACGAATCATCCAGTCGTCTCAAAATTCAACTCGATAGTGTACCCGAAAAGATTGACACTATTGAAAGACGCATTTCGCAATATAAAATTGAATTGGTTGCCCTTTCTAAAGAAACTGATTCTCAAGCTCTCGCACGCAAAACAGATATTGAAAATCAGCTAAAAGAGCTCGAAATTGAGGCGAAAAAACTGCATAAAAAATGGCAAACCGCCAAAGGCAGTGTGAATGAAATCAATCTGCTTAAAAAAGAAATCGAGCAGGCGCGCGTGAAAATGGAAGAATATGAACGCCACGCTGATTATGCTCATGCAAGCGAAATTAAGTTTGGTGAAATGCCTAAACTCCAACAGCGCCTGCGTGAACTCACTCAAAACTCCTTAGGTAACGAAGAAAACAAACAGGATGAGTTATCTGTCCAACTAAAAGAAGAAGTCGATGCCGAAGACATAGCAGCTGTTGTCTCGACATGGACAGGTATTCCTGTGAATAAATTATTTGCAGCAGAGCGCCAGCGCCTTCTAAAACTTGAAGATGAATTGCGTGAAAGTGTGGTTGGCCAAGATCATGCTTTGAAAGCTGTGGCTAATGCCATTCGCCTCAGTCGCAGTGGTTTAAAAGATCCAAATAAGCCTATGGGCTCCTTCCTCTTTTTAGGGCCAACGGGAGTAGGTAAAACTGAAACGGCAAAAGCTCTGGCAAAAAGCTTATTTGATTCCGAAAAAGCAATTATACGCATAGACATGTCAGAATATATGGAACAACATTCCGTTTCACGTTTAATCGGCGCGCCTCCTGGTTATGTCGGTTTTGAAGATGGTGGTCAGCTGACAGAAGCTATCCGCAGAAAACCTTATAGCGTTGTTTTATTTGATGAAATTGAAAAGGCACATCCCAAAGTCCTCAACGTCATGTTGCAAATGCTCGACGATGGACGCTTAACTGATGGACAAGGGCGTACGATCAGTTTTCAAAACTGCATTGTCATTATGACAAGCAATATTGGCGCACATCGGATACTTGAAGAACCTGCAAATGAGCGCAACGGTGAAAAATTAAAGCAAGCCGTTATGCAAGAGTTGCTCAATCATATGCGCCCAGAGTTGTTAAATCGTATCGATGAAACCGTTATATTCAACGCTCTCGGTGAAAATGTGATTGAGAAAATTGTCAGCATTCAAGTAGCACGTTTGAGTGCACGCTTAAATTCTCAACAAAATATGCAGCTGATTGTTTCAGAAAAATTAATCAAACGAGTTGCGCAAGAAGGCTGGGAAATTAACTTTGGTGCACGGCCTCTGAAAAGATCATTGCAAGAACTGGTGGAAGTTCCACTTTCCATTGAATTATTGGATGGAAAATTCAGCGAAGGCGACACGATTATGGCCGACGAAAGCAGTGATCAAAAAATTGTCTTTCACAAAAGATAATTTTTTGAATTTTAAGTGAAACAAAGAATAATTTCCTCTGGCTCAAATTCATACACATTCCGACTTTTTTTAGCAAAAATTCGGTATTTAAAAAGATGTCAAAGGTTTGCACAATGAAAACAATCGATAAGTAAAAAGTATCACGCTTTGCCAATAGCAAAACAAGAAAGAAAACTACATGTAAAAGTAGCCAATATCAGACAAGACTATTTGCATAAGGAGTCGACAAAACTTGCTAAAAAATGTTCCCTAATTGTTGTAGATGATATTCCTTGTAAATTCATGCATCGCAATAAAAAACTATCAGGAATATCATTAGACTTAGGGATTGGAATGTTTAAATCAATGTTGAAATACAAAGCCGTTAGAGCTGCTTCAACATGCATTCTAGCTCGTTTTTCTTTTAATTCTTTTAGGAATATCAGAAATTCTTGAACTGTTCATATAACATAATCCTCAATAAAAATTGCTAAAATAGAATTTTTAAATTTTTAGTTTTTTATAGATAATCATTGTGGATATTTCTTGCAAGTCAAAATAGAAAATTTTTATTTTAATGCTATACCCATTGGCCGATTATCTCTTGGACGTAAAGTGCAAGAGGTTAAATATCCATCTTCAGTTCTTATTTTACAAGCGCGGATCGTATTGTCATTATTTATTACATAGGCATTGTCTTTATAAAAGGCGATGCCAATTGGGCCTTGAAATCCACCAACAGATTCTTTTGATTTATGAGAAATATTATCTTTGCCAATTTCATAAATATCAATGGAATTTCCATAGTAATTCACTGTATATTTAAATCTATTATATTGTTCTTCATTGCGGAACCCATTCATGCTTTCACTTGTTTTGCAATCAATCAGTTCAGCATTATCGGCAATTTTACAGGTGCTCACCGTATTTTTATAAAAATTAGAGATAAAGGCAAGACCATCATGAATAGCAATGCCATTTGGGTGGAGAAAACCCTCACCCGTAGAAACACATTCACTGAGAGTGCCATTTATATTCACTTTACATTTACGCACTTCATTGATTAAAAAGTTTGTTACATAAGCATAGCCTTTAGAAAAGGCGATGCCATTTGGCAGGCGAAAACCAGAGCTCTTTTGGCAGTCTGTTAGATGCCCACTTGATCTGATTTTACATGAACTGACTGAGTTTTTTCCAAAGCCTTTTGGATAGTTATTTGGCATTGTATCACCGTAGTTCGGAACATAGGTGAATCCATTATTTATGGCGATAGCAAAAGGATGTTTAAAGCCTGTTCCTTCCGCCTGGCATTCTTTTAAACTGCCATCAGCATAAATTTTACAAGAACTCACGCGATTATGATAACTAGAAATATATGCATAATTATTATAAATAACAATTCCATAGGGGTTATGAATATCCAATCCTGTCGCTTGACATCGAACTAAACCGCCATTTTTCCCAACATTACAAACAGTTATGCTGTTATTTTCATTTGTAATATAGGCATTATTGTTATGAAAGACAATGGCAAATGGCAAATAAAATTCACTTCCCGTAGATTTACACTCAGTGAAAACACCATCCATTTTCACTTTACAATGTTCCACAGTATTTTTTAAATAATTTGTAATATAGGCTGAGTATTTTTTATATTCTTCTTTACCTTCTTGCTGAGCATGGACATTAAAAGACATTCCTAATAATATAAAAGACAGAGACATGGTAAATTTATTTTTTTGCATTTAAATATCCTTCTTTTAACATAATAAGATATTTTATTACTATTAATTTTAATAGTAATAAAATATCTTTAATTTTTTTTAAATCATAGAAAATATGTATTCAAATATTTGAACTTCTTGAAAGAAAAAAGGTGCATAGTTTAAAAAACTAAAGAACATGGAGTATTGATACTCCGCAAGAAATGTAAGCCAAGTTTCAATAAAAGTAAATAGACTTCAGAAATAATATTCAATATTATTTCTATCTTTAATCCTATAAAGTAGATTTAATTTCTCTACAAAAATTTGCCTACATTTAAATGTTAAGTTATATGTTTTTTCACTTTCGCTACATTCTTTATGAATAAACTGTAAAAGGTATAAAAAATGAATTATTATAAAAAGATAGGGACATACTTTATCCCTCTTATTTTTAATCTTCTCTGGGCTTTGAGCTTGTAAAATTAGATAAGTCTGCAAAAATATGCCAATTACTTCAAGGTAAACTTATATTTTTAGCATCTTCTTGTGATAAATATTTCAAAAATATTTTATACATTGTTTTATCCTGAACCATACTTTTAATAAGCCCTTGCCATTTTTCTGCTTCAGTTTGATTAAATGTTAATTTAGAGAGCATGAGCCCTCTTTGAAAAGGCTCATCCTTTGGAATCCAATCGACAATTTTTAAGCTCTCATAAAGCTTTTTATCTTCTTTAAAACGCTTTTTATAAATTACAATTGAAGAAAAGACTCCTTGAATTTTATTATTCTTTAAATATAAGAAAAGATTTTCTTGATCGACAAATTCATCGACTCTATTCTCTTTATAGAGCTTCTTAAGAAATTCATCGTCAAGTATTGCACTTCCATGTTTAAAACTGCGCACAATTCCAAAACGTAAATTTGTATTGGCCAAAAATTCTGCCATACTTGTTACTTTAGAATCTTTCCGGATTAATGCCATATTTTTTAATTTCACATATGGGAAAGTATAAACTACTTTTTCTCTTTCAGGTAATTTTATTCCCCCTAAGCTGACATCCAGTTCTCCATGTGAAAATGAAATCCACATGCGAGCTCGGGTCATTTTCACATTTTCAAACTGACATCGTGTGCGCTTTTTAATTTCATCCAGAACATCTTTTTCAATACCGATCCCTTTTTTCATATCATACATAAAACCGTAATCCAAATATGCAAAATTAAATTTTTTAAAACACTTTGGCAGTTCAGATGCCAATATTTGAGTTGGAAAAATTATAACAATAAAAAGCGCAAATAAAAACTTTATCATATTTAAATGCTCCCGCATTGAAGTCTGAATTCAGTATATAATAATTTTTTTGATATGCAAAGTTTAAGATTTTACTCAAAATGATTTTACTCTTTTAATATAAAGAAAATACTCTTTCCTTTTAAGACAAAACCTGTATAAAGAACAAAGTTTAGACATGTAGAAGCTGGGGATGTCATGTATTACAAACTTATATTTTTAGATTGTTATCTAACAATCTGCTCTTTTCTATATTATATTGCGATCATTGGTGGAGTTTATAATGCCAATGGCAGTGCTGGACAAATTGGTTTTATCGCAATGGCTATCACCTTGCCTTCAATCGTCATCAGCTTCTTCTCAGGTAAACTCTTTAAATCTGCAAACCTACTTAGAAATATATATATTTGCAGCGGAATAAAAATAATAGCACTCCTTTCTTTATACTTTTTATTTACCAATCCGTTTTTTTTAATAAGTTTAATCGTTTTAAATGGAGTTCTCAATCAACTGATTGCTGTGTCTAAACAATCTTTTGATGCGATACAAATCGAACCTGCTTTGCGGACAAAGTTTAACAGTAAAAAAGCATTTTTAAATGAAATAGCGCTTATCATCGGCCCTGCGTTAGGCGGCCTTACTGCTGCTTACTTTAGCTTAAGCAATATCTGTCTTATTTTAGCGATTCTCAGTGTAATTCCTATATTCTTCTTATTAAGCTTTAAGAATATTAAAAGAAATTATGAAGAAGCTGTTAAACAAAAAGGCGTTAGCTTTAAAGAGAACGTACAATACCTTTTCAGCAAAAAAGTCGTAATTTTTTTATTATTAAGTTATAGTTTAGTAGTCATTATTCTTGAAATGCAAACCCCGCTGACCTTTCCTTTTGTCAAAGAAAAATTTAATGGTGACAACAGTGTCACAGGAGTATTCTTTTCTGTCTGTGGCATTGGTGGCGTCATTGGGGCTCTCATTCCGATCTTTATAAAAATAAAAAACGAAGCTTTAGCCATTCTGTTACTTGTCATATTTGATGGTCTTTTTGTCTTTTTATTTACGATAAGCACAAATTTCTACTTGAGTTGTGCCATATTCACAATATTGGGGCTGATGGGTTCGATAGCCATCGTCCTCGTAGAAACTAAAGTGCAAAATGACCTTGAAGAAAAATACCGCCCATTTGCTTTTTCAATTATACAATTGGCAAAAAGCTCAATTGGCGCGCCCCTTGCTGCTGGAGCGGCCGCAGTAGCGGACCACATTGGGGCAGTGAAAGTTTTACGCGGGGCAGCTTATATTGAAATATTTTCTGGCTTTTTATTCTTAATTTTATTTATTTTCTTTTTAAGAAATACAAAAAATTGCCCTAAAGAAATTATTTAAACGTTTTTCTGAATATTGAAACTCAATTTTCTCTAATGCTTAAGAATTTAAAAAGCGCTTTTCTTTATTCTGTTGTGTGACGCCTTTATTTAAAATAATCTTTTCCCCTTCTTTTTTGCCTTTATCATAATGCTCTGTAAAGACTTGATTTGAACTTGATACTTTCTGCACAATACGTGGGAATAATTTTTTTGTAAAGACTTGCAATTTTTGATCTTCTAAAACCAATAAAGTATTAATACTTTCTGGACTGAAATTATTTTTAGATTGTTTTTGTTTCTTTAATTTGTCTTTTTGTAATTGATCTAATTTTTCTCTAAAGCCAACTAAAAGTCCTTTTTGATAAGACAATTTATAACGGGACGTAGCGCTTTTTTCTTTTTGATAATTTTTCCATAAAGCTTCCATCCGCTCGATCAGAAAATGAAAGACATATTCAGCCATAAGCACATTATGGCGTGTGCCTAAAATTTCAAGAGTTTGAAATGATTCATCTGCCAGAGGATCATAAAGTTGAGAAAAAATAACATTGACAAAATAATGAGCTTGCAAAAGAGAAGCGACATAAACATAAGTGCTCGGAGCTTTTTTCTTCTTAATATGCACAACGAGTGAATAATATTCTGAATCCAGACCTTCTTGAATTCTTTTGATATTATATTTTGCATAAAGCTCTTGGACTTTTTCCATGGCTAAAAGCGCTTCGTTTTCATTGGCAGATTGCGCAAGACTTAATAGTTTTTCTAGTTTCCTAAGAATATTTTCATCATCACTCCCATTTTTCCCATTACGAATATGCAAAATCTTGTGCTCAATCTCTAAAGTGCACTTGCAAAATTCTTTAGGAAGACCTATTAAATTACATGCTTTTTGAAAGTCTTTCCCATGTTTGTCATTTGAAAAAAACACATCTGTCACGATTTGATGAGCGATTTCGTGTTTCAAAACACCTATAACTACCTCCCATGGATACTCTTCAATAAGTAAAGTAGACAAAGTGATAATTTTTGCATGGGAATTCCAGTTCCCCCAAGTACTCTTTAAATCTTCAATCAATATAAGTGGTTTCTTAAGATAGAGACCATATTGATAACAAATATTTCCATATTCTTTGTAAAGTTGTAAAGTCCAACGGGTACGTAAATCATTTTTAATCTTTTGAAATTTCATAAAATCCTCACTCACCTCCAAATACAATTTTACACAACATTTGAACTTATTCCATTTGTGTATCAAAATATGGGCAAACTGAGAAATTTTTTTGCCTAAAAATGTGTTAAAAATTTTAAATTTTTCTGGATTAATTAAAATTCTTTAGTTCTTAATCGGAGATAGAGTTGTCTTTGAACTCAACGATGAATTTTCTTTATTTTTTTCTGCAGTTAAATTTTCTGAAGTTTTTTCCATATAAATAGGCACTGTAACTTCTTTTGTCATTCCGCCTCCAAGTGAAACATCGACTCGAGTTTTGGGTAAAATTAAATTCTGATCCCCTACAAAATAACTGAGCCAATAATCCCCTTCGGGCAAATAAATTTCATCGGGTTTAAAATACATAATATCGATTGACTTACCAAACATATTCATACTCTTAGACTCAAAACGGACAAAATCTGTTTTTGTATTTCCAGTAGTGTATCGTGTTTCCCATTTTATTTTTACACGTCCCAATTTATCCACACGGACAGAATCTTCTGAAGCATAAAGATTTTTAAATATTCCTTTAATCCCTTCTATTCCATACTCATATTTTTGATCAAAAACCAAAAATGGCATATCTGCTGGAACAGTCATCAAAACAAAAGGCATTCTATTCATATGAATTGTGACTCTTGAAGGAGGACGACATTTTTCATATTTTTCACTGCATGGAGGTGATGCTACCATTGCTCCTTGGGTTTTCACTGAGATCAATTCATCTTCATTCACTTGGATATTTTTCTCAATTTCAGTCCCTTCCAAAGTCACTCTGTACTTCCCTGGAAAAACAGGATAGTCCGTATTTAAGCGAAATAAAACTTTTTCATTTATATAAGCAAAAATAGGTTGACCACCCGCCTTTAAACGCACTTCAATTGGAAAATTACGTGGTAAACCTATCCGCAGAACACCGAGTTTTATATTTTGCGGATTTGAATTAATTTGAATGACCTCTTTACTGCCGTTAACTTCTACTTGATATCGCCCTGTTTGTAACCAAAGTGTTCCATTCACAGGTGCCGAAATAACGAATTTTTTATCTTTCGTGCCTAAATCAAGCGGCAATGAAAAAAACTTACTGGAATCCGTATTTATAGGAGAAGAAAGCTTTAAAGGCCAGAGATCTATTCTTTTATCTGAAAATAATCCTGCTTGAAAATTCAGATCAATATTTCTCCCTGATATTGTCAGCGAGTTTTTTCCAGGTAGAATGTCGAAATTCATTTTATTAATAAACCAATGTTCTTTTCCATCTAAAGGATCTATGCAAAAACTATTGTATATATTTTCTTTTTGATCGAGAGAATTTTTCTCAGAATTTTTACTACCTAAAATAATACTCACACGACTCAAGACAACTTTTTCTTCTTTTTCACTTTCATTATTGAACTCATAGGAGCTACATTCATTCGCTAAAAAATATTTTCCTTTTGGCAGTAATACTTTCGTATTAGTTGAAACTTTCATTATAGGATAATATACTTTATTTTTCTTATCATCTTTAGTTATTTTATATAAAATTACATCTTTATTTGCTAAGCCTTGAAAGACAAAATACTGCCGCTCATTGTCTGAAGATATTTTTCGACAGGAAGAGATAAATAAAATAAAAAAAATAAAAATACATAATTTATTTTTCAATGCGAACACCTCAACAAAGTATTCAATGAAAAATATTTATGATTTTCGTATTGTTCCAAATGACCACCTAACGAAACTTCATTGCCTTTTTTTATACATGTATTGTGATTCGGAATATTTTCAGTTGTAACTTGAATATATCCTGTTTTATCTTCTAAAATAAACCACAATCCACCAGGCCCAATGTCATTTACCTTGCCTGAAAGAACAATGGGTTGATTAAAATAACCATCAGGCGTCAACAAGAGTAATTTGATTTCAACCAAACGCGCTCGCCGTTCACAGCCCATTAAATTTATTATTAAAAGAAAACTAATGCTCAGGTGAAGAAGTCTCTTCATCCTCTTGTTCCTTCTGTAAATCTGCAGTCATTTCATCTACAACTTTATTTATATCGATGATACCACGGATACGATCGCCAACCCTAGATACACCTGCTAAAATTTTATATTCTGCTGGGAAAAAATTCTGAGGAATGGATTCAACTTCTGTTTGTTGCAGTCGGACAAATTCTGTGATGTCATCGACGATTACGCCAAAACCACCGTATTCACATTGCAAAATGATCACACGGGTGGTTGAAGCGGCCTTGCCACGTTCAAATTTTAAAAATCTTCTTAAATTGAGCACAGGCATGATTTCGCCACGCAGTGCAATTATGCCTTCCACTAAAAATGTAGCCTTTGGAACAAAAGTGATTGTTGTCAGCATTATAATTTCACGTACAAGGGACATGGGGAGCAGAAACTCTTCTGTGTGCAACTTAAAACCAATGTGTTGTACACCAGGGGTCTGTATAGCACCTTCGTCAGTAACGTCGTTGATATATTGACTGTTAGTGGTGTCATCTTGATAAGGTAACTGAACTTGTGATGCATCTCCTCCTGATGCATGCATATTTTTAATTCGATAATGCAGCACGGTTTGAGTACCCCATTTTTGTTTGTGAAAAATCGTCTATTATTTCGCCTACGTCAAGAACCAAAGCGACGCGGCCATTGCCTAACACACAGCCACCGGCAACACCTCTTCTTTTGCCCATCAATTGTCCTAAAGATTTGATAACGATTTCTTGTTGACCTTGCAGTTGGTCAACGATCACACCAACACGTTTTTCTCCTACTCCCACAACAACAAAAATAATACGTGGTTTTGTATGACGCGCGCGAAAAGAAGCAGTATTCATCATTGCAGGAGTTTTCGGTGGTGGAGCTTCTACTTTTTTTTCTTTATTTTCTATTGGATTGCCTAGACTATCTTTATCCGCTTTTACTTCTTCTTCATCGTGATGTTTTATTCTCTGAATATCGGAAACAGAATACCAAAGTAACTCAGACATCATTTGCAATTCAAACACATCAGTTAAACGTAACAAAGGTAGAACACGATCTCTTAATTTAACAAAATCTGCAGTTCCCATTTTCTGCACATCTTCTGGACGAATACGAATACTTTCAATCACATTTACCAGAGGAATTGCATAACTTTCTCCACGTGTTTCAACCATTAAGCTTGGTATAATAGCTAACGTGAGTGGAAGTTTAATCGTGGTTGTTGTGCCTTTTCCTATTTCACTGTCAAGTTCTATAATGCCTTTTAACTTAACAATACTTTTTTTGACAACATCCATCCCCACGCCACGCCCTGAAATATTAGTGATTTTTTCTGCAGTAGAAAATCCTGGCTCGAAGATCAAATTAAATGTTTCTTTATTTGTCAGATGATCGGATTCTTTTATGAGTCCTCTTTCAATTGCTTTACTTCTTAGTTTTTCGACCTGTAATCCCTTACCATCATCTTGAATTGTAATAACGATCATATTTCCATCTTGACTTGCTTTTAAATGTATATTCCCTTTTCTGGCCTTACCTAATTTTTCCCGATCGTCAGGAAGCTCAACCCCATGGTCAACACTGTTACGGATTAAGTGGACAAGAGGATCGCCAATTTCTTCAACCAAAGTTTTGTCGAGCTCTGTTTCTCCACCTATTATATGCAAATCTATTTCTTTACCGATTTGTCTACATAAATCGCGTACAACTCGAGTGAATTTGTAGAATGCATTCCCAACAGGAACCATGCGGATTTTCATAATGATGCTTTGCACTTCATTCATATGCCGCCCGAACAGCAATACGCTTTCACTCATAGAGTGACCAAGTTCACTGTTGCCGTTGCCTCGCAATTCTTCTTCAATACGGGCAAAACGCGTTCTATCAATAACAAGTTCGCCTACTAAATTCACTAGGCTGTCCAAACGTTTGAGGTCCACACGAATTGTTCCTCCGGCTTCTCCTCCTTCTGCTTTTTTCTCGTCCGGCTTTTTCTTATCCCCAGCAGCGGCAGGCTTCGCAGCAGCAGCGGCAGGTTTTGCGGCAGAGGCAGCTGGAGCGGCTGGAGCGGCAGCGGCGGCTGGGACAGGGGCAGCTGCTGGGGGGGCTGGGGCAGCTGCTGCGGGCGCTGATGCGGGGGCTGGGGCGGCGGCGGGAGCTCCTCCCCCCTTTGATACGGCGAGGCGGATTTTCTCCAGCGCATCGTTAATAGGTTGCTCTGATGACTTATTCGCCTTTACAGCTTCAAACATACTGCGAATGCGATCTAGTCCAAAGAAAAGTCCATCCATTAAAGCCGGAGTTACTTTAAGATTTCCTTTCCGGATGCGATCAAATAGATTTTCCATTTTATGGGTAACTTTTTCAATTGCCCGAAAACCAAACATTCCAGAAGTCCCTTTAATTGTATGGGCATTTCTGAAAATGTTTTCCACTGCTTCTTTACTTTCGGGGTTTCCTTCCAAATCAAGCATAGCCTGACTTAAATTTTCAAGCAGATCGTCTGCATTCGAAAGGAAATCTTGCAACATTTCAGGATCGAGATCGGGTACGTCGACTGCATTGGCACCTGAGAGATTTTTCGTATCAAAATCTTCCGGTTGCTCGTCTTCATCTCCACCTCCTCCATGACCAGCCGCTGCAGCGGGTGGAGCTGGGGCTGCTGCAGCTGCGGCTGCAGCAGGTGGAGCAACAGCTGGTGCAGCAGAACCTGAAAAGACCAAAGCATCCCATGGAGCACCTAAGGCTTTTAAACAATTAGGATCTTTTTCTAGTTTCTTAACTTCTGCTTCAGCCATTCCTGACAATGATTTTTCATCAAGTTCTGCTGCAAAGACAAGCAGTGAACCTTGCGGAGAGTGCTTCATCAAAATGAAATCACCGACCCGCGAAATATCATCTACGTGCTTACCTGCTTTTAATTCATCTAAACTTTTATATTTATCCGCAGGTAAAACCAATGAAAATAAAAATTCTGCGCGGGTTTTAAATTTGTCAAAAGCCGCATTATCCTCTGCTGTAAGAGCTAGAGAGTCACTTCCACCCGAGCCTGCAGGAGCTGCTACCGCAGAAGAAACCGCCGCTGCTGGATCAGCCGCGGGCGCACCGCCCCCTTTAACTACCTCAGTTCGTTGATGAAACTCGTGCGCAACTCTTTCTGCCTCCATCAACACATCAGGATCAATCGCTTTAGGGAAGGCTTTAAACACCTGTTCAAAAACATTCTGCGCATCAGAGACAAGTTCAATAATTTCTTTAACAAGCTTTACTTTTTCTGAACGAACAAGTTCGATATAATCTTCAACAGCATGAGCTGTGGCCACCATTTCATTGAGATTGGCCATTTGTGAAAGGCCCTTTAGAGTGTGTAAAGTCCTAAAAAGTTCTTGACTTTCTTCTAAAGGTACCTCTTCATTGGCAATAAGGTGCTCTTGAAAACCTTGGCATAGACCAGCTAAACGTTCCACGAGCTCAGTGGCTTCGTTTTTTAATTCTTCGGCAAGACTGTTGTCAGATGATGCATCATCAGGTGTTTGGATAAAAACTTTCTTGTTACCGTAGAACACATTGTCCCCCGTATGTATACCCGTTGAGGGCATAAGCGTTTTATGCCATATATTCGTATTTTAAACGCATTATATGTATATGCATTTTTTAGAGTTAGGGATTTGGCGGTAAATTATGACAAAGATTAAAAATGAACAATTAATTCTTGCAAGTGCGTCTCCACGCCGTAAGGAAATGCTCAGCTCAAGCGGTATCCCTTTTTATATTGTGATTGCAGATATAGAAGAAAAACCTTTAGAAAATGAAGGAGGACATGAATATGTCAAAAGAAATGCACGAGAAAAAGCCTTAGCTGTTTCTGAAAAAACATTAAGTGCAGAATTTATTTTAAGTGCGGATACAATTGTTGTCACCCATGAAGATAAAATTCTTGAAAAACCTCAAAATAAAGACCATGCAAAAAAAATGCTTGAAGCTCTTTCTGGCAGCACACATCTTGTCTTAAGTGGGTATTCTCTTTTTCAAAATAAAAAAGAAATCGTTTCTCGTGTGATCGAAACTTTAGTTACTTTTAGAATTTTAAGCGCTAGAGAAATTGATGCATATATTAAAACAGGAGAACCATTTGACAAAGCTGGATCTTATGGAATTCAAGGGCGAGCAATGGGATTTATTGAAAAAATTGAAGGTAGTTATACAAATGTCATGGGTCTCCCCCTGAGCCAAGTGCTACTTGATCTCAAAGATTTTGCTGGAATTGAAACCTATACTCAAATCGACGATTAAATATTTTAATAGAAAGATATTAAAATGGAAAATGATATCGAAAAAAATATTAAAGAAATTCAAGATAAAATTAAATATTTTGCGCAGAAGTATAAAAGAAATCCAAATGATATTCAACTGGTCGCAGTTAGTAAACATCATACCATAGAAAGTATAAAAGCAGCTTATAAATGTGGAATAGAAAATTTTGGCGAAAATTATATCCAAGAATGGCAAGAAAAAAGTCAAGCTCTAAGCAATTTACCCAATCTAAAGTGGCATTTAATTGGCCATATTCAATCGAATAAAGCAAAATCAATCAACTCCCAGATAAATTGCATACATTCTCTTGATAAATTAAATTTAGCTAAAGAAATTGAAAAAAAATCTCCTATTGATAAAAGAATTAAAGTTCTCATTCAGATGCAAATAGATAAAACCGATCAAAATAAATCTGGTATTCCATTTGAAAATGCAAAAGAACTTTGCGGCATGCTTGCACAGTCACAAAAAATGGATTTTTCGGGTTTTATGGGCATTGGACCAGAAGAAGATGACAAAAGCCGCCTTAGTGATTTATATGCTGAGTTTGCAAAGAATGCTGAATATCTTTGGAATTCTTTTTCAAATCGCCCAAAAGACAAATATATTTTATCACTTGGTATGAGTTCTGATTACGAGATTGCAATTGAGCATGGAAGCACTTTGTTGCGAATCGGTACAGCGATTTTTGGCAAAAGAAAATAAAATTTATTCTTAACTCTTAAAAAAAATTCATTTTATATTTTTTATTTTTAAAATTTCTGCTATTAAATATCAAAATAGTATAGTTCTAACGATTAAAAAATTAAAGGAGTTTATTTTGGAAAACTTATATAATAATTCAAATAACAATATAGCATTTAAAAATATTCAATGTGAAATAATCAATAACGTTAGAAGAAAACTTTTCTCAAATATTGAAAATCCTATGCTAGCACAACAGAATGCATTTGAAAGAATTAAGACACAAGTTGAAGGAACAGAAATTAATAAAGCTCTTAAAATTGATAAAATAAATAACGTTTCTGAATTTATCAAAAAAATTCCTGTACAAGAATTCGCATTTTTTGAACCTTATATAAAAAGAACAATAGATGGCCATTACGGGCAACTTTTTAGAGGACGTCCCGTATTCTATTTAACTTCATCAGCAACAACGGGTGTCAGTAAAATCATTCCATGCAGTAATGAAATGTTTGAAATTTTTAAAATTTTTCAGCGTGAATTGATTTCAATTATGTCTATATGCTCAACAAATATATCGATGAATTCAATTAATATATCTTTAGGAGCAAGACCCTTTCTAAAAAACATCAATTCCATCCCCCAAGGATATTTAAGCGGCATTCTTGGGGTTAATCCACCCGACGAATTAAAAAATGGGCGTTTTCCTTCTGAAGAAGCATTTATGATTGAAGATTATAGTGAACGTTCACTTAGAATTTATAACGAAACAAAAAATAAAGATGTTCAGATGATTTTCGGATTGCCATGTCACATTTTGAACTTAGCTCACGATATATTGAATATAAGTGGAAAACAAAGTTTAAATGAAATTTGGCCAAACTTAAATGTCCTTGGCTATTCGGGCACTCCAATAGAAAATTACGAGCAAGCTTTATATAATGCCATTGGACATAAAGTCAGTTGCGTGGGAGCTTACGCCGCAACAGAAGGGCCAATGGGTTATGAAATACCTGAGTTTTCTCATGGCAACCATACTTTCACTCCAACTCCAGAGCATGTTGTCTTCTCATTTACCGACGTCGATCATCCGAATTCTGCTCCTCTTGCTCTCGATGAATTGAAAGCAGGAGGAGAATACAATGTTAATATTTCAAATATGTGTGGCTTGTTACAATACTCAATGAAGGACAGTATAAAAGTTATAAGTGTAGAACCACGTATTTGTTACAAAGTCCTAGGCCGCAAAGATGCTGTTCTTAACATTGCTTCAGAAAAAGTATCACAAAATTCAATTTTACAAGTGATTGCGGGTTTACAACAAAAACTCAATAAAGTAATAGATCATTTCTTTGTTTATCCCAAAATATATGATCAAAAACCTCGTTATGAATGGATACTTTGCTCAGACAATCTAAAAAATATTTCTCATTATCAGTTGCAATGTTTACTTGATGAATTGATGATGGAAGCTTCACAAAACTATAAAAATAAAAGATTGGAAAGCGGGGCAATTCAATCTCCTTCTGTTCGAATAGTTCCTGCTTATTTAACAAAACAATATTTTCTACAAGGCAGTGGTCAAGGACAGTTTAAAATGAAAAATGCATTCGCAAATAAAAGTGATTTTGATTCCTTTTGGCGAGAAAAAATTCCAAATATTGAAAAATATTTATAATTATCATCATTATTATAAAAAAATTAATTTAACAAAATTATTTGACATAAATTAAATAATCCTTAATATATAAAATTGTCATTTTAACAATTTTATATATTTTAGGGGAGATTTATTATGTTTAAACTGTTCTTAGTTGCTGCTTATTTATTCCCTTTAAATGCTTTTGCGGGCGGATATTTAGCTTGCGTCAATCCAAATGATGAAGATGATTGGGGCTGGGCTCCACCTATCACCGCAATAGAACATGCACGCTGGGGCACAGGCAATTCATTTATTCCTATCAATGAAAAAGGTACGTGGATAAATGGAGATCATTATTTTAATAAAAGAGGGCACTCAGGATTAATTGCAAGTGTAAATATAAAAAATTTTGATTTAAATTTAGTTGAAAGTTTTTGCAATGCATTAAAGCTCCAATGCCAAAAACTAGGTGAGCAATATAGCAGTGTGTTTGTAAAAGAAAATGCAATTTTTGCTGTTAATTTTCCATTTAAGTTTGGTTATATAAGCTTTTCTTATTATTTAGGAGTTAGAAATTCTGACACATTTGATACTTCACGAAAGAATTTACGTTCAACAACATGTCCAAATATGAATTACCCAGATTTTCCAAATGATGGCGGAGTATTTTATATTTTTTAAGCCAAATTATTGAAATTTATGATGCTCAATTTCTTCATAGGAAATGGGTAAATGATAATTACCTTTCTCTGCATTCACTCTGTGCATTTCGCCATTTTCTATACAAATAACATCTGGACACAATTGTAATAATGGTGATTTTGCATCGGTGGATATCAGAATAGTTGTTTCTAAAAATTCATGTTCAATAAGATCGATAATCCGCATTTCAATTTCTTCTGGCACAGATACATTATCTAATAATAAAATTTTGTTACCATGTAACAATGCTTTCGCAAATGAAACTAGCACAAGTTCACCAGACCATAGCAATTGAGTAGGAAACTCATCCATTTTAGAATTCAGTCCGTTGCGCAATACTGCAACAGATTGAGACATACCAACACGGTTTAACACAGACCAAATTTCAGAGTCGTCAAAATATTCAAAGGGATCTAAGTTTTCCCTTAAACTTAAAAAAGGAAAAAAGGAATTCAACGAAATATAAGCAAAGCGATTGCGTAATTCAATCGGATTTATTTTTAAAATATCCTCATCATCTAAAAAAATTGTGCCTTCTTGAAAAGGAACAAACTGCAATAAAGTGGCAAAAAAAGGTGATATTTTTGTCTCTTCTACATATTCAAGTATCGCCAACCGCGAAGCATGAGTAACAAAAAGATCTAAGTTTTTAATCGGCTTTGGATAAGAGTCAGTGCCTTGAGAAGTCAATGACATAATACGTAAAGTGCCTTTTTGTGGCCAGTATTCAGAAGTAGAATAATGAATATCTTCATTTTCTTCATGTAAAATTGAAGTACGCATTAAGTTTTCAAAATGCGGTAAACAAGCAATGAATGTATAGATTTCATTTGTTATATTAAATATTGCTTGAAAAAACAATATTGTTGCTATAACAACCAATGTCACTGTGCCCGCAGAAATAACATCATAAAATGAGACAAAGTAAACTAACGAAACTGCTACTAAAAAGCAAAAGAAGGCAAGAAGAAAAAGTGAAAATTTGACAATGATTTTATCTTTATCACTCTCGCTTTCTTGTGCGGAATTAATATTCGCTTGGAATTTTTCTAGGAGAAAATTGCGCAGTGAATGAGAATGTGCCTGCGTATAAAGTGAGAAAAAATAATTTGAAAATCTCGAGAGTTTTTTCATATCTAATTTAATTTTTGTATGAGCATGATAAAATTTATTTTTGCTTATCATAATAAAAACAGAAACAAATGCGAGCATACCCAAAATAAGACAGAGAGCAGAAAGATTCGTTATTGCTAAAAGAAAGCAGCCTGCTAAAAAAAATACACTTCTTACTAGCAAAGATGTAAAAGTGGAAAAAAGTTTATCTTTTACCAGAGAAAATTCTTCGATATACTGAGCCGTATAAGCTATTTCATGTTTATGATCTTTAATTAAAATATCATAAACTTTTTTTTCTAAGGAAGAACCTAAGAAATTATTAATACCCGCATTTTTTAGGTGAAAATAAAAGAAATTAACTAAGGATAAAATTGCAAAAGTACAAAATAATGAAACCTGCCAAAAATGAGTCAGTCTTTCTTGAAAATATTCAGAAAACAAAATAAAGAATGCTGAACAGAGAAAAAATTGTGATAAAAGAGCTAAGCCAAAACTTGGCCAAGCCCTTCTGTCTTTAAAAAAATATTTTACAAAATATTTTAATGAATTAAAAAGTGATTTATAATAGACGTTTTCTACTTTTTTATTTTCTACGTTTTTATGCTCTTCTACCTCATCAATCTTTTGTGAAATATTTAATAAAGGAGATCTATAGTTTTGCGTTTTCTTAATTTGTTGATATTGTGAAAATTCAAATCGCCGAGAATCTGCACTTGCATAGTACAGACGCGCATACGCACCCGATTTTTCTACGAGAGAGCTGTGTGTTCCTTGCTCGACAATAATTCCATCTTTCATTACTACTATTTGATGGCAAAGAGAAGCAAATTCGAGTTTTTCGGTTACAAAAATCCGCACTGAATTAACAAGTTGTTTTTGCAAAGCTTCATTGAATATATGTGATGCATCTTCTTTAGAAAGATCGAGAAAAGGATCATTAAAGTAATAATAATCAGCTTTTCCATAAATAGTTCGTGCTATACATAGTTTTTTTATGAAACTTTTTGTAAAGATATTTTCAGAAGGTTCAACTAAAGTTTCATCACCATTTTCCAAAGCATTCATTTCATCTTCAAGAGCACAGGAGCGAATGGTTTCAATATATCGACGACCTTCGAATTCTCTTCCTAAAATAATATTTTCTCTCAATGTTCCTTCAAACAGAAGATTCATTTGTGATAAAATTTCAAAACTATTCGCAAACAAAGCTTCTCCGCTGACTAAATGCAATTCTCCTGCACAGGCATTGAGAAAAGCGGACTTTCCAGCTGACTTTTGCCCTACAACAGCAATGAGTTGTCCTGATTTTGTCTCAAAGGATAAATTATAAAGACTCAGACCTTCGGGAGAAAAAAAGGATGCGTTTTGTAAAAAAAGTTTAGAAGAATTTGTACTTTTAATTTTTGGACCGATGAGAATACGATCCCACTCTTCATCCCAATCATCTTGTATTTGTGAAAATTTTGAGCAGTTTTGCTTTAATAAAATTGGATATCGATATTTTTGGAAAAGAGTTTTCCATTCTTTACTTGTCGAAAAAAGATACAGAATATTTGCGTAAAAATGAGCAACTAAAATAAAAAGAATAACTAACTTAGTTAAATCAGAAGAAGACATATTTTTATTGATATAAGCAAAAATAGCTATACTTGGTATTGCAATGACAAATCCTGAAGCATAATAAATGACGCGAGAGAATGCAACGTTTTTAAGAATACCCTTGCTAATTTTTTGCGCATATTCTTGTGATAAATTTATTTTCCTTAAGAAAAATGATTCCATCGCTAAAAAGCGCACTCTATTTCCAAAAGAAAATATTTTCTTAAACAACTGACTTCTAAATAAAGAAAGCTGAGAAATTTTTTGAGAAATATGAGAAAGTTTTCGATTATTCTGAAACTGAAATGCAAATACGGCAAGAAGCAAAGCGAGTGAAACAAAGAAAATATTACCCATAATCTTATAAATTAAATAATATGCTACTAATAGAGCTGGAATAGAAAATAAACTTATTAAAAACTTTGGAAAAAAAACACATTTATCGATTATCTGCTGCTCATTTCCATTGACAAAATTTTTATATAAAAATTGATTGGAGTTTTTTTCTGAGCTCTCACAAATTCTTGCAATTAGCAATAAAGAATGATATTTAATCACTCGAGCCCATTGCATTAAAACCTTATTTTTTGCGTATAAGATAAAAGTAAAAAACACAACGAATAATAATAAATAAACAGAGGCAGTGAATAAACGCGCTTGTGCTGTGGGGGATGTAGAGCGCAAGAAGAATTGCAAATAAAAATCAATTGCATATGGAAAACATAATATAAGTGAAAGCAGAAGTGCCTGTAAGACTGAGACAAATAATATCTGCCTTCTGTATGTGTAAAAAAATAGCCACCAAAGAGTTTTTTTACTATTTTCCATCTTTCGAAAAATATCATCAGGAGAGTCTAGGTTTTTTGCAGAAATAAAATCTTTCACTAATACAAACCAAGAGTTTTTTTTATGAAATCCAAACATATTCGTATTTCAACCTTTTCGTTGTTAGCAAAAAAATAGTAATGAGAAAATACAATACAACAGCTATAACATTTGCAGGACCGGACATCCACCAATGACCAGATTCTATAACAAAACGTGAGGCAACGACATAATAGACTATATTTTGAATTGATGCTGCAAGCAATACAGGAACAAGATTTCTATTTGCATTATTTAATTGCAATCCATTTTTAAGCATAGCGTCACTTTTTCTGTCAGGCAGCGAAAGCCAAAAATTAAAAGCTGATAATGAAATAAGTAAAACAAGCCAGCAGAAAACATATCTTATATTTTGAAGACCTCCTCCTAAATAACCAAACCATAAAAAAGGTAACAAAATAATAAACTGAAGAAGCCCTGCAAGCAGCCATGGAAAAGGAAGAGATGCGCGCTTAGCGATTTCAATAAAAAAACCACGTAATGAGATCTCAAAACCAAATGAAACCACTATGCAATAAAAAACAGCAGGCATCCAAGCTGAAAAGAGCAAAAATAAAGCTGAAGCAATATGATCTCCTTCCATGTGCAAAGCAAGAGTCGGTTCATCAATATTGATGGTCAATAAATATTGGCTAATATATATAGCAATTGAAGCTACAATCGATGGGATAAGAAAAGCCCAAATGATTTTTTTTGAAAAATTTGGAATAAATAAATAATTTTTTATTGGAATTTTTAAAAACAAATAAATAAAAAAACCTAACAAAAAAGGAAACCAAGATATAAGTAAAAATATAGTTAAGATATAATTCTGCTTCATTAAGATATCGTTCAGATAAATTTGAACATACCAGCATACAAATACAGTCATAAACACATAAGTAAGTGTCACAATACGATATTTATTTTTGTTTTCTTGCCATTTTATCTTTGTAGTCTGCTGTAAATTTTTCAATGCCTTTTTCCTGAAATTCTTTTAAAATTTTCTTCTCTGCAAGCAGATCAAGCTCATCGGTTGCTAAAGCAGCCTGAAAACAGCTTAATGCACTTGCAATATTGCCGTCTCGATAGTACGCCATTCCAAGATTAAAATAAACGTGTCCTTTAAATTTATCGAAAAATTGCAAAGCATTTTCATAAAATAAAATAGCTTCTTTCACTTTTCCATTGCGCACCAAAGCAACTCCTTTGTTGTTGTAAAAACTTGCGAGTGTGCGGCTTTCAAAATTTCCTTCTATTTTTTCAAAAAAAGATTTGGCTTGATCAAAATTTCCGTTCACAGAATTAGCTTTCGTCATGCCAATCAGTGCATCTTTATGTGAAGAATCTGCTTCTAAAGCTTCATTATATTTTTCTTCAGCACCAGCGATATCATCTAAACCGAGCAAAGCATCGCCTACCATTACTTTATGACTTAAATTATTTGGACTTTTATTTTCTAATTTTTGATAAATCAACAGAGCTTCATCAAATCGACCTACCATGCAAAGAGCTTTTCCTAATGTATTTAAAGATTTTAAATTTTCTTCTGCTGGATTCTCTTGTTTATTTTTAAAAAAGTTTTTTAAAAATTCTACGGCTTCCCCATATTGTTTTTTTAAAATTCGTATTTCACCACCTAAATAAACAAAACGAGGATTTTTATTGATCTCATCTTCTATACCAGGGGTTTTTAAAAGTTCATCACATTCAAGAATTTTTTCTTCATTTAATAAATGATGCAATTCTTTTAATTTTAATGTAGTTGATTTCGACTGATTGTAATCTGCTCTGACAAGCTCCATCGCTTTTAAATAGTCATTGGCATTCACAGGTTTAATAATGCTGTGATACACATCAAGCTCAACCATTAAAAATGAATCTTCAGGACTGATCACCTGCGAACAGACAACAAATTCTATGCGGTCATAAAGTGGATCGCGCCTCAAGCGCTGAATAAACACATAGCCTGACATATCTGTCATCTGCCAATCGAAAGCAACAATTTGAATACTTGCAAACTCTTTTGCTAATATCTCAAGTGCTTCTTTAGCCGATGCAGAGTTCTTTACCTCGAAATTTCCGCTTTTAGTCAGAACACTCATAAAGAAAGTACGCAAATCCGATTTTTCTTCTACGATGAGCACGCAGACCTTATCTCCGCCAGTTGTATTTGCGTCCCCGTCAGCCATTACCCTCTCCAAGTCAGCAAAAAAGATCCCTTCTTAAGCGACTCTCAATTATCGGCTAAGAATATTAAATCTCTAGAGAAAAGAGTATGGATCGACATCTATCCGCAGGGTTTGTCGATTGATTTCCTTATCCAGAAAAAGTTCAGTTGGAAATAAATGTGCGGGATGTAATTTCTTTTGAGAGGAAATACATAGTTGAACACGGTATTCATTATTTATTTTTTCGAGTGCTGCAAAATAAGGACCAGCCAAGCGCACTTCCTGCTCACTGTATTTATTTTCAGCCCAAAACTTTATTAAATAATTTTTTAGTTTCGTTATCAAAGAAAAGGCTGTTTCTTTATTTTTATGACGAAACTCACACAGTATTTGTCGAGAAAAAGGGGGGTGAAAACCCAGCTGACGCATGTGCAGTTCCCTCTCCCAATAAACTTCAATTTCATTTTTCAGCGACATCTCAATAATGGGATGGCCAAGAATAAGCGATTGCAAGACGACTTTACCGGGTTTGACTCCACGTCCAGCTCTGCCCATGGCTTGGGTGAGAAGTTGAAAGGTTCTCTCTGCGGAACGGAAATCGGGGAGAAAAAGCGCATCTTCTACGTGTAAGATCACAACCAACGTGACTTTAGGAAAGTCATGCCCCTTCGCAAGCATTTGGGTTCCGACAAGACAATCAGTGTGACCAAGACGAAAATCATCTATTATTTCTGTCATTCTACTATTACTGGTCAGCACATCTCGATCCAAACGAGCTATGCGCATGGCTGGGATCAAAGCCAAAATACGCTCTTCAATGTTTTGTGTCCCTATCCCATGATCGAGAAACTCAGTTCCGTTGCAACTGAGACAAGTCTTTCTTCTTGTTACTTTAAAATTGCAATAATGACATATTTCGGTGCGACCACCATCATGTAACGTTGTGGTAACTGAACAGCGCGGACAACTGAGTGGAGTAGAGCATTGAGTGCACATTGCAAAATTAACGTAACCACGTCGATTGATTATGACGATACTCTGTTCACCCAATTCCTTATTTTCTTTGAGAAGTGTACAAACTTCCTGAGAAATCCCATTATTATTAAAAGATAATTGCGTTGACTTAGTTGCATAACTCAATCTTTTTTGTGAATAACTAACTAATAAATCTTTTTTGCTATCAACTATTAAGCTTTCCACTTGATTGCCAGAAAATTTATTTTTAATACTTAAGTACTTATATTTTCCATTTTTGACATTGTACATGCTCTCAATAGAAGGAGTAGCGGATCCTAGAATACACAATGCATTTTCCTTTTTCGCACGGACGACAGCAATATCTCTTGCATGATAAGTTGGAAATTCATGGGCTTTATAACTGCCATCATGCTCCTCATCCACAATAATAACACCAATATTTTCCAGTGAACAAAACACAGCCGTGCGCACCCCTAACACAACTTTTGCTTGGCCATAATGCACACGAAACCAATCTCTTTCATACTCAACTTTTGTAAGTCCAGAGTGAAGAATTGCCAAATCATTTTTAAATACCGAACGAAACCGTGCGCTCATTTGCGGAGTCAAAACAATTTCAGGAACAAGAATAAGCACATTCTTGTTTTGCTGAATTAAATATTGTGCAATTTTTAAATAAATTTCAGTTTTTCCAGATCCTGTTACACCGTGTAAAACATATGTGGCAGTTAAATCCGATAAAATTTCTTGATAAACTTTAGCTTGCTCTTCATTTAAAAGAATTTCACTTCGCTCAGTTAAGACGATTTCACCTTTAATCTTATGAATATTTTTTTTATGATTTAATTGGCTGTCATTTAATTTAAATTTCTCCAATCTTTTTTCTAGCATTTGATGCTTAGCTACGTCCCAAATAAAACTGGGAGCAACAATCGAAATAATTTTTTCAAGAGAAGATAAATAATAATCAGCTGTCCACTGTAATACAGAAAAAAGATTTTCCGGCAATACTTTCATAAAAGGCAAAATACCTAAAATGGGAATACAGTTAAATTCAGGTTTTACACAAAATTCTAGAAAAACTCCAACATATTTCTTAACCACTCCCCCTTTTCGCACCGTCAGAAGACAAAATGTTCCTTTAGTTAAAGAATTAAACTCTAGTGGAAGGGAATAAGTTAACAACAATCCCGTTTGCGCAACGACTAAAAATTTTCCATATTTAATTTCATTTTCTGCATTCAACATCTTTTAATCTCAATTTTGACAGAAGAGACAAAACAAGGATAACTATTCCTAGCAACACTTTGGGAAATCTCTGCGAACTCCCATTTACCCGGAGACTGTATGAACATACCACGCTACGCTTTTTTCGATTTCGACGGCACGCTCATTTGCCAAGACTCTTTCCTGACACTTTTACGCAAAGGTCTCAAGTATGAGCCCTGGAGAATTTTGCTCCTGAGTGCACTCTCTCCCATTCTTATCTTTACCTTCATATTTAAACTCAATAAAACCGCTGCAAAATCGGCCCTGCTCTGGAGTCTCACAGCAGGAAAAAGCAAACGGAATGCCGTGCGCTTTTTACGTGCAGCTGTTGTGGAAGAAAATAAAAATATTTGGTTTAAAGAGGTCAATCCCACATTTGAAAAATTACGTGCTGAAGGGGTAGAAATCGTTGTTGTCACAGCCTCAGGCCAAACTTGGGTGCGCGCCATGCTCAACGCAAACAAGCAAAAATGCAAGACTGTGATTGGTTCAAAACTCACCTTCTTTGCGGGGGGCGTCGTGCTGAAATCAAGAAATTGTTACGAAGAAGAAAAAATCAATCGTATTCACCAAGCACTTGGTCAGCAATTCGTGTGGCACAGCGCTTGGAGCGATCATATAGCTGATCTCCCTATGCTTATTCGTTCAAACGAACGCTATATCGTGTGTCCTAAAGACAAGCATATCCCTATTTTCACCAAGGAATTAGACAAAAAATTCAAACTCCTCGCGTGGAATTGCTAAAAGAATTAAAAAGACATATTTGTAATAAGAGCTTATTAACTTAATTAATTAATAATTCTATTTTTTCTTTTGTTCGCTCAGCAAGCTGGCGAGAAAGATCCACTGATGCTGATTTGCATAAGACATATCCAAGATAGTCATAATTGGTCTCAAGTTTTCTAATGCTCTCACCTTTTCCTTTTGAAAAGGCTATATCAATGACTCCTGCCGATCCTCTTAAATCTGTCGGAATGTGGATGGTTTCGATGACACCGTCATAATTGGAATAAATCTAAGAATAAGTGAAAAACTCATTGCTCACTGCAGATAGCGTTGTGGGTGAGGGGTCATCACCCACACTGAGTTTTATCAACTCTTTAATGGGATAAAAGAGTCGAGCAGCTCTCGCATTCACTTTATGTGAAAGCACTTCTTGGATTGCTTCTTTCAGCTCACCGTACGAACTTACTTTTCGAATCGAAACCGCCTCTAAGTGATAGTCACTGAATGTTATCAATCCATCGATTTTTTTGCTGGCAAGGCAACTTATAATTTTAATCCATTCATACGTGTTTGTAGTGTGAATTTAGAAGATATTGGTTAAAATACAATGAGTTCTGAAAACACACACGCAAAAATCACTTATGAAGGAAGTTCTATGCTTATCCGAAAAGCAAAACCTGAAGATATTCCTCGCATTGCACAAATTCACTTAAAGAGCTGGCAAACAACTTACAAAGGCATTCTTCCTAAAAATTATCTCGACAGTCTGACTGAAAAAAACAAAGAACAAGAGTGGCATAAATTGGGTTTAGATTACCCAAATGGCCAAGGCATAACTTGGGTGCTCGAAAATGAAGGGGAAGTCTTTGGCTTTGCCAATGCGGGGCCGCAACGGGAACCACCGATTGCAGGCCATGGTGAGGTTTATTGTATATATATTTTAAAAGAGTTCCGGAGAATGGGAGGCGGTCAGCTGCTCATAAAAGAAATCGTAAAATATTTTAAATCCAGGGGCTATCATTCTGCATCAGCTCTTATTTTAAAAGGCAATCCTTTTACTGATTTTTATAAATTAATCGGCGCTGAGCCAACCGAAGAACGTCCTTTTAAACTGGATGGAATGGATCTCATCCAAATTCTTTATTTATGGAAAAATATTAAGTGATAAAATTTATTTAAAATAAAAACAGTCTGCTGGATTCTCACTGTCAATTGGACATAATGTTAAAGTGTCACTCGATTTTGAATATTTATAATTACTTTTTATGAAGACCAGACGACATATTGCAATAGCTTTAGTTGAGTTTAATAAATTGGTTGCAGCAACTGGGTCCTCAAAATAAAAAGCTCTAAACGCGTTAATAAAATCTTTTACTCCGAGATTACTTTTACGAATATTTGTAATGGTTCCAGAGTCTTGACTACCAATGATATCAGCAGAAATTGCGCAAATTGTTTTATCATAGCTCGTCGCTGAAGCAACAATTGCAAATGTTTCATTGTTATTAAACTTACTTTGAGAAAGATTCAATTCAACTAAACCAGTGTTTATTTTTTTTCCAGTATCTTTGCTAACAGAGTTAGTCCAGTTACTAAAAAGACTTCTTCCTTGCTTATCACCACAAGATGCTGTAATTAAAGCAAAAAAAATTAAAATAATATAGTTAATAAGATTTCTTTTCATATAAGTCCTCAATTTGACAAAATAAATAGACACATTGTAAAAAACTTATAAATCTCTTTTTAAAATATCATAAATAAACATTTTTTACTATATATTAATTTTTTATATTTTTATTATTAGTTTTAGCATCTTATAAGAAAGAGACTCAAGATGTCTACTTAAATGGAATAACTATAATCTGTGTCATTAAGTAGGTAGAAGCACAGCTTTGCCATTGTGCTTCTACCTACTTAATGGGAAATTTGAGGACGCACCCTAGTTAAATTAATTTTTTAATTGCGCTAATATTTCTGGACTGATAGGACCCATATCTCTGAATGATTCATAGTGATTATTTGTGTACCACCGATTTCCATTTAATTTATTTACGACCACACGTTTTGCATCTCGAGGTTGATCTCTATCTCTCGGATCGAGAGGTATGTCGATTTCATAAAACTCTCCAACCTCTTTAATTCTTCTTTCATAATTCATAAATCTTTTTGCAGTTCTAAAGTTAATTTTTTCTGATATGTTATATGCGCGAGCTGGTATACCCATCTTCCTAATTGTACTGACTCTTAAGCTTCCTGTACGATGAAATTCACCAACTTCTTTATTTAATTCATTCATTGAAGTTGCTTTAGCCATGCTCGCATAGGAAGGCTTTTGCACTCCTTCTGCAGTATTTTGAGCAGCAGGTGTTAGTCCTTCAGCCACTGAAGTTTGCTCTACTGAATGAATTCCACCCATAGCCATTTCGCCTACGCCCGCAGAACTTTCTCCTACAAGAACACCCGGTTTTTCAATTGGTCCTGAAGTCAATGTGTCTATTGCTATCTGACCTATGAGATTCCCTACTGTCATTGAGTCTGTGACCAATCCCGAAGGGTAATGCCAGTTAGGACAAATTACATTATCGGCTATAACATATCCCCAATCAGAGCTTGCAAGAGAATATCCTGCTGCACCAACAAAATGAAAAGATGGTCCAAAAGTCTGTGTACAGTGATTTACTAAATCATTGCAGGTTGAAATTCCCCTTTGTGAAGCTACATCTGAAGGAAAAAATTCATAATTATTATTTTGATGGTTAAAGCTGGCACGTTTTTTTCGACTTAAAAATGTATTTTTTAATTCATCAAAAAAGCTTTCATTCTTTTGCTTGATATTATCTTCATCAAACTCTAATTTTAATGCACTGTGCAACATGACAGGAGCATTTACAATATTTAAAGAACCATGTAACCAATAATATTCTTTTTCTTGGGATTTTTTTTCTTTATTTGGCTTATATGCCCAGTGCCATTCAGATTTAACATTTGAACAAAATAAGTATGATCCAGCAAAAGCTAATGAGTGAGAAGAAAGAAGTGATATAACTAAAGCAATTTTTTTAATATGAACTCTCATTTTTTATCCAATCAAAAAGTATAAGCAAATTGAATTGATTTTTCACAAATTCAATTTGCTAAATATAAAAATAAAAAAAATTTTGCAATTGTTTTTTTAAATTATAAAAATTTAAAATATTAAATATCATTCTTAAAAAAATTTTTATATTTGATTAAATAATTAATAAAATTATTTATTTTTATATTATTATATAAAATATGACTTATTGCTCAAAAAATATATAACTAAAAACATTTTGAAAAATATGGTAAAATAATATTAATATATTAAAAAATAGACGTTTTACAAATAAATTGTAGAAAACTAAATATTATATTCAGACTATAACATTATAAACGGATCATTCATGTAATTCCATTTTATTTCTAAACTTGTTATCATGCTAAAGCTTTGCACAACCGCCAAATCTATATTGACTTATTTTTCAGCATTTCTCTGATAATATTTGAGACCAATGTAAAATAATAAATTTTTTCTACAATCTTAAAACTCAATTTAGCTTAGAAGAAAATCTTGTTGTCTATTCTCATAATATATATATATTTTTATATGCTGTGCAAAAATTCAGCTTTTTTATTTTCTTTAATGATAACAATTGAGAAATTTAATTGATTTATATATTTAAAATATTGTACTTGCAAAATAAAGTTTACCCCCCAAGGAGTTCAATTTGAATAATAAATCTTTTTTTACAAAAATATTCGCCCTTGTTTTTCCAATATCTTATGCAGAAGAAAGCTACACTTATACTAAATGCCCAGAGAATACAGATGCACTCGACTGCTCTGTTTTTATTCAAAAACAATTTCCTTTAGATTACAAAAAAATATCTGAAGAATATCTCTCTCCTATAAAATTACTAAAGCTTCAATTGAATTCGCAACGCTTCCCACTGCATATTGAAACGAGCCAAAATAAATGGAGTCATACAGTTTCAGTTTATATACCAAATAATTATGATAATAAAACGAATCCATTTATTTATATCGATGGTGGAAGTTCAACGAAACCAGATAGCTCTAAAATTAATTTCAGCCAAGTTGCAATAAAAACCAAATCAATCATTATTTCTATTAATCTTGTGCCGAATCAACCCGTTTCTTACCCCAATAAGCCAAACCTCGTTGAAGATTTTTTGGTCGCACATACTTGGAAACTTTATTTAGAAAATCCTGAAGAAAATAAAATTCTTCCACTGCAATTGCCGATGGCAATGTCCATTATAAAAACAATGGATATGCTGCAAAAAGAACCTGCTTTATCAAGATATAAAATGGATTCTTTTATATTAGGGGGAGCCTCAAAAAGAGGTTGGGCAGCATGGCTTACAGCAATCGCTGATACGAGAATAATTGCAATTGTCCCTATTGTTATTGATATTTTTAATACTGAAAATCTTATTAATAAATTCAAAACAGTATACGCAAATAATTGGCCTATTGCTTTGTTACCATATTATAATGAAAAATTATTCCAAAATATTGATAAAGAAAGTTATAAAAAACTCATGAATATCTTAGATCCATTAGCATATAAAGAAACTTCTAAGAAAAATCGCTTAGATATTCCTAAACTCATAATAAGCGCCAGTGGTGATGATTTTTTTCCACCCGATAATATTTTTGAAAATTATAAAGAACTGTCTGGAAAATCTTATTTTCGCTACATTCCAAACTCGAGTCATTTTGTGTCTTATAAAGTATTAGAGTATTCTATTATCTCTTTTTTAAATCGATTAAATTCCCAAAAAAGTTCTAAAATATTTTCTTTTGAATTTCAGGAAAATAGAACAAATAAAAACCAAGAAATAATTCTTAAACTCAATTCAAGTATTAAAACTATCTCACTCTGGCAAGCATATAATAAATATGAAAGAGACTTTCGATATGCATGTGGCATAAAATACAATAAAATAACATATAAAATTCCAAAAAATCGTAAATTAAAAATAACACTTGAAGAACCTAAAATAGGCTGGAGAGCATCCTTTCTTGAAGTAACAGATAGTGACGGATTTATACAAACCACCCCCAATATTGTCTTACCAAGAAATAAATTTCCTGAATCAATAGATACAAATAAGATAGAAAACTGCAGGGTATTACCACTGCCATAAGCGTCTTCATTTATCTGAAACGAGCGTAAAACCCCAACTTCTAAAGTTGGGGATAAAAGCAAGCTGAAAAGACCGCAACAGCAAACGGTGCATGGTTGAATTAAAAGCCTGACAAGGCATGCAAACAAACAATTGGAATTTTTACATGTACGTGCTCAGTTTTCTTTTCAAAGTAATATTATCCATTACAACCACCTCTTATTTTCAAATCGACTCTGTTACTATATTAAATTTATTTGTTTTTTAAATACGTGCTTCTTCGAAGTATTACAACAGAACCCTTAGAAATCAATTTGAAGTTTCTGTGTTTCGCAAACCTTAAAACCCATAAATTCTAGTTTTGAGGCTTCGGAAATTTCTGCGGTTTGCGCTTAGCCCCCCATAGACTCTTTGTTACTTTAATATCATTGCAACAGAACCTTTTAAATAACTTTATTTTAAAATATATAATATATTAAATTTTTCTTTTTTATTGACAAGCATGCCCTCTCATATTAGTTATAAATGCAAACTCCTTATTTAAAGAGTTTAATTAAATCACAAGAGGGTTGAAAAAATGTTTATAAAGAAAATTGTATTATTTTCTGCACTTGCTGTTTCCGTAAATAGTTATGCTCAATCACAAGGGACTGATGAACAATATGAAATTTTATTTTATTCAATGGGTGTTAACTTTACTATTGATTTTAAGAATCGTATTTATACAAGGAAATTAGGGAACATTACCTGTCAACGTCAAATTCATGAAAATATTTCATATAGATGTTATCAAAATGAAAATATTTCATATAGATGTTATCAAAATGATAATCCTTCAGATATGTTGTTAACTAATCATGACTATTATTTAGAAAGTGATGATTTTAATAAATTAATTAATGTACAAAATCATTTAAATTCTAATGAAATTTTATCTATAGGTGACTTTAAATTTCATAATCTTGGTCTAAAGTGAATCCTTTGAGTGGACTATATGCTATGAACTTAGGCTCTCATACCGAGGGGGTGTCTAAGGAACCAGAACCATCCACTGATTTTAAGATTAAAGGAAATCCATGTATTTCTGCAAAAGCAATGGCATCTTCTAATGCCTTCGGTTCGCAATAATGCGCAAAAGGAATATTCTGACTGTGCAAAATATTTTTCATAACAACTCCTTTAACGCCCTTTGTGTTTCCTGACCCAAAGAATGAGCTGCTCAAGGGCTTCGGTGGCTGCTTTTTTATTATAACTTTCCCGATAGTCTGCAAAAAAGCCATGATCCGCTTCGGGATAAACAATTATTTTTGATCCACTTTTGCCTTTATCTAATTCTTTTTGCATCTGGGCAACATGATCCCAAGTGATATATTTATCTTTTCCACCATAAAGACCAAGCACAGGGACTTTTAATTCAGGTGCTATATCGATGGCAGATTGCGGTTGTACAGCCGATTTGCTTGATAGTGGACCGTAAAAAGCTATACCAGTTTTAATTTCCGGATTGTGCCTTGCATATAACCAAACAGTTTTTCCACCCCAGCAAAAACCAACAATATTTTTCTGAGTTAAATTTGCTTTTTTAGACGCTGTTATAAAATTTAAAGTGGCATCTAGATCAGCATTGACTTGAGCTGTTGTTACTTTGGATACGACCTTAGCCATAATTTCTTGTATATCATTTAACTTCGTAACATCGCCTTGTCTGTAATAGAGATTTGGGGCAATGACAAAAAAGCCTTCTTTTGCAAATCTGCGACACACATCGCGGATATGTTCATGTAAACCAAAGATCTCATGGCAGACAACAAGAACTGGAAATGGACCATTGCCAGTGGGTATCACTTGATAAGCTGGTATTTTATCTTTTCCAACGGGCACAAGCACATCACTTGCCTCAATCCCACTTAAATTTGTAGAAATTGCGGAATGAGCAATAGGCATAACGGCTAAGGCAAAACCAGTTGTCAAAGCAGTTTTAACAACGAACTCACGTCTATCAATTTGCCCATCTTTACCGATTTCATTTTGATCTGTCATAATGACTCCTTAAAAATTAAAGGAACAATATCTGAATCAGTTCGGGTTTACATAAGAAAATGCATTTTTGATATTCGATAAAAGTGCCGGCATGGATTTAATTCCTTCATCTTGCGCAAGTAAACGACACGTTATTCTGGAACTCAATAGTACGCCTGGAAGGCCGGCCCCTGGTTGAGTATTTGCTCCCACAAAATAAAGACCTTCAACTTCTTTTGACTTATTTGATGGTCTGAAGCCTGCACTTTGCAAAATCCACGGTTCAAGACCAAAAGCATTGCCTAAATGACTTTGTAATGTCTGATTGAAATCGTCTGGTGTAAAAATACTTTTGACAACAATTGAAGATTTTAATCCAGGTAAAAACTTATCTTCAAGCATATTTGTTACTTTATCTGCAAAAGATGTTTTATAACTTTCCCAGTCCGTGCCACTTGCTAAATTTGCTACAGGAACGAGTGCATAAATAACCTCACCACCTTCTGGGGCTAATGAAGAGTCTGTACGCGTTGGAATATGCAAATATAAACTAAAATCATCGAAGACTATTTTTTTAGTGAAAATATCTTCAAGCAATTCCTTATAACGTGGCCCCAAAGCAATGGTATGCTGAGGTAAGTGCGTCCATTGTTTATTCGTACCAAAATACATTAGAAATGCGGACATGCTATAATCTGCTTTTGTTAATTTACGCGCCAACCTTTTCGGTTGAACATTTCCTTTTAAAATTGTTTGGACAAAACGATTCATATCTGCATTCACTACAATTTTATTTGCTTGAATTTTTTGAAAAGGCATCTGAATTTCAAATTGATTGTTAAAATTTTTATGAATTGCTTCTACGGGAGAGGATAAAAAAACCTCTCCACCGAGTTCCATAAAGCGTGTCTGAAATGCTTTTGCTAGCGCATGCATTCCCCCCATAGGATGAAACACTCCATAGGCTCTTTCTAAACGATTTATCAAGGAATAAACTCCTGCTGCACGAAAGGGATTTCCACCAATTAAAAGAGGATGAAAACTTAAAAACTGTCTGACTTTTTCACTTTTAACGTAACGAGAGACCAACGAATAAACAGGACGAATGGCATCCAGGCGCAATAAATGTGGGGCAACACCAAGCATACTCATAGGATTTGAAAAATCTTTATCTCCGAGTTCAATAAATCCCTTTTGAAAAACTTTTTCTGCATGGGCAAAAAAAGCAATCACACCTTCGACATCGTTTGGACTGACTCGGACAATTTCTTCTAATAATTTTTGTTTTGAATTAAAATGGGCAATATTGGAACCATCATTAAAAACAACATTGTAATAGGGATCGACGGAAACAAATTGACAATAATCTTCTCTCTTTGCTCCTGACATTTGAAAAATATCGTCGATTAAAAAAGGAGCCGTGATAATAGAGGGTCCTCGATCGAAGCGATAGCCTTGTTGCACATCAACATACGCTCGCCCACCCACTTTGTCTAGCGCTTCAATTAAAACAACAGACATCCCCATGCTTTGTAAAGTTAATGCAGCAGATAATCCGCCAAAACCTGCACCAACAACTGCTATGTCAAATGTTCTCATAAAATACCTTTTCTCTACAAAATAAGATTTTCATCTATGGTAAAATTTCTATTTAATTTTGCAACCTTTAAAGGAGAAAATCCCAGAAAGACTTTGAAAAAAATTAAAATTCTTTCAAACTTTGAGACAATTGCCCTTTGCTTGAAAACAATCGATTTATTTAATAGTATTTTTCCTAAAATTGACCCATAAATTGCTAACATAAGTCTAACACAAAATCGCGCGCGCAAAGATGGTATAGTTTTTATTCCTTGATTGGCGTTTTGATAATATTGAATTGCTCTTCTTGCAAGATCGTCGATAAATTCAATATTTCTATCTTGAATATCACTCGAAAAGATCTTTTCATCGAAATTTAAATTATAATATTGACAGAAAGATTTGGGAATATAAATCCGACCATTCTCAAAATCTTCTTTAATATCTCTTAAAATATTAGTTATTTGCATAGCAATACCTAAATGTTCAGCTGCTTTTTCTGCTTCTTCACTCTGCTGTGTTTTGAACATTTTTGCCATGAGCAAACCGACAACACCTGCCACTCGATAGCAATACAAATAGAATTCACTGAAATTTTTTGGCTGACAAAACATTTCATCCATTTTTTGTCCGTAAATCAATTCTTCAAAATGTCGCTTTTCTAAATAGAACTCATTGACTTTCCGCCGAGCATCGAAAATAAAGTTTTCGGTTGATTTTAAATCTATATTTTTAAATAAACAAAAAGAAATGCGCTCTCTGATTTGCATTAAAAAATAAGCATCGACTAAAAAATCTTTTCCCCATAAAATATTTAAAAATTTATTGGAAAAACTTGTTCCCTGCAAGGCACCATCGAGAGTTGGAATTTTAACCAGTTCATCGGTTGCATCATCAATAAGTCTGCATAGTGTATAAACAAAATAAGAAGCTTCTCTCTGTTCACTCGAAAGCACATGCGATGCTAAATAAAATGATTTGCCATTATTTTTTGTGATATTCTTACAGATATCAAAAAAGTCAAGATAGGATTCAAAATCATTTAAATCCGCCTCAAAATATTTTGCATTTATTTTGCGCGAGCCAATTAAAATTTGTGTAAGTTTTCTGCAAATATTTTTTGGTTTCAATAACTCGAGGGTAAGTTTTATATTTCCTAGACTTCTCGCTCGCAAATAAAATGGGGCTGACTCGATTTTAAAATCGACAGTAATGGAACCAAACATTCTGGAAAACATCTTTGCTGGATATTGCAAAAAGAAATTGGAGTATTTATAGCATTTTACTATTTCAGATGGTTCGACTGATAGTATATCTGCCGCTTGTTCACCGGCACTGCTCTGACAATAAAACATTTGCTTTGCTTTTGGAAAGAAGTAGCAGACTTCCCAAAAACCATTCTGCTCTGAGTGCCACCAATACCATTGATTTTTAATTTCAGATAGCTTTTCAACACCTGCATTGTGATCCAAATAAAATGCAGCATCTTTAAATTGCAGACGACGTGGTGATTCATGTTTAAGCTTAAAATCCAAATATTTGTCATAAAATAATGCGTGGCGTGAAAAAAACTCTGTAAATTTTTCCTTAGGCACTTCGATAGTTTCTATGACTCCTTGAACCTTTAAAGATTTTGATAATAGTTGCCAATAATGTTTTTTAGAGCATTTTTTAATTCCATCGCTTGAAAAATTTCCAATATTTACCTTTGGAAATGGATTTTTAAGAGTTAAATGAATTACTTTCTGGGTTGAATGGCAAGGAAGAATAATTTCAAGATTGGAAGTTATACCACAGAACCAATTTTCAATTTTATTTTCTAAATTTATGCGATCTTTGCATGAAAAAACAGTATAAGAATAAGCAATGAGCTTCTTGTTATCGTACCAAGTCAGATAAATCGTAGGAGAATTTTTTTGTGTATTTTTTTCGATAGAAAAGGGATCCAATAATGAAAGAATACACAATATATGTTGGTTTTCATATGTTATTTCAAAGTACAGCCACTCATAATGAATATTATTCATTTCCTTCAAAAGCAAAATTGGCTTAGGATATTCTATTTTTGCAATTTCAGAACTTTCAATTTCTAATATTTTCATAAAATAGAACTCTGCAATTCATTAAAATTCAATTGTGGTTCGGACAATAAATTGGCAATACTACGTCTGATATTTTCAATAGGATTCTCTAAAATAAAATGAATATATTCTCGTGAATCAGCATTACAAGAAATTTCGTCAAGTAGGAGGGAAGACTGATCCAAATAATTCTGCGCACTATTATAACACTCTCTAAGACAATATTTATATAAATTATGTGATAGGATAAATTCAGAATATTTTGAATTTAAAAATTCATTATACGCTTCTCGCTTTTCTTGTTGTGATAATAAATCAAGAAATGTTAACGAAATTGAGCTACGCAGACCAGAATTTAAATCTTCATAAGATTTGTGCCCACTGATGTCTGGTAAAATATTTTTTATATCATCAAACATTTGAAATGATAGGCCATAAAACATAAATAATTTTTTAAGTGCAATAGTCGTTTTCTTATCAATTTTTAGCATTTGTTCTAAACAGTCTATGGAAAATTGGAGAAGTCTAGCCGTTTTTAATTCAGCACATTTTTTATAATATTCCCATCTGTGTTCTGAACTCCCAAAGAAAAGAGATTCTATAAATTTAGGGTTATTATTGCTTAAATCAAGCGCTTGGCCAATATGACAGTCATAGAGTGTATTGACAGCGATGGTATGGAGAGATTTTGGCAAGGTTTTGATTGCTAAAAAATACATCCAAGTACCTGTATTCAGAGTATTTGGTATGCCATATTGCAAGTAAAGTGTTTGTTGCCCTCTCCTTTCAAGACTTCCATCTTCAATATCATCTATAATTAAGCTCGCACAATGGAGAATTTCGATACAGAACAAAACGTTTAAACATTTATTTAAAGATAATTTTTCTTTCTTTTCTAATTCAGCGTATTCCAATGAAAAATCATGCACCAAAATATGATTTCTAAAAATCCATGAACACAATAAAGGGCGAATTCTTTTTGCTTTTGCATTGAGAGAATCTCTAGTAAGATCCAATAGACTTTCTTTTATGCAATCTTTAATATAAATATTATAAAAGAAATGATCTGACATTTTTTTCTCAAGATTATTTAAATATTCATTCAGTCTTATATTAAAATAATTAAAATCTTTTAAGACATTTTGCCTTTGATTTTTATTGTGCGACAATTGCTGACTCCAGAAATGACAAAACCCTATGAAGGTATAGAATTCAAAATGTTTCTCTTTGTCTTAAATATTAAGAAAAAATGCAATATAAAAATAGGAATTCCTACCAAAGTGATTGAATATCCTATATAGCGCGTATAATCTGCATAATTATAAAGCAATATTGGACCTGACAAAGACCATGCAAACCAAGGCTTATTTGCTAAAATTAGCGATGTGAAAACGGCTCGCATGCCCGCCATGGCAAAATGCATAGCATATTCCAAACTTGTTAAACCGCCCAACGAAGTTCTACTTTTTCTTTCTTCAAAAACATCCCAAAACTCAATAAACAGTGTGATTAATGTGAGAATAACTGCAAGCCAAAGCAAAATCCCAGAAAAATTTTCGGCAAAAAGCAAAAAAGTCGTAAAAGGAAAAAACAATGAATTGAAAGAATGCAATAAGTGCTCTTTCTGTGAATCTTTTCTTTCATAGAGGCGGTATTTAAAAATATGAAAATACAACCCATCTATCGATGCAATTAAAGTAAAAATAACTAGGAAAATACAGCTTGATATTTCGAGTGTCATATTGTTTTCCTAACTTAATCTGTATTTCTTTTTAATACTCTTTATAATTCTTTCTGCAGATTTCATGACCATTGTAACACCTGCGCCCGGATGAACGCCACCACCCACAAAAAAAATATTTTCAACTTTTGATTCTCCAGAAAAATGGAAAAAAAGCGGTTGAAAATTTTCATTGGTAGCGCTGTACAATCCACCCTTCAGACTCTGGGTGCGTTCGCTTAATTCCTGTGGTGTTACTATTTTAAAAATTTGTCCTTGGAAAGGTAAATTCAGTCTCTCTCGACAAATGTGCAAAACTTTCTCTGCGTAATTTTTTGCAAATGTATTGTCCCATAGATGGCCAGAATTTATATTTGGTGCCATTGCTGAAATAAATAACACTCTTTTTGAAATACTTTTATCAGTAGCATGTGGCCAAACTAAATAGACACAGGGATCGTTTGGAATTTTTAATTCAACACCCACTTTATAAAAACTTTCACTCCAGCTTTTAGGAAAAATTTTCAAGTGATGTGATATATTTGCATCATCTTGCCAATCATATAAAATGACAAATTGACTTTCAGAAGGTTTCAATGATTTATTTTTTAATTGGTTGAGAAAATGACTGCGTAGATAATCACTGTTTATCCATGTTTGACTTGCAACATAAGGATCTCCATTTGCTATTAAAAGATCATATACTTTTTTTTCTTTTTTTTCCTTATGCTCAAATTCAAGTTCCCAACCTTTATTTTTAAATTCACTGCCTATTGGAATAGCGCTTGTTACTTTAGATTGGAAATGAAATTTCACTTTATATTTTAAGCCAGCTTCATATAAAGACTGAGCGATATTATGAACTCCCCCACACGGAAAGACAATTTCAGAGCCGAGCTCAACATGCGCAATGCTTAATATAGCTCCTGCTGCTGCTGAGGGTTGCACTCCAATATAACTGGCAAAATGATAGAAAAACTCGCGCATATTTTGATTGCTAAAAAGCGCGTCAATAACCTTTGAGTAATTTTTTAACATTGTTTTAGGATGCTGAAAAACAACTCCAGAAGCCATTGACTTTAAACCAATAGTCAATGCTGAAGGTGGTTCGTCATTAAAAATAAATTTTTCCGCAAAATCAAAAATATCTTTGGCAATTTCTAAAGAAACTGATAATTCCTCAGATAGTTTATAATCTTTCTCTTTAAAATAAGAAATTAGTTTATCTTTTCCATGGGGCAGTTGCCAATCTGTGCCATCTGCAAATAAAAGTCTGCATCCTTCTGTCAAGGGTAAAAGTTCTGGAGCTTTAAAATCTAGATCTGTAAATGTTTTATGAATTTGATTTGGTAACGAAATAAGTGTCGGGCCAGTGTCCCAATTGAGTCCCTCTTCATTGGTGTATTTGTACATTTTACCACCCGCAAATTCACCAAGATCATAGACATCAACTGCTAAACCCATTTTTCCTAAATGAGCTGCAGTTGTCAGACCACCTACTCCAGCACCAATAATAGCTATCTTCATACGACTCCTTCTTAGAGGGGAGTTAAAAGATCTATTTTCTTTTTACTTGGAGTTTTAGGTAACATAATTGTAAAGACACTGCCAGAGCCCAATTCACTGCGGAGGGAAATACTTCCACCATGAGCTTGCACCACATGTTTGACAATTGCCAATCCCAGTCCAGAACCGCCGCCGAGACGATTGTGGGACTTATCAACGCGATAAAAACGTTCGAATGCGCGAATACGGGCATTATCAGGGATACCAATACCTGAATCTTCTACAAATATAATGTGGTGAGTTTCATTTTGCCGCAAACTGATTTTGACAATGCCACCTGGTCGATTGTACTTGACCGCATTGTCGACTAAATTCACCAAGACTGAATCAAACCGTTGGGCATCGACCAATATTTCTTGGATTTCTGGATCGACATCGGCAAGCAATTCAACTCCAGCTTGTTTTGCTTTTGGTAAAATATTTTCAATCACACGGTTAAATCCCGCATGCACATTGTAAGGTTTAATAACGAGCGTAAGTGCTCCCGATTCAAGCCCCGTTAATATCAACATTTCATCAATTAATTTTGTGAGATTTTCAGAATTGCGCACAATAACTGAGAGAAAGTTCTGTGCACGTTCATTCGCTTGGAGATCGGGCATGTCTTGAATGATTTCGGCATAACCTCGGATAGCTGCGATAGGAGTTTTCAATTCATGACTTACGTTGGCAAAAAATTCTCTACGGATCTCTTCACCTTTATGAATATCTGTTAAATCAAATAAAAATATCATAAAAACAGGATTTTGCTGTTCCGATTGAATGGCCACAATTTTTGCGCGCACCCGCCGGATTTCTGGTCCATCTAAGTGAATTGATTCGATGATTTGTGCAGGAATATGCGTCTTTTCTTTCATATCTCGGATCATATTTTGAATGATTTCAGAAATTTCAACATTTCTAAGAACTTCAAGAACATTTCGGTCAACGACTTCGCTGTACCAACCAATCCATCTTCTCACCGTGTTATTGATTTTTATGACTTTGCCTTCTGAATTGAGAATCACAACCCCTTCACCGATCGCACCAAAGATTTCATCCAAACGGGTATTTTGTTCGCGTGCCTCGAGAATACTAAAGCGCATGCGTTTTGCCATATCCTGCACTGCGCGGGCAATCCTTGAGAATTCATCATTACCAACAATGCGAAGCTTATCGATACCAGCATCGAATCCACCATGCCTTGTTAATTGCAATAATGAGTGGGTGGGTTTGTCGACCAAAATATACAAAATATAATAACAATAAATAAAAAACCCAGGTAAAATAAAAATAACTGGAAAGAATTGATCTAGAGAAATTGATACAAATGATCCTAAAATAATACCTAGAAAGATTCGTTGTTTTACAGTGCTTGGGTAAAACACTGATATAAGAGGGCGCAGATTTGCTTTTATTCTCGTGAATTTTAATTCTAAATTCACAAAAGCCCCTTCACACCTGCATCAATTATTAAAGTTACTGGTCCATCATTGCAAAATGAAACTTTCATATCAGCAGCAAATATACCACTTAAAACCTTAAGTTCTTCTGCTTTTTTCTTAAGTGTCTCTAAGAAAAGATCATAAATAGCTTTTGCTATATTTGACTTGGCTGAAAGAGTAAAACTCGGTCTATTCCCATTTCTACAATTTGCAAAAAGAGTGAATTGACTGATCACATACAAACCGCCATTTATATCTCGAACCGATAAATTCATTTTATCATTGGAGTCTTTAAAAATTCGCAGTGAAATAAGTTTTTCTGCCAGTTTTTCTAGATTGGGATAAAAACTTTTTAACAGAACAGGTAAGTCAGATTCTGGAATTTCAGGAAGAGATTGTTCCGCCCCCACTCCAAAGAGAACTACCAAACCATTGTCTAAGTGCCCTTGGGATTTTCCTTCAATGACAACTTCAGCATGAGTGGCTCTTTGCACAACACACCTAACAAGAAGCTCTTCATGCATTCTTTATTTTCCTTATTAAGGCAAGCTTTGAAACGCAGGGTAAGTGAAAAAGATAAAATGAATTAAATTAAAGCCAAAATGGGTAAGAATAGCAGCTTCAATCTTCCCTGACTTTTGATAGGCATAACCATATCCTAATCCTGCTATAAAAGCGAAAATAGCAAAGAGATATCCTGAATAAAGATGCGCATACCCAAATAATACAGCAACGAAAACATTGGCCAGAACAGGGGCAGAAACTTTTGCCTTAAAATATTTCGAAAGGAATTCAAAGATTTTTCGTTGTAAAAAACCTCTAAAAAAGACCTCTTCTGCAACACACACTAAAAATAAATTTATCGAAAGAAAATAAAACGAACCGCTTGGTAATTTAAAATCAAATTTAATATATCCAGTTATTAGTCCTGTAGGGATTATAATGGCTAAAATAACTGCTAAAGGTAAAAGTAAATCTTTAAATACCTTTTGCCAATCTGAAAGTTTATCTGATTTTTTAATTAATATAGCTGCAAAAATAATGGCACAAACTGATTTCTCGACATTGATATCTAGCCAAAATGGTTTCGAAATAGGACTAAATCTCACCCCTGTAAATATAGGAATTTCAGTTGAATAAGGAAAATCTTCTGCAACTAAAATATACATAAAACAAAGTAAAACTATAAAAGAAAAATTCCTTATAAACAAACTGGTTTTCTTTTCATATACCAAACAGAAAAATGTAAATAAAAAGACAAATATCAAGGATTGATAAGAAATATATCCTTCATAAAAAGAGGCAAAAAGAAATATATAAGAAATTGCGATTGGGATTATTGGCTTTACAAAAAACCAAAGAGAAATAGAAGATAAACAGACAAGAGCAAAAAGGAGATTGGTACTCAGCATAAGAATAGATCCTTTAAAAAAACCGAAGAGCTATTCTTCGGTTATTAAAACGTTCTTAACGACTTCCACCAGCTTTTTCAAATCAATTTCCTCAATGCATGTGCTTAAAAAGCCGACTTCATATCCACTGGGACCTAAATAAATCCCTTGTTCAATCCATGCGTGATAAACTTTATTAAAAAGTTTCATATCTGTGGAAGCCACTTCAGAAAAATGAGTCGGCAATTTATTCGTTCCAAAAAAGAAACAAAAAAATGAGCCTATTCGAACGTAACAAACTTTTGACTTTTCTATAAAGCTCTTTAATTCTGCATCAACTAAAGAATCTAATTTTTGCCCTAAATTTTCAAGCTTAATAAAAGCATTTTGTTGCTCTATTTCACAAAGTGTAGCATATCCAGCAACCATAGCAAGAGGATTGCCAGATAAGGTGCCAGCTTGATACGCTGCTCCTAATGGAGCGACTTGTTGCATTATTTGCTTTTTTCCACCATATGCTGCAGCAGGAACTCCGCCTCCAATTATTTTTCCAAAAGTCCACATATCGGGTTCTACTGAAAAAATTTCAGCACATCCGCCACGTGCTAAACGAAATCCTGTCATAACTTCATCGAAAATAAGAACCGCGCCAAATTTTTCTGTTACATTACGTAAAAATTGCAAAAATCCAGACTTAGGTAAAACCAGTCCCATATTTGCTGCAACTGGCTCAATTATAACAGCGGCAATGTCATCACCATATTTTTCAAATAATTCAAGCACACTTTCTTCGCTATTATAAATAGCAGTTAATGTGTCTGATGTTGTGCCCACAGGCACTCCTGCTGAACTTGGATTACCCAAGGTCGCCAATCCACTGCCTGCTTTCACAAGAAATTGATCGGCATGTCCATGGTAACAGCCTTCAAATTTAATAAATTTATTTTTTTTTGTAGCCGCACGCGCAGCTCTCACAGCACTCATAGTCGCTTCTGTACCGCTGCTAACAAAGCGCAACATTTCAAGCCCTGGCACCCAATCCATTATTTTTTCGGCTAATTTTACTTCGAGGTCGGAAGGAGCGCCAAAAGTGATTGCTTTATAAAGTTGTTCTTGCATGGCTCCAATAATTGCAGGATTGGAATAGCCAACAATGAGTGGCCCCCATGATGAACAAAAGTCGATAAATTCATTGCCATCGACATCATAAAGATATTTTCCTTTCCCAGAAGAAAAAACAATGGGCGTTCCCCCAACTGAGCGAAAGGATCGTACAGGAGAATTCACTCCACCTGGAAAGACGCGATAGCTTCTTTCCATGACAGAGATTGAGTGAGAGAAATTGTGTTCTTTATTTTTCAAAGCTTAATTCTCCTATTTATGGATAGATCTTTCTAAGGCTGCTGCTACAAAGTCTTTAAATAAAGGATGAGGAGCTATAGGACGGCTTTTGAGCTCAGGGTGTGCCTGACAACCTAAAAACCATGGATGATTATTTAATTCCATCATTTCGACTAAAGTACCATCGGGACTTTCACCGGAGACAAGGAACCCAGAGGTTTCAAAACGCGTACGGAATTCTGGGTTGAATTCATAGCGATGACGGTGACGCTCACTGATACGATCAGTGCCATAGGCTTGAAAGCCTTTGCTTCCTCTCCGCACGATACAGTCATAAGCGCCTAAACGCATACTCCCGCCTTTTTTATCAACACTTTGTTGGCTTTCCATCAAATGGATAATTTTATTGCGGGCGTTGGTGTCGAATTCCTCGGAAGTGGCATCGGCTATCCCTAAAACATTACGAGCATATTCAAGACAAGCGAGTTGCATACCTAAGCAAATACCAAAAAATGGAATATTATTTTCCCGCGCAAATTGGATTGCCGCCATTTTCCCAAGGACACCTCTATCGCCAAAACCTCCTGGAACCAAAATGGCATCGTATTCACTCAAAACTTCTTTTGTGTTTGCTATACTGAGCTGCTCTGAATCGATTCCGACAATTTCAACATGAGATTCATTGGCAATGCCAGCGTGAGTAAGAGCTTCATACACGGATTTATAGGAATCGCGCGTCCCCATATATTTACCAACCACCCCAATTTTTAGGGAATGCTTTGGTCTTTCAATACATTCAATGATTCTATTCCATTCACTTAGGTTGGGTTGGGCTGTCCAAATACCAAGGAGTTCGACGATCCGAGCGTCCATTCGTTGCTCATGGTAGATAATCGGCATTTTATATATGCTATCTGCATCGAGTGCTTCGAAGACACTTTCCTTAGGCAGATTACAGAATGTCGAAATTTTCATACGGACATCTTGTGACATAGGCTGATCGGCACGACAGATTAAAATATCAGGCTGAATACCGATTGAACGCAATTCTTTTACAGAATGTTGCGTAGGTTTTGTTTTCAACTCACCCGCGGCACGAATATATGGAATAAGAGTAACGTGAATAAAAATAGAATTTTCTTTACCCACATCATTGCGAAACTGGCGAATAGCTTCAAGGAATGGTAGACTTTCAATATCGCCAATGGTGCCGCCAATCTCAACGATCGAAACATCAGCGCCTTCAGATGCTGTCACGATGTTTGCTTTAATTTGATCTGTGATATGAGGAATAACTTGAACAGTTCCTCCAAGGTAATCTCCACGGCGTTCTTTATTGATGACGGTGTCGTAGACTTGGCCAGAGGTAAAGCTATTGCGTTTAGCTAAATTCGCTTTGGTAAAACGCTGATAATGCCCTAAATCAAGGTCCGTTTCTGCTCCGTCATCTGTAACAAAAACCTCTCCATGCTGAAAAGGAGACATTGTCCCTGGATCAACGTTTATGTAAGGATCCATTTTAGTCATCGAAACACGCAAACCGCGGGTTTCGAGCAGGGCGCCAATACTGGCCGCAGCGAGACCTTTTCCGATACTTGAGACCACGCCACCAGTAACAAATATATATTTTACAGGGTGTTGAGAGAAACGTTTGGGGGATTTACTATCATGATGTTGCATTATACTTACTCCGTTCGATAATCTTGTTTCGACACGGGAACACAGAGTAACACTAACTAATGGTCAGGAGTCAAGATAACAATGAAGAATCTACGCAGCCAATTTCAAATGACTGCAGAAAATCATTCCACAGATGGAATTGTTTCTCATATGTTAATGGGCTTTGTGGAAAGAAAAATTTCTCCGCAAACAATTGCTGATGTTTTACGTGCTCAAATTTTTGAGTCTCACGTTCCAGCACACCTCTTAAATATTGCTACTTGTAATGGCATCTTAGAGGCCGTTACCCAAGCAAATTCTACAGAAGATTGTAGCGATCTCGTCTTCTATCTTTCGTCCCATCCTCAATTTCCTGAGTTTTTGTCTTTTAAAGCGGCTTCTGGTTCTCTTCGTGCCTTATTGCGCTACCTTCAAAAAAATATGTCGCAAGAACTGTTAGGCAATATCAGAATAGATTCCATCATTGAATTACTTTCTGAAAGAATCCTCTCTTTTTTCCACGCACGCAAACCGGTTGACCTCGATGATAAGGCAAATTTAACAATTTTAATAAAAACAACAAACCCAACTCTTGCTAAATTAATGCGAAATTCTCCGCATTTTCAACATCTTCGTTTTATGCTTATGTCACCGAATGATTATATGAATGAGACAAGTGTTGCCTCCGTTCGCCCTCAACCACTAGAAATGTTAAATATCATTTTAAAAACTGCGGACGATCATCTTTTACGCAATGGCACCTCTTATTATAAAACGGAACCGACGAGCCAAGGCACTTCTGGCAGAATTAAGCATTTTAACACAGCAATGGATATTTTAAAATCAACTCAAGCATCTGATTTTAAAACAGGATTTATCGTTGAATGGCTCTTTGATAAAGCTCTAGTGGAAGCAATCTTGCATGAAGAAAATCATACTAGTTATATAAAATTAATCAAATTGATTAGTATAAATATGGGAAGTCAACTCCATATTCTTCGTGGTCTTATTAAAGCCATACAAAAAGATTTTTCTTTTTTAGCTTCTCATCCTATGCAAAAGATACAAGAATATAAGCCAAGTCTACTTGAAAGAGCATTGATTCTTGCGCAAAATATCTTTCCGTCTATTGTTACGTTAGCTGAGAAAGATAACAATTATACTTCAAAATATATTGCAAATTGGGCTATTGAAATTCCAATACAAAATGAAGAAAGCCGTTTTTTTAAAAGAATTCATTGGCGTTGGATCAGAACACTCGCAGCTCATATTTGGGATGCAAGCCTGCGTGAACCTCCAAATTGGGTTATTGAGGGCGGTAGCCAATACTGTGCAACTATATTTCAAACTGCACCTGCTCAGTGGTTGCAAGAACATTCCTTTCGTTTGCTTGAAAAAGTTTATCAAGAAACGCTCGTTGAAAACTTTGAGCCCGCTCAACAGCATTATGATTATGTCGAGTTTATTGCACGTTCAATGCGCAAAAAATCGCCCTTTTTTGCCAGCAGAACTGAATCTCTCTATGCTCTGCATCTGCTCTCACGATTGACACGTACGGAAGCAATGCAATATGCAAGTGCCGAAGCACGCTTTCAATCGCAGCTCGCAAACTCACACAATAATCTTGAGATTTCTGCTGAATTTGCTATGTGGAAAGAAATAATTCTCAACCCAAACATTGAAGAAAACTTAGGTAACAATCCTATAACGAGAGCACTTGCTGTGCTTGCAAGGCTCGCTAAGGAAACTTCAAAGAAATAAGAAAATAATATGTGTGGTTATTCTGGTCTTATTTTTTCTCCTAGCAGTATTTATGCAAAAGATTCACAAAATAAAGAAAAATTTTTTGCTGCAGCAGCACGCTTGCAGCACCGTGGCAATGAACCTATGCGAAAAGAAGCATTTAATAATCTTTTATTATCTCATTTTCGCTTGGCATTTCAAGGAATTTCAAGCAATATTCAACCTATGTTTAATCAAAATAAAAAATGGGTTATTACTTTTAATGGTGAAATCTATAACTTCCCAAAATTGAGAAAAAAAATTCAAACAGAATTTGAATATAATTTTCAATCAAAAGGTGATACCGAAGCAATTCTTGCTGGGTTTTTAAATTACGGTCAGCAAATAAAGGATCTCCTAGAAGGTGAATACAGTTTCGTTATCAGTCGAACGGATGGAACAGAGATTTTTGCTATGCGCGATCCTTATGGAGTGAAACCTCTTTTTTTAGCCCTTGAAGGGGTTGACAGCAAAATTTTTGCCAATGCACAGGAAGTTTATTTATTTGATACGAAATCCATACATTTTGCCAGTGAAATAAAAGGTCTGATGTGCGAGAAAAAATGGGATCGCAACGGATTTATCAAGCAATTTGTTGGATTATACGAACCAATAAGAACGCCTTTTCAAAATATTATACAAATGCCACCAAATTCTTTCTTATACGCAAAAAAAAGCGGAGATACATTCAATACAAAAATTCAAATTAATAATAAACCTATTCGAAATGCTTTTATTACTGAAAATAAAAATGATAATGAATTATATGGTGAATTCTCAAAAAGACTCAGTCGTTCAGTACACAATAGAATGTTATCCGAAACAGAACTCGGGGTTTATTTAAGTGGTGGAGTGGATTCCCGTGTCATCGCCTATGAAGCATCTCAATATTTTTTAAAAAATAAAATCAATAAAAAATTAAAATCATTTACTATCAGTTTTAAAAACGAAGTCTTTGATGAAGCAAACGAATCGCTTGCCTATGCCCATAAATTAAATTTCACTCCACATGTGCTGCAAATACTTGATCAAGATTTAGCATATTCTTATAAACATGCCGTTTATCATTCAGAAAATATTCAACCTTACACCAATGGAGCAGCAAAATGGTGGTTAAGCCGTTTTACTGCCAAACATGTAAAAGGAGTTTTAACAGGTGATGGAGCCGATGAATTACTCTGTGGGTATCCTAGTTTTCAATATGTGAATTGGTGGAAATTTGCCCTACACAATCGTGAAGAAAAAAATTTATTCGATAAAATTGCGAAAACTCCTATAGGCCAGAGTTGGCGCGATTCAGTTTATGCAAAGAAATTTTTAAATGAAAGCAAAGATCCTTGGGCTTCTGGTTCAAGTGCAGAAGGATCGGGAGAGGATTTTATTGAAAGTCTATCCATTTGGGGAGTTCCTCATCCACTCTTCACCCAGATAAAAACAATAGCAACATCCCTTTTAGGAGCAGATGAAGCAATCAAATTCTTAAAGGAGCAGAGGGAATCTGTCTCTTCTTGGTTTGCATTTGGTTTAAAAAATAATGATGAGTTTTTAACAGATCCTAATAATTCCTTGTTACTTTGGCAAAACTACTTTGTAAGAACCCATCTTCCTGTCCAAGTTTTAAATTGGGTTGGAGATAGAATGGAAATGGCCAATACGCTTGAAGGACGCACACCTTTTTTATCAATGGAAATGAAAAATTTTATTTATAATTTAAAAGACAATATGCTTATCAGAGGATTTGAAAACAAATCTATCTTACGCAGAAGTTATAAAAGTAAAATTGATTCACATTATGCTATGGCACCTAAAAAACAATTTGGTGCCCCTTTTCTTTTTGAAGAAAAGGAAATGAAAAAAAGTCAGCAAAATATATTATTAAAAGCTAAAGAAACAAATTTATTTGAAGAAAAAGCAATAAAAGATCTTATTTTAGTCCTTAATGATCCTTCATTTAAAAAGAAATCATCTCCTCACACATACACACACTTGCAAGCAGCTTTTCAAACATTTATGTGTTTTTCATTGATTGATGATAGTATTGTTAAGGAAATAACCCCAAAGAGAGACATTGATTATGAAGAAAAGGTTATTATTAATCAAAAAGTTTTTTAATTAATTCTTTGGCAATGTAATCGTCACTGTTGAATTAATTGAATTAAACTCACTCTCAATCGAAGCCTTATGCAAATCAAGAATGGGTTGAACTTTTTCTGCAATAAGTTGATCAATATAAAGTGAGGTTCCACTTGGTATACAAGTAAAAATGACTTGCACACTTTTTTCATCAAGGTTTTTTAATTCAACTGTGCATTTTGAATTTGGAATCTCACGCATAGGATAAATAAGTTCATACATAAGTTCAGTGAAAGCACTGTGTATTTGAGGCAATCGACACATAATTGTTACTTTTTCGGTAGGCGGAATATATTCTATTTCCGACAATTTTTTAGAAATTTTTTCTTTTGCTGCTTGAATTGACAAAGCTAACAGATCATTTAAATCTTCTATTTGAAAAGACGCTGTTTCGATTTGTCTTGTCCGTGCTTCATTGATAATCGGCACTAATACCTTCACATATTTTTCCCGACCCGCACTGAACTGTATACCACATCCCATTTGTGCCCCAACTTTTGGTGTTTTACGCACCCAAGCGACTCTGCCTTTTCCCTCAATCACGTCAGAATTTGTAAATTTTAATTTAAAATCAACTTTTTCATTTAACTCAGGAATATTTGAGGTGAGTGCAGCAAAAAAACCGCCAAAACTGATATTTGTTGAAAACGTTGAAATATATTCAGAAGCTGTCTCGAGTTTAATTTCTAAACGCGAAATCAGTTCAACTCGTTCATCCAACCTTTTGGTATATCCAGCTCTACGCGAGAAGACTGCATCTTCCACTGAATAGTAAAGAGATTTAATATTAAATGGTTTTGTGTATAAAGCCCAAGCCCCCATAGCAATGGCTACTTCGGGTGTGAGAGTGCTCTTGGGATCTACTAAAAGAATTGCCACAGGTGCGGCTTCAGCTTTTGCAGCCATTTTTAATGAATCATAAAAATCAAAGAAATTTCCATCGGATTGAATATGATCTGCGACGATAACTTCAGGTTTTTCTTTTTCGCAGACTTCCGCAGCATCTTTTAATGAACTTGCGCTAAAAACTGCGTATTTTTGGTGTTCAAACTCAGCGCACATCGATTTTAATAAAGACTTGTCTTGACTCACAGCAAGAAATTTCACTAGTATCCTCCTTTGCAAAGCATATTTCTCAGCTTTGCAAACTTGAAACAAAGACAGGAAAAGTTTATGAGCTTCATCACGGCACTGATGGAACAAAATTCTACTATTGGATCTTCCTTTACTTATCTTTTTAGCACATTTGTCTCCGTTTTTGTAATGGTGGATCCTTTTGCAGCAATACCAGTGTATCTTCTTCTGACAGAGCGTTTCACCCCTGCCGATGTCAAAAAAACACGACGCAAATCCATTCTTGTTGCCTCAACAATTTTGCTTACTTTTGCCATAACTGGTATGAGCGTCTTAAACTTTTTTGGCATCTCGATCTCAGCATTGCGCATTGCAGGAGGAATTTTACTCCTGAAATTTGCCCTCGATCATTTGAAGGGTGATTCAGAAAAAATCAAAAGCGATGAGGAAAATGAAAGTCTGACTAAAGATGACATTTCAATTGTTCCATTAGCTATGCCTCTTCTTGCAGGACCTGGAGCTATTTCAACAATCGTGACCCAAGCCACTCGCGGCAAAACTTGGCTTGACTATTTTCTGCTTTTAATTGCAATAATTTTGGTTATGTTGGTCACTTCTTTCTTTCTCAAATACAGTCAGTATCTATATCGTTTGTTAGGAAAAACAGGGCTCAATTTAATGGGCAAAATTATGGGTATTCTTATTGCGGCTATAGCTGTTGAATTTATAATCATAGGTATTAGTGAAGCGTATAGGAATCTCATAAAATAAATCAGATAATGAGAGCAATAAGCTTTCAAGCACAAATTAAAAGCTGAGCTAAATTATAACTACCAGCACAAAGGCCGATTTCGTCTAACTAGACCACCTTATTTGTAAATTAGATCTTTCAATTTGCGCTTAAGGGTGCCTCTTTTGTAATAGAAAAAAAAAATACTTAATAATACTATTCTCAATAATATTAAACTCATGTAAAAAAGAAAGTACAACTTCCTCAAATGAAAATAATTCTTAACTTCAATTTTTAAGTTTAAGTGGGAACTTTGGACTAATCACAATTAACAAAAAGTTTAAGCTAACTTATCAACTGAAAAGCAATCATTCGGAAGATATAACTCAAATCAAAGTTGCTTTTAAAAATGATAAATTCAAATTTAATCTTCCTTATCCTGGAATAACTTCAGCAAGTACAAAAGCTAATGTTTAGCCTCCATGTGACTCTTCTTTAAAAGCATATCAGGTCAGTTTAATTGCTATAACATTTCAACCAAACTCTGAAAATGAAGAATCGGGGGCCGTAAAAATTGATTACACAATAAAAGGTAATAACTATACATTTAAATACTTGCTAAAAGGACAGGGAAAAAATCTAACCTAATTCAAAATGCATTTGATAAACTTGGTAACAATTTTATTACTATAAAGTCTAATCCATGGCATAAAGGAAAGAAATATAGTGACTCAGCATTAATTAAAGGAAGATGTTATTGCTTATATGAGTACTGATGCTACTAAAAATGAAATTTATTTTAGAAACGGGTTTAAAGATATGGATCCTGCTGCTTATAATAAAATATATTATTTACTTTCATCGTATAAAAATTAAGTGAAAACGCAGGTAGATGCTAAGCATTGCTGTATTGTTCAAGAAGTGTATTATTTCATTATCAAAGAAAATTCATTTATAATTTGATCATAAGCTTTTTTATCTATCTCTTTTAAGCCATCTCTTACCATAAGAATATCTTTATTTTTTCCAGAAAAACTGAGATAGGCAACGATATCATCCCAATCGACAGCACCTGGAACAGCTATTTCATTTTCAGAAAATCCAGTCATATGTCCACCTGTAGATAAGTCATAATTATCATCTAACTTGTCAGGTAACAAATAACCCCCTTCTTGATACATAGCATAGACAGTTCCATTTCCACTAAATGACTTTGCAGTAAAAATATTAGTCGTTGTGGAAATGAATCCTTTAAATTGATAATACGAATGTGAATGTGCTGCTAGACTAAGTGGACTTTGCAGCCACCAATTTAGTATTTCAACATTTGAAAGAGTAAAAACTGGAGGTTTAGTTGGGCTTTTTTTCAAAACACTAAAGTCATCAATTGTTGGATCAAATTCTTTTCCATTATTTTTATTTTTGTAATCATTTAATAGAATATTAATTTTTTCAATATCACTTTTCCTTGTAAAGGTAGGAAAAAATCCGCCAACGTCTTTAATTCCACAACCAGTTCCTTTAGGATGAGCTGGGTAACTTATCACATTTCCTGTTTTTGGCTCTTTTAACTTAAATCCATATATCCAATCATTTCCACATTCATAATAATTTATTTCCGGAGCTCTATTATCGCCTCGAAACGTAAATCCGATTACTCTAATAATTGATAATTGTTTTTTCATTACCTCAACATTTTTAGAAGAAAAAGTAGTAAAATAGTCATCATAAGCAAATTTTTTAGAATGTCCAACTGCTAAAATAGTGTCTATTAATGTATTTTTATGTGGTTTAAGTGCTATTAATTTTTTAACAGGAGAAAATGTTTTTTTTAATTTCCCTAATAACTCTTGTGCATTTGTTTGCTTTACTCCTGTCCCACTTAAGGGGAATTTAAAAGCGTATTTTTTTGAATCTACTTCGTAGTAAATTATTAAGTTTCCATATTCAAAATTTTCATTAACTGGAACAAATGAAACAGAAATAGTACATTCTTTTTTACTATCTAACTCTTTAGTACAAGGTGGTTTAATTAAGTTCGCACTTGAATTTGTTATGACTGGGTTATCAATTAAAAATTTAAATTTGTTATTATCTATACTCGCTATAATATTTTTCGCTGTTCCAGAATACTTGTTTAATAAAATAAAATTTAAATTAAAGTTTTTGTGAATGATTACTCGCCCAAACTTTCCAGGGATATTATTGATTTCTAAATGTTCAAAACTAACTGGAATGTTGTTATCATTAGAATTGACTTGTTCGTCTTTTTTACAGCTTATAAAAATGATGAAGAGAAATAGAATAAATAATAATTTTTTTTTCACTTAATATTTCCCCTTGTTAATAAATATTTAATCATTATATTTTTATAATAATTCGACGAATATTTCATTTATTAATGTCAAGTAATTGACTTATATAAAAATTTCTATAAAAAAGAGATAATAAGTTAGGAAAAAAGATCTCAATTTAATGGGCAAAATTTTGGGTGTTCTTATTACGGCCATAGCTTTTAAATTTATAATCATATTTACCATATAATCGTATAGGAATCTCATAAAAAAAATCAGTGATTGAGAGCGAAAAGCATTCCAGAGCAAATAAAAAGTTGAGCAAGATAATAGGTCCCCCAAATTATATATGCACTCCCTTTAAATGATTTAACAAATTTTTGTATTGCTATAATTGAATCGGAAATTGCAAATAGCACTGCCCCTAATATCAAAGTATAATTAAAATTAATTACTAAAATAGCACTCATTACCATGCACATCAAAACACTCATATATATAAATACAGGAATTTTTAAATTTCCTAATTTTTTGTATAATACTTTTGTTAATAAAGAAAAATAAACAAAAATCACTGAAAATAATATTATTTTCTCCCAAATATGCTCTGAAATATTTCCTGTATATTTTATAAATATAAATGAATAAACGATATGTGATAACAAAAAAGAAATGAGTCCATGGATAAAATATTTTTCTTCTGAATAAGCTAAAAACATATCTCCTATAGAACATAAGACAAGGGCTAAAGTAAAAACAAGCGCAATCGAATTGGGAAAGCTACAAAAAGCAAAGGCTGCTAGAAAGATAATTGAGCATCCTTTTATTAACCAATGTAATTTATAAGGTTGCCATTTAAATGTAAAAAAATAAATAAGAGATAAAAACAGAGAAAGCGCAACAAAAATCTCAACCTTAAGCATTATCAACCCCTTATAAACAGAAAAGCCAATTTTTTAACACTCTTAAAAGATAAAAAAGAGATATAACATAATAAAGAGAGTTTAAAGTATAATCTCAAGTTAGAAGGAGTTCCATTGAAGATTAAAAATAATATTTTTCTTGTAATTTTTTTAATAAATTCACTTTTTATAAATAAAGTTTTTGCTGAAGAGAAAGCAATCTTAAATTTTGAAGGTGACAACTGGTGTCCTTATACCTGTGAAGAAAAATCAGAAGTTGGAAAAGGAATTTTCCTTGAAATAACTGAACTTATCTTTAAAAATCAAAATTACACAATCCACTTTGAAATGATGCCGTGGGCGCGTGTTTTAAAACGCGGAGAAAGAGGAGAAATAGATGGAATTATTGGAGCCTATAAAGAAGGGCGAAATAAATTTATTTTTCCTAATGAACCTATACTTCAAAGTACAAATTCTTTTTTAGTGAGAAATGATTCTTCTTGGAATTTTAAAGATTTTAATTCACTCAAAAGCATTCATCTCGGGCTCATTCTTGGTTATATTTACGGAGGAAATCTTGAAAATATTAGAAAAAATGCACAAAAAATTAGTGAATCCGGCGGTGAAAATGCCATCCAAAAGAATTTAGCACGTTTAAATGGCAAAGAAATCGATGCAACATTAGATGAGCACAATGTTTTAGTCTATTATATAAACAAAATGGAACTCAATAAATCTATGAAATTCGTAGGTGATTTAGGCAATAAATCAGGTCTCTACTTAGGCTTCCCCAAAGAGAAACCCAACTCCCAAAAGCTAGCAGATATATTTGACAAAGGTTTTATTAAATTAAAGAAATCAAGTGAGTATAAAAAAATATTAAATAAATACGGCATCACTGGCAAGAATTAATTCACGTTCAAATTTCAATCTGAAATATTCAATTACGATGATTTTTTCAATGCCCTTCCAAAAATATTTATAAAGTCTGACAACTCCATCTTAAAGTACCAAGAGTTATTGGCTATGTATTTAGAACAGATACAAGAGATCCAGAATTTTCGTTAAATGATTGTCACCCTGAGTGGAAAAAAGGGTAAAATCTAATAAAGAAATTTATTTTAGAAAAGGATATAAATAAAAGGATCTAAAATATACAATCTACATTCATCATATAAGAATTAAGCAAGAAATAGTTAGAAACTAGTAAAATCGTATAGATCAAAAAATAGCATTACATTATATGTGAAAATTCATTAATAATTTCATCATAGGCTTTTGAATCCATTTCTTTTAACCCATCTCTAACCATAAGAATCTTTTCTGATTTATTGTAGTAAGCGACGACATCATCCCAATCAACTGCACCTGGAACAGCGACTTCATTTTCATCAATAGACGCCAATGCTCCTCCTCCGCTCAATTGATTTTTAGGATCTGAAAACTCAGGTAATAAATAGCCTCCTTCTTGATACAATGCATATACAGTTCCATTTTTACTAAATTTATCTGCAATGAATATATTAGTTGTTGTAGATATAAATCCTTTATATTCATAAAAGCCAGCTGTATGTGCTGCTATATTTAGAGTACTTTGAAGCCACCAATTCAGTACATCAGTCTCAGAAATATTAGAGAAAAAGGTAAAAGGAGCAGTTGGGTATAAAGTCAATACTCTAAAATTATCAATTGTTGGATCAAAATCTTTTCCATAATTTTTTTTGTAATCTATTAGTAAATTATTAATCTTCTCAATATCTTTCTTTCTTGTAAAGGTAGGAAAAAATCCGCCAACATCTTTTATTCCACAACCTGCGCCAGGATGACCTGGGTAACTTATTTCATTTCCTGTTTTTGGATCAATTATATTAAATCCGTATTTCCAATCATCCTCACAATCTTTATAGTCAATTACTTGACTTCTTGTATCTCCTCGAAAAGTAAATCCAATTACTCTTTTTAATGATAATTGCTTATTTATAACCTCAATATTCTTACTTGGAAGAGAATTAAAATAATCATCGTACGCAAACTTTTGAGAATGTCCAACTGCTAAAATAGTCTCTATTAATGTAGTTTTATGTGGACTAGGTTCTGTAAGCTTATTAACAGGTGAAAAACTTTTTTTTAATTTCCCCAATAGCTCTTGAGCTTTGGTTTGCTTTACTCCCACTCCGATTAAGGGAAATTTAAAAACGTATTGCTTTGAATTGACTTCATAAGTAATAATTAAATTTCCATATACAAAATTTTCATTATCTGGATCAAATGACACAGCAAGAGTACATTCGCTTTTACTGTTTAAATTGAAAGTGCATGGAGGTTTAATTGATGTTGAACTTGTATAATTTATACCAGGATAGCCATTTAAAAATTTAAAATTGTTATTATCAAAAGTAGCATTAATATTTTCCGCTGTTCCAGAATGGTTGTTAATTAAAATAAAATTTAATTTCATATTTTTATTTATAATTGTTCGCCCAAATTTTCCATTGATATTATTGATTTCAAAACTTTCTGGATAAACTGAAATGTTGTCATGCAAATTAACTTGATCGTCTTTTTTACAACCTTTAAAAATTATGCAAAGTAAAAAAATAAATACTATTTTTTTTCTCATTCTATATTCCCTATATAATAATTAAAATATATAATAGCTTACAAAAGATTTCTTTTATTAATGTCATTTAGTTGAAATTAATAAAGAATCACTGCTAAGAATTAATACACTTTCAAGTGAACTTGCACCTTTAATTTTCTTTTGAGATGAAAAAAGATCCTTATATTTTTTCGGTTCACGTTCACGCATAATTTTATAACAAGCTTCAATCATATGCTCGCTCTGTGGCTTACAATAAAAATCACCATCCCGCCCAAATGCTCCGCGATTTTCTTTTGCTGTTAAAGTACGGGGCATACAATCTAAATAATGATACGCATTATTTTTTTCTACTGTCTGCTGCAACATATAGGCACTTGCTCCCCCCGGAACATCTTCATCAAAAAAGAGCACTGCATTGGTTTTTTTGATCGATTTTGTAATGACGCCTGTAGAGTCAAATGGCAATAGTGTCTGCACATCGATCACTTCAACTGAAATTCCAATTTTTTCTAATTCTTCGGCAGCCTCAAGCGCAATTTTACAACATGCACCATAAGTAACCACTGTTATATCTCGACCATCCCGAATAACTTCAGGAATTCCTAAAGGCACAGTGAATGAAGAAATATTATCAGGTACTTTTTCTTTCAAGCGATAAGCATTGAGCACTTCAATGACAATTGCAGGATTATCAGACTGAAGAAGTGTATTGTACATTCCAGCAGCTTGAGTCATATTTCGCGGAACACAAATATAAATACCACGTAAAGCATGGAGCAATACACCTAAAGGTGAACCTGTGTGCCAAACACCTTCTAAGCGATGTCCTTTCGTCCGAATGATAACGGGTGCTTTTTGTCCGCCTGCAGTACGGTAGTGCAATGTAGCAAGATCATCTGAAGCAGTTTGCAGCGCATAAAGAAAATAATCTAAGTATTGTATGTCAACAAGTGGGCGTAATCCGCGAATAGCTGAACCGATTCCTTGGCCTAAAATTGTCGATTCACGTATGCCAGTGTCAGTGACTCGTAAATCTCCATATTTAGCATTTAGCCCTTCGAAAACAAGATTGACGTCTCCAAGTTTTCCGACATCTTCCCCAATAGCAAAAAATAAATTATTCGTCGCAAATTGATGATCGAAACACCGCTGTAATATAACTCTCCCGTCAACAATTTCTGACTTCTCAGAATAAATGGGTTTTGTTTCTTTTACTTTAAGTGGAGATTCTTCTGATTCACTGTAAAGTTTATTTTCATAAACATTGCTGAATCTTGCAGAATATTCGTCATAGAATTTTACAAATTTTTCTTTTTCTTTGGAATCTTCATTCGCCAAGAGAAGAAGTGCCTTAAAAAGAATTGAGTGAATATATCTTCTATTTAAAGATATAGAGTTTTCCAAAGAGTGAATTAAAAGGCCGATATTCTCGGTTTTTTGTGTTGTTTTTTTAATTTCTGTTAACAGCTGAACAACAGTATTTCTTTCTTCTTTTATGGGATCTAAATATAAATTCCACGCTTTTTTTCTAGATTGTTCAACAAATATTTTTTCTTCTTCTTCTATATTGTCAAGCATTTCATTTTGAGCAATTTTATTTTGAATAATCCATTCGCGGAATTTTTTTAAACAACAATACTCTTTTTCCCAGTTAAGTCTTTCTTTCGATTTATATCTTTCATGACTTCCACTGCTTGAATGTCCTTGTGGCTGCGTTAATTCTGTAACATGGATAAGTGCCGGTTTATGTTCGTTACGTGTTTTTTCAGCTGCCTCTAAATAAGTTTCACATAAATTTAAATAATTCCAACCTTCCACTTGATAAATAGAAATTCCTTGATTGGCCTTTTCAGATGAAAACCCTGCCAGAGCTTTGGAAATAGAGTTATTCACTGTTTGCAACTCACGCGGAACAGAAATACCAAAACCGTTGTCCCAAACAGAAACAACCATTGGTACCTGCAACACTCCAGCAGCATTCATCGTTTCAAAAAAGACCCCTTCTGAGGTTGAGGCATCACCGATAGAACCAAAGACAACTTCATTGCCATTTTTTGAAAAGGATTTAGAATAATTATCAAGCTTTTTATTGTTTCTATATATTTTAGATGCATATGCAAGACCAAGCATTCGACTCATTTGGCCCGCTGTGGGAGAAATATCAGAAATTGAATTTTTAGATGTCAATTGATTTTTGTATTTTCCATTTTCGTCCAATAATCGGCTTGCAAAATGTGAATTCATTTGGCGGCCACCAGAGTTGGGCTCATTTTTTAAATTATGATCGGCATAAAGCTGGGAAAAAAACTGTGTTACGTTAACATTACCAATAGCCATTTCAAATGTTTGATCACGATAATAACCTGTTCTAAAATCTCCTTTTTGAAAAGACTTTGCGACCGCTATTTGGGGCAATTCGATTCCATCTCCAAATATACCAAAACTCGCTTTGCCAGTCAGGACCTCTTTCCTTCCCAAAAGACTGGTCAATCGGCTTCTCATAGCGAGGCGATAATCACTTAAAATTTCTTCGAATGAGAATGAATATTTTCCATTGGGAGTCTTAATGATGCGGTTGGTTTCCATAGAAACACACTCCTCTAGCCTTATACGTACAACAACTTTTAAGCCAATCTCCCAAAAATATGGGATTTGCTTTTACCTAGACATATATGAGACAATTTAAAAAATCTAGCCAGTAACTTATTTTTCTTCGTCGTCCTGTTGCTTTTATATATAATAAGGAAAATATATGAAAAATACAGTAATTTTAATATTATTTTTTTTATTTACACCTCTTTCGAATGCTCAAGTCATTACTCACTCGCATTTGTGTGATTATTTTGAGGTAGATGCAATTCTTTTTGACTACCAAACAATTTCTGCTGACAATAGCGACAAATCTGGAGAAAGCTACCAATTTTTCACTGGGCGACCAGCAATTAATTTTTGTTTTGCAAGTCAAAATTATATATTTCGCCCATCGATCTCAATTAATATCTATGAAAGTTCAACTAATGGCTCTATTTCTGTAGGTAAATTAATTAATAACAGCTATGAATTTGGTATATATCTTTCTCTTAATAGAAGAGAAGAAACATCGGGGAGTGGAACTTCTAATTATAAACTCATTTCTTCAAATTTACTTTTAGGACCATATCTTAAAATATTTCACTCACTATTAGAAGAAAATGATCTTGAATTTACAACAAGAATTTCTTATTTATACTACGATCAAAGAACAACCACCAATGGTGCTAAGACTCTTATAACAGAGCAAAAAGGAGTCAATCTTTATTTTGAAGAACTTTATGCAAAGAAAATAACTTCACATTTATTTTTTATTCCACATGCGTCAATTTATTATGCTTATACTTATGATACCGTTGGAGTTGAATCTGGTAGAAATACAGTTGATTTTAAATTTTTCCCATTCTCTCTTCGCTGGGTTTTTTAAAGTTTTAGCTTAATTTTATTTATATAATTTTGTTTTATTTTTTCTACACGTCCATTTTTCTTCATGTCTAAAATAATATTATTAAACTCTTTAATAAATTTACTTTTATAAGGGAATTTACTTTGACTTTTTTTTGAAAAACCAATAAATCCTGTCTCTTGACTCAAATCAAGTATTTTTATTATTTTTTCTTCTGGCATTTCAGGTTTATACTCACCTGCTTTTTTCATTTTTGCAAGTTCAATTTCAATAGCAATATCATCATTGACATAGCAGTCAGCATGATGGGCAATTAGTTTTCTTAAATTTTGCTGCGTGTTTTTTGTTTCGCTTAAAGTAATTATGCCTTTTTCAACAGGATCCATGATATTTTTTGGTAAAGCGAAGCCAGAGTTTTTTGTCACTGAAATTCCTTTATAATCTTCAGGCCAATTCTTTTTTGCAAATATACTCTTTGTTGCTCTGCAAAATAATGTATATTTTTCATCCAAAATTTTTTCAGAATATTCCATCCAAGCTCTCTCTTTTGGTCTATAATAAGGAGGATAAATGGCAAATATATTGCCGCTTTCTACTTCAGCCAGCCCTCTTTTCCAGGGTACAGCTTCTATTTTCACCTCAAAATCTTTTAGTTTGCTAAATGCTTCTTTTAAAATATTGTAATAAATTCCAGCTGGATTTCCATTATCTATATATGAATAAGGTTGATAACCGTCATCTGCATAGATCAAAATTTTTTCTTTTGCCGAAGCAACTTGATTTTTTGCTATTACAAATAAAACTAAAAAAATAGTATAAAAAAATTTTTTATACATTTATCAAATACCTCACAAAAGTTTACTCAGATAGCTTAATTAAAATTTTATATACAATATTTTCAATTTCAATATTTCCTCATGTTTTTATTGATTAATAATTTGACATTTAAATCATTGTATAAATCTATTAGAGTCAAAGTTAAGAGGAAATTCTTATGACAACAGAAATCGTTTTAGGCATTCTCACTGGCCATGGCCCCAGAACTACAGCTCCGTTTTTAGATAGAATAGTTACTTTTTGTCAAAATTTATATGGCGCAAAGCTTGATTCCGATCTCCCGCATATGTTGATCTATTCATTGCCAGTTCCATTTTTCCCAAATAAAGCTGGCGGGAACGAAATCATCAAAGAGCATTTATTTCGAGGAATTGATAGATTAAAAAATGCACAGATTCATATTCTTGCAGTACCAAGCAATTATATTCACCACTATTATGATTACATAAAAGAGATAATTAATATACCTATATTAAATATAGTCAATGTGACAGTTGAATCACTTCCTAAAAATAACCCTAAATTAGCTTTACTTGCAGCTAACTCAACAATCGATAACGGGTCTTATCAAAAGGAATTAGAAAATAATAATATTCATTTCTTTCATAATGATGAATTACAAGACAATGTTTCACAACTTATTATTTCATTAAAACAAACGGGTTTATCATCTCATTCTTTAAAGCTTTGGAAAAAAATTTGTAATTATTGCTTAGATAATAATTGCGATAGCATAATTAATACTAATAGTGAGATCTCTCATTGCTTAAAATATGAAGGAAGTGAGTACTTTACTCATATTACGGATTCCTATGATGCTCTCGCTTCTGCTTGCGTAAAAAAGTATCTATTATTAAGTCAACAAAACAATTTGAAATTTGGTTAAAATAATTAATTGCATTTTATACTTTTTAACTGTGGTAACAAATATTCTCTCCATTCTTTTAGATTTTTTTTCTAATGAAATAACTCTCTCTTTTTAATACCTTAAAATAACTCTCGCTTTTCCAAAAATTAATAGATAACTATATATTTTAATTAAAATTTTTCGAAATTATTGTTATTGCTCAGGCAACTAACATATAATAATAATTGATATAAAAAAATTGACGATTCTCGATCTATAGGATAAGGTACTTTTAATGTTTAAAAATAATTTTTTTTAAGGTATCAAAATGAAAAATTCTACAAGTGATTTATTACAAAATGAATTAATCAGTATTTTAAAAATGCTCAACCGTTCCGATTTAAGAATGGTTAACCTACCGCTCTATTATAAAATATTAGAGAAATTTGTAAACTTACTTGATGTTGCAACAACAGCTCAAGAGGCAGATGATTTAAGGAAAAGTAAACTTGAAAATATGTTTGAAAATCAAGTTGAGCAAGAGCAGAAAGATTCAAGTGAAGGCGAATTGCAGAATATAAAACCAACCGGTCTTTATCATTGAGAATATGTAATAGACTAGGGAGTCATCTCGCCAGAAAATGAGCGAGGTAACACTATTTTTGCTTTGAATCGAGATATTCCCGTCTTCGTGCGAGAGCTACGGTCCTTGGTGGTAAATCAAGTTCTTCTTTTCTCTTTGAAGCTAATTGTCCACATGCTGCACTGACATCCTGTCCACGACTGTAACGAACAGGAGCTGGAATGGATCGATCTGCTAAATACTTTTGAAAATCTCGCATTCGGTCAAAATCCGTTGCAACCATATTATCTGCACCAGGATGGGGATTCATTGGAATTAAATTTACTTTTGCTTTCATCCCATGCAAAAATTTAACCAATTTCTTTGCATGGGTCATTGAGTCATTGACTCCTTGAATCATCACATATTCAAAAGTAATTCCATGGCGTGTCTGCACAGGATATTCAAGCAAGACTTTCTTCATTTCAGCCAATGAATATTTTTTATTCACAGGCATCATGGAAGATCTCTGCTCTTCATCTGGTGAATGCAATGAAATAGCAAGGGCAACAGGCACGTCTTGTCCCAAACGGGTTATTTCAGGCAGAAGACCCGAAGTTGAAACTGTTACTTTGTGTTTTGAGAGACCAAATATTTTTGGATCAACCATCAATTTACAAGCAGCAACCACATTGTCGTAATTATCGAGCGGTTCTCCCATCCCCATAAAAACAATATTTGTTACCTTTCTCTCCAAAATATTACGCTCAACAAGTCTTTTATTAGCAATAACAATTTGGATTAAAATTTCGCCCATAGACAAATTTCGGCTTAAGCCCATTTTACCGGTTTGGCAAAAAGTACAAGCCATACGGCAGCCAACTTGACTGCTTATGCATAAAGTCACTCTATTGTCAGAGGGCATAAGTACACATTCAGAAAATCGGCCATCAAATAATTTAAGTAATATTTTTTCACTACCATCTTCTGATGATAATATTGTATCTATTTCAGGAATAGACCAATCAAATTCTTGAGCTAATAAATCACGTAATAATTTGGGAATATTTGAAAAGTCTTGGGGAGAAAAACAATGACGCAAGAACATCCAATCAATCAATTGACGAGCTCTAAAGCTTTTGTCACCTTTTGAAATAAACCATTCAGCCCAATCTTTTTCGCTCATTAATAGAGCTATTTTATTATTCATAATACCCTTAAACTAAAAACTCACTCACATCTTGGACAAATTTATCGGCTTCTTCTATGAGAATAAGATGCCCAACTCCCTCATAGATTGTCAAAACAGAATTCTCAATATTCCTATTTAAAAAATGTGAATTTTCTAATGGAATAATATGATCTTCGTCGCCAGAAATAATAAAGGTCTTTGCTTTTATTTTACCAAGAAATGCTATTCCATCAAAAATAGCAGAAGTATAAAATTGAATTTCTGCAGCTTTATCACTACTTGCTTCATTTTCTGCTCGCGCTTTTAAAATAGATTTGCACATCATATCAAATAGCAAAGGTGACCCTTGTAAAAATCTTTTGCCGAAGTACCGAGCCATCTGTGCTTTAGTCGACTCTAAAGAAATATAAGGATTCTTATATTTGAGTTCTTTAGGATCTTTTACTTGTACAGGCCAGGTTCGGCCACTCCCACCAGCCGTAGTGCTTACGAGAAAAAGTTTTTCTACTTTTCCATTGTGTGCTGCTAAGGTCTGGACAATCATTCCACCCATACTTATACCAAGAAGAGAAAAAGTGGAGAGATTGAGTTTTTTGCAAAAAACCGCAGCTAATGCACTGATATCCCGGGCCATTCTCTCTACTGTGAGGATATCAATTCCACTATCCTGTGTCTCACCCGAAAAGCGATTGTCTAAAGAAAGCGTGGCTGTGTTAGGAGATAACTTTTCAATTTTTTTACGAAAAGCTCGAAAATCCTGCCGTGTGCGCTGATATCCATTCACCAAAATAAGAAGTTTTTGGCAAGTATCTTTAGCTGGGAGGAAATCAAAGGCTATTCGCGCACCTTCAAATTCCAGAAATTGAGCACCTGCCTCGATTTCCAGACAAACATCGAATAAAGAAAGAGGCAAGGAAGAAAATTCAAGATAATCCAAATCCACGCTCTGTCCTCAAATAAAAAGATTGCTGATAGAATCCGAGTTATGTATACGACGAATCGCTTTGCCTAAGAGCTCAGATACACTTAATACTTCAATTTTAGAGCACTTTTTAGCTTCAGCACTTAAAGGAATCGTATCGGTTATATAAAGTTTCTCTATGCAACTGTCATTTAAACGTGATATCGCAGGTCCAGAAAGCACTCCATGAGTGATGGCTGCATAAATTTTAACCGCACCTCTATCTCTCAGAACTGCGGCTGCTGAAGTCAAAGAACCGGCTGTATCACAGATATCATCCACGAGGATAGCGGTTTTACCTTTAACATCTCCAATTAAATTCATAACTTGAGAGACACCTGGGCGATCGCGTCGCTTGTCTACTATGGCCAAACCGCAACCCAAAACTTTGGCTAGTGCTCTTGCCCTTTCAACACCACCAGCATCGGGTGAAACAGTGATGACATTTTCTAAATTCATTTTGGTGAAGTGTTCTACAAAGACAGGTTTGCTAAAGAGATGATCGACCGGAAGGTTAAAGAAACCTTGGATAGCTCCCGTATGGAGTTCGATGGTGAGAATGCGGTTTACACCCGCACTGACGAGAAGATCGGCTATCAATTTTGCCGTAATGGGTGTTCTCGGTGCGCTTTTGCGCTCTTGGCGACTGTACCCGTAATAAGGGATAACCGCTGTGATACGCTGGGCACTGGCTCGTCTCAGTGCGTCGATCATGATGAGAAGTTCCATGACATTTTCGTTTGTCGGAGCACAAGTAGGCTGAATAATAAAGACATCCCGCCCTCTCACATTGCTTTCAATTTCAATTCGAGTTTCCCCATCAGAAAATCGACCAATGAGAGCAGTTCCTAGGGGAACATCTAGATATTGACATATTTTATGTGCCAATTCATGATTTGCATTGCCTGAAAATATAAGGAGTTCACTTTCCATATGATTAACCCGCTAAAATAGAGTAAAATAATGACACATAGACCTTTACTCTGTAACGGCAAAATCATCTAAATGCAACCGAAGATAAAAAAAGCGGAGCACAGTTTTCTTGCAAACCGCAACCAAGATTCCATCTTGAGAATCTAAACCCATCCTTAGGCAAATCAACTGATTTCAAAGCTGATGTCCAAAGTGCCTTGCTAAACAATGGCACAAATTAGGTTTCCTTTTCACCTTCCTCCTGAAGGTCGTTTGCATGACGACTGTGAGCCGCTAAACATACTTTCGACGGCTTTGCAATTTTTTAAACAATTAAAACTTTCAGGATCGTCAATTATTTGATAGGAAATTTTCTCTTAAGGTAATTCATATAATTAGCGATATTTAAGTCTTTCTTTGTTGCCTTTTTTAAAACCTCAGGACCAGTGAATTTTTTTCCATGACAATAAATATTTTCGATAAGCCATTTTTGCAATTGGGTAAAATCTCCATTTTTAATGTCATTATTAAGATTTGGCAGATCCGCCGAGGCTGCATCAAAAAATTGTGCACTCATTAAGTTACCTAAAGTGTAGCCTTGAAAACTTCCACCAACCAATCCTGCATACCAATGCACATCTTGTAAACAACCATGAGAATCATCTGGAACTTTAACTCCCAAATCACTTAAGTAACAAGCATTCCATGCTTCCGGTAATTCTTTAACCTTTAATTTCCCCTCTAAAAGTTGTTTCTCAAGGTTAAAGCGAATCATTACATGTAAATTGTAAGTGACTTCATCCGACTCAGTGCGAATTAAGGATGGTGTTACATTATTAATGCCGGCATAAAAAGTTTTTAAAGAAACATTTTTTAATTGTTCTGGAAAAAGCATTTGAAAATCTTTATAAAAATATTGCCAAAAATCTATGCTTCTTCCAACCATATTTTCCCAAAGTCGCGATTGACTTTCGTGCACACCCGCAGATGTTCCGCCAAAAAGAATATTTCCATCCAATTCTTTTGCATTGCCCAATTCATAAAATGCATGTCCCAATTCATGAATAGCACCAAAAACACTATCGTTAAAATTATTTTCATCATAGCGATTGGTAATGCGAATATCTCCAAGTGCAAAAGAGATCATAAAAGGATGATGGGTAAGATCAAGGCGCCCACGCGAAAAATCATAACCAATTTCAGTTAAGATTTTCTCCACAAACAATTGCTGATTTTTTTTAGGATACTTTTTATTTAAAAATTCAAAATCTGTTTTTTTTGTAGAAATAATATCTTTTGCAAATGGCACAAGTTCAGATCTTAACTCAGAAAAAATATTTGTAATACTTTCTGCAGTAAAACCATAATCCTGCTCTGCAATCAAGGGGTCTAAAATGTGTTTATGCGGAAAAAACTCTGAGTATTGAAGAGAAAGATCAACTGATTTTTCTAAAAAAGGCTCTATTAATTTGAAATTACTTTCACCTTTAGCTCTTATCCAAGCTTCATAAGATACAGAAAAATGTTGAACCATTTTCGCAATAAAATCGGCGGGAACTTTTGTAGCTAACTCATATTCTCTACGTGCTAGTCGAAGAAAAGAAGCATCATGAGATTCATAGGGTAAATCTTTTTCATAACCTTCTAAATCAGAAAATAACTTCTCAATTTGCGCGTTTGTAACTTTTTCATGAGCAACTTTACTTAAAGTTGCCATTTGCCGCCCTCTGGCCTCGGCTCCCTGAGGAGGCATATAGGTATTTTGATCCCAGTATAAAACCGATGATGCCGCTCGTAAATCTGTTATTTCTGCGAATTTCTCACTTAATATTTTAAATTTTTCATGTTGAGTCATGTTAAATCTCCTTTAAAAATTCTAATGAAGATTATAACAAAAAAATAAATAACGAAAATTTTATTCTTAAATAAATCTCTCATTAATTTTTTTCAATATTTCATCTTTTTTTTCTTTTGGAATAAAAAGAAAATCATAATATTGAACTTTATGATTATTATTGTATTTAGGAAAAGAATTCTCAGAATATTCTAAAACATCTATAACTTTATTGTTTTTTGGCTCATAAATGCAATAATCATTTAACTCTCTTAAAGCTTTGTGCAAATAAGAATCGGCTACGTTTAAATCGTCTAAATAACATTCCATCAAAATAATAGGACGATTTTTTTTTAAAGTTTGTAAACCACCTTCTAAGACATTGGCTTCGTGCCGTTGTACATCCATTTTAATGAGGTCAATTTTGTTTATCATATTTTTGAGGACAAATTGATCTAATGTTTCCAATTCAACGTTGATTTCGTGAGAAATTAAATTGCCTTCACCTTCTATAGATTCAGCATTCAAAGAATGGCCACCGTGATTGGTTGCATCAAAATAAAAGCTAGATTGTCCATTCTTATTTGACAGAGCCACTTTATGCACAGCTATATTTTTAAAATCATTTTGCTTTACTGATTTCTCTAGACATTGATTGGTAATAGGCTCAGGTTCAAAGGCATGAATTTCCATTTCTTTATTTAGATGAGCTAACTTAATAGAAAATATACCAATATTCGCCCCAATATCTAAAAAAGTCGTATCTTGATTGCAGATCATTCTTAAAATTTCGAAATTATCTTTTTCATAACTTTCCATTCCCCACTTAAGTACATGAAAAGAAGGGCCATTCCAGTCTGATGTGTCGACATAAATCTTTTTGTCGTGCCATTCAACGTAGCTGAGAGCAGGTTGTTTAAAAATCTTTAATCTCCTAAGCCAACGTTTCTTAGCAATAAAGTTTACAATATTTCGATTATTTATTGTGATAAACATTAAATTTCTTCCCCAAACCAAGTAGACAAACACTTAGAATATAGCATTTATTCCATTTTATATATAAATGCAAGATTAAATTATGAAAGTAGAATATAGTATTATATAAAATAACTTTTTTACAAAATAAATCATATAAATATACATTATTTTTTGATTAATTTCTTAAATTATTAAATTCCGATATTTCTTTCAAAATATTTTGATCAAGAATATTAAAATCCGAAATACTTCCTTCAACTGCCCCCATACGTTTGAGTTCGGCAAACACACGACTCACTGTTTCAGGTGTCATGTCAGCCAGATCGGCAAAGTCACTGCGGCTCAGAAGTGCTTTTTTATAGAGAGACTTATTTTTCAAATACGGTGAGAAATCCAGAAAACAAGAAGCTAACCTTTGTTTTGCAGATTTGTAACGCACACCTTCAATCCTGTTGTACAAACGGGAGGACACATTGCTTAAGCGCTTTAAAAAATCGAAATATAAAGAGGGATTTTTTTCTGCAATGCCAAAAATGGCAACGTTTGGCACTGCAAAGTAATCACAATGAGTTATGGCTGTACATGTTCTTTCAAAATAAGGAGATTTTGAAAATATTTCAAGCACTCCAAAACTATCACCTTCTTTTGCAAGAGAACTGATAATTGTTTTATCTTTTTCAAATTCACGAGTAAATTTTACACAACCAGAAACAATCAAATATATTGAATATGATTTTTCTCCTGCAATAAAAATATTTTGCTCTTTCTTTACCGAGAGCTCAGAAGAACTTTGGTATAATAATTCAATTTCTTCTTCGTTGAGTGTTGGAAAAAAAGAGGCAAACTTTTTAAATGAATGTCCTTTTGGATTTTTTTTCACATGCAAATCCTTACTGCTAAAAAATTATTCTTTAAAAATCAAACCACTCTTCCCATGTTTTGCCACCATGCTTATCAGTCAATGTTGGTACAACTTTCTCACTAGCAAACTGAGGGAATATTGACTTCAGTGATTCATCTAATGCAAAAACGAATCCACATCCACCAAAAGAAAAATCAAGACGACTACGAAGAATCTCTTCCGCACTCAATTTCGTCAGATTGATGACTTGAGCTATTTTCCCTGAAAAAACTGCTTCATTAGGGTCGAGACCTAGGTTTTTTACGATCGACTCCGTATAAAGAAGATGTGTTGAATGAATAAAATCTTTAGATAAACCTTCCAGTTGAAAGCGTTCCGTAAAATTCTGTTCAAGCACTTGCTGAAATTCTTTAAGCCAATCATGAGTTTGCTCTTCCGATCGGCCACTCATAAAGAGACAGATGGGAGTTAAACACCCTCTTCCTAACCAAAGGCTACAAAGTTTTGCAACTTCTTCCGTAGAGTATTGCAGTCCAACTTTCAAACTGTTTTTTACATCGCCCTGAGGAATTAGATGAGTTTTAGAATTTTTTAATTTTTTTGTAAATGTTTCTATGGTAATATTTGTGCCGAAAACAATAGCAGCATCAAAGTAAGAGAGATCGTTTGAAAGATTTCTTGATTTTTCAACGATAATTTGTGTTGGATATAAATAAGCGGCCAATTTCTCGGCCAAATCTTCAATTTTTGCCCGCACACGATTTACAACGAGATCATCATTGCGCAATGAAGGCAACTTAATATGCACTGAATTTGCTCCTAACAGTTGAGCTATACGCGCAGGATAGACCCACGTGATCGGTATATTAGCTGATGATATGATTAATATATTTTTACCCTTCAATTTCTCGTTATTTTTAATTTCTGATTCATTCCAAGAAAAAAGAGTGGTGGATAAATCAGCCCAACAGAAAGAAGTCCAAACTTTTGAATCTAAAGTTTCGATAAAACTAAATACATCTGCTGGTGAATGAAAATTTTCTAAAGCCGTTATCTTTATAGGTTGTGACTGGGGTGTGTTTGTCTCAAAGTCAAATTCTGAAAAGAAAAAGGATTCTCTTACATTTAAACTACAGCCTTTTAATGTTGCTTCTGGAGATCTTCCATTTAATTTAAAAATCCCTTCTTCATGATCGATAACGGATCCAATATCTTCTGTTATTATTGAAGGCCATGACTCCATATTCAATGAATCAATAAACCCTAAAAAACCTACTTCATTTATTTTTAAAATTTTTCTTTCTTTTAAATTAATTGCTATTGGTACAAGGGTTTTATTGCATATAAATGTTCCATCATGTGGAGATTTACATGACCAAGCTTGTGAAGCTAATTCGCACATTCCATATTCGGATAAAAATAAAAAATCGTTTACTGCTCCATAAGTTTTTTTAAATATTACTTTAGTTTCTTCAAGAGAGAAATTTTGTGTTCTACCTTTTGTACCTCCTGTATCTATAATTACCAATTTATTTCCTTTAAATAATTTATCTATATTATTTTTCTGCACATATTCTGTTACAAGCAAATGATGAAATGTTGTACCAAAAATAACCACTTGATTATATAAAGAGCTATTCGCTAATAATTTATTTAGATTCGTGCAATCTTTTTCTACATCACAATAAATAATATTAATACCAAAACTTTTATACATAGATATCATTGCAGCTAATGAACTTTTATTCCAAATTTCTTTTGGAGGAATAAGACTGATTATTGGAATATTTTTGTCTAGATTTTGTTTTTTTAAAAAACGCTTAAATCCATCGAGTGAATGTTTAGCATATAAATCTAATCTCTGTGGTGTAAAAGTATGTTTAGCTTGAATCATATTTGTGCTGCCACTTGAGTAAAATATAGTATTTTCATCTAGCTCAGAGCCCACATGCAAATTAAAATCGCGAAAACAGCGAATAGGTAAAAAAGGTAAATTATTTTTAATATTTGGATTTGAAAAATAGATATCTATAAAAAAACTTTGCAGCTTTGGGTTGACCGTTATGAGTGCTTGTTTTTGTTTGACCATATGTTTCAAAATATCAGCATTTAGAAATTCATTCATTTTAGACCTACTCATTAAAGATTAATTATTAATATCTCATTCTGTTCAAGGAGGAAAGTGTAACCTTTCTCTATTTATTTGCCTCGAATACTTGCCAATATATGCAATTTGCATTAATTATATGCTTGTTTGATTTTTTTTTCAAAGGATTATAAATGCAAAAAGACTCCTTAGACATCCTCCCAGCTCCTGTTACGAAAAAGTCCTCTAAACGTTCTCTGCTCGGTTTTTTCTTTTTGTGTATTGGTTTTATTTTATTGGATCAATCTACCAAACTTTGGTCTGAAAAACATTTTTTGGTAAGTTCATCTACAACAGATATTCGCACTTATTACCCGAGCTCACAACATATTTTTACTCTAGGATCTCCTGTCAATTGGCTCGATTTTAACACAACGTATGTTAGAAATACAGGTGCAGCATGGGGTTTTCTAGGAAATTTACCTGAAAATATTCGTCCATACTTCTTTTATATTTTAACAATAGTTGCCATGATTGTTATCCTCATTTTCTTTTTTAAAACAAAAGCTGATCTGCTCAGCACTCGACTTGGTATTGCATTTATTTTTGCCGGGGCTGCAGGAAATTTCATAGACCGCCTTTGGTTACACTATGTAATAGACTGGATTCATGTAGAATGGAGTTTATTGAGTTGGCAATACGATTATCCTGTTTTTAATATTGCAGACTGCTGTGTAACGATTGGGGTGATTATTCTTCTCATCGATACTGTGCGTGAAGAATTACAAGCAAGAAAATTAAGAAAACTCAAAAAAGATTGACACCAAGCTCTTTCCGTAAATGTTAAAAGAATCAAACAATGCGGAGTGATATTATATGGCTCAACAATTTCTGAAAAACTCGACCCATCGCGTAAATGAAATATTTCAAGCAGGCATAACAGAAGCTCTCAATGCGCAAGTTAAAATGCTCATTCCAGAGTTTCTTTTATTCGCCTTAATGGAACAAAAAGATTCCATCGCTTTAAAAATAGCCGTTGAATGTAAACTCGACGAAGTTTTGGTAAAAACATCTATTATAAATGGAATATATGACAGCATCAATCAACTTCAGAAAAAACAAGAAACGCATTTTCCCCATATGCGCGACGCAACAGGCATGTATGGGTCACCTGAAGTCGCATATCTACTGGAAAAAGCGGATCTTGAGCGAAAAAATTTTGGGGATGCTTATATTAGCACAGGTACTTTATTTCTGGCATTTTTTGATACGCGCTTAAATTCTAGAGATATTTTATTAAAATCAGGCCTTATTTATGAAGATACGCGCAAAGCTCTGCTCGATGTGCGCGGCAATCATCGCGTCACGAATCGTGATGATGAAGCAAAGCAAAGTGCATTGAGTCAATATACCCGCGATATCACAGCAATGGCTCGGAGAGGTGAGCTTGATCCCGTGAGCTGTCGTGACAATGAAATAGAAAGAGTTGTCCAAGTGCTTTCCCGCCGGAAAAAAAACAACCCCGTACTTATTGGCGAACCAGGTGTTGGAAAAACTGTCATTATTGAAGGATTGGCGCAAAGAATTGTCGACCTCGAAGTTCCCGATCATCTTGTTGGCAAAAGAATTCTCAGCCTTGAAATGGCAGACCTCGTTGCAGGCAGCAAAATGCACGGAGAGTTTGAAGAAAGATTAAAAGCCATAAAAGAAGAAATCATTGCCCTCGAAGGACAAGTTATCTTATTTATCGATGAAATTCACACTGTGGTTGGTGCGGGACGCACTATGGGATCTCTCGATGCATCGAATATCTTAAAAGGCTCCTTGGCAACAGGCCAATTGCAATGCGTTGGCGCAACAACTTTTAAAGAATATAAACAATACATAGAAAGTGACAGGGCGCTTGAGCGACGATTTCAACCCATAAAAGTTGAAGAGCCTTCAATCGAAAATGCAAAAGACATATTAAAATCAATCGCAAAAAAATACGAAAAACATCATCAAATTCATTTTAGTCCAGAAGCTCTCGATGCCGCAGTTGAGTTAAGTAACAAATATATTTTCAGCCGAAGCTTACCGGATAAGGCGATCGATTTAATCGATGAAGCGGGTGCATTGAAAAGAATTAAAGTCGTAAGTATACCTGCTGACATTCAAAAACTTGAAAGAGAAAAAGCTAAAAAAGAATTGGAACGCAGCGATTATTTTAATCGTCAAGATTTTGCTATGGTTGCCAATGCACAAATGGAACTGCTCACCCTTGAAAATAAAGTTTCAGAACGCAGAAGGCAGTGGGGTCTCGAAATGAAGCACGAAGACCGCATGGTCACTGCTGAAGACATTGCTACTTTAGTTTCTAAAGTAACAGGCATACCCGTGCAAAGGTTACAGGCTGAAGATCTCGAAAAATTAGCACACATAGAAGATGAACTGGCAAAAAGACTTATCGGACAAAAACATGCCATCCACTCTGTCGCCAATGCTTTGCGCAGAAATAGAATTGGCCTGCGTGAGCGCAAAGCACCGATTGGCAGTTTCTTTTTTTTAGGACCAACGGGCGTGGGAAAAACAGAATTGGCAAAAGCCCTGGCAGAATATGTGTTAAATGATGAGCATCGTTTGTTACGTTTTGATATGACGGAATTTATGGAGAGACATGAAACTTCAAAACTAATAGGTTCACCTCCTGGTTATGTTGGCTATGGTGAAGGTGGACAATTAACTGAGAAAATAAAGCGTCAGCCTTACAGTGTCTTATTGTTTGATGAAGTGGAAAAAGCCCATCCAGATGTGTTCAATCTATTTTTACAAATTCTAGATGATGGACGTCTGACCGATGCAGAAGGTCAATATGTCAGTTTTGAAAATACACTTATTATTTTTACGAGTAATATTGGCAGCGAATATATCAGTGAAAATAAAAGAGGGGTGGGATTAGGTGATTTTAATAAAGACCTAAGCAATGCTGAAGTTCGCGATCTTGTCATGGCTGAACTGAAAAAATCTTTTAAACCCGAGTTTATAAACAGACTGGATGAAGTGATAGTCTTCGAAAAATTAAATAAAGAAGATATTCTAAAAATTCTTGAACTCAATCTTGAACAATTAGCCGAAAAAGTTAAACATCAAGGACTTGATTTAATCATAAACGATGAGGCAAAAGTATTCTTGGCAGAAAAAGGTTTTGATCCTATCTATGGAGCCCGACCATTGCGCAGGTTATTAGAAACAGAAATAGAAAATAAAATCGCCCAAGAAATAATTAACAAAGGTAAAGATAAAGATTCTGGACTCGTGAATGGAAAAGAATTGAAAATTGAATTGCAGAAAAAACCTCAACCTCAATTAAATGTCAGTATTAATTAAAAAATAGACCAATTAAAAATGACTCACCCTTTTATATCTAACTTTTACACGGCTAAAATTAAGCATGAATAATATAAAACCATTTTATTTATTCATCGGTACCGATTAAAAAAATACTGATATTTTTGATTTGGATTTTTGTTTGAAAAAATGTGATTTGATTCACCACTTTTTAAGTTATTATTTAATGTGAAAAAAAATAATTCTTATAATATCTTTAAAATTGTTAGGGATATTAGGAGCTAAGAAAGTATATCTTCCAAATATACCAGTAGATGCCAATGGAATTATAGTATTCTCAAATATTAATTCCGCTCTCTATATATTCGCAACAGTATTAATTTTGTAATTCAATTTGACAGTACTATTAAGAATAATTCTATAATTTAAATTACATTATTTATTAAATTCTACACAATTATAATCATCAATTGAACAAGCAGATCCATATTCATGAATTGCATATAAATTATCATAAGTTATAACTAAATTACCTTGAGTTTCATTTGAATAAACATAACCAATTATTGCCAAAGAAGAAACAGAATAAGCAAAAGTTCAGAATATCTCAAGTGGCATTTGTATTATAAATATTATCGAATTATATAAAATTTCTAAATATTATATTGCTTTTTCTTCTACAGTCGCATGTATAAATTCGCCCGAAGGAGACTGTGCATCAATATTAGATTGAACACCTTTGTCTGTAACAGGCAATGCTCTTGCAAGTTCTAATTTTGCAAAAGAAGAACCTAAAGAAGAATTGTTTAAGAGGTAATTAAACCCATTTGAATTATTTGGATCTAAAAAATGCTCAAGTAAAGGCGCTTGTGTATAAAAACCAAGCATTAAATTATAATAACCAACGACCTGATCATACTCTTTTGGCAAAAAGATCAAATTTGTTGAATAGGTTTTAATGTCTTGTACAGATGCTGAATGCTGCCATGACTGAGAAATAGTCGTAGATATATTAGCATTAAAAAAACCTTCATCTGTTCCCATTGACACTCCAAGTTGGTAGCCTAAACTTGCTGTGTCGGTGGTTGTCAGCCCGTGTGAAATTGAATAAGTATTGTCAATTTGTGTACCAGCGCCCATCAAGCTATCCCATTGTAGTTTCCAGAAAGTACCAGCACTTTGTGTTTCTGAACCATCAAAGATTTGATTCTTGTTACCGTTAACAGAAAGAATTTTTAGTTTCGGATCAATCATGAAATAAGCAATTGGATCCCCATATTTTACTTTGTAACTATAATGCGTCGACCAATCATTCTTAGGAATAATAGCTTTGAAATAGCTGCCTGGCTTTCTTGGATCTGCTAAATAAGCATCAGAAATGAATTTAAAATCTGAACCATCTGAGGTTTTAGCCACTAATGAAGCATAGAAAGATTGTTGAGTTTCATAATTGCTTAAAAAGAAACCACCAATCATTGAAAAGGAAATTTCGCCATTACATCCACTTACATTCGTGCAAAGAAGCTCAGTAGAAATATTTTTGCCTAATTCTGTTAATAATTTCGGCTGAGCCCAGGTTTTTTTGTTACCTTCTTCAGCGCCCCACGTGTCTGGTAACGCATTATTATGTTCAGTAACATATTCCTGAATATGATCTAAACTTGGTAGCTGGTAACCATTTAATAAGTTTTGTGAATAATAATCATACGATAAAGATCTTTTCAGTCTATTCTTATTGTTTGATTTTATTAAATTATTACCTACAAATATATTATAAACTCCATTTTGATTGTCTCGAGTGTTATGCTGTAATTGACTTGTATGAGCTAATTCCACTGAATATGCAAGATTTGAAGATGTAACAGAAAAAAAAGCAATACTTAGCAATGAAATAATTTTACTATATTTTTGCATTGTCATTTCTATATTCCTTATAAAAGTACTAATACACCTCTTAATAGAGATGATAAATTATTAAATCCTGAATATTGATTTAGGCACGATTTTATTTTATGTAAATTTATCTTACTCATTTTAAGTATATTATACATATATTTATCCATAAATATTAGCATATTATTAAAATAATAATCATTAAAAACCATGAATGTCAAAAAAAATTACAACTTTTGGTTAGCTAGATAACTATTTTCTTATCTTTTTTTCTTTCAAATAAAAACGATTTTGTAAAAAATAAGCTAACTATTCAAAGCTTAGATATGGGTTTTATTCTTCAGGCGATCATCTTCATTTCTTTATATGATTAGAATAGGTATTTCTATCATTATATAGATCCCTTTCTACGAGCTAATTTTCTTTGCTATTTTTTGAGTTTAATTTTACTTTTTAAATTATCTTAGAAAGCATAACTTAATTGATTGTTAGTTTGAAATGGAATTATGAATTGAAGCAAGAGTGGAAAGAGTTTTGGAATGAATGTTCAGGCATATATCTGATGTAAAATATATAATAAAAGCAAGATGTTACTGTTTTTAATTAAATGAATATTTCTTCAATAAACTGCGAAACACAGTTAAATGAGACCTAAGTCGACTGCGGTGGTAGTATTTTACCTGTCACTATTTTCGTAATAGCTGCAGCCATATCTTGTAAATCAAATTCAAAATTCGCTGTTTTCGCATCAATCACGGATTTAGGCATACCATAAACGACACAAGAGCTTTTACTCTCTGCTAAGACCATACCGCCGCGCAACCGCACTGTTTTTGAGCCATCAGCTCCATCACGACCCATACCGGTTAGAACAACAGCAAGGAGATCTTTGCCCATGACTTCAGCGGCTGTTTGAAACAGAACATCTGCAGAGGGCTTGTGGAGAATATTCTTGGGTTCTTCACTGAGGTCGCAGTAAACTCTATTTTGAATTTTCTTAAAAACAACGTGCTTATCGCCAGGAGCAAAGCAAACTTCGCCTGGAACAAAGGTGTGATCATCTTTTGCCACAGAAGTTTTGTGTTTGGACTGTTGCGCAATTCGCTCTGCTAAGGAAGCAACGAATGCAGCTGGCATATGCTGAACAACGACAATTGGCACTGGCATAACAGGCAGCATTGTAAAAAGCTTATGCAATGCTGCTGGTCCACCCGTTGAAACACCAATCACTATTGCCTTTGGAGCCATAAATGGCAATGAAGACACAGGCACAGTCGGCTTATATTGAGCAACTTCCCCTTTGCGTTTGCCAATAACGTAGACGTAAGCATTATTCACACGTTCTTTAAGCATATCTGGTGTAAATGATTTGCCAATTTCTGTTTTAGGAATGTAGTCAAATGCACCTTTTTCCAAGGACTGGAGAGTTGCAGAAGCCGCTTGATTGGTCAAAGTGGAACACATAATGACCGCAGCATCACAAACTTTTTGTAATTGTGGCAAGATTTGTATACCACTTTTTCCTGGCATTTCAATATCTAAAGTAATAACATCTGGCTTCAGTTTTCCTGCAAGTTGTAAGCCTTCATCTGCATTTTTGCCAACTCCCACAACAGTAAATCCAGCTGTTGTCAACATTTGAGTTAACATTGCGCACACTGTAGTTGAGTCATCAATGATGAGAACATTTACTGCCATGAGAAAAACTCCATTAGCTAAGATGCCATATCTTCATCGTCGTTTAATTCATCGGTTCTATTTGATTCTAATTTATCCATTAATTTTTTCCAAATACGGTTGACTGTCGCTATCAATGCTTCACCATTGAATTTGACCACATACTCATCCGCCAAACTCTTTCCTGTTTCTTGATTTGCTCTACCAGAAAGTGAAGTGTGCATGATAATCGGAAGAGAATTGAAACGAGGATCTTTCTTTAAAGTTTGAGTAAAGGCATGGCCATCCATACGTGGCATTTCAACGTCCGTTACTATAACTTGCACAAGATCAGTGAGCTCTCTGCCTTCTTTTTGCGCTTGTTCGTGCAACGCAGCCAGCGTAAAGAGGCCTTCTTCACCATCTGTTGCGGTGATCACACGATAACCATGTTGAGTTAAGAATAATTCCACTTGTGTACGCGCAGTCATACTGTCGTCGACGACAAGCACTGTCTTCGTTTCGTCGTTCGAGCCTTGAACACGGTTGTTCAATTTATCTTCTGTAAAGCGATTGAGAGCATCGGTTTCACCGTTGATCTCAGCCACAATTTTTTCAAAGTCGAGGATAAGAAGCATAAGATCCCGCTCATTATCCTGTCCTTTTGAAAGCTTATGCATACCAGTGACACACCCCCCTTCACGTCCAATTAGACGCGTTGGTGGCAGGATTGCTTCCCATGAAATACGACGGATACGCATAGCCTGATGGACGACAAAGCCAGTAACCAAGCCATTAAATTCACAAATAATAATATTATCAGTGGCTCTTAAAGCATGATTGGCATAGCCTAAATATTTTGCTAAATTTACGATTGGGATAGCTTCTTCACGCAGCTCAAGCAATCCTTCAATACACTCATGGCAGTTTGGCATTTTTGTAAATTGACTGATTTTATTAATTTCACGAACTTTTGCAATATTTATCCCGTAAATACCTTCATATTGAGCAGGTCCTGTGGTATCCGTTCCAATAGGATAATCTTTCAATCTGAAGTCAACAAGTTCGAACTTGTTACTCCCGATCTGCAGCATTCTTTCTTCTTTTTTGCTCTTGGCGATATAAATTGCCATTGCATTTCTCCTAAATGGGCCGGATCAATTCTCATGCTGCTTTAGCATCGACATGACAGGCCGCATAATAAAGCTCTTTTGGCTCGAGCACGAGCACAACCGAGCCATTCCCCATGATACAAGCCCCTGTAAATACGGGAATATTTGCCAAAAAACCACCCAGTGGTTTGATCATTATTTGTTCTTGCCAGTAGAGAACATCCACAAGAATTCCCACTTTTAAGCCATCAATTTGTACGATTACGACAGGGTTAGTTAAACCATCATCTTGATCAGAAGAGTTGTTGTCGGAATCATCAGCTTCTTCACCTGCTTGACTCATTCTCTTCTTCTCAGCATGAATAAAATCATCGAGAATAGAGGGTCTTAAGTTAACAACTTCATTTAAACGTAAAAGTGGAATCACTTCACCACGTAAGTTAATGCTGGGTTGATTATTTAAATTAACAACATCTTTTTTCTCTGCCCGCACAGTTTCAGTGATCACTTCTTGTGGTAGAGCATATGTTTCACCATCAACACCAATTAAAAGTGCTTCAATAACAGCTAAACTCAATGGTAAAATAATTTTAAATTCAGTGCCTTGGCCTGGATTGGTGTCGACAAAAATAGAACCGCTCGATTTACGGATATTATTGCGTACCACGTCCATTCCCACTCCGCGCCCACTCACATCAGTGATTTCGGCTGCAGTGGAAAATCCGCTATGGAAAATAAATTCAATAATATCTTTTTTAGCGAGCATATCTGCTTGCTCTTGCGTCACAATTCCTAAAGTAACAGCTTTATTTTTAACTCTATCTAAATCTATTCCATTTCCATCATCACGCACAACTAACTTTACATTGTTACCTTCATAACCCGCTTTAAGTAACAAAGTTCCTGTATCATTTTTCCCACGTTCTTTGCGCACTTCGGGTGTTTCAATTCCATGGTCAATTGAGTTACGAATGAGGTGCATAATCGGATCTGAAATTGCTTCACTTACAGTTTTATCGAGTTCTGTGTCTTCACCTTCAATAACGAAATTTATTTTCTTATTTAATTTCTTGGCAACATCACGCACAAGTCGAGTGTATTTTGTAAAAACACTTCCCACAGGAACCATGCGTGCATTCATTACACTTTCTTGTAAACGTGCAGATAGGCGCGTGACATGCCCCGTTCCCTCTTTAAATCCTTTGGTAATTTCATTTTCAGGAAGAACTTCTTCGAGTCTATTTGAAAGGTGAACGAAAAGGTTCTTAACCGTAATGAGCTCACCGACGAGATTCATCAATTGATCGAGTTTCTCTTTCTTAAGACGAACAAAGTCATTGGCATCGCTACCTCCGCCATGAGCTGGATCAGCTGGTTTAGCACCTGCTGCGGGAGCACCAGGTTTGGCAGCAGCTGGGGCACCGGGTTTAGCGGCAGTGGCTGCCGGAGTAGCTGCTGCCGCTGCAGGAGCTGCTTTTGCCCCAGGCGCAGAAGGAACAGGAGCTTGTACAACAGCTGCTTTCACATCTCCTGCTTTTGCATCTGCTTTTCCTGCGACTACCCCATCCATTTCAATTTTTACATTGCTTGAACCTATGGCAAATTCGAAAATATCTTGCACTGTTTTAAACTCTGCCATAGAAACAAAATTAAAAGTAAATTCAAAATAGCAGCGTTCTGGCTCGAGTTCTGTCAATGCAGGAACACGAGAGATATTCGTAAATAAAGAAAAAGTTCCTGTTGATATATCACGACAATTTAAAACTAAAGTAATAGGATCAATTCCTGTTAAAAAGAATTGATCGGCACCTGTTATGGAAATGTGGTAAGGACATTCCCCTGGTTTAATATTTTCAGCCGAAGGGGTAGGAGCAACTTCTCCTGCAGCCACTTTTTGTTGAAGTTGTTCTCCCGTTATTTCTTTAAAATCACATAATTGCCGAACTATATCGGCATTGTCAAAGCTTGCTAAGTTTTGCTTTTTCTGAGCTCCGCTCATCATTTCTTTTAAGCGGTCAAAACAACGTAACAAAGCGGAAAACACTTCTTCAGTTGGATCGAGCTTTCCTTCGCGCATTCTATCGAGAAGATCTTCTGCATGGTGAGTTAAGTCGGCAATTTCACGCAGACCAAATACACCGCTCGAACCTTTTAAAGTATGCACTTCTCTAAAAAGGTTTTTAATGATTTCTAAATCACCTGGAGTTTTTTCAAGCACAAGAATACAGCTGTCAATATGCTCGAAGACTTCTCGCATCTCTTGAAAGAATATTTCTTGCATCTGTTCTTCATTATAACTCACGACTTAGCACCTCTTCACTGAGATAATCTTAAAAATTCCATTTACTTTCCTTTCGGAAAGGTGTCTGCAGGCATTCCAAATAAATCAAGCAAAGAATCAAATGTTTGTGCACTTGCTTTTAATTTTAAATTCCCTTGTGCTTTTACCAGCATATTTTTAAAAGAAATTAATAATTGTAGAACAGCCGCATCAACAGTTTCAACCGCTGTTAAATCGAGAAAAAAATCCCCTGCTTTTGTTGCTTCTCCATTGTAACCTTCGAGTATTTTATTTTTCAATTCAGAGACTTTGTAAATAGTGAGTTTGCCTGTAAAGGTAAATGTTCTATTTGCATAAGTAACTAATGATGACATATAAACCTCTAAATTAAGCAGTTGATTTTTGATTCTGAGCACTAAATTCAGAATAAATAGCACCACAGTCAAGCCAAAGAATATTTCTGTGTTTGTGTGGCTTAATAATTCCTTTTAAAAATTTAGATCTTTCCCCTGCAACAATGTCTGGAGTCTGTTGAACAGCTTCTTTTTCAACTTCAATAACTTCACTAACTCCATCAACAATAATTGCTGCTAAAACATTTTTATCATCCAATACGATGATTCGACTTCTTTCAGATATAATTGGATTTTCAAGTCCCATTATTTTGTGAAAATTAACTATTTGTAAAATATCACCGCGAAGGTTTGCAACACCTTCCACAAAATGAGGAGCCTTTGAAACGCGCGTGACCAACGGTACACGGACGATTTCTTTGACTCTTTCAATTTCTATGACAAATTCTTCTTCGTTTAATTTAAAGCCAATTAATTTATAAGTTTCAATGGTAGGAGCAATTCTTTTTCTCACACCGGAGTTGTCATGCTTTAATTTATGAAGCGCGTCCAGCTTCGCTCCCTTACCCCCTTTTGCATCATTAGGATTGTTTGCCATGTATCTATCCTTTCATCAACGCGCTAATTTCTTAACAGCGCCGACAAGTTGCTCTGGATTAAAGGGTTTCACAAGCCAACCACTTGCTCCTGCTTTCTTAGCGCGTTCGACTTTGTCGCCGCTGCTTTCAGTCGTCAGCATAATGATTGGCAGGAATTTAAATTGCTCAATTTGGCGAATGGCTTCAACCATTTCGAGTCCACCCATATTCGGCATATTTACGTCGGAAATGATCATGCTGATTTCACCAGAACTTTGCAGTTTGTTGATTCCATCTTGACCATCTTCGGCTTCGACTACCTCAAAACCTTCCTTAGTCAAGGTGAAACCCACCTGCTGACGAATCGTACGAGAATCATCCACGATGAGTATTTTCTTGGCCATTGCCATCCTCCCTGTTGCAGAGTGTTTATCGTCAACTCAATTTAGAAATTAAGACAATTTGTTATAATTATGAGCATGCAAAAAGTATGGCATTTCAGAAAGTTTTGGGGCAAGCTACGTTTTTTACGTTCGAGAAGGGAGCGATTGAGCATGGCTAGAGATATTAAACAACATAAATTCAGTGAGATACTTTCAAGTGAGCAGAAAGCAAAACTAAAAGGAAAAGCCCACCATTTAAAGTCCACCGTACAAGTTGGTTCCCAAGGATTTTCCGAGACCGTAGTCAAGGAAATACTTTTGGCTCTTGAAAAACATGAGCTTATAAAAGTGCAATTGCCTGGAAACAGCGATGCTGAAGCTAAAAACTCTCAGAAAGATGAAATTGCTCAATTGTTGCCAAAGCATACACATGTGATAGGAAGGATTGGCAGAAGTCTTATTCTTTATTTTGAAAAAGAACCTAGTGAGGCAAAAATCACTTTAAAAAGTTTATGAGAGGGTCTAGCAATGAGTCCATTTTTTAAAAAGGCAGTTTCTTCAAATAATGTAACAGCACAGGAAGCAACGGAAGCAGTGCGTACTTTGTTACGTTATATTGGAGAAAATCCTAATAGGGAAGGATTAATTGAAACCCCAGACCGCTACTGCCGTGCACTTTTAGAACTCACAGAAGGATACAGTGCCAAACCCGAAGAAATTCTCTCAACGACCTTCGAATCCCAATCCGATGAAATGGTGCTCCTAAAAGACATTGAATTTAGCTCTACCTGTGAACATCATCTCTTAAGTTTTAGCGGCAAAGCTCATGTCGCTTATATTCCCTCTGAAGGACGTATTGTGGGATTGTCTAAACTTGCTCGCATAGTCGATACTTTTTCCCAACGGTTGCAAGTTCAAGAAAGACTGACTCAACAGGTTGCTGAAGCCATTCAAACACATTTAAAACCACAGGGTGTTGCGGTTGTGTTTGAAGGAATGCACAGTTGTATGTGCGTGCGCGGTGTGCGCAAACAATCTGCAAAAATGGTCACAAGCACTATGCTCGGTCTCTTTAGAGAATCACCTGCTTCACGCAATGAATTCATGTCCTTTATCACAAGGAATTAATTGACAATTATATCATTTTTGCTAGCCTCGAAAAGTCATTATTCAAAGTTTCTGTATTTAAAAACTCATTTTATGATTTTCCGAGGAGTATTTCATGCAAAAAAAGCACGTTAAATTATCGTTATGGACAGGTTTGTCCTTCCTCCTTTGCGCACAAAGCTTTGCGGCGGTTGTGCCCGCTGGTACAAAGTTAGCTAAGAACCAAGTTCTCAATATAGACAATCAGAGTGAAATTTCTTCACTCGACCCAAACAAAAGCTCTGACAATTTAGCTGCGAATATTATGTTCGATCTCTACGAACCTTTGATTGTGGGCAATTCCGAAGGGAAATATGCCCCAGGCGCTGCAACCCATTGGGATATAAGCAAAGATGGTCTCACTTACACTTTCCACCTTCGAAAAAATGCTCTTTGGTCGGATGGAAAACCGGTGGAAGCAGAGGATTTCGCGTATAGTTTTCGCCGCTTAGTCGATCCAAAGACGGCCGCAACTTTTGCTTTTATGCTCAACATGGTTAAAAATGCGAATAATATCCTAGAAGGGAAATTAAAACCCGAAAGCCTTGGGGTAAAAGCACTCGACAAACACACTTTCCAAGTGACACTCGAAAGTCGTACACCTTATTTTCTGGGCGTCGTAGCCATAAACCAACTCGTTCCGTTAAGAAAAGACTTGATAGAAAAGCACGGCGATAAATGGGTGCAAGCCCAAAACCTCGTCACCAATGGGGCTTATGTCTTAAAGGAATGGAAAGTTGGAGATAAAATAAGTATTGTCCGCAATAAAAAATATTGGGACGATAAAAACACCGTGATAGAAAATGTGAATTTTCTCGTCGTCACCGACAAAACAGCTGCGCTGCGCTTGTACCAAGCAGGGCAAATCGATTGGACTTATGGCTTGCCTCCGGGGCAATCGGCAAAACTTAAGAAAGAATATCCAAACGAAATTCGCGCGTCCCCATCACTTTCCACCCACTACTTTATGTTTAACACAAAGGTTCCAGGCTTGAGCGATGTGCGCGTGCGCAAAGCCCTTGCCATGGCAGTTGACCGCAATGCCCTAGCCAAACACATTTTGGACAAAGGGGAAAAGGCTCACTACGACCTTCCCCCTCTCGGCATAGCCAACTACAGTCCTTATGAGCCTGAGTGGGCCAAATGGAGCAACGAAAAGCGCGTCGCAGAAGCCAAAAAACTCTATGCAGAAGCAGGTTTTTCAGAGAAAAATCCTCTCAAAATCAAATACAGTCTCGATGTGAATGATACGAGTAAAAAATACGCTACAGCAATTGCGTCCATGTGGGAGAAAAACTTAGGCGCCAAGGTGGAATTGACCAGTTCCGAATGGAAAGTGTATTTAACAAACTTACATGAAAAAAAATACGAAGTGGCACTCACTTTGTGGGGTGCTGATTTTAACGACCCTTATAATTTCGCTGCCCTAATAGAAGGCTCAAATCCTCAAAACCAAACCAATTACGCAAACAAAAGCTTTGACGACCTGCTGGCGGCGACGAATTTGGAATTGAACCTCGAGAAACGGAAAATATTAATGAGAGATGCACTTAAAACAGCACTTGAAGACTATCCTGTATCGCCAATTGCCTCTGGAACAAGTATGCGGTTGATAAAACCGTATGTAAAAGGCGCCAGTTTTAAAAATCCAATGGATATTTATTTGCGAAAAGATCTTTATATAGTTTCCCACGACGGCAACAGTTGATTAAGTTTTTTCATATACGCTAAACATTTTGACTTTTTTTCCATTTAGCATGCGTGTTTGTTGGATTAAAAGTTTTTTTGATCTTTGCAAATATGAATACTGCCCCAAAAAATTTCCATCGCAAACATAAAACTGAGATTTCGCTTGTGGACTTGCAACACAGGTATTTTCAAAAATTCTCACTTGACTGGAAATTGCAGAAATTTCATTTTCTTGCGTATTTGCTATTTGTTTCGAATTTTTTGCTATGTTATTAAAAAAAATATGAGAATCTATAATCCCTTTTAAACAACCAAAATTAATATCTTTATCATCCATTTTTATTTTAGAATAGCCTTGAAAAACCAACCAATATTGACCATCAAGAATTTTTGTCAAAGATATTTTTGCTGTCCCGGACAAAGTCATATTTTCAAACTGACACCCTTTTTCGTGATTATGTTTTAAATTACAAATATTTATTTTTTTTAATACATAAACACCATTTGGTATGGATGTATTTTCATTCGATAAACCTTGAGCTTGCTCTTCTCCCCAAAAACTAGAATATTTGGCGCCCAAATTTAAAAGTATAAAGCAAAGAACAAGCACGATAAGTTTTTTGTACATAGGATTCATCTACTGTACTCTTACAAAGTTAATGTGTATGATTAATTTTATATTATCATATGCAATCTTATTTTCAATTTTTTATTACAAAAAAATTAAGGAAATTCATTGAAATGAGAAAAAGAGCCATAGCGATACTTTGCCTTTTTGTGTTCGCATGCACTTTATACTCGCTCGCCATGTTATATGTACAATATCAATTAACTGTCGGGCTTGATAAAAGTATCCAAGCTTTAAAACACAAACCTCCTTTTCCAGATCATATAGAATTTAGTCGAATTACTCTTTCCCCAATTTTCTTCTTAAATAAAAATTTTTATATAAAAGACCTTATATTTACTTCAAAAGATCGTGATTTAAATATATATATAAAAAACTTGCGTGTGAAACGATTTGTCAAAAATGGAACAGATTTTCTTCCCTTAAATTTTGAAGCAAATAAAATTCAGTTTTTTTATTTAGATAAATTGAAAGAATTCATAAAATCAATAGATAAATATAACAAAATACCAAAAGAGACTTTAGATTTCATACTCGACCAATCAACCCTTGATTTGAAAGGAGAATATACGAATAACAACTATGAATTTAAAATAAACTTAAAACAGAATGATAGGGATTTAATAGATTGTCAATGGGTATTGAACGATTCACCATTTGCTGGAAACTACTCAACGTTAAAATTCTTTATAAAAAAGTTAAATATAAATATTAAAAATATGCCAATTTCGTTTAAGGAAAATTTAAAAACCAATCACGCACTTAAAGATGTCTTAGGGCCAACTGTTGATACGGTGTATGCAAATATTAATCTCAGTTTCGATAAAATTAAAGACAATAATTATGAACTTAAACTAAACTTATACACCCATAAAATATTCAGTCTTTTTATGAATACTTCTTTTTATATAGATGATATTTTTGCATCAAATCATTTTAAATTAATTAAATCCAATATCCTTTTGGAAGATTTAAATTTTATAAATAATTATTTTTGGAGAAAATCCTTAGAAGACAATATTACTTTTGAAGAAGAAAAAAGAAGAGCTATCCAGCAAAATAATGTTATGCTCATTTTTGCCGATAAAACACCTATGGAAAAGGCTATATTTGAATTTAATAAATTTATAGAAAATCCAAAATATTTCTTTATCTCTATCAACCCTAAATTCCCAATTGAACTCATAGAAATACAAGAAAATTCCAAGAAAAATACTTTTAATTTATTGCAAGACATAAATATAAATTTCAAAGCTTATCGCGACAAAAATCATTTAGAAAAAGAAGTCAATTTAGCAAGGCCTTGAAAGACAAATTGCGCTTCCCCACTTAAAACTCTTTGCTCTTCGTTCTCAATGACTTCATTTTCGATACTGACAGTACCACCTGGCATTTTAAAATAAACATGTGAGAGAGCTTTTGGAATGCGTTCAGAAAACTCTAGCACAATGCGAGCAGCGGTCGCACCCGATCCACAGCATGCAGTCAGCCCAGCTCCTCGTTCATATACATGTAAATTCCAATTTTGCGCTGTTTGCTGATTCTTCTTTTCTGGATTTTTAGGAAATATATTTCTTTCAATATAATTATCTAAGTTATTCTTATCACTCAATGCTAACATGCCAATATTTGCTAAAGGAACAGATTCACCTAATACTTTTCTGCGCAATTCTGCTTGTGCCAATTGTCCGAATTCTTCAAATTGCTTAAGAGAAAAATGATTAAAACGAAGTGAGATAAAGACCCAATGTGGGTTCGATAACTGCACAAAGATGGGTGTGAGAAATTCTATGTCACTGCCAAAATGAATCAATGAATTTTCAACCAACGGAGTTAAAAATACTTTTTTTTCAACGCCCATAGCAACGCTGATTAAAGCAAGATCAGGCTTTTTTGTATATTTCCCAGAAATGAGGACAGCAAACGGAGATTTTTCAGACATAAATTCTTCGTCTTTATCTATTTCTTTTATTTTGAAGGCAAAAATATCGGGATGAATACGATCAATTTTTAATTTTTCAAGACCGTTCCACAATTTATCCCGCATAAGTTTAAGTCCCAAGCAACGCAAGGCGTTTCCACATGTGGCAGCAAAACTGCCATCGGAGTTCACTATTAAAATTTGAATTGCTGATTTATTATTATGCTTTTTCGCTAAACTTTTTGATTTTTGCTGATATTGAAAGAAAACCACCCCATCTGCACCAACGCCTTGGCTACGGTGACAGATATTTTTTACAAATTCTCTTAAAAATAATGTTTTATTAGTTACTTTAGCATTTGATTTAGCAAATGATATTTCTACGAATTTTAAATAGAGATTGACATCTAAAAAAATAAAATCGTTTGATGCACCATGCATTTTCTCAAAATACATTTCTTCTAAAACTTTTGCCATATTTCCTCTTAACAATGAGTGGAAATCTAACCAAAAATCACTCGGAAACTTCTACGGTCACATCGCCAAGAACTTTGCACTGGCAAGCAAGACGTTCATCTTCACGCGCAGCCATAGTTTCTAAGAAATCACGCTCATGTTCTTCCATGGGACTTAAGTTCTCTGGATTTTCAAGAACTCGAATCATACAAGCCCCACAAGCTCCGTCGCGGCAACCAAAAAGTATGCTTGTTTCTTCTGTTTCGCAAACATCTATAATAGCTGCACCTTGTTCAATATTAATATTTTTTTTATCTGTCTTAACCGTGAGTATGGGCATGAATCGATTCCTTATTTAACTCCCCAAAGGGTACCGCGTATTCCTAACCGAAATCATATCTTATCGCAATATTTACTTTTCATTCATTACACCGATAAATATACGACGTGCAAATGAGGGCGACTCTTTGGACGCAGATTGGAAGAGACAATGGTTGTTGATAATGTCCAATTATTACTGAAACCTAAGAAAAAAACCTCCTCGCCAACCATGCAACGGGTTTGCCGAGTTTTCAAAGGTCCTGCTTGTTATATCTGTGGGCTGTGTGGAAGAAGATACAAAAATCTAAAAGATGCATGGAAATGCGTCACAATCAACGGTCTCAAAATAAAATCGCATTTAATAGCTGACAGCAATTCCTTTGCTCACAATTATCAATGTTTATTGTGTGGAAAAATATATGCTAATCAACAAGATACTTCATTATGTGTCATCCGGGACGTGGAAGCAGGCTGGTTCCCAAGGGTTTTGGCAGAGCACCTCTTAAATATGGCTCACTCAATGCTCAATGCCGATCCAAAAACGCGAAGAAATCTCCTTATTACGCGTCAGCGTGGAGGTGGCGCTCCCATACCTGAAAGCGATGAGGAGAAACAAGCGCCTAAAAAACAAGCGCAATTAAACGACACGATGAATGATTCTATGGATGATGATGAAAATAATATGAGTTCTGCTGCTCCTGCGCAAAACGAAAGCAACGAATCTACAGAGGTGCAAGCACAAACTCCTAAACTCGAATCCGTAGCTGACTCTGCTGAAGGGGCTACAGGTGAACCTATGGATCATGAAGAAGTTGTATATTATGAAAAAGCACCTGAAAAAGACAAACCTGTTTTGTTTAGAACACCCGGTCAAAAACCATTTATTCGCAATGGTTCAAATTATGTTTGCTCAGTCTGCAATGAAAAATTCTTTACAAAAATGGAAGCAGAAACCCACTTTAATGAACATCCATTAGTTGAAACTGTATAGACTCTTTTCATATATATGTTTACAATCTATCATCTCTAATATAGTTATTGAGAGTGTTATTTTTTATGGATGAGGGCACTCATGTTAATGATATTTTTTTTAAATATGCTATCAAATTTTCTTGGATTTATTGGTTATAAAGGAATTTTAATAATTGCAAAAACCCTTGGATTTATTGTGTATGATGTTTTACGTATTCGTAGAAAAGTTATCTTAAAAAACTTAAATATAGCTTTTCAAAATGAAAAATCTCCCGAAGAACTCGTCAAAATCGGCAGAGCATCCACTGTGAATTTTATTCGCACAGTTCTAGAATTACTTGCAGCTGATAAACTTTTTAAAAAGACAAAAGTTATTTTCCAGAACAAAGAAATCGCTGAAAAATTATACAATCGCAATCAAGGTATTTATGCCATGTGTATTCATATAGGTAGCTGGGACTTTTTATGTCATATAAACTCACGCGATTTTGCCACAGTAAATGTGATTTCTAAACAATTAGCTAAAGGAACTATGGGTATTTGGATAGAAAAAATGCGTGCCTCTATTGGCTATAGAGTGATTGACAGAAAAGGTGATGTTGCATCCACTACCCAAATATTCAATGCTCTTGATAAAAAAGAAGTGATTGGTTTTATCGTCGATCAAAAACGATCCCGTGGAGAAATGCTTCCATTATTTGGCAAAGAAGCCTCAACAAATAATAGCTTAGCAAAGCTTTGGTTGAAAAAAAATGCACCTATTATTCCAGTCATTATAAAAAGAAAATCAATCGACACCCAAGAAATTATTTATTTTCCTGAATTTGAAATGATAGAAAATAAAGATTGGACAAGGAAACAAATTGTCACAGAAAATACAAAAAGAATGAATATAGTTGTCGAAGACATGATCCGGCAAAACCCAGAAGAATACTTCTGGATGCATAACCGTTGGGGATAAACTGAATGACTCATGAGAAAACAAACAAAACTCATTTTGAAATAGCAAAAAAAAGAGCACATGATATTCATGCAAGTCTTCGCTTTCTTGAACATCTTTATAACGAAATAAAAATTGCAGAAAGTATTGAAGATATAAACGATCCGTGCATTTTAAATAAATTTAAATCAACACTATCTTTTTTAAAAAAAGAACTTAAAAAAATTTAATTATTATTTATATAAATAAAAAAATATTATACAATATAAGCTTTAAAGGGATTAATCATGTTTACTGGAATTGTTCAAGCAGTGGCAATTATAAAAAATATCAAAGACCACAATGGAATCCGCACATTTCAAATAGAATTTCCCAACGGGTTTTGTAATGAATTATGCATAGGAGCAAGCGTAGCTGTTGATGGTGTCTGTCTCACTGTTACTAAACGCCTCAGTGAAAATTCAGCCGAGTTTGATGTGATCTTCAAATCCCTCGAAATAACAACCCTCAGTACACTCGCTGTCACAGCTCGTGTCAATGTGGAGCGTGCAGCAAAAGATGGGGCGGAAATCGGCGGACATCCCCTTTCTGGACATATAGATTTTCGCACACGATTGCTTGAATTTTATGAGGCTGATGGCAACTGCAGACTCCGGTTTGCATTGCCTGATATGTGGAAACGCTATATCTTTCCTAAAGGGTATATAGCAATCAACGGAGCTAGTTTAACTTTATCTGAAGTCGATAAAACAAAGGGTTTTTTTGATATCTGGCTCATCCCCGAAACCAGAAGAATGACAACCTTTGAAGAAAAAAAAGAGGGTGATTTCGTAAATATAGAAATTGAACGTGGAACACAAGTTGTCGTGGATACCATTCGTGACACTTTGGAAGAAAATATAGGGAAATTATATCAATTATTAGAGCAAATAATTGAGCAAAAAAATATTGATCTCAACACACTTCTTGGTGTTGAAAAAATTAATCTTACAAATAATTCTTCACTCAAATAAATTAACAAAAGTGTTCTGCGAAAATCAAAAGAATTCTTCACTTAAATAACCCAAATTTATATTCATTTTTTGCATTTAAATTAAAAGAAAAAGGTTTCACCATTTAAAAGTTTAGAGTCATTTTGTTTTATTGTACAATCAGGAAAGAAAAAAGCGAACGAAAATTTTTCTTGATCTGTCACCAATCGATCAACAATTTTAATTAAGACAAGTTCTTTTAATTTCTCCCAGTGCATTTCTTTAGACCGAACCGCTTCAAAATGATCACGGAGAATTTCTACTTCCCCTACTCTATGTTCTAGAACTTGTCGAACTAAGTCAAATCCTTGTAAGGCAACTATGCAACGACCCAATTCATTTTGAATAAGCTTAAATTCATTTTGTATTTCTTTTAATGTTTCTTCCCAAGTTAAATTTGTATATTGATCCATTTTTAACTTTCGCCGCAAAGTGGCTATATTTTTTTCACTCAAATCGCGCCCTGAAAATGTTTCAAATGCTTTGCGCAACGATGATATTTCACCGTATTTTAAAGTGTTGTCACCCAATTCAACTCCCACATCTTCAAGACTTCTCGCCATAGGTGTCAGTTGATCGGTGAATTTAATAAAATAATCCATTTGATCAAAAAGTTCTGGACCTACCATTCTTTCACTGAGAAAAATAGCTTCAAATGTTTCAGATACTGCTTCAAATGTTGTGCTGCTTAAATTCAGACCGATCACTACGGATTTCGAAACTTCATGAATATGTGGCATTAAGGACATGAGAGAACGTGATTTATATTCCGAAAAATTAGGGTCGATGGTTTTTACGCCGAATTCTAAATTAGAAATGCGCATACATATTTGTTGCAAAGATTCTTCTATCAATCGGGCAGTAGAATCTTGTGCTAGGGAACACATCTCTAAAGTAACGCGCATAAAACAAGAATATTCATAAAAGAAATTACAAATGCCTTCATTTTTTTTACACCAATTCGATGAAAAATTTTTCTTGGGCAAACTAAAGTCATTAAATAAGGGGCGACAGAGATGATGCAGTGATCCGCTTATCCGCGAACCATCTTCCAAATGGGCAAAACAACCTTGTTTTTTACCAATTTCAGCAAGTTTTTCTATTGTCATGGAAATCTTTTTTTTCTCTTGATTGGGCTTGCTGACTTCAATCATAAAACTTTTAACACCCACTTTTTTGCCAAAACTAGGTAACAGCAAAAGAATTCTATAAACATGAGGGGGAATATCTGACAATAAAGTTTTATTAGGAAACTTAAAAACCATTTCATAAAATCGTTGCAAACCAAGCCAACTCACAGAAAATAATTCCTTTAAGCTGATTTCTTTTGCTTTCGATAAAATTTGCACATGCGCTTCCAATTGTGTAGAGTCGACGAGATGTCCTTTTAATTTTGAAATCGATCCTTCTTGTATGACTTCAAAGTCGCTTTGATTCTCCATCAAAAAACTCCAAACCGTTGTGTGTCTGGAGTTTATCGGCCAAGCTGAATAAATATTAATTATATGTGCTAAATAGGCAAAGTTTTAGAGTCGAGCTGAGAGCATATTTTCAGGTTTAAGCGCATCTTCTAGCTGTTGGCGGGTTAAGAGCTTATGTTTTAAAACGAGATTAAACACACTGTCTCCTGTTGCCAATGCCTCCTTAGCAATCATAGTTGAGTTTTCATAACCAATGAGAGGATTGAGTGCAGTCACAAGACCTATGCTGTGTTCCACAGCCCGGCGGCATGCTTCTTTATTTGCAGTAATTCCCTCTACACAGAGACGACCCAGTGTGCGCATTCCGCGCGTGAGCATAGTGACACTTTGAAAAATATTAAAAACCATAACAGGTTCAAAAGCATTGAGCTGCAGCTGCCCTCCTTCCGAAGCCATTGTGACTGTTAGATCGTTGCCAATCACTTGAAAGGCAATTTGATTCACAACTTCTGGAATTACGGGATTGACTTTCCCGGGCATAATACTTGATCCCGGCTGCATCGGTGGAAGGTTGATATCACCAAATCCACAACGTGGACCACTCGATAATAATCTTAAATCATTGCATATCTTGCTCAATTTGATCGCTAAACGCTTCAAAATACCTGAGAATAAGACAAAAGCACCCGTATCAGGAGTTGCTTCGATCAAATTGGGAGATGCTACTAAATCTAATTCCGTTATTTCTCTTAGTTTCTCAATAGCTTTTGCCGCATATTTTGGATGAGAGTTGATCCCAGTTCCAATGGCAGTCCCACCAATGCTTAATTCTAAAAAGAGCTTTGCTCCATCCCGAATTCGGGCAATGTCCTCTCCTAAGGTCACAGAAAAGGCTTCGAATTCTTGTCCTAAAGTCATGGGCACAGCATCTTGTAATTGCGTGCGTCCCATTTTAATAACATCAGAAAATTCATTGCCTTTATTTGATAAAAGCCCACACAATTCGAGCAAAGCTTCAAGTAAACTGGGAATAGATTGTAACGTCGCTAAGCGGATAGCAGTAGGATAGGCATCGTTTGTCGATTGACCTAGATTAACATGGTTATTGGGATGAATACTGCTGTAATCCCCTTTTGCTTTGCCCCAAAGTTCAAGCGCTCGATTGGCTATGACTTCGTTTGCATTCATATTTGTCGATGTTCCGGCTCCACCTTGAATCATGTCGACTAAAAATTGATCGTGCCAATGGCCCGCTATTATTTCATCACAGGCCATAACTATATAATTCGAAATATCTTTATTGAGAACTCCCAGGTCTGCATTGGCCAAAGCGGCTGCTTTTTTAACTTGTGCAAGGCCTTTTATAAAAATTGGGAAGGATTTAAGTTTCACACCTGTGATATTAAAATTTTCGAGTGCGCGGAGTGTTTGCACTCCATAATAAGCATCATCGGGTAATTCTCGATCGCCAAGCAGGTCATGCTCTAAACGCTTTTTTCCTGAGCTGTAGCCCGCATAATGAACAGTGCTATGGGTTACAGCGCTCGATATACGATTAAAAACAAAAGAACCGATGCTCATTTGAATTTTACATGATATTTCTTGATGGTCTTTCATAAGTTTTAAAAAATTTTGTCGAGAAAGTGTGATGGCTTTTGTGCTAAGAAGTGCTACTGCTTTTGCTTTGTGCAGTGTTCCTTCTTGAAGTAGAGAGACTTCTCCGAGAAACTGATTGGGCCCATAAATGGTTGTTGGCTCTTCAAAATCTGAGGAGGGAGCAGAGACTTCTACTCGACCAGAAATGATGAGACGCAATTTATCGCGCACGAGTCCTGGGGAATATAGTAATTCATTTTTTTTATAATTTTCTTTTTCTAAGTAATTGTTTAGAATTTTGACTTCATTTTCTGAGAGGTTAGAAAAAAGGGGAAAATGAGAAACGTGGGAGAGATCCATTGTAAAAGCTCCTCGATTGATGGATAGATATTGTGTTACACCCATTTTTTAATGGTGACAATGGGAGTCATATAACCCAAATAAATATCTTTGGATTATAAAATCTTTGAGAAACCTTTTAGCCGAAAAAGGACTGTATTTGTTAGCAATTCGCGAAAGTAAAATTCAATTTGAAAAATGGCTACATAGATATAATAATAAAAAATTATTTTATGTTATCAGCCTTTCAATTGCTATACATATACTTCTTTTATATTTAATATCTCTCATAAAAGTTAATGAAAAAGATATCATTACGGAAGAAAATCCTCTCAGTCCACCACCTGTTCATATTCAATTAGACACTTTGCCCCCAAAAAAACCTGCCATTAAGAACGATCAAACGCAAAATAAAGATTTCAATATTCCTAAAAACAGATCGGGTGGGGTTTTAACCGATAAAAACACAATCCCAAACAAATCGTTCCAAGTTCCAAAAGAACTTGAATCAAACGATAAAAGAGTTGTGAATGATCCATTCAAAAACAATGCTCTCCCAAGAAAAAAAGATAAAATTGCGCTACCAAATAAATCGCAAAAAAAACCTTTTGGAGGGATAGAATCTCTGCTTCCTCAGTCAAGCCAAACTTATATCGATGAAATCAGAAGAGAAGCGCGACAAGGAAAATCTATCCAAGGAGACAGTGGAGATATTCCCATTATGGGCAAAGAATATGCACCAAGCAACGAACCGCAATACAAAGAGCGTTTCGCTGCAAAAGATATGAGTCTTTATCAATTTAGTCAGGAATTTAAGGAAAAATTTGGCGCCATCTGGAATTTAAAAGATCGAAACTTGCCGCCCGAGTCTCCCCTGAGACCTGGGGATGTGGTATATTATAAAATCTATATTAAAGGAGATGGTTTCCTTGAAAAGTTCGAAAATTTGACTCAGAAAAAAAACCCAAATAAAGATTTTTCGGGAGCAGATATTATCTTTAAAGAGGTTGTGTCTCAAGTGCTTCCAATGCCTGTACCGCCTCGTTTTACTCACAGCATTGTCACGGAAGTCATTGCTATACAAGTTGTGAGCACAAACGTTTTTGTGCAATATTCACCGCAATAGAGTAAAATTGGTTTTAGTTTTGATAGCTTCTCTATTATCAAAGTGATACCTTTTTTATAACCATTATGAAACTAATGAATGTTCTTTAATTGTTCATTCTCTCCAAATTTAGGGAGGATCCATGTTCGACTGGTTTTTTAGGCTACTTTCTCATGATTTAGCCATCGATTTAGGCACAGCAAACACCTTGGTCTACGTTAAAAACAAGGGAATTGTTGCCAACGAACCTTCTGTTGTTGCTGTCCAACGAGACTCGCGTGGTCTCCGCACAGTGAAAGCTGTGGGAAGAGCCGCAAAAGAAATGCTCGGGCGAACTCCTGGAACAATTGAAGCCGTTCGGCCTATGAAGGATGGTGTGATTGCTGATTTTGAGCTCACCGAAAAGATGTTAAGTTATTTTATTGGTGTGGCGCATAATCACCGTTCCCTTGTTAGGCCAAGAGCCGTGATTTGTATTCCTTATGGAATAACCGAAGTCGAAAAAAGAGCTGTGCGAGAATCGGCAGAATCCGCAGGCTGTGCGTCTGTTTACTTAATAGAGGAGCCCATGGCTGCTTCCATCGGAGCCGATCTCCCTATCCATGAAGCAAGCGGAAATATGATCGTAGATATCGGTGGGGGAACTACGGAAGTCGCGGTGATTTCTCTCTTAGGAATTGTATATTCTAAAAGTGTGCGTGTTGGGGGCGACAAAATGGATGAATCCATTGTCAACTACCTTAAGAGACGTTTTAACGTACTCATTGGGGAACGCACCGCAGAGCAGATAAAAATTGCGATTGGTTCTGCTTATCCTGAAGAAGAAATCCGCACCATGCAGGTTAAGGGGCGCGACCTTGTTGCAGGGATTCCAAAAACCATTGAAGTTACGAGCGAAGAAATTCGCGAAGCCATGCAAGAACCTGTCAATGCCATCGTTGAAGCCGTGCGTTTAGCTCTGGAAAAAACACCACCAGAATTGGCGGCCGATATCGTTGACAAAGGAATTGTGCTTGTCGGAGGCGGAGCACTTATTCGCAACCTCGATGTGTTGTTACGCGAAGAAACAGGCTTACCTATAGTTGTTGCTGAAAACCCACTCACAGCAGTGGTGCTTGGCTCAGGACGTGTTCTCGACAATCCAGAGCTGTTAAGAGAAGTTACTTTTTAATTTTATTTTAAAAAAATATAATTTAAATCATAAATCAAAATGATAAAGTAATTTTGAGTGTGATTTTATTTTCGTTTAATAATTTTTTGCAATAGATTTTTAGCCAGATAGAAAGTTTTCAATTATATTATTATGAGGACTTCGCATGATTTTACCAATGATATATAATAAAGGAAAAGATGTTTTATTTGTCATGAATCATGGGTTTAGCAATACTTACTTGGACAACTCCATTATTTCAAAATTTTCATCAAAAACTCCTTTTTGATCAATTAATGCTGCATTATTATTTATATATTTTGCAATATTTTCAGCATAAATACCTTTTGTAATTAATATAACAAATAAAATAAGAAAATTTTTGTATAATTTTTTGATTTTCAAAATATCCTCCTCAATTGCTCATAAACAAATTAGTTATATTTTAATTTAGAAGAATATTTTATTTCCGATATTTATGTCAAATTTTTAATATAATTATTATTATATATTTTCTTTTCTTTTTATAATATTATCACCAACATTATATTTACTAGCATAATTATACATATCATCGTTAAAGCGAGTAAATATTTCGTAAGAACGATCAATCAGTTTTAGCGCTTTTTCTCTTTGTTCATCACTTGGCTTATAATTATCCACTTCTTCTTTTAAACGCAGAAAAGTTTCACCAGTTGCGTGTCCTGTTTCCATTTTCAAATGATGCTGACCAAAATAGATATATTTTTCTCCCGTCAGAAGCGAAAGATCTTCGGCGGCCTTACATGTTGCCGTAAAAAATTCAAATCCATTGCCTTCAATCGCTTCAAGGACAATATAGCGTTCGAATGATGTCGCATACCGAATGCTCGCACAAAAATCGTAAGTCGTTCTTCTGATTCCAATCGTATCTTTTCCCCAAAGAAAAGCCATAGATTCTGCAAAAGACATGGGCTGATCAAATCCAAGTCGCTTGATATCATTTAGAAACCAAACTGAATGCTTAGAGTCTTCGATTGTATGTTCGTTAATAATTTCTTGAAAAATATCTATACTTTCAAAATCCCGATAAACATATCGATTTAAATCCGCAAAACTCATGGAAAAATGTGCAATACAGGGAGCAATTGCAAGTCGTTTTCGCGGATCTATCGACGAGTCTTTCAGAAAAATAAATAAAGGATGTGAATCATATTTCTTATTATACATTTCAATATATGCTTTAATTTCTTGCATAACTTCTCTCTCCTGATTATACAATTAAACTCTTAAAACATATGCAACGGTTTCATATAAAAATTCAACTTTGCCATCCTTTTCGTGCATCATAAAAAGCCGATTTGTTTCTGCCATAAAGCGATCATATTTGGGATGATCTTTCGGCGGAGCATAGGAGGTAGATAGCATACGTCCTAAAAGCTCTTCTCGATTTAAAATTTGCTTTGTCGGTATAGAAAATTTTTCAAATTTCTGGGGAAAAAGATCGGCGAGAATTTTTTCATCTTCTATATTTTCAATTTTAACAGAGAGAAAATCGATGGAGTCTTCGATAAAAACTTTATGAATCCCTGTCATAAAAGCCGATTTTTTATAATCTTTTTTATTCCAAACGATGACAACTTTTCCACGTGGCTTTAAAATTCTACGCATTTCTGCAGCAGTCTCTGCATTCGAGAACCAATGGAGAGATTGGGCACAAAAGACAAAATCAACCGATTTTTCTTTGAGAGTTGTGTTAACAGACGTTGCATCGACACTCGTATATGATTTTAATTTTTTGTAAGAATTTTCTGCAATGGCACGCATTTCTGCGTTTGGTTCTACGGCAAATACACGACACTTATTTTTTAATAAGAGCTTAGTAAATTTACCTGTTCCAGCTCCTATTTCTGCGCATATGCTTTTTGAGCTAAAGCCATAGCGATCTCGTAAAAATTTTATAATTTCGTCTGGGTAAGTAGGTCTGTATTTAGCAAAATCCTTTGCCTTGCCTGAAAATCGATCGGAGGTGTCGAGAAATGCCATAGTATTTTCCTTATTAAATAACAGAAAAACATAACACACTTTTTGCCTTAGAAATCATTTACCAATACAGAACGTAGAAAATATTTTATCAAGGACATTGTCTAAATGTATTTCACCCACAATTTCTTCTAATGAGTGTTTAGAATGATTGATCAGTGAAGCAATTTTTTCTGGATAATCCTTGATTGCAATTAACTTAGAACATTCGTTCAAAGAGTTTATTGCGTTTAATACTTTGTCTTTTTGTCGCACTGAAATCAAGGTTGGATTCTCTTTTTTGCTCACTTCACCTATTATTAAACTATGATGATTGACTAAATTTTTACATAACAATTCTGTATTTACTGATGAAATCAAAACCAAATTATTATTTAAACAATTCTTATATTCTAAATCTTTAGTTAATTTTAAAAAGTTTTGATTAAACTCATGCAGCATGCTTATTTGTTCATCCGTCAGCAAATCTTGTTTACTTACCACTGGAATAATTTTTTGTTCCTCCGCTAATTTCACGGAAGAAAAAAATTGGATTATTTCGGATAATATATGATCATGAATTTGAGAACAATCTAATTTGTGAATATCTATGACAAGACAAATGACGTCTGCAGACAGAGCGGATTGCAAACTGCGTTCAACCCCAATTCTTTCCACTTCATCTTCTGTAGCTCTTATTCCAGCAGTGTCTAATAATACAAAATCTTTATTTTGAATAACAAGTCTGTCTTCAAGCACATCACGGGTCGTGCCTGGAATATGAGTTACGATAGCCCGATCATAACGTAACAAAGCATTATACAAACTCGATTTGCCGGCATTGGGTTTGCCTAAAAGTACAACTTTTACTCCCTCACGCATTTTGAGTCCGCTTGAAAAAGTCGCATGTAACTTATTGAGACGTTCAATAACAGCGTGAATTTGTGGAAGCAAAGAAGCAGGTTCATAATCTCCCACTTCATCTGGGGCAAAATCGATATGAGCTTCTAAATACGCTAAAATCGAGATAATCTGCGCTCTTAAATCTCCTGTTTCGCGCGACAACACACCATCGACAGTGTGACGAGCAAGCTCAACTCCTCCTAATGTTTCTGCATGAATGAGCTGATTGATTCCCTCAGCTTGAGCCAGATCTATTTTTCCATTTAACACTGCTCTTTGGGTAAATTCACCGGGTTGCGCATCGCGCATCCCAATGGAACGCAATAAACTTTGCAGTTTTGCAGAAATCAATGGATTGCCATGCACAGAGATTTCAATAATATTTTCTCCACTGTAACTTTTTGGAGCAGGAAATATTGTTAACACAACATCATCTATTTCATTCTTTTCTTGATCAATAATATAAACATAACGGGTGCAGGCTCTGCCTTCCGATTTTTTTGCTAAAGAAACAAGATCGACAGATTTTTTATTATGGGGTGAAAGAATATAAGGAGAAAGAATTGCAAAAACATTTTCTCCAGATAAGCGATGCAAATGCAAAGCACTTCTCCCCATAGGGGTAGCGAGTGCAAAAATCGATTGAAAATGGGCGTTCAAAACTTTTTCCTTAGTTCAATTTTCTTAAGTTTACAAAAAATTAATCATCTTTGCTTGGGGAAGAATTAAACTTTTCCTTAGCTTCACTTGTATGATTTATTTCCTTAGCTTCACTTTTATGATTTATATCTTTGGCTTCATTTGAAGTAACAGCTCCGACGCGCTCTATATTACTTTGAAAAGGTCCAGAATGTTTTGGCTTTTTTGGATGAATTTTTCTTTTATGTTTTAAAGAAGATTTAGCAGATTTTTCTGTTGAACTATTTTTAAAAGTATTTGGATTGTTATTTTTATGCACTCTTTTTTCAGTAGAATAAATTACCAAGCGACGTTTATCACCAGTTCCCACACTACGGGTTGCCACACCGGGAACACCATCAAGTGCTAGGTGAATTACGCGCCTTTCTTGACTGCTCTTAGAAGAAAGTATAACACTTTTACCTGTTTTTCTTACTTTTTCTGCTAAAGAACGTGCCATACCCACAAGTCTTTCTTCACGCTTTTCCGATGATTCCCCTGCGTCTAAACTGATTCTTGAGGAAATATCGCCAAGTTTTTTTTGTGCCACGCGTTTAAAAACATGTTCAAAAGCAAGCGAAAGACGATCACTTTTACTTAAAAAGCGTTCAATAAATTCATCCGATACTTTTACAACAGCTTCATTTTCACCAATAACAGTTTCAGTCTTATTTAACGGGACATCAAACGCAGAAAAGAATAATTTTTTATAATTATCAAATAACTCTTCGACACCTTCGCTTTTCATATTTAATAAATTACGAGGCATATAATTTTCGGAATTATAAGATGCCTTTCCACTATCAACATTTTCTTGAGCAAATTTAGGTTGAGAGCTCTCTTTTTTACTGAACTCAAGATTGATTTTACGGGGCTGTTTTTGTGTCCCTGGAAAATTCTGTGCTTTTGCTATCGGTGTTTTACTCAGAGCCTGACGCACTGCTTCTCGAGCTGCCGCTTGCAGATCTTGTTTGGATGTCTCAACCCAAGCTTCTATCCGGACTGAGCGAGAAAAAAGTTTTGAAAAAAAATTGCCACTCGACTGCTGAATGACATTATAGCAAAGAAGAGTTTTATCTGTAGAAAATGTTTTTGCAGCCTCTGCAAGAGCCTCCTCAAGGTTTTTCCCAGAAAATTGCCGTTTATCCATGAATACTCCGTAATTCGGGATTTAATTAGTAACCCCTCAGCTGAAAGAGAGGGGATTATTTTTGAGCAAATGCACTCAAAAGCACTCTTTTTTAGATTACTTTATTTTGCTTGTGCTTTCTTAAAGTGACGTGTCAGGAACCCCTGCCTAATCATTGATATGATTGTATTCGTTATAACGTAGAGAGCCAAACCGGATGGATAGAAAATCATAAAGACAGAAAAGACGATTGGTAGAATTTTCATCATTTTTGCTTGAGTTGGATCCATAGAAGGCATTGGCATCATTTTTTGATAACCGATCATGAGAAAAGCCATCAGAACAGGTAACACGAAATAGGGATCTGCTTGAGTTAAGTCTTTAATCCAAAAGAAAAATGGTGATTGGCGAAGATCGAAAGTATTACGTAAACAAGTATCCAATCCAAAAAATACGGGGATCTGTGGAAGAAGCGGTAAACATCCACTTAAAGGATTTACTCCACTTTTCGACATAAGTGCCATAGTTTCACGTTGCAATGCCTGTTTGTCATCTTTATGTTTAGCTTGAATTTCTTTTATTTGTGGTTGAATAAGCTGCATTTTTTGTGCCGCACTGTATCCTTTAATCTGCAATGGCAAGAACAAAATATTGATACAAAAAGTCAAGATAATTATTGCTATGCCCCAGTTGCCTACAAGGTTGTGGAGAAAAAATAAAACATGATAAAGTGGTCGCGCAATGATTTTAAAGAAGCCATAATCGATAGTTTGGTATAAACTGTATTGGTCAAAATGACTTAAAATCGTTTCATTTTTAGGACCAAAATACACTTTATAATTAAAAGTTACTGATTGTCCTGGCATTAAGTTAACTGGTTGTTTTACCCATGCTTCATAAACAGTTTGATCCGCTGGAGACAATCCGTCTTTTCTTAAAAGATTTCCTGTGCGCACAACTTCAAAATTGAGTGGATTATGAGAAAGAGGAATAAGAGTGTTCATCCAATAATGGGAATCGACGGAAAGCCAAGTGGGAGCAACGCCACTTTCTGTATGCATGACTTTATAAGATGACTCTGCATCAAATGGAGTCATCACTCTATTTACATCGCCATTGGCAAGGCGCAGTGCGGCGCCATGAAATTCCGCAGGATGGGAAGAGAACAATCCACCTGAGTTTTGATTGTCAGAGGTTGCACCCATTTCGAAATCAACATTGGTATTTTGCTGATATTGCGAATTGTTTTTAACAGTGATATGAAACTCACCATTGTAATCTTTGTCATTAAACTTAAAAGTTCTTAGAATTTCGAGACCATTCGCTCTCTGAATGATTTGAGTAGAACCATCAGCTATTTTTTCTATCCGCGCAGGTTGAGCGCGAAGATCTGTCGTCCCAACGCGAAAACCATAGGCTTTACAAACATTATAATTTTGAATGACAGAAACGGGAGTAGAATCATTGTATGCGACTTTTTCTCCAACTAAACTATTTTTACCTAGACATCCTCCCTCAGGAGTGAATTCAAAGGTTGCGTAGGGAACTTTTAGAATTAAGTCCGAAGGATTTACGACAACTAAAGGCAATTGCTCCGTGGAAGCAGGAGATGATTTTGCTAATCCAGTCTGCTCTGCAGATGGAGTTTCTTGAGAAGCATTTGTTTTTACTTGTGAGTTTTCGGGTTGCACTTTGTGCAGTTGTGCCTGTTGTTTGTTTTGTAACTCGATCGTTGCTTGTTGCTGCTTTATATAATAGCTTTGCGCATAAAAATATCCGCCAAATAATAAAAACAAGCCTACCATTAAACCTATTGTTTCTTTTTTCACTTCAGAATCCCGTTCTTTACTGTGTTAAACAACTATGGGAGATCAACTCCACCTCTATGAAAAGGGTGACATTTACACACCCTAACAACCGTCTTTCCAAAACCCTTAACCGCCCCATGCTTTTGAAATGCTTCTAAGCTATACTGGGAGCAGCTCGGATAAAACCGACATCTTGGGCCAAGTGCAGGAGAAATACACTGCTTATAAACTCTAATCAAGAAAACAAAGAAAAGAACGACGAATTCATTCAACTTTTTAAAGATCATGCTTTTTCTTCCGGGGTAGTTAGACACTTTTTCAATGCTTTCTGCAGAGTTGAGTTTATAGCTTTTAACAAATCATCCCAAGGAACTTCGAGAACATTTCTATTCGCCATAAAAAGCAATTGGATTTCGTTGCCAGCTGGTATTTCAACGAATTTTAAACACTGATTGAGCGCATTTTTCAATCTTCTACGCACTCTATTTCTTTTTACCGCTCTTTTATGCACTCCTTTTTTAGAAGCAACAACTGCAAATTTTAATAATTTTTGATCAAGTGAACACTTGCTAAAAGTCATATATGTTAAAAAAAATTCTGACCTCGATTTTATGGCTTTGGCATAAAACTCTGAGAAATGAGTTATCTTTGCTATTGTTAAAATAGGTTCACTACACATTTTTAGGTGTTGTCCTTTTTGGCACTCTTTTCACAAATTAAGAATAATCCTCGCTATGCTGTCTTTATATAAATAACAAAGGAGTCACAGTCGAGGAACACATGACAGTGCTCAAATACAAACCCATTGGTCCGTATCGGGCAATCTTGCTCATTAGACTTATCTTAGAGTTGTTCCTCTTTGCAACAATTGCATACCAAATTCCAACTTTCCCCCAATCACTTGAATCTATTGGAAAATTAGCGAATATCATAGGAAAAGCGGATGTTTTACGCTCCGGAAAAAACATACCCGCTGAAAAAAACATGCAAATATTTGAAACCGATGTAGTGACGACTTTCGAAAAAACAGCAATAAAAATTGAATTCAATGATGGCAGCTATTTAATGGCATTTCAAGATTCAAAAATCAAACTTACAGAATATAACATTAAAGCTAAAGAAAATAGTGCAAATGATTTAAAGTCAGCTATTGAAGTTGCTAAAGGTAAAATCCGTTTTTTTGTGAAGCCTCAAGAAGACGGAAAAGTGGATGTAAAATTTAAAACCTCCAATTCCGTTATGGGAATAAGAGGAACAAGCGGATATATTGACACCTCGGCCATCGGAAATACGCAAATATTGGTCACTTCAGGAAGCGTTGAAGTCACTAGCCTCGCCGATCCGACTAAGTCGGTTGTGCTGTCTGAAAATAAATATTCAGAAATAATTGGCAACCGAGCTCCTACACCAGCAAAAACAGCACCACCAATGCTCATAAATCGTTTAAATGCAGAAGCAAGCTTGATTGATCCGAATTACAAGCAAAGTGAAAAACCTGCACCAAAACCAGAGGGGGCACCCAAAAAAGAGAAAAATCCTTCGAAAGGATCAAATGACAACAATCCTGTCCCTGCAGAAAAGAAACAGGTCTTTAACACCGATGGCACGAGCACTGTAGTTAGTACTAATAATGCTTTAAACGATGTACTTGTTACGCAAGGCAATACCCGTTTACGTCCGAGTAATATCACAGAGTTTGCTCCGATTGTGAATGCTCTAAAAGAAATAAATAATATAAATGATCAAATCAATCGACAAATAAATACAGTTATAGATACTTCTGGTAGCTATCAAAAAACAAAAAATGTAACTGTTAATGTGAATGATCCATCACTTTAAAATAGGAAATAATATGAATATCAAAAAAATATTTCCAGAGACCTACAGACACTTAAAACTTATTGAAAAAAACTTGAAAGTCGTTGAATTTCTAAAAACTTCGTTAGATATTGTGAGCACTAATGAAGCAATTTATCCATTACAAAGAGATTTTTTGATTATAGAAATTACGCATGCTTATCAGCATTTTGGCTTTAGTTTGTTTGCACAGACGAGTATAAATCTTATAGCTAATGAATTGAAAAATATAACAGGAATCGACAAAAATATAATCATAAACTGGCTAAATATAACGTCTGATTCTATACTTCAGGAAATAACTCTCCCTATTAAAGAAAATATAAGTGATAAAGAAAAACTTGAGCAGATCTTTTCAGTAGAGTTTATTAAAAGAATTTTTTGCTCAGAAAAAGAAGAAGATTATTTAACGGGTATGAGTGTTTTTTCCAGTGAAACAATCGAAAATATTAGAAAAATATCTCGCGAAAAAATTGCGCAGATAACGGCAAAAAAAGAATTTGAATGGAATGACACTGTTTTAGAAAATCACGAATTTTTCTTAGATAATTATCCAAATATTAAAAATACTCTATTTGATTTTCTTTATCAGCTGCACTCCGATCCTCTTTCGCTTTTATCTTGGCGTCTTGAATCCTTTATTTCGTTTATTGATAAAAGAGAAGGTTCTATTTTTATAATGCGTGAAAGTATACTCAATAAAAAAACAGATTCCAGAAAAATAATGGCTGTTGTTTCGTTACTTGTACCTCACAGCGATGAAACGGGCAACCTGTTACTGCCGCATTCTCCTATTTCCGTGAGCCAAATTGCTCGACTCTTTTCGCCAGATTTTAAGTCAGATAAATTTCAAATAGATATTCTAAAAAACTGGATAAATATCGATGACAATGATGGATTAAAAAAAGAAATTGAAAGTCTACTGGAAATCGGAGTTGAATTCGGATTGTTTTTTAAAGTTCCCAATGGTCAGAAAGGATATTCATACGGATTGAGTGACAATGGACTTAAAATTATAAAACCTTTTCATTCTGTATTAACGGATACGATCTTACGAAATTCATTTGACTCTCCCTAAAGAGTTTTTTATGGAGAGAGAGCAGAAATAAATTCTGCAGTTAAATTGAGGTCTTTTGCATGCCCCGCCCCGTTGTCGATATCGATGAAACAAATGAATTCTTCACGCTCAAAGTCACAAAACCAAGCTTACGTTATGTCGACTTCTTTTTAAAATTAAAATGCGCCGCAGAACTGATTGCCACAGGTTTTTATCCCAATGCAAAAGAAATTTCCGAAACACAGGGTGTCTTTGAGGGGGCTCGGCATAAATTAAAACTCGATTACAAAGATAGAAGCGTTGCTATCGTAGTCGTTGGCGATGGATACAACCCAAGAACGGGCTATTATATCGCTTGCATGACTCAATGGAGTGTTTTTTCGGTTGATCCCGCTATGCAACGTGATTACGAAAAAATAACCCACCTGATTGAAAAAAGAAAACACTTAACCATTTTTCCCGATCAAATTGAAAACTGCAAAATTGATCTGGAAAAATTTAAAACCATTGTTTTGCTCTTTGTCCATTCGCATGCCAGTTTAAAGGCGAGTGTAAATGCCTTGAAAACCAATGACTCTGCAGTTATTCATGCCGTTTCAATGCCATGCTGTTTTGACGACGACCTTGGAATTCCTTATGATATTAAATTCGATGATCCCTATGTAATATCTGTTCATCGTTCTATATTTATTTATAAAAACATAAAAATGCCTATCTCGTGATCACTTATCTTCAAAAGCTTTGGTGAGCGCGTCGATCACTTTTTCTCTATCGATTGCTTTTTTATTCCCCTGCGTATCAACCTCTTCAACTTTTGATTGCATGTTGAGTTCTCTTTGCAAAACAAAGAGTAAATTTGTTGTTTTATTCACTGGAATTGAGTAAATAAAAAACCAAATAAATCCAAAAAGTAAAAATAATCCTAGATATTTTAAAAAAGTGAGCATACGTAAATCTCCTTACCCAAATATCTTAACTAATGTAAGACAAGCTAAATATGTCAAATATTTGAAATAGGCTTTTATTATCGAGTTTTATTAATGAGTAAAAAGAACTCTGAAAAGTATTATAATTTGTTATTTATAAGATATCAGAGCTTTGACAAATATTAATTTTTTGTTTTTGCATTTCTAGGATTGAATTTTCTATATCATTTTCTTTGAGATTAATTCCACGACAACCATCTAAAATAAGATGGGTTGTAAAATTTAATTTTGCACAATCGAGTGCTGAAAATTTAACACAATAATCGGTGGCTAAACCTAAAATATAGATATCAGTTGCTGAGATTGATCTTAAATATTCGCCTAAGCCTGTTGATGTTTTGTGATCATTATCAAAAAAACCGCTGTAACTGTCCACCTCAGGATTTTGTCCTTTATGGAAAATTCGATTTATATTATGGGAATTTAAGGAAGAGACGAGTTGAGCACCCAGAGTGTTTTGCACACAATGAGTTGGCCAAAGAATTTGTTCGATACCGTTGAGCTGAATAAACTCACCCACGTCTTTACCCGTATGATTGACTGCAAAACTTTTGTGATTTTGCGGATGCCAGTCTTGTGTGGCAATAATTTCGGCAAAAAAACTTTTAGAGTTTTTCATTAAAGAGTTTGCGATTGTTATGACTTCATCACCCTGGGGCACAGCAAGCGCGCCGCCAGGGATAAAATCATTTTGTAGGTCGATCAAAAGAAGGATATTTTTTTTCATTTGTGTCTTAATTCTTTAATACCTTTGCTGGTTCAATCATATAGAGATCGAAAGTACTTACGTTATCAAGCGGATTCTTCCCTGTAAAGCCACCCACATTCTTTTTAACGAGGTGAACTGCGACAGCAGTGTATAACGGAAGAATAGGATAATCTTTCATCGCATAACTGATAGCCTCTTCAAAATATGTTTTTCTCTTGTCAGGATTGAGCTCTGCTTCTGCTTTCTTCAATAATTTATCAAAGTTTTCACTACGATATTTGGCATTATTTTGAATATTATCACTTCTCAATAGTTCTGCAAAGGTATTCACATCGTTATAATCCCCATTCCATCTGTCAAAAGCGACTTGGAAATCTCCTTTTTGTCTTGTTTTCAAAAACACTTTCCACTCTTGATTTTCGAGTTCGACTTTGACGCCTAGATGATCTTTCCACATAGAAGCAACTGCAAGCGCAAGCTTTTTAAAGTTCTCGTTTGTGCTGTATGTGATTTTAAGCTTTAATGGATTATTTTCAGAATAACCCGCTTCAGCATACAATTTTTTTGCTTCTTTTATTCTCTCCTGCATAGATTGTTTTGACCAATTGTATTCATGTAAACTATAATTTTTGACACCTTGTGCCGCAATGTCATTGGAAGGAATTTCTCCTCTTCTTGTTACCTTTTGTGTGATGACATTTCTATCTACAACTAAATTAAGAGCTTCTCTTAATTTTTTATTTTCTTTAAATGGAGCGACTTGATTGTTAAAACTAAAAAAGTAACTGCCTAAAAAGGCATGGCTACGCACTTCACTGCCGAGTTGTTTCTTTAGTTTTTCAAATTGATCCGTTGCAATATCGTTGGTCATATCGAGCTGACCAGAAAGAAACATCTGCTCTTCACTATTTACATTTTGTACTGGAAAATAATTCACTTCTTCAATGACTGTTTTGTTTGCATTCCAATAATGAGGATTTTTCACCAATGTTAATTTATCACCCACACGCCAATAGGTGAGTTTATATGGACCATTGCTCACGAGCGTTCCTGGTTGGAAATATTTATCCCCATATTTTTCCAATTCCTTTTTGTGCACAGGGGAGAAGTTTCTCATAACTAAAATATCTAAAATAGCAGGATTCTTCTTTGCGAGCTGCACTTGCAAAGTATGATCATCGAGGGCTTTCGCACCTAAAGAACTCACTGGAATTTTTCCTTCGTTGACTTCTGCACCATTTTTAATTGCGTGGATTAAAAAAGAATAAGTCGAAGCCACCTTTGGATCCGCTAAGCGTTGCATTCCGAAAACATAGTCATGGGCAGTGACGGGGTCACCATTTGACCATTTTGCATTTTTCCGCAGGTGAAAAGTATAGGTAAGACCATCAGCACTGATATCCCACTTTTCAGCGCCCGCAGGTACAACTGCGCCTTCATTGTTATCGCGGACAAGGCCTTCAAAAAGATCGATGGCTACGTTGTTACCTTGTTTATCTTCAGTTTTCTGTGTATCGAGAGTTGGAAGCTCAGCGCCGTTTCCTTTATTAAAGACTTGTTTTTTTGCTAAAGTGACATTTTTTGGAACCTCTGCCGCAAAAGAAACAGAAGAAAACAATAATGTTGCCAAAAGACTTGAGGATATAAGTTTATTTATTGAAACCGCCATAACTGAGATCTCCCATACTGTTGTACTTTTTTAAAATGCAACGCAAAAGTATCATCGATTTTTTTGGCCGTCTAGCCTATTTCTAATTATTATAAAAAAAACTCTCAAAAAAAATTTTTCGAGAGTTTTTTCTTGGAATTTATGACCTTTAATGAGTTTAATTTGCTCTGCGTCCACGTTCTAAATCTTCTTGATGACGCAAAGAATAGAGCGCCCATGGTTGTATTTGTAAACGTTTAAATCCGATCGGATCTCCCGTCCCTTCACACAGTCCATAAGTGCCATCGTTGGCATCAATTTTTCTGAGGGCTTTTTCAATAAGAGAAAGCTTGTTACGTTCCGCTTCAGCAAGTTTCATATTGACTTCTTGATCGGTTTCGACAGACGCAAGATCTGTCTCATCAGAGATATCATCACGGCTAATTTCATATGCGCCTTCAGTTTTGCGTGCATGTTCTTTAGCATAAAGATCATCACGCATCTTTGTAAGTACAGATTTGAGCTGAACAATCTCTTCACGAGTCAACTCTTGTGGTTGGGAAGGCATCTTAGGTGGCATCGTTTTTCGTACTCCTACACAACACTGATACCAAAAACAAACATTGGTATGACTTTATGAGATGCAAATATAAACATCAAATGTCTAAATTCGCCATTTAAAATTGATATGGTTTACCACATCGGAAAATTGACATACACTAAACCATTACCAATAGTCTAGGGATACTAAACATACTCTTTTTGTTTACCTAATCAAAGAGCATAAAGGAAATTCATCGTATGCTAAGTCGCTTTGTAAACCAAGAATTAGTTGAGTGCATTAATTTTATAGGAGGGAAATGGATAAAACCAGCAGAAGAGCTTTCTCACATTAAAAATCCTTCTACGGGATTGACTATCGCGCGCACATTTAGAAGCAATGCTTTGGACATCGCACAGGCAGTCAAATCTGCGCAAGCTGTGCAAAAGGTATGGGCTGAAACAAGTTTGCGGGAGAGAGCACAGATCTTAAATCAATTTAGAGGCTGGATTTTAGAAAATATGGAGCTTCTTTCGCAAACCATTAGCAATGAGTGCGGTAAACTGCCTCGAGAAGCTCAAGATGGTCTGCTGAAAGGTGTTGAAATTATTGAATTTTCCATGAGTCTACCTGCAAGTGAGCGTCTTTATAAAACACCTGTGTCTAGAGGGGTGACCTGTGAATACCGCAGAGAAGCACTAGGAATTGTTGCAGGAATCACGCCCAGTAATTTTCCCGCAATGGTGCCCATGTGGATGATCCCAAATGCATTGATCGTTGGAAATTGTTTTATTTGGAAGCCGTCGGAAAAAACAGCGATGACTTCATTATTAATTGCAGAGGGTTTGAAAAAAGCGGGTCTGCCGGATGGAGTGCTCAGTGTGGTTCAGGGTGATAAAGTAACAGTTGATGGCCTCTGTGATCATGAAGACATAAAAGCAATTGCTTTTGTGGGTTCAACTCCTGTGGCAAAAGAAGTATATAAAAGAGCAACATCACTTGGAAAAAGAGCATTGACCTTAGGCGGTGCAAAAAATCATATTATTTTAATGCCTGATGCGGATAAAGAAACAGCTGTTGAAGGTATTCTAGCTTCTTTTACGGGATGTGCAGGGCAGCGTTGCATGGCTGCCAGTGTCTTACTGGCAGTTGGAGAAGTCGATCATATAATCAAGACACTTTCCGACCGTGCAAAAGAGTTTCAGCCCAAAATAAATATGGGCGCAATTATTACAAATGAATCTTATATTCGTCTGTGCAATGCAATCGAAAAAGCACATAAAGAAGGTGCAAAGGTCTTAGTGGATGGACGTAAAGTAACAATTCCAAAAGAATATGAAAAAGGGAACTGGCTGAATCCCACAATTTTAGACAACGTAACAGCGCAAAGTTTTGCCGCAAAAGAAGAATTATTCGGCCCTATTCTTTCTATTATTCGTTGCAAAAATTTGGCCGAGGCTCTCGCAATTGAGAATGCAAACCCATTTGGCAATGCCGCATCAGTCTTTACTACGCGAGGTGATGTCGCTGAATATGTAGCTGAAAGGGCGCAATCTGGCATGATTGGCATCAATGTCGGCATCCCCGTTCCACGCGAACCTTTTTCCTTTGGCGGGATCAATCAATCCAAATTTGGGCATGGCGATATTACTGGCGAAAGCGGAATTGAATTTTGGAGCCAAAGAAAAAAAATTACGAGCAAGTGGATTCAACAAAAAAGTAACAATTGGATGTCATGAATCATCTTGAAAGTTCAATAAAGTAACTGTCGAATTTGAAAAACAAACAATAAAGTAACTATCGGATGATTTAAACCGCTTGGAGAATCAAAATGGCAAATAACGGTCATGTTCTTTTAACTTCTCACCCAGCAAGCATCTTTAAACAAGCAGCTCCTCTCAACTGGGGAGAAAGGACACCCATTTTACGTGGCCCTGTGGTCGCATCTTTGACAAAAAGAGAACACCGAAATGCAATCGGCACACACAGTGGTAGCTATACAGTCTACAGAGCATTAGCCAATGCTTCTGGCGCCTTAACTATGGATCACAAACCTGATCTCACGAACACGGCACCCATCACAAATATTGGTCCTTTTCCTTCCTGGGGCGACCCAGAAAAAATTGTCAGCCTTGACCCATGGGGAGCTCAAGTGGCAGAAGCATTTAAAAGTTTTTATGAAAAAGGATATGACATAAGACCAACAATAGCAATAACAACTGCACACATTAATATGCCAGAAATAAATCAAGCAATTGAGTCAGGAAGATTGCATATTGATAACAAAATCATAACAAAAAACAAAGATGTTCTTGTCACCAAAGCCGCCATCGATCCTGTTTGGTATCTCCCTGGAATTGCAAAAAGATTTAATGTTTCAGAAGGCGATCTCCGCCGAGTGCTCTTTGACCAAACGGGGGGTATGTTTCCTGAACTCATCACTCGAAAAGATTTAAAAATATTGCTTCCACCCATCGGCAGCACTTCCATTTATATGTTTGGCAACGTTGCCCATATCTCTGACTTATCAAAACAATTGACGGTGCGAATCCATGATGAATGCAATGGTTCCGATGTATTTGGCTCGGATATTTGCACATGCCGCCCTTATCTAACGCATGGCATTGAAGAATCCATCCGCACGGCTCAGGAAGGCGGTTCAGGCGTGATTGTCTATTTTCGCAAAGAGGGCCGTGCTTTAGGTGAAGTGACAAAATTTCTCGTATACAATGCACGCAAAAGACAAGAAGGCGGCGACAGCGCAGCTACTTATTTTCACCGTACAGAATGTGTCGCGGGCGTACAAGACATGCGTTTTCAACAACTTATGCCAGATGTTTTGCACTGGCTTGGCATTCAACGCATAGACAATCTCGTGTCGATGAGTGATATGAAATACAATGCGATTGTTGACAGTGGAATAGAGGTTATCCGGAGAGTTTCAATACCCGATGAACTGATACCACAGGATGCACAGGTTGAAATGGAAGCTAAAAAAGCAGCGGGATACTATACTGAAGGGAAAACTAAGGATGCGACTGAGCTCTTAAAAGTGAAAGGACGCAATCTGAATGAGTGAAAATATGACGGATTATAGCGGAGACATAAATGATATTGAATATATCTTTTCTCCAGCAACCATTCGAAAAAAATCTTTAGAAATATATAATTTAACAATTGCAGACAAAACGCAGTTTCAAATTCATCTAGATAAAGTAGATGAAGTTGCAAAATTTGTGATTGATGTTACTTTAAGCAATTATCCAAAATTAAATATTCCATTTCATTCTAGATGGAATCACTTTAATGTTGGCAATATTGATAGAGTTTCCGAACTTATCCTCCAACTCGAAAAGAAGACCCCCACACAACAAACTAAAGCAAAACTCGACCTTGTCGTCGTGAGCGTGCTGCTCGATGCCGGGGCAGGTATGCGCTGGCGTTACTTAGAACAAAAATCGGGGAAAGAGTATGCGCGCTCGGAAGGACTTGCGGTAGCAAGTTTTCGTCTTTTTTTAGCTGGATTCTTTTCTGCAGACAAAAAAAATCCTCTGCGCGTCGACGCCGAAAGACTTCTCAATATCAGTGAAAATGAACTGACTGAAGGGCTGCAAGTGTCTGAAAAAAATCCAATTATCGGTATTCAAGGGCGCTTAAAACTTCTGCACAACCTTGGTCATGCCTTACACAACGATGTGGATCTTTTTGGCACAGAAAGTCAGCGCATAGGAAATATGCTTGATTATTTCCAAGAAAAATCACCTTCTGGAAAAATATCTGCCACTTTTATTTTGCGCACACTGCAGCAGGGATTGGGTTCCATCTGGCCAGGACGCGCCACAATCAATCAAGTCAATATTGGCGATGTTTGGAACTACAGTCCTCTCGGAGAAGGGATTCAAGCCCTCGTTCCTTTTCATAAGTTATCCCAATGGCTGTCCTATTCTTTATTTGAACCGCTCACGGAAGCTGGCCTGAGTGTCACTCATATTGATTCCCTCACAGGCTTAGCCGAATATCGCAATGGCGGTCTTATCCTCGATTCAGGTTTAATCACTTTAAAAAACAAGGAAGAACATGACAAAGTGCATTTGCCAAGCTCAGATCTTATAATTGAATGGCGAGCTTTGACTATTACTTTCCTCGATGAAATCGGAAAAAAGGTAACAGAAATTTTAGGAAAAAAACCTTCTGAATTTCCTTTGGCGCGGGTTTTAGAAGGGGGTACGTGGTGGGCTGGAAGAAAAATGGCTGAGCAATTGCGCAAAGATAAAAGTCCTCCTCTTAAAATAAACAGTGACGGAACTGTCTTTTAGTTTTTTTCAAGATTTCTTTCGCGGATTTACTGAAATTAATTTTTTTTATAATAAAATAAAATCGACTTGATAAAATTATAAATATTATTACTCTGTTTTGATAACTAAAATGGAGGAACCATGCCTAAAATATTTAATTATATAAAAGCATCGGAATTAAAATTATACAATGATATACTTTTAAGCGAAAGTTCTTTGCAAAATATAGAAATGAGCAAATTTATATTGCAAAAATTTATTGCGGGTGAGGAACCGCAAGACATTCGTGATTTTATCAATCTATTTGCAAAAAATACCAATGCAAATAGGCTCTGTGAAATTATAATAGAAAATATAAATATTTTTGGCACACAAATTCGATTTTATTCGCATAAAGAAAACAGAAGTGAAAAAGTCATTCTTCATTTTCACAGCGGTGGTTTTGTCATAGGAAGTTCTCAATACTATGATAATTTATTCCAATATATAGCACGAAAAAGCGGAGCAGCTATTTTATCCATCGATTATAAACTCGCCCCAGAACATAAGTTTCCTTATGCTTTAAATCAATGTGTAGAACTTTGTAAAGAAATTTTAACAAATGGAATTCAAAATAAAATTTCTGCTCAAAGTGAATTTTATTTTTTAGGCGACAGTGCAGGCGGAAATTTAGCAGCAAATATGTCTCATCTTTTAGGAGATACTTATACAAATATAGCAGGCCAAATATTAATCTACCCCGTTCTTTGCCCAGTGGGGACAACTTTTTCTTACCATAAATTTTCTAATGGCTTTTCCTTAGAAACAGAGCATATGAATATTTTTATGTCCTATTATTTAAATAGCGCTGAAGAGAAAAACTCAAAAAATCCTAAAATATATCCTTATTACTTCGATCATTTTGCTTCTCTGCCCAAGACTATGATCATAGCTGGGGAATGCGATCCGTTGCGCGATGATGCCTATTTGTACGCTCAAAAGTGTTATGAAAATAATATTGAATTTAAATACTATGAATTTGCAGGAACGGTTCACGGTTTTTTCAGTGCACTCGACTCTTTTCCCGAAGCTAGGATATCTGCAGATTTAGTCTGTGATTTTATTTCTGAGATATCCGATATAGAAGAATGAACGAAAATTTTAGGAATTAAAAACATTCTATATTAAACATCAATATTTTGCTCGGAATTTATCTCATTAATATATGCCATACTATAATCTGAGTTGATCTTTTCTTGATATATTGCAGCTTTTTTATTCAAACTGTGAATTCCTTCACTTAAATTCTTATTCTTTTCATCCCAAGGCCATCCTTGTTTTGCGCAAGCCTCTTTATAAGCTTCAAAACCAATATCTTTTAATTGAGGCAATAGAGATGGGGGTATAGGTAAATTAGCATGTTCAGTTAAGATTAATAAAGAATCTTTACAAAAATCATTAAAACCTGACAATGCTACACCTGCTCCTGCTAAGGCTCCTTTTACATTAGATCTATATTGTTTTTCTTTAATTGAAATAAAATTAAATTGTTTAAGTTGAACTTCTGAAAGCATTTCATGTTTTCCTGTTTGTACATTCAACCAACTTGATTCAGATGTGGTATTTAAAGGAATATATCCACTTATTAACCAATCATACATACCTTCATAACTCATATTCATTTCATATGTTTCTGTGCTTTGATATTCTTGATCAATGAATTGACAATTTATTGAAACACTAAATGGTAATATAGAAGAACCTTTTGGATCTGTTGGATTTAATTTAGCAGGAAGTGGATCAAACTTCATTAAATCAGAATCAGGAGAATTTAAAGATTCAAATAACTTTTGTGCACTTGCGATTAAAGCAAGGCCAGTTGCATCTTGACCTGTTCCTGTTTTTACTTTAAATGTAAACTCCCTTTGTTTTGATAAATTTTCTGTAATTTTTTGCCAATCACTCGATATATCAAACCAACCTATAGTCGCATGGACATTCACATGACTACGCACGTAATCCCAAACTAATTTTTTTTTCGCTTTTATTTCTGCAGTATAGGGCTCTCCACGCACTTGCCAATTTGCAACTACATTTAAACCAATAGCTGTAGCATGAGGAAGACCTGTGGAATCTTTACCCACAGTTGCACTTATTGTTCCGATATCTTTGCTATTTAAAGTATATCCAAATGGAGAACCTATTGTAACAATATTTGGAGTTGTTTGAGTATTCACTGGCCCTAGCACAGGTTGTAAACCTGTATCCTTATATTGAGATCCCATACTAATTTGTGCTGGGCTCAATATAATTTTTTCTAAACTATATTTTTCTTTTAATTCTTTTATTATTCCGATACGCGCTTCTTCAGTAATATCAAAATAGGCTTTACCTCTAATATCACATCCAATAGTAGGCTCTGTTGCCATGACTCCAACAAAATAAGGCATATAACTTATACCCCAATAACTTCCAGTAAAATCTTTTCCAGAAACCACTCCTTTAGCTTCATATGGAAAATAATAAAATTTCGTTTTATCATATTCATCTTGTAAAACTAAATTTCCATAAATTAACTCAGCACTTGTATATAATGCGGCCATAATATTATCCTTTCTAGAGAATTATGGATTAATAAAACACAACATTGCACAAAGGGAAACAAATCAGATACAAAAATATAATCATTTAAAATTATTTTAATTAGCTATTTCCGCTTTTCCTAGATCATCTTTAGAAAAAGTTTCTAAAAGAATCTGAATATATAAGTGAGGATATTTTTCGCCAAAATAACAAGAAGTACTCTTTCCCGATATCCAAAAATTAGAAACTAAAAACTCTATAAATGATTTTCATATATCTTCTTTTATAATTGTATTTTTATCATTATAAAAATTTAAGTTGCTATAATTTGCATTATCGAGAAAAACTTTTTTTTCTTTCACTTATATTTTCTTTAGAGTCATATTTTTTAATGAGAAATATTTTTTAGCATATTTATAATTCTAACAATATGTCGAAAAAATGGTTTTTTAATATTTATTAATATTTTATATAAATTATTATTTTAAAAAAAATCGCATTTTATCAATCAATCGTAGAAGAATAATCGAGAATTTTAGGAACTTTGTCCACTGAGAACCGCTTTCTAATTTTATGAGAGCTGTCGATCACGCAGGTGAAATCGCTCAAGTCAAAAGCTTTTAACACATCGTCTGGATTGGATTTAGTCGTAAAAGTATTTATTAATATGACATTATCTTTATTACTTTTAAACTCTTTAATCTTTTCAAGTTTTTCCTTACAATCTAAGCACCAAGTGGAAAAAAATACAAGTTTAACTTTTTCCAATTTTTTTAATGATTTTTCAAAATCAGGCAGCTCCATTTCCTTACATTTTGCATAACAAAATAATGTATAATTCAGAAAAATAATAAAAAAAGCAATGCGCAAAAAATATTTAAACATAGGTCACATTTATAATTAGAAAAAAATTGTTCCCAAACAAAAGCATTTAAGAACAATTAATATTAATGTAAATATTATTTATTAGCAACTTTATTTTAATTTATAATTAGAAAAAAGTTCTTTCATACGACAGAGACAATGTATCAAAAGTTGTTTGATTTGCATTGGTAAAATAACCTAAATTATCGTTATATGCTCCACCAAGAGTGTACGACAATCTAAATGTATCTTCAAAAGTCGGTTTGTATTTTACGTTGGCAAATAATGAATTGGATTGTGCAGAATTTCTTGTCCAGGAAGTTTCAACGCCAGTGGTGTTGTTTTTATTTGTAACGACTTCTTTACCAATATAATCAAGAATAGCACCACCTTGCACAGATATATTGCTTTCTTTAAAGGCATGTCCCACGGTGAGCACAGTTGTGTATTGAAAATCACGGGTTCGTTTCATTTGTGTTGAAGTTGAACTCACCATCCCACAGCAGGTTCTTCCTGCATTATCTGGATGTCTATCGAATGAATAAGTGACAAATTGTGCAAATCCAAATTGCACAAATGGCATACCAAACCAAAAGTCAAGTCCTCCCGTCACTTGATGAAAGCCATTGCCAACTGTTCTAACTGCTACAGGGTCATCATCAACCATATTTTTTGCTAGGCTGGGTTTGTAGCTGAGTGCCAATTGAATTTGTGGACGATAGGTGCTCGCTATACTCATATCCATTAAATTGTAACGGCCTGCAAGAATAGGGTCTGCAACTAAATATTTATGCTCAAATCCTTCATTTACATTGGCTGGATTCGCAGCTCCTTGATTACGGACAAAAGAACCAGTTAAAGTAACAAAAGAATTTTCCGTAGTTCTATAGCCAATTCCTAATGTTAAAATACGCCGTGATGATATTTTATTATTTGGAACTTGTTTAGTATCTGAAACTTTTTTTACTCCATAATCCATATAATTAAAATTTTGCGCGATACCAAAATACATTTTTAAATTTTCATCGGGATTGAGCACCAATGGAGAGGTTGCACTGGAGCCACAGGACGAACATGCGAAAGCAGATTTCATAAACGCAAAGAAAACAACAGAAACAATTGTCGAATATAATTGACCAATCTTCATTTTTTACCCTTAAAACAACATAAAAAAATAAATCCGCAAAGAAAAGTTACGGATATTTTTGGATAGCACTAATTAGTAAATATTCAAGAAAAATGCGTGAAACAAAATGTTGCAGTGAATTGCAACAAAAATAATCTTTACTTTTTATAATAATAATATAAAATAAAAACTGCATTTTATATGAATATATCACGTAATAATGCTAAATATTTTGAAATTTCAAGGAGATAAATTTTGAAAAATCTTTTTAAAAAAACAGCTACCATACTGGCTATCTCTGCATTTTTAACTGGTTGCGCAAGTATGTACGGAGATAATACCCGTCTTGTTAAAGTTGATTCTCAGCCACAAGGCGCAGATATTTACATTGACGGTGCGCGTGTAGGCAAAACTCCTGCTGTTATTACGCTCTCTACTTATATTTATGGTGGAAAAACACTTGTCCTACGAAAAGAAAATTTTTCTGAAACTTCTGTCATGGTAAATTCTAAATTTCAACCTGTTACAATATGGAATATTTTGAATGGTTTCGGGTTTCTAATCGACGCTGCGACTGGAAATATTTTAAAAATTGATCCCGCAAATTTATCTGTGCAATCAGAACTCACTCCAATTATTCATTAAAAAATAAATTATCTAAATAATTAAGACATTTAAGTGCAAAGTTCAGAGAAAATGAATTCATTTTCTCTGATCGTTTTTAATTTGTATAATTAATTTGCTCTTCTTGCTTAGTCATAAGCTCATTCACACTTTGAAATACTTTTGAGACTTCGCGATCGATCGCATTACTTTCATTGATATCTTTTAAAAAAGTTGCCAATTTATCTTTATTTTTATTCTTCGAAAAAACCTTACTTTCATTTAATAATAAATTCTCTACATTGGCAATTCTCTCATGATTTTTTGCAATAAACTTTTGAAAAAGCGTAATTAACAAATCTTTTTCTCTGCGCAACTGTTCTGCTATCAAGGCATATTCTTCCATATTGAGTGCACGGGTGATCTCGTGAATAAGAAGTTCATGTGGAACGGGTTTATCGAGCAAACCATAGACCCCCAGGCGAAGAGACTGAATGGCCTCTTTTTTATTGGCAAACGCAGACTGAATAATAATGGGTTTGCGGATATTTAACTTCCTTATTTCAGAAACAAATTTGAGCCCATCAAGCATAGGCATTTTAATGTCAGAGATAATTAAATTGGGAACATCACCTGATTTTATTTTTTCTAAAGCTTCGACAGAAGAATTGAATAAAACGATATTGATCTTCAAATAGATTTGAATGACTGAAGCCAGAGCGTCCAATATATCCGGTTCATCGTCCACTATAAAAATTGTTTTATCCATAAAGTCTTTTTTCATAGCAGAGCTCCTTTTGCAAACAATCATAATTATAATTTCTTTATCTTCTCTATCACATTGATATCTTTATCTATTTTTTGTCCTATCAAGCTTTGAATCCTATTCTTTTTCCTTATCTTCTGGAAATGAGCTACTAAAAGTATAACTGCTTACAGTGCCATTCGCATTAAAACGAATGGTAAGATCTTTTGTTTGACTGTCAGCAAAAGCGGAGTATTTATAATACCCATAAGAATATGTTCTGTATCCAGAATCATAACCCATTCGAAACGGTGGGCCAAAAGCTTTTTCAATTTCAACTTTTGTTGTTTTATCCGATTTTATCCAAGCAACTTTGGCTGGAAACTGAGTGCCCACGGTAAGGCATGAAACGGAAAGGAGTGATGCTCCAAAGAGAGAAACGAGGCTCAAAGCAGTTTGGATTTTCATATCTATCCCTTTTTATTGAATAAAATATTTGAATAATAATTCGTTGCAGAAAGAAAAATTAAATTTGCTCTCATATCTTCATACATCATTCTGTTCATTGCTTCAAAGGGAGTTTAGAAAATGGGCAAAAATTACGATAAAGATAAAGGAGAGATGTTCAAAAAAGCATCACTCTGACCCTTTGGAGGATTTAGACTGATTCTAATAAATTATTAACATTTTGAAATTACAAAGATTTTTTCTTGACGTCATTTTTCTCTTGCAAATAGAGACGTTCCATGAAACACTGGGAACCGAGAATACTCCGTGAGTCATGAAAAGTTTTCAGAGCCACCGTTTATCTCAAAGTTTTTATTGTTCGATACAACGCGTGGCATGGGGCTTTTGTGTTAGATCGGCATTTGTTCAATTCAACTGGAGATCCTGTGGGTACCAAGTTATATGTAGGCAATTTGCCTTTTTCTGTTAGTGAGAATGATGTTGCTAGTCTTTTTGAAAAGGCTGGTAATGTGGCTTCTGTTCGTGCCGTTATGGATCGCGAAACAGGCCGTTTTAAAGGATTCTGTTTTGTTGAAATGGGAACAGAAGCTGAAGCACAACAAGCTATTTCTATGTTCAATGGTTCTGAGCTTAACGGCCGTCCAATGATCGTAAACGAAGCTCGTCCACCTGAACCACGCAATAACCGCGGTGGATTCGGCGGCGGTCATCGTGGTGGCGATCGTGGTGGAAACCGCACTCGCTACTAAGATCAAGCTCAATTGATCCTTTTGCTAACGCGAAATAGAAAAGCCCTCATACCTTTTAGGTTTGAGGGCTTTTTTAATGATTAATTGGCTCAGAGCTTTCACCTTTTGGTAATTTCTGCTGTCTATTTATCAACCAGCAATACTTTGCATTATATCTAGTACATTTTTTACTATCTTTTACTTTCTTTTTTAGCCAGATATTCTTTTATTCGTTTATTTTGTTCTATATTATTTTCCCATGGTTTATTCTGCTCCCATGGTTTATTCTGCTCCCATGGTTTATTCTGCTCCCATGGTTTATTCTGCTCCCATGGTTTATTCTGCTCCCATGGTTTATTCTGCTCCCATGGTTTATTCTGCTCCCATGGTTTATTCTGCTCCCATGGTTCATTATAATTTGTAAAGACATGACTAACTGGATTGTTCTGCCATGATCCATAATCCCAAAATGGTTTTACATTTTTCGTATTAACCTCTTCTTTTTTATCTTTAGATAAATTAGCTAAATTGCCTATATTAGAAGCCAAAATTTCATAATTAATAAATTCCCAAGGGTTTTTATCTGCCGGTTTAATCCCAGGCTCCCTCCTCGAATCATTATGTTTACCCACAAAATCAAACTTAAAGCGATAAAGCTTTTGATTGTGTTCAACAATTTGGCCAGGTTCATTGTAATTTTTTTGCGGATCCCATGTTGTAAATACAGGTTTATACACAGGTTCTTCTTGTGTTTTAAGCCCAGCATCACTTTCATTATGGGCACTCTCTTGGGCAATTGAAAATAAGGGTAAGACGAAAAATACGCAGAGTATTTTAGGTTTCAATTTAAATTTATACATAATATATTCTTTCAAAAAAAATAAAGACTTTCACAAAATAATTAATTATATTATTTATGTCTTATAAATAAGCAAAAGCTAAAAGGAGCTTATAAAGAACATCTTATTTAATAATTTAAACAAATTTAAATTTCTAGCAAAAATAAAATATTTTTTATTAAATTTACAATTGATTTATTTTCAATCAACTCAATTCTTTATAATTGTCATCACTTACTTTCTCTAAGCATTTTCGCTATAATAAAAATGTCTTGCTTCGTAAAATGTACTTAAATATACAATCAGAAAATCGTCCAAAAAAATGAGACATTAGTCCTCTAGTGGATGGAACTTTTGATGCAATTTGAATCCCACTTGATTCTATTAACTTGTTAAAAAAGAAATCAATTGACTGTCGAAAAGACTCATTTTTTGGAATCAACCTCTTCATTATAAGAAGTGACTTCTTTATCAGAAAATAAAAAGTAGTTTGAAATATTTTCCAGAAAGATGACTTCGAAAGGACAACTTTTTTTACACTGCATTGCTCCAATTATCTTTCAGTAGTCACCAAATTCGTGACACAATAAGGCCATGCGTTAATTCAAGGGTCGGGATTGCAATTAAAAACAAGTAGGGATCAAAAGCTTTACGAATATAAAATTCTTCAGGCTCACTTTAAATACGAATGAAAATGAATTTAAAATTGTTTTCATAAAAAGGTTTTTCGGACATAAAAAGTCTCGTAAATTTAATGCATTATTATAAGTACTTTTAAACTCAGTTAAAGATACTTCATTGATTGATTTAAATAATGAATATTATCCTCAAGAAAAGTATAACTGAGATTTAAAAGGTTGCATTTTTAGCTTAATCAATTTATTAGATTTAAAGTTATTGATTAATTAATAACTTTAAATCTTGCTTTAATTAATATTATTTAAAAAAAAGGGGTATTTTTATGATTTATAATTCAATTAAAAAAATTAAAAAATCAAATATTATAATTGTTACTTCAGCTATTATAGGAAGTTATTCTTGCTTTGCTCTTGTTAATAAAGAAAGTAAGCTCAAGAATTATCTTGAGCTTATTGAAAAGGATAAAAATATTCTTGGAAATAGTCAGAACGGTGAAATTCAAATTATTGATTCAGTTAATGAAATTTTAAAAATTCAAGAAAAAAGAAAACAAGATTTTATAAACAAAGGATTATCTTTAGATAAGGCAGAAGATTATAGTAAAGTTGGGATAGTGAGTGAAGATCCATACTGGTACTGGCTTAGAGATGCAATTAAAACAGACAGAGGCACTGGCACTTATAATCGCCTTTTATGGAAAAGCTCATTGAATGGCGCACCTGGAGTTGCTATGCTTCCTATTTTACCAAATGGTAAATTCCTATTTATATCAGCATATAGGCATGCTACCCGATCTTGGGAACTTGAGCTTTCTCGAGGAGGTCGAGAAAATAATGAAAATGAAATCGCAGCTGCACAAAGAGAACTTCTAGAAGAAACAGGTTACAAGGTGAAAGTAAATATGGAAAAAGAATCTATCCAATTATTGGGGAAAGTAGCTCCTGATGCTGGTACCATTGGATCTGTAATTCCAGTATATTTTATGAAAAATTTAGAACTAAAAGAGAAATCTATAGAAAATACCGAAACAATAAGTGGTAATATAGCTTTAAGCTGCAAAGAAACTCTCAGTGCAATTAAATCTGGATTTTATGAATATAAAGATGAAACAAACAAGAAAAAAAAGTTATTTGTAAGGGATGCATTTATAACTTATGCTATTTTGCAGTATATAAATAATAACCCTGAGAATAATTGTTTTTAATAATAATTATCGGAGTGTATTCTCAAATTCTTCTACAAATGATACTACACCCCCAAGTAATTTTCAATCAACTCAATTCTTTATAATTGTCATCACTTACTTTCTCTAAGCATTTTTACCATTTTGCTCCGAAAGATTCGGCTCGATTTTTACAAGAAAGCTTTTTAGAAAAAAGATCGAAGTAGACTATAATTATTAAAAAAATTTTCTCTTTATGTATTTTGTGAAGCATGAGCATAAAAAATACTTGTCATAAATAAAATTAGATATAAGTTAATGGAATACAATAACTTTTTAGACCTAAAAGTGTTCGATTTTTATTTAGTTGGGACTGAATCCTATGCAAATGATTTCCCAATCAGTTGGAAGACTGCAAGTAAAAACTTTATTAGATTAGAAGAAGTGAATATCGAACTTTTATAATTTGTCATTGAAACTATTAACGGTGTCGATCGCTTAATTTGTTATTCTGAAGAAGATATGTATCTTGCTGCAATACTTCGCTGGTTCTGTTGCAAAAAAATCTGCTTACGAAGTTCTCAAATAGATTCCTTTTAAGAATTTTTTAATAAATATCTTGCATTAATTAGGATACAATGTCAGATAATAATTTTATGTTAAGTTATTTAAAATTTCAAATAACATTTAACAAAAATTCTTTCAGAGGAAAATTTATGAAAAACAGGATAAATTATTTAATTATTTTTCTTACACTTTTTTCTTACAACAATATTTCAGCAAAGACAACAGTTGAAAAAATTAATGAAAATATAATTAATTCCGATCAAACAGTTTCAAAATCTGTTCAAAGGGTATTAAATTTATGTGGAATTTTCCCTAAAAATTATTCTCTAAATGAAGTTTTAATTTGGGTGAAAGGGGATAAAGATCCTAAATATTCATTAGTTAGACAACCTGGCGAGGAACGCTGGGAAAAGAAAGAAAATTTAATAATCAAAAATGAAGACTTAGATGAAATTATAGAGATAATTTTAAATGAAATTGGTTTAGGACAAAGAATAGAGCCAAGCCTAAGTAACTACAACGGAATATTATTTTTGGGAGCATCCTTACCTAGCGTAAGAGAAAGACTTAAATATTTAAATGCCAATATTGAAAATAAAAAGATATTACCAGTAACAACCTATTTAATTGGCGGCGAAAGAAAGCTTTCTGAAAAAATTGGTGAAGGAGAAGAGCAATTTTATAATAAAAACAACGGAATTATAGAATTCAGAAGTGATTATAAAGTACCAAAAACTCCTTTAAAAATAACAGATGAACGTGAAATGTTAAAACTTGTTTTTTCTCAGTCTCTGCATCCAAAATTACAAAACAAAATTGCACTTTCTTTAAGCGAGAAAGACCCGAATGAACACAGAGCAACAACGAAAAGCACTATTAAATATTTTTTTAATGACTATTTTTGGAATCTAAAAAATGGAAATTATATAGTAATATCTAATCAACCATTTGTTCTTTACCAAAAATTAGTTATGCAAAAAATATGTAAACTTTATATTGAAAATCAATGTAATGGAATTCATTTTGACTTTATCGGTTCTGAATTAACTCTAAATAAAAGCTATTCAGTAGATGAGAAAAGAAAATTTGCTACTAAATTATTAGAAAACTTAGCACAGAATTTAATTTTATTGAAAAATTAATTATAAAATATTATATATCAATATATTAGTACTAATTCGTTAATTAAAAATATGCTATATTTTAGTATTCATTTAATCTAAAAATAATTTCAAGGCTCATTTATTTTGATATATTTTTAATCAACTCGCTTCTTTATGTTCATCGTCATTCTCTGTTTCCATCCACTTGCGCCATTTTTCAACTGTTTTCAAAAATTTTTTATCGGATTGGACTTTGGCCAAATCCGCAAGCCACCCGCCGATCAAAGCATCTTCTTGATGGACTTTAGCTGACTTCTTCATGGGTCTGTAATTGATCTTATACAGTCTTGTGGCGGGCATTTCGCCTTCAAAAAAGGAGGCCAAGGCAAATTCTTGTGAGACGCCAATCTCTTTCGCAAGGAGAATCGAAATAGAGCGAAGCAGCTCGGCTTTAGAAGAAGATTTTCCTGTCTTTACAGTAAGTTCATGCAATGAGTAGACCACAGCTTCGGCCAAGTTTTTATCGATTTTAGAAGGGTCATAAGCCATCACAACAGGCAGAGCATAGCTTAAAAAACCGCGCCAGAGTTCACGATCACGGGCATGTGAGGAATCTGCATAGGCTGAGATGCTCAGCATATCAAGATCATTTTTATCCATCTGCCCCTCCTCATTTTCTGGATTTTTTCCTTCTTTCTATCGGAGTCCTGTTCTATGTTAATAGTCATGGGGAACGCCCCTACGGTAAAAACTGCATTTAACCAGGTAGAACAAATGGCATTTATAGTATTTGAAGGTGGCGAAGGTGTTGGCAAAAGCACTCAAATCGAACTTCTTTTCACATCTTTAAAACAGCAAGGCATAACCTGCACGCTCACGCGCGAACCCGGCGGCACTCCCTTTGCGGAGGACATCCGAGCGTTATTTAAACGGATCAATGCGCATGGCGACACCCCGCTTCCCTTAACAGAGCTCCTGCTCATCACGGCCGCTCGCGCTCAACACATTCAAAAGGTCATCGAACCCGAGCTGAAAAAAGGCAACCATATTATTTGTGATCGTTTTCTCGACAGCACGTATGTGTATCAAAGTATTGTTGGTCAGATTGAGAAAATGGTGGTCGATACCATTTCGCGATATGCCTTGCAAAATTTCATTCCCGATCTCACTTTGGTCTTAACCGCTGACCCGCAGAAAGCATTGTCACGGATAAAAAAAGAAAAAATGCGAGCAGAAGACAGACTCGATTCTTTTTCAAATGATATTCATGCACAAATAATGAATGGATATAAAGAAATATTAGCGAAGCAGTTTCCTTATCCAAGTGGTAAAGTACCGGTCAGAATTGCAATAGACGCCAATTCTTCTGTTGAAAATGTGTTTGCGCAAGTTAAACTCGCAGTTTTGAACACTCTTGGTTTCCAGTTATGAAAACATTTCATGATTTCATAACGAATTTAAAAAGCATTAAACACCACGCTCTCCTTCTTGTTTCAAGACAATTTGAAAACAATGATTTTTCGGATGAGCATTTTCGTTTACTTGTTAAAGCAAGCTGTCAGATTGATTTATTTAAAAGTGAAAATACCTCTATTTTTGAGATTGCTGCTCACCATTCCGATATATTCATTGCGGACAGGCAGCGTAAAATATTGCGGATTGAAGATCTAAAAGCAATTAAAGAACTTTCACTTTATCAACCCAATGAAGGTTCCCGACGTCTTTTTTTTATTGAAAACTGTGAAAGAATGAATGCAAATTCAGCCAATGCACTGTTAAAAGCCCTCGAAGAACCACAAGCTCATTCTATATTTGTACTCACAACAAAAGATTTAAGCCTTGTCTTACCAACTGTAACAAGCCGTTGTCTAAAAGTATTTCTCCATTTTACAGATATCGAAAAGAAAAATATTGTGAGTGAAATAGCGCAAGATGACTACAAAGCAATAAAGTTACAAGTAGAGGCATTTAAAAACTCAATTTCTTATCTGAATCAATCCCTTTCCGAACAGATTACAAGCTCAATAAATCCATTAAAATTAAAAAAAATTATTGAATTATCAGAAAAACTTGCAAAAGAATACAAAGCCCATTTATTGCAAGACACAATTGTTTTTATAACATGTGAACGCCTTAAAAAAGAGCCCGATTTTCTCTCAGTTTCGAAATTTATCCTTGCACAGATCTCGGAATGGAAAAACAATGAAAGCCTGAATCCTTCTACGCAATTGTGGCTCATTCGCATTTTCACCCATTTTCAAGTCGCATCATCAAGTTGATTTTCTCAAAAAATAAAGTGAAAATCCTCAGACAAAATTGGGGAGAACACACATGCGAACAATTCAACTTCACATCCGCTCATCCTTGCCAAGCAATTTACATCCGCTTTGGGAACTTGCGCGCAATGTTTGGTGGTCATGGAATAGCAACGCAATAAACTTATTTAGACGGATCAATCCCCAAGAATATGAAGCCAGCGGCCCTTGCCCACTCAAGCTTTTAAATACACTCCCCTCCTCCACATGGGACAGTCTCAAAGAAGATGATGGATTTTTAGAACACCTCAGTGAGGTGTATAAAGAGTTTTTAGATTATCTTGAAACAGGAACCAATAAAGTAACAGATTATAAAAATTCAAATACCATTGCTTATTTTTCAATGGAGTTTGGTTTACATGAAAGCATACCCCTTTATTCAGGAGGTCTCGGTGTTCTCTCTGGTGATCATTTAAAAACAGCAAGCGATTTATCTTTGCCTTTGGTCGGAGTTGGTTTATTTTATTCCGAAGGTTATTTTCGCCAGATATTAAATAAAGATGGATGGCAAATAGAAAATTATGATGTAAATGATCCATTTTATTTACCTATGCAACTTATGGTTGAATCTTCGAATAAGCCGATTTTAGTTGATGTAGAAATTGCTGGTACAAAAATATATTTTCAAATCTGGAAATTAAATGTCGGCAAAATTCCACTTTATTTAATGGATACAAATGTTCCAGAAAACTCTGGGGAAAATCGGCTTATAACTTCTCGCTTATATGCAGGTGGACAAGAGTTACGTATTCAACAAGAAATTATTTTAGGTGTCGGTGGAACGCGTGCATTGCAAAAAATTCAAATACAACCTTCGGTCTATCATTTAAATGAAGGTCACTCCGCTTTTTTAACATTGGAAAGAATATCTCAATTGATAAAAAAAGGTCTTGATTGGCAAGAAGCACTGATCGCTATTAAAGGAACACAAATCTTTACAGTGCACACGCCAGTACCAGCAGGAAACGATGTATTCCCTGCACAAATGCTCGCACATTATTTAGGAGATCTCTATAAAAATTATGGTATCCCAGACAATGAGTTTTTTAATTTAGGCCGCCCTCCCGACAATCATGCCGAATTTTCCATGCCCGTTTTCGCCTTGCGCACGAGTGGACATCGAAATGGAGTGAGTCAGCTGCATAAAAGAGTTTCCAAAAAAATATGGAAACCTCTTTGGCCCGATCTGCTCGACTCAGAAGTCCCGATCAATGGAATTACCAATGGAATTCACACACGCACATGGTTGTGCAATGAATTGGTCGAACTATTTGACTTTTATTTAGGCAAAGGCTGGGATGCGAAATTAAACGATCTTGCCATCTGGAAAAGGATTGAAAATATCCCAAATACTGAAATTTGGAATATTCATATGACTCGTAAAAGCCGATTATTGTCCTCCATACCAAAATCATATTTATCACCAGAATATTTAACAATTGGCTTTGCCCGTCGCTTTGCGAGTTATAAAAGAGGAAACCTTATTTTTCGTGACATAGAGCGCCTTAAAAAACTCATGCAAAATAAGGAACGCCCTATTCAACTGATTATTTCAGGTAAATCTCATCCTGCAGATCATTTAGGGAAAGAAATCATACAATCCGTGGTCAAATTTATCCAAAATGAAAACTTGAATTCGAATATCGTCTTTTTAGAAAATTATGATATGCAGATTGCGCATAAATTAGTGCGAGGAATAGATGTGTGGTTAAATACTCCCATTCGTCCCCTGGAGGCATCGGCAACCAGTGGGATGAAAGTTGCCATAAATGGAGGATTAAATTTTTCCATCCTCGATGGTTGGTGGGATGAAGCCTACCATGAAGATCTGGGCTGGTGCATTGGTACTAGAGAAATGCTTGCCAATGAAAGTTTAAGAGATGAACGGGATGCACAAAGTTTATATGATACCTTAGAGTTTGCGATTGTTCCTCTTTATTATAGTTCTAAAGTACCAAATGAGTGGATTGAGAAAATGAAAAAATCAATTGCAACACTCACACCACGTTTTAGCGCAAATAGAATGTTAATGGATTATACGAACCAGTCCTATTTACCAGCAGCAAAATTTTATGAAAAATGGTCTATGCACTCTACAGAGCAAATAGATGCATTAAAAAGACATATAAATAATGTAAAAGAATTAAAAGAACAATGGCTACAAGTTGAAGTAACACGCGTGGAGTTAAAACCTTCAGACACTGTAAATGTAGGCGAGACTGTTACGTTACAAGTAGAAATTTATTCACCCTTCCCCGAAAATTGGCTTGAAGTCAATCTTGTTTTTGCAAAATCAGACAATAATAAATCAGAAATTATCAATAAAGATATTGTTATTCCATGTGTAGAAAAAGATTCTGGTAAAAAATTTATTTACGTCACACTCCTCGAAACCACCAATCCAGAGATCCGTACATATAATATCCGAGTGTGTCCAAATCCAATTCTTTTTCCAGAACATCTTGATTTAAATTTAGTAGCACGCTAACAATATTTTGAATGCTTAATGATGAATTTTTTGAATTGAGAACGGTGGAATTATGAAGATACTAATGTTAGGATGGGAGTATCCTCCAATGATTTCTGGTGGCTTAGCAACAGCTACCGAAGGTCTGATAAATGGGCTTATTGCTTTGGGTCATAAAGTAACACTTGTTTTACCTTATTTTCCCCATACCGTAAAAATCAAAGGGCTCAAAATAGTTAGTCCAGAAAATCCATATATCCTTGACGAAGAAATTGATGATAATATTCATAATAAAAAAACTGTTTACAATCAAAAGCAGAGAAGTGTTTTCGATATAATTTCACAAACCTACCAAGATATTGAGCTTATAATTCAAAATATTTCAAACAAAAATAATAACTCTCACTATAACTATGCATTAAATGACTTTGATTTATCACAAAAAGATAAAGAAAATTTAGAAAAAGACTTAAAAAATTATCATCACTTACTAACTGAAAATTTAAAAAGCAACGAAATAAAACTAAAAATAAAACCTTTTACTTTTTCTATCAGCAATGAAATAAATGAAAAAATATATGCACTCGGTTTGCTTGCTTTAGATATTTTGGCAAAAGATCCTGATTATAATATTATTCATGCACATGATTGGATGAGTTTCACGGCTATCGAAATGCTCAATTCTAAATATGATATCCCTGTAGTCGCACATATTCATTCCACGGAAATCGATCGATCAGGAGATATTCACAATAACCGCCGAATACTTGCAATAGAAAAAAAAGGCCTAGAAAATGCTGATATGATTATTGCGGTTTCAAATTACACCAAGAATGTGATCATCGAAAAGTTTGGGATCGTGCACAAGAAAATAAAAGTTGTATACAATGCTAATAATGATCAGCATATAACTCTAATAAAAAAGACTGAAAAAAACCTAGAAAACAAAACAAGCAAACAGACAGTTACTTTTGTTGGTCGAATCACTTTTCAAAAAGGCCCTTCTTATTTTGTTTTTGCTGCACAAAAAGTTCTTAAGATAAATCCAAACGTCATATTTAAAGTCGTAGGTACGGGCGACCTACTCCCCTCAATGAAGCAACTGATTTGGGAGCTTGGCATAGATAAAAATTTTATCTTTGCGGGTTTTCTAAATGCAGAGGGTGTGCAAAATGTATTAAATGACTCAAGTTTATTTGTGATGCCAAGCGTTTCTGAACCTTTTGGCATTGTAGCACTCGAAGCTATTGCAAAAAATATACCTGTTATTATTTCTAAACAATCTGGTGTTTCTGAAGTGCTCAATCATGCCATGAAAGTTGACTTTTGGGACACAGATCTCATGGCTGATAGAATATTAAGTATTTTAAAGTATAAACCCATTCGCAATGAACTTGTTGAAAACTCATTAAAAGATCTATCACAAAGAACTTGGAAACACTCAGCTCAAACACTTATAAACGCATACAGTGATTTTCATTGAAAGGAAATAAAATGGTTGCTTTGTGTTTTTACTTCGAAGTGCATCAGCCTTTTCGTATTAATCATTATAGAATAAAAGATATTGGTGAGCATAAAAATTACTTTAATTCTGAATCCAATAAAGTCATCTTCGAAAAAGTCGCCAGAAAATGTTATTGGCCTGCAGGTTTATTAATTGCCTCACTGCTAAAGCGATATCCAACCAGTTTTAAAGTAACATTCTCATTGTCAGGAACTTTTTTAGCCCAGTGTGAAGAATATGATCCTAAATTACTTGAACTATATCAAGATATATTATCACTCAAAAATGCAGAAATTATTTGTGAAACCTCTCATCACAGTTTGTCTGCTTTGATCGATGAACAAGAATTTTTTGCCCAAATTGATCTACACAAAAAAAATATTAAAAAACTTTTTGGTCGAGAAGTTACGGCATTCCGCAACACAGAGCTTATATATTCGAACGAAATTGGCAAACTGATAGATAAGGCTGGATTTAACACCTGCCTGGTTGAAGGATGGGATCCCTTTATTCCACAGGGTTGGAATCCTCACCACGTCTTTCATCATCCAGAAAAACAAAATTTAAAACTACTTCCAAAAAGTTATAAGCTTTCTGATGATTTAGCCTTTCGCTTTTCGAACCAAGGCTGGGACTCATGGCCGCTGACACCTGAAAAATATCATGCTTGGTTTGAAAAACTTTTGGATGGCACCCATGAATTTGTTGGTTTATTTATGGATTACGAAACCTTTGGTGAGCATCAATGGGCTGACACGGGTATTTTTGAATTCATCGAAAACTTTATCAGCAATATGACACAAGACAAACGTTTTGAATTTTTAACTGTCTCTGAAGTTTCACAAAAATTTTCTGCCCAGACAGCCCTGAATATCGACAGACCTTTAAGCTGGGCAGACACAGAGCGTGATATATCCGCTTGGCTTGGGAATCGCATACAAGAAGATGCTTTCGCAAAAGTATACAACTTAAAGAAACAGATAAGTGATCTTAAAGACGATCTATTAACAGAAGAATGGAGAAGGCTTCTGACAAGTGACCACTTTTATTATATGTGTATAAAATGGTCGAATGATGGCGATGTTCATAAGTATTTTAGTCCATTTGAAAGTCCATACGAGGCTTATTTAGACTATGTCAATATTTTAGAAGATTTTGAATTAAAATGTGCCGAAAAAATAAAAGAGAAAGAACTAACAAAAAATGATGTGTTAATTCAAACACATGGACAAATCAGAGAGAATGCAGCATGTCTGAAAACTATTCAAGCATCGTCGCCTCAGACAATATCCTCGCCTGTCTTGGTGAAGATGGACAACTAAAAGGACTTTTTTGGCCCTTTAAAGATGCACACCATTCCCATCTCGATTTCTCAATTTGTGGATTAGCTATAGATGGCGAAAGCATTTGGTTGGATAAAATTCGTGATAAACTCAGAATATCTTTTTTTCCGAAAGAAAATGCCTTAGTTGTTCATTGGAATATCCAACATCCACGCTTCCAAAATATTGAAATTATAAAAAAAGTCATTCCAAATGGTTCTGCTTTAATAGAGCAGTGGTCTTTTGAAATTCCAATAGAATTTGCTGACAAAAAAATCCAACTTTGGCTTCTATCAAGTTGGAAAATGCATAACGAAAAAAGATTTCAAGCTGTATATTCAGAAACCGGTGAAGATCTTATTTTTGCTTACAATGGAAATTATTGGGTTGGAATTGCGGCTTGTAACGACTCACAGTTCTCACACTTCCAATATGTCCGAGCCATACAAGCACAAAATAACACAGCAATGGGAGAAATGATCGATCTTTTTTTGCGCGATCCCAATCACTTTCGTAGAATTGAAATGGGTCTTGCCTATGCGGCTGCATGCACTCAACCGCTCACTCTTACGCAGTCAATAGATAATAATAATATATTTACTGCAAAGATCTCAATTATCTATGAATTTGGATTTCAACAAGAAGAAGTAGAGCAAAAATTTGCTCTATATTTAGACAATGATCCATCTATAAATATTCCGAACGAAACAATAAATAAAAATAAAATCGATCATCAGCGCCGAAACATAATAAACAATTTAGAAATAAAGAAACAACATTTAAAAGAAGTTTCTCTTTCTGTGCTAAAATCATTAACGGATCAAAATGGTGGCATTCTTGCTGCGCCTGAATGTGATTCTGATTTTAAACACAGCGGTGGGTATGGGTTTATTTGGCCACGAGATGCAGCATTTTGTGCGCTGAGTCTCATAAAATGTGGATACAGAGACGCCGCGCGTCCTATACTGCAATTCTTATGCCAAATACAAAGTCAAAGTGGGGATTATTTTCAACGTTTTGATTCTCAAGGAAACAAAGCACCCAGTTGGTGCGAATTGCAAGCGGATCAAATAGGTCTTGTTATTGTTGCATTGCTTGAATTTATTCGCAATGAAAAAAATGACAAATTTTTACTTTGCATTAAAAAGGGTATCCAAAAATTAATTAATGACTTCAATGAAAAGGGTTCCCTACAAAATAGTTTTGACCTTTGGGAGGAATTTTATGGCTTACATTTTTATTCACATATTTGTGCACACTCTGCTTTAGTAAATGCATTACCTCATTTTCCTGATCTCAAAGAAGAAATTAAAAACTCAATTAAAAACTGCGAAAACTTCTGTTACAATCACTTATATGTAACGAAACAAAAGCGTTTTGCTCGCGGAGTTGATCCTCGTAATAATCGCGATCTCAGAGCAGATATCTCCCTTTTATCATGTATATTTCCTTTTAATGAATTTCCAATAGAAGACTCTCTCAAAATATCTATTTTCGAATTTTGTTATGATAAGCTTTCAACAAAAATGGGGGCTTTGCGCTATGAAAATGACCTTTATATGGGAGGAAATAGCTGGATTCTCTCTGGCTTTTGGCTAGCACAAGCCGCACTTTCGCTTGCCCATTTAAAGCCTGAATTTCAGAAAATAGCTCAGGATATCTTTGAAAAAACACTCAATCTAAGTAATGAAGCTGGTTATTTTCCAGAACAAATACATTCTGTAACTGGAAAACACCTCTGGGTTGTGCCTCTCGCTTGGAGTCATGCTTTTTATTTATGGACAAATGAAAATTTTAAAAAAAGCCAATAATATGTCAATTATTTGAAAAATAATTTCATTTTTTATTATATATTTAATTTAGACTAGTTCATATCGAGGAAATTAATATGGAAAATAATCCAACCGTGTCAAATGAAGAATTAAGGATGCAGGAACTAAATAATTATTATGTTTTAGACACCCCCCCTGATTTTAATCTTGATAGTTTGACAAAAATAGCCTCGCGCATTTGTCATACTCCAATCGCTCTCATTTCTTTAATTGATGAAAACAGACAATGGTTCAAATCAAAAGTTGGTCTTGCTGTTGACGAAACACCAAGGGAAATATCATTCTGCACCCACGCCATTCAACAAGACGATGTCTTTATCGTCTCAAATCCAACAGAAGATCCCCGTTTTAAAGACAACCCTTTAGTAACAGGGGAGCCTTATATCCGCTATTATGCGGGAATGCCGCTCAAGTCTCATAACGGTTACAATGTTGGAACTATTTGTGTAATCGATCAAAAACCTAATTATTTAGATGATGATAAGATTGAACTTCTTCGTACATTATCAAAACAAGTAGTAAACTATTTTGAAATTTATAAGAAAAATAGAGAGCTCATTCTTTTAAGAAAATCAATTATTCATGATGAAAAAATGAAATCTGTTATTAATATCAGCTCTGGCATTTCACAAGAAATAAATAACCCATTATCAATAATTTTAGGCCGAATTTATTTATTAGAAAGTAAACTTAAAAGCGATCATGCTTTTGAACAGCAAGATGCTTTAAAAGATTTAAATTCCATCCTGAATGCAAGCAAACGTATTTCATATATTATTAATTCACTATGTGATTTTTCAATGGTTTCTGATTTTGAAGAAATCAAAGTCCGAGAGTTTTCAGAAATTTTAAACCAAGTTCTCATTCTTTGCGAAACAAAAATAATAAACAGTGGAATTTATTTAGTAATCGATGAAATCCCAAGTGTTAAACTGAAATGCAGACCGATTAATTTAGCACACGCTTTTTATAATGTTATTATGAATGCTTATGAAACTGTCTTAGAGCAAGAGGAGAAATGGATCAATATTAAAATGTCTTGCTTAGAAACCGATAATAAAAACAATCTTATCGTTCGTATATTAAATAGTGGGACAGGCTTGCATCCAAATATCAAAAAGAATCTTATGAACCCTCTTTTTCCAACCCATTTATTGGAAGCCTCCATGGGAATTGACTTAAATTTAGCAAAGTGGATCATTTCGGATTGTAACGGTAACCTCATTCACGATGATCTCAACGAGAAGTCTACATTCATCATTCAGCTTCCAGTATACTTAGAAGAATAAACGAAAGTTTATTCACATTTTTTTCCACACTCTGCACAACAATAGCAACCAATGCGAAAAATCCTATCTCCTTTATACGAAAAATTAAAATAATGCTTTACTGTATAAAATGGATTTTCTCTTTGTTCCTCTAGATTCATTTCTGTTACTTTAAGTGTATCTTTCGTATAAGTCATAACAGCATCATCCAAATAGAGTTTCAGAATACTATCTCCGCTGCGCTCAAATACTAAATGCTTATTATTGTTCATTTCAAGACGAATTTCTGCTGGAGTCCATTTTTTTTTATAGTGAAAACTCTCTCCGCACTTTTTTTCACACACACTGCATGTATTGTTAATTTTTTTTGCTAATATAGGATTGTTAAATATAATTAACATAAATAAATATGAAAAAAATCTAGACATTTTTATATCCATGGATAAAGTTAAACGCAGTTAATACTCTTTTTTAAAAACATCAACAGATTCAATTCCTTTTATTTTATGCCATTCAATACTCGGTTTAAGATAATTTCTTTCAAAAATATTTACTATTTGTTGATCAAGTTCTTTTGGAAATGGATAAAAACCAGCAAATGGAAACATTTTATCAAGGAGTAGATATACAGATAAGTTCTGAGCATAAAATATAGGATCTATGTATTCCATGACAAAAGGATGCTCAAGAATGTAATTAATCGGTTTTTTATTTGCCAGAATTCTTTCTTCAGGAAAATAATCGCCAAATTCATCGGCACCGCCCATATCAACTAAATATGCATCAGAAAAATCACTGGGATTTAATTTATATTCTTTCGAAATTAAATTATTTATTCCTGTGGAACACACGACACAAAAAGCTTTTTTTAGAGTTAATTTTATTTTCTCTACTTCTTTGCTATCGATAAAAGCCGCAGAGTAATACCGAGCCATTTCAAAAGCCATAGCTTTATTGTCAATGATTGTTATTTTTGCCTTTTTCTTTGTTAGTACTTCCAATATTCCAGATCCTAACTTTCCACAGCCAATTAAAACAACATTTTTATTATTTAAATCTTCACCAGTGATAGATTTAAAAGCTTGGACAAATAATTCACTTGTACCGTATTTGCATTCTATAATTTTTGTCTGAGTGTCATCGAGTGAAATAACAGGATAATCTAAATGAATTTTTTTATAGATTTCACCGCCCAACTGAGAAAATTCAACTGTTCCAATTTTAGGTGTGCCTGCTTGCAAGAGACGCGCATTATAATCGAGAAAAATATCATAATCTTTATTTAAATAATTAAAATCGCGCACATATTTAATAGAACTTTTATTTATTAAATCTTCTACTTCTGGATGATCCGATAAACTGGGGTAACCAGTCATTGTCAGAGAAGCGCCAGCAAGGGCGAGAGGCTCAACTTTACATAAACTCTCATATGTTAAAGGAGCACAATGCAAGATACGAATGCCAGCTAGAGGCTTTTTTGCATAAACTTCTTCCGCATCTTTATATAAAAAATATGTTCTTTTTCTCAATTCATCTATTTTAATTGAGTTGAAAATGTATTCCATGCTGTATTGCCTCCAATCTTTCTTTCACTTTAACCGTTAAGTTAAAGTGAAAGACGGTCGAAGGCAATACAGTTTATTAGATATAAAGAATTGATCACTTTTGCCATTTAATAACCCAAAAACTTTTTTGCAAAATCAAATGGCTGTTGAGTTAGAATCCCACTGCAAACACCTGAAACAGTGCCACTCTCACATGCATGATCGCGATTTAAACTCCAGAACGAAAGTAAACCAATTCCTTTCGTTTGAGCATAAATATAAACTTGGGAAGCATCGTCGAGAGTAAAAACTTCAGGACGCACATCATTGTAACCAATCATAGGAGTGATTCCAATTTTATTATAAAGCACAGCTGAACTTGCATGCGGATAAATTGGAGTAATTTGTTTATGCAAGCTTTCTGCTGCAAGAATAGCATTGTCACCCATTCTATTTGGCGGAAAATTCGATCCATAATCCATTGTCATAATATTAATTCTATCGACAACGACTTTATTTGTATTTGCATTTTTTAATAAATGAATACTGTTATTGAGTATTCCTGTTGGCAAGACAGGCAGAGTATAAGAAATTTTTACATCAGCATATTTTGGATTACTTAACAATACTGCGATAGCTTTGTTTCTTAAATCCACTTGACTTATATTTGAAATTGCAGATCCTTCTATATCAAAATCCAAATAGCGAATATTATATTTATCAATGAATTTTTCATAAGCTTTAGCTAAAGTAACTTCTTTATTTTCTCCAGCCACATTACAATTGTTTCCCATAAATTGTTCTTCTATATAGGGACCATTTGCCCCTCCCAAAGAAGCTATCACACGCCCACCGATTGCTTGAAATGCACTTATCTGTCCATTTAAGTTGGCATTGTAATTTTGCGAATAAAAATCGCAACCACATTTTCCGTCACTTAAAACAAAAGCAAGTGTAACGTTATATATTCCAATTGGAATGAGATCGGATAATTTAGAAAAAGGATACAACCATCCACTTGGTTTTGGTTGCGTTGGATCGGTTAAAGCGCTGGTTTCAATATAGGGAAAGAATATTTTATTGGCTGCTAATTCTTTTGCAGAAAATGCCACATTTACAGTTTGGTTTTCTGCTAAGGTTACAGGATTTGGCTCTGCAGTGATCACAAATATTTTGCCATTACTGTTAACAGGTGGGATAGAAATAAAATACTTTCCGACTAAAGTTTTCGCGGTTAAATCTGTTTCGTTAATTACGATATCTTGTGAATTATCATCATTATTCAAATAAGCAGTAAAGATATATCCTGTTGGATTTGTAAACTTTAACACACCATAAGTCGGCACTGGGGGGGGAGGGGGATTTGCACCAGTATAAAGAGCAATGTGTGTTGCTGCTGTTTTACCAGAGTACTCGAGTATAAGTGTGTCACCCTTATTTAAAATATGACTGTCATTTGTAGTTGGTTTGTATATATATCCTTCCGGTATATTTATAAAATCCATCCAGCCACCAGGGAACGTTCCCCAAGGAGTACCCGTATGATCTCCTTTAAAAGCTATGCTCCCCCCCGCAGTGAAATCGATAGAACATTTTGCTAAAATACTTATTGTTGAATTTGCTTCCAATGCATTTCTTGATACAGCATTATAACATTCAGGAGGAACAAATTGTTGGGCAAATGATGAAGCTGATACAACAAAAGGAATAAATTGCAAAAAATTCATAATATTCTCCATGTATTTAAATTTTTTTTCTTTATTCAATATAGACATCAGAACATGAATAAAAAGCCTCTGGACTATCCGACCTTTGCCAAATATTATAAATGAGATATTTTCCTTTTTTATTCTGTGGTAAATCACAATTCATATAATATCTTTGATTTATTAAATTAATCTTACTTATTGTGCAAAAAGGTTCGTCTTCTAAGTCAGACCATTTCAAGGGCTGTGAATAATCGTATGAGTCCTTTGTAATATAAAATTTAAAATATTTTGTTGCATGTGGTGCTGCAGCTAAGTAAACAAAAGTGAATTTATCATTAATGGATTTTATGAGTGAAGTGTTCCAGTCAGACCGATTTAAATCGAGCCCTGTAAACATCGAATTGCCACCGCCACATAAATGTCCATCAGGAACAACTTGTTTATGCTTGCCATTAGCATTTGCCTGATTAATTCCATTCCAATTATAAAGTGGGCCTGTTCCACTTTCCTCAACTACGGCTTTACAAGCAGCAGATTTTAAATCTTCAGGATCTTCTTTATAACAGCTGTAGACTCGACTGATTGGATACTCTATTGTTCCATGGGCAACACAGTGCAGTGGAACTATAGAAAATGATAAGGCAACAAGCCTCAAGAACACAACTCTTTGCGTGAAGTGTTTCATCATCATTTACTCCCAAATTTATTCAGTTTTAGATAAACGGTTACTCAGATATGCTTAGAAACTTTTATCAATCCTCCATATTTAATTTTATTGTGAAATTTAGAAAACGAACAAAAGACAAGTATTTTTTATAATACAAACTTATTATTTTTTAACAAATAGACTGTGTCTGAATTTTGACGAAAAAATTTGATTTTGTTAGGAAAAATATTAAGAAAAACAACAAATACAATCGACTAAAAATTTCAAAATATTTTTTCATTGCCAATTCATTTATTTTTGCGAAAATTCCTGTTTTTTTAAGAATGCATTCTCTGCCATTTTTTTGTTAGAAAATAATTTCACAACTAACAATTTTTATTATAATTATGAATAATTCATAAGCTGTGAGGTAAAGCAGATGATGCTTCTAAAAATAAAAAGAATATTTAGATTTTTTATTCCTCTTTTATGTTTAATTTTTTTCAATTATCTTCAAGCAGCCACTAAAATAAGTTCTACTCTTAAAATAAATGCTGTTACCGAACATTATCCACCTTATAATATGATTGAAAATGAAAGTATAGTTGGTGTTTCAGCAGAAATCATGCAAGAGTTATTCAAACGAGCAAAAGTTAATTACACATTAAATATCTATCCTTGGGCGCATTCCTATAAATTGGCGCTAGAAGAACCCAATACTGTGGTTTTTGCCACATCACGCACACCTGAAAGAGAAAAACTGTTCAAATGGGTAGGCCCCATCGGTGAAAGCAATTGGGTTTTTTTTGCGAAAGAAGGCTCTACCATAAAAATAAATACACTTGATGAAGCAAAGAAACATCGGGTGGGCGGTTACAATGACGATGCCACCGCAGATTATCTTAAGAAAAATGGCTTTATCCCTGGTAAATCGCTCATTCTTGCCAATAACGAAGTGCAAAATGCTTTTAAACTGGAAGCAGGCAGGATCGATCTCTGGGCCACAGGCGCTTTGCTTGGCCCTTATATCAGCAAATCGGAAAAAACAGGAAAAATTGTTGAGGTTTTTACAATTAAAAAAAGTGAACTTTATGCCGCTTTCAATAAAAGAACGGATGACGCCCTTATTAAGAAACTCAATGACCTGCTCATTCAAATGAATAAAGACAAAACTATTGAAAAGATAAATAAAAAATACAAATAAGGATTCTCGCTGAAGCATCGCTCTTTGCCAATATCCCTTGAATCACAACACAAATACAGGTAAGTAACACAAGCTTGTCATGGACTATGACAAAAGGCTTTTTGTGTTTTTTGGGGGTTATTTATTATGCGTTCTTTAAATTATGATGTGGTGGTAGTTGGAGGAGGTCATGCTGGATGTGAAGCAGCTCTTGCTTCTGCACGTATGAAAAAGAAAACACTTCTTATTTCAATGAGCATCGATCGCATTGGACAGATGTCCTGTAACCCAGCTATTGGCGGCACCGCAAAAGGACATTTAGTAAAAGAAATCGACGCTTTAGGCGGTGAAATGGGTGCTGCAATTGACAAAACGGGGATCCAATACAGAATTTTAAATAAAAGCAAAGGCCCCGCTATTTGGTCAAGTCGCGCACAAGCAGATATGGATCTTTATCGCACATATATGCGGAAAACCCTTGAAGACACTCCTTACCTTGACCTTTTACAAGACACAGTTTCTTCGCTTATATTAGACGAAAATTGTGTATATGGGGTAAAGACATCTCTTGATCAAATCATTCACTCCTCCTGTGTTATTTTAACCACAGGTACGTTTTTAAATGGCTTAATCCATATTGGCGAAAGAAGAATCACCTCTGGACGAGCGGGTGAACCTGCAAGTGTAGAGCTCGCGCAAGCATTAAAAGATTATGGCTTCCAAGTGGGTCGGATGAAAACAGGCACAACGCCACGCCTTGATGCACGTTCTATAGACTTTTCCCGTCTAGAACAGCAGGACAGCGATCCTGATTTTGTCCCTTTTAGCAATCGCACAGACAAAATAACCCAACCATTGGTGCCTTGCTATATTACATATACCAATGAAAAGACTCATGAAGTTATTAAAAATCACATGCATCTTTCACCACTGTACAGTGGCATCATCACAGGAATTGGCCCACGCTATTGCCCGAGTATTGAAGACAAAGTCGTTAAATTTCCAGATCGTGTCAGCCATCAAATTTTTATTGAACCTGAAGGCTATCAGACCCACGAAATTTATCCAAACGGGATCAGCACAAGCTTACCCATACATGTTCAAGAAGAATTTTTAAGAACAATTGCTGGTTTTGAAAATGTCGTTCTTATGAAGCCTGGCTATGCAATTGAATATGATTTTGTTCAACCGACAGAATTGCACCCGACTTTGGAAACTAAGAAAATTAAAAATCTTTATTTTGCAGGCCAACTGAACGGAACAACAGGTTATGAAGAAGCTGCTGCTCAAGGGCTGATTGCTGGCATAAATGCAGCTCTCCGCGTCAGTGACAAAAAACCTTTTATCTTAAGTCGCTCAGAAAGCTATATTGGTGTTTTAATTGATGATTTAACTACATTAGGGACAAACGAACCCTACCGCATGTTCACAAGTCGAGCGGAAAATAGATTGAAATTGCGCGAAGACAATGCCGATGCTCGTCTCACTGAATATGGCTACCAGCTTGGTTTGGTGGAAGATGAGGTCTATACAAAATTTAAAGACCGCATACAAAAAATCTCTTCCGAACGTGCGCGTTTAAAAAGTATTTGGTTAAATCCAACTCCTGAGTTGAATAAAAAATTATTGGAAAATAGTTTACCCGAAATCTCAACGAACGTAACACTCGATGCATATTTAAAAAGACCCGAAGTGAATGTCCGTTTCCTTAAAGAAGCTGGCTTTGTTACAGATTATGATCTCCGCATATTACGTTGTGTAGAGATTGAAGTAAAATATGAAGGGTATATTAAAAGAGAAGAAACACAAAGTGACAAACTACGCACTTACGATCATGTGTGGATCCCACAAAATTTCAACTATGGTTTAGTCAGTGGTTTATCTAAAGAAGTTGTTGAAAAACTCAAAAAACACAATCCTAGCACATTGGGACAAGCTTCGCGTATCAGCGGGATCACTCCTGCAGCTGTTACTTTACTTCACACAATGATCGACAGAGAAAGAAACGCAATGCCCCTTCAGTAATGAAGAGACATTGGATTTATTTTAGATTATTAAAATTAAAGTAACAGTTAAATTTAATTTCTATTAACAGCCAAAGTACCATAAATATATTCTCCGGATGGTGCTTTCGCATCCAACGAGTTTTCCGCTCCTAACACTCCATATGGCAATGATTTAGCCATTTGCAATCGAACAAAGTGATTCTGGATTTGAGCATTAAACCCGTTCGGATTGACTGGGTCTAAAAACTGTTCAAGCTGGGGAGCATTGGTATGCACGCCAAGCATTAAGTTATAATAAGCAACACCCCTATCATGGTCATTGTCGACTGGAAATGATATTTGTGTAGAATATGTTTTTTGATCATCTACATTTGTAGACCAACCCCAGTTTTGTTGAAAACTCGTGCTGATTTCTGTTGAAAAAAGTCCATCAAAACCAGCACTTTCTTTAACGCCCAATTGATAACCTAAGCTTGAAGTTTCTGTCTTTGACAATCCATGTGTGACCGAAATGGTGTTGCTCAAAGCGGAGCCGCGTCCCACTTGACTTTCCCAAGCCAACTGCCAAAAAGTCCCCGAACTTAAAGACTCGGAACCATCGCCGCTCGTTATTTGTTGCAAAACCGCAGGAGAACCATCGTTTCCATTCCAAACTTTAAAAGATTCGTTGGGGTAAGATTTTAATAAAATATAACCAATTGGCTCACCATATTTTGCATTGAATTCAACTGCCAAATTGAATGAGTCCACAGAAGGTGTCACTTCTTTAAATTTTCCATCTCCTGCAACAACAAAGAATTTATCAAAGCTGTCATTGAAATCTTCAACATAAAACCAACTTACACTGTTTGTTTTAATATCTTTAAAAACAAAACCGACGCTTTTGTCGTTAGGACTATTGGGAGGAAGAAAGGGCACCGTAGTTATTTTATTTCGTTCTATTCCCAGTATTCCATGGCAACCAGTAGGATCGGTACAGACAAGTTCCGTACCGATATCTTTGTCACCTAAGCTAGCAAATGATCTTGCTGGAGACCAATTTTGCTGATTTTCAATGCCCCAAGTCATGGGAAAAGAACCACCATGGGAATTCACGTAATTATCTATGTTTGTAAAACTGGGCATGGGATAAGAAGGAATGGGGGCTGTTAATTGATTTCCCCCTATCGAGCGTTTTCTTCTTATATTATAATTACTTTTGAGCAATTGATTCCCTGCGTAAATATTATATTTTACAATCTCATTATTTGGCTGAGATTGATTTTGCCAATTTTCGCCGTTTGAAGTATTCGCGAAAGCCATTCCAGATAAAGAAATACTCATCAATAATGCAATTTTTTTTGTCTTAATATATAACATTTTTAATTTCCTCCTTAAATACCCCAAAATCAACCAAGCAAAACCACATATATTTCATACTCTTTGCATACATGAATGAATCAATTTATTTTATTGTAAATTTTTTTTACTTTTTTTTGGGAAGTTATTAATTATTTTTTATACATAAAATCAATATCTTAAATATTATTAAAGTTTTAGAATTGTCATATGTAAAAAAATAATTCACTTTTTGTTGAGATATTTTGTGCATTGTTTCTTTGTTAAGAAGCTTTATTTAAGACACTTTTGTTGAGATTTAACTTATCATTTACAACCTTAGCCACACATGAATCCGACCAAACATTTAAGGATGTCTCTACCATATCGATAATACTGTAAAAAGGCAGAATAACAGCTAAAAGAGTGATTGGCACATTCATGCTCGCAAGAAGACTGGCACTGAGAAAAAAGCAGCCCATGGGAACCCCTGCATTACCTACTGCAGCTATACTCGCAATACCAATCCAAAGCCCCATAGTGGCGAGAGTTATATCGGCTCCATTGTTTTGCATTAGATAGATAACAGTAGCAAAAATAAAAGCTGCGCAACCATTCATATTGATGCTAGTGCAAAGGGGTAAAACGAAACGAGTGACTGTAGGGTGCATTTTTAAATTACGCTCTGCACTTTCTATGGTTACGGGTAATGTTCCTGCAGAAGATTTTGAGAAAAAAGCTAAAGATAGTGCGGGCAACATTCCATGCATCATTTGGAAAGGCTTCGCTCCATTCCATTTTAACCACAGAGGCAATATGATAAAGCCCTGTACGATATTTGCTAAGACCACCACAGCTAAAAACTCCCCTACCCCCTTTAAATCCATGCCATCACGCAATTGAATCACTGTTGCAGTCACGAAACCAAACAGGCCAAGCGGTATGACAGCAACAATCCACTTTGTTAGGACAAGAAACAGGCCATGCGCACCTTTAAAGAAATTTGTTATTGTTTTCTTAGACTCTGCATCTGGAATAAAGCGAATGGCCACACCTGCTAAAATGCTGATCAACAAAACACCCATGACTTGATTTTCTAAAAATGGCGCAATGATATTTGCAGGAAAGATATTAGAAATATGTTGAAAATAGCTCAGATCGGTGTTCACTATGGGAGCAGCATTGGGCTGTGAGAAATTCACATTACTTGGTTGTATAAAATAATAGAGAACCGCACACACTGTTGCAGCTCCAAGTGTGGTGCTCAAGGTATAAAAAAGAGTGCGCTGCCAGATTGATTTCATCGATTTTTCAGAACTATAACCCGAGAGGGTCACTATCAGGGAAAGGGATATAATAGGCACACTGATGCATTTAAATATTTTAATAAATAAATCTGATATAAATAATCCCGTCGCATGTAATATCTCGATATTCGAAAGGCCACACAGGGCACCTAAGACAATCATCGATAAATAAATAAGGGGCATTTTATAGATACTTCTCTTTTTAGGTATTTGAACTGCAGTCATATATATACTCTCTTTGAAAATTTTAAATGAATAAAAGATATAAATACTAATCAATTTATTTTAAATATTTATATTTAATTTTAGCAAAAAAGATATTAAACGAATGATTTAACAACAACAGAAGGGAGAAAAAGCACATGCGTTGCACAACGCTGTGGATATGGTGAGCGGTTGGACTTTTACAGGTTTAACTATGGAGATTGTTACATTTTTCAAGTTTTGATCCCCTTACGAATTCTTGAATCTAATCATAACATCTGTCAATTATCATATTAGTATACATATTTCAAATAGATGAAGCATTTTTTTTTATTTTCTGAGAAAAGCTGGATTAACAATTCCGTTCGCAAAATCTATTCCGATCCACCATTCGAGAAATATCAGACTTAGACTTAAAAATGACTAGAAAATAAATGCAAAATGATTTATGAAACTGCATCATTCAATATTGGAATATTTCTCTTAAACTTAGCTATTCATAATAAAGGAGAAAATATGGGACTCATATTTAGACAATTGACGGATAAAGTCTCAAATACCTATACCTATATCATAGGCGATAGCAGGTCCAAAGATATAGCTATTGTTGATACTGTCCATGAAAATACTGCAGAGTATTTAATTCTTATAAAAGAAAATAATTGGAATCTTAAATATTTAATTGAAACTCATGTACATGCGGATCATATTACAGCTGTCAACCAATTAAAAAATCTTTTTGCTAATTGCATTGTTTTGCTCAGTTCAAAGAGTGAAGTTCAATATCAACACCAAAAAGTAACAGATGGTGAAACTATTTTTATTGGAAATATTTCACTGCAATTTTTTGACACCCCTGGCCACACTCCTGATTGCATTTCCATTTTAGTAGAAAATAATAGGCTTCTTACAGGTGATTGCATGTTTATCGGTGGATGCGGACGCACCGACTTTCAATCTGGAAATAATAAAGATATGTATGAATCTTTAATTAAAATAATCTCTCTCCCAGATGATGTCCTTATTTACCCATGTCACGACTATAAAAATCGCTTTGTTTCAACTGTCCAAGAAGAAAAAATAACAAATAAACAACTGCTCCATAAAAATTTAAGTGAATTTGAAAATGATCTTAATTCCTGGAATCTTCCACCACCCAAAAAAATAAAGGAATCGGTTCCTGCAAATTTATTGGGAGGCTTAAATCCTGTTTTTTAGATCATTTATTGGGAGACCTTATGACAATTTTTAAAAAAATTTAATGGGCAAACTTGAGTCCGCTTTTTTTAAACAATTTTTATAGAGGAATAAATAATGAGTATCAGTCGTCGTGATTTTTTAAATGGTATCTCAATTTCAATCGCAGCTGGCCTAACCCCACTCGATGTCCTAAATGCTGCACCCACTAAAAATATTTATTACCCACCAGAATTAACCGGCTTAAGAGGAAATCATCCGGGTTCATTTGAAAATGCGCATAAACTCGGACGAGAAAATATAAAATTTCCCCTTGATAGTTCTCCTATCGAAGAAAATTACGATGCGATTATAGTCGGAGGAGGAATAAGTGGTCTTTCTGCAGCATATTTTTACCAAAAGAAATTCGGAAAAAACGCCAAGATCCTTGTCATCGACAATCATGATGATTTCGGGGGGCATGCTAAAAGAAATGAATTTCATATCGACGGCAAAATGATCCTTGCCTATGGTGGCACGGAGTCCTTACAGTCACCAAAAACAAATTATAGTAAAATTGCGGTTGACCTCTTAAAAGAATTATCTGTGGATATTGATCATTTAGGCTCTAAATTTCGCCAAAATTTTTATCCCGACCTTGGCTTAAGCCGTGCCGTATTTTTTAACAAGGAAGATTTTGGTGTGGACAAAATGGTAACAGGTGATCCCAGTCGCGCTGTTGCCGATGACATCGACCACAAACGTCTGAATGGCAGACGTGTTCAAGACTTTATCAATGACTTTCCTTTTTCTAACAATGATAAAAAATCTTTGATAAATTTACATGAAAAAAAGATCGATTACCTTCCAGAAAAAACTGTGCAAGATAAAATAAAATATTTGGAAAAAATCAGTTACAAAGAATTCTTAATGAAACATGCAGGAATAAGTAAACAGGTGGCAAACTATTTTCAGTCGCGTAGCAATGATTTCTTCGCAATTGGTGTGGATAGCATTTCTGCTCTTGAAGCACGCTGCCTTGATCTTCCAGGGCTTGATGGGATGAATCTTCCTCCCCTTGATGCCGAGTCCAATAACAACTTGAATGATCCTTATATTTATCACTTTCCCGATGGCAATGCCTCGATTGCTCGCTTGCTTGTGCGTAAAATGATCCCACAGGTGGGTAAAGGTAACAATATGGATGATCTTATTTTAGCCAAATTCGATTATACAAAATTGGATTTAAAAAACTCTCCTGTGCGTATTCGCCTCAACAGCACGGTTGTAAATGTAAAGCAAAAGGCAAAGAATGTTGATCTTGGATATTTAGACAAAGAGGGAAAGTTACACCGCTTAGAGACAAAACACTGCGTCATGGCTTGTTACAATATGATGATCCCTTATATTATTCCCGATCTGCCGAGTGAACAAAAATTAGCTCTAAGCAAAAATGTCAAAGCAGCTCTCGTCTACTCAAAAGTTATTTTACGCAATTGGCAGGCATTTAAACAATTTGGCGTTCATGAAATATACGCACCCAAAATGAATTATTCTCGGATTAAAATTGATTATCCTGTTGAATTTAAAAACTACACACATTCAAAAAATCCAAGCGATCCCATTTGCCTGCACATGGTCTATGTGCCCACGATGCCTGACTCAGGCCTCGATGCACGCACCCAAGCTCGCCTCGGTCGGGCAAAATTACTCACCACTCCATTTGCAGAAATGGAAAATGATCTCCGCCAACAATTGCAACGGATGCTTGGCAGTCAAGGATTCAATCATAAAAAAGATATTCTTGCTCTCACAGTCAACCGTTGGTCGCACGGTTATTCATATAGCGCAAAAGATTTATTTGATGATAAAAATGAGAATGAAAAAATAATTCAATTGGCTGCAAAACCTTTTGGCAATATTACTATTGCCAATGCAGATTCAGCCTGGAATCCCTATACACATGTGGCAATAGACATGGCGCACAGAGCAGTGCAGGAATTTGCAACGCTCACTTGAATTTTCAATCCATGCAAAGACAAGTACTACATGACCGCCATGACAATAATTCGCCATTGACTTCAATAGTAGATGAAGTAAAATTGATATCAAAAATATCTTCATTGCTTTTTTCTTCATTTGAATACGACATAAGCACCTCAAAATTAATTGTTCGAACAAAATCACATAAATTGTACAGAGTCTCGATTCCATACTGGCCAGCAAGACCAATATAAACTTCAAAAAATATAATTATATAAAATTCTCGCGGTATTTACATTGACATGGGAGTCTAAGATTAAAAAAAAACTATGTCAATAGGGGACAAAAATATAGAATATCCAAGATGTATTTTAATTAATTTAAAAAAAATTTATAATTTAAAAATTATGTATCTTTATTTTTATAAATTAATTAAAAAAATTAATCAAATAAATAAGGTTGTTTATTTGATTATTTAATAATAACATAAATTATCTTGATGATAATACCATTAAATAGACTAGTACTACTTCGTTAATTAAAAATATGTTATATTTAAGTCCTCGAAATATTTTTTTGAGGTTGAATCATGAAAATAGCAAATATAAAAGATCTTTCATTAAAAGTTTCACAATTTATCGATGGTTTTAGATCGGTTTTTAAAAGAAATGATAGAGTACATTGGTGTAAAACTTACATATATGGATTGATATTAGATGGCGAGAGAAAATCTATAGGAGCAATGGCATCAAGAATTTCAAATGCAAATGAACAGTCTTTACAGCAATTTGTTAATCAAAGTCAATGGTCTTTTCATGAGCTTATTATAAGTTTAAATAAATATATGATTAATAGACTGAAAATGAATGAATTTATTTTTTCTCTCGATGATACAAGTCTTCCAAAAAAGGGGGATGAGAGTGTTGGTGTATCAAGACAATATTGTGGAGTTCAAGGTAAGATTTCTAACTGTCAAGTAATTGTTACCTTACATGCGATTTCTAATAAAATACATTTTCCAGTTACTGCAAGGCTATATTTGCCAGATGGATGGATTAAAAATTCAAAAAAATTAGATAAAGTAAAAGTACCTTTAGAGGAAAGAAACTTCAAAGAAAAGTGGAGAATAGCACTTGATTTGATTGATGAAAGCATCCAGTTATTCAAAATAAAATCATTAGTTTTTGACGCAGCTTATGGGTGTAATAGAAATTTTCTAAATGAACTTGATAAGAGAAAAATAAATTTTGTAGGACATATTAGAAATAACGAGAAATTTTGGTCAAAGAATATTCCAATAAAAAGTGTAGTTCCGAGAAAACGCAATTTACAAACAAAACTTAGAGATTATGACAATCCTGTAGATAATAGATATAAGCCCCGCTCTGCTTTAAGGATAGCAGAAGAGTTATTTTCAAAAGGAAGTAATATCAAAATAATTCAAATCCGACGGAAAAATGAAAATATAAAAGTAGAATATGTTGCTACAAGAGTTATGGAATGTATTTCAAGACCTTGGCAAAAAGTTGGAAAAGAAAGATGGCTTCTAGTTGAAAAAAGAAAAGATGGAGTTTTAAAATATTATATTTCAAATTATTCAAAAACTTATCCAAAAGATGAAATAATAGAACTCATGCATAAAAGATGGAAAATTGAACAGGGATACCAGATTTTAAAAGAAGAATTGGGTCTTGATCATTATGAAGGGCGTTCGTGGTTAGGATTGCATCACCATATAGCTTTATGCTTTTTAGCATATTATTTTATAAATGAATTCGATAAAAAAAAACTTGAGATCTCATTTTCTGCTGTAAGGCGATATATAAATCGTATTTTTCAAACTATTTTTTGTCCATTTTGTGATAATACTTTTCCTTGCTTTCCTAAGCTTATTTTAAATACTTCTTAGATTTAACGAAGTAGTACTAGAAGCTGTCCAACATGATTAAGCTACCTAGTAATCAATATGAATATTGAATTTTTTAATAAATATTAAGCAATGTGCCATCCATATAAAATTCTCAAATAGTTTAGGGTCTCGCTCATACCGAACATTAACCTTTCGATAATTTTTTAAATGTGCATTTGTTCTTTCAACAGTGTATCTCTTTTTAAGCCTTCGCGCCTCCCGTCCATCTTGGGTATGGTTTTTACGATTTAGTTTATGATATGCAACAAGACTTATTCCTAACTTCTTGCACTCAAGATCCAGTTTGTCAGAATCGTATGCTCTATCTCCAAGTATATATCTAGGTTTGGTTAGCGATATAGAATTTTTTATAGTTTTCATCAGTAGGCGTGACTCATGAGGATTAGCAGAATCAACATGCAGAGAAACTAAGAGCCCCTCCTTATCTACCATTTGCATGACTTTTGTTCCTTTTCCAATCTAAGTTTCCCGATCATTGCTCCACCCTTAACTGCTTTTACAAAAGTTCCATCTACTGAAACTGCGTTTAAATTTGCTCTAAAATATTTTTTATAGGTTGCAAAAAACTGCGTGTAAGTTTCTTTCCATGCATCCAACTTTGAGAGCTTTTTAAAGCAGAAGTAGCAAGTACTTTTCGGCGGATATTCCCTGCTTAAATTTCTCCTTTGAATGCCTGTAATGAATACATAAAATATTCCAGAAAGGATTTCTGCTGGATCATGCTTCCTTGATCTGATCACTGGTAAAAAATGAATCATAACTTGCGAAGCGCTTAAAATTTCTTTATATTCCGTGATGGTACCTTTTTTGTTTTTTTTGTCGAAAACTAAGGTACCATCCTCTTAATAATATTCAATCTCCTTTAAAAATCATGTTGGACAGTTTCTATATCTATATTCTATAAAATTATCTGAAAATTAATTATATATGCAAGGTTGAGTACGCCTTATAATTTCAACGCTTGCTCAAGAGGAATGGAATTCCGATATGTTTGCATCATTAAGGAAAGATCTCCAAAAAATTTGGATTTACATTGAATTGATCTTCAAATCAATAAACAAAATAAATACTTTTAAACTCATGATGACATCTATATTAGTAACATGTATCTTAACTTTTGCTTCTTTATTTATTTTGGATCTTGTTTTTTTCGCTTTTATTAGATTATTACAGAGCAGCGTTCTTGCCATTCTCAGACTATTAAGCAAGATTTGGCTATTAGAGTTTAATGCTGAAAATCTTACTGCAAAAGAAATCACCTTAAGATCTTCTTGGAGTGAAATAATAGTTTCAATCAGTATGGGTCTAGGTAGTTTTTTAGGGGAATTTAAGTTTAACGCTCTCTAACAATTTTTTATTTATTATTTTTTCCTTAGCGTTATCTTCAGCACCAACGATATTATTTATTTTAGTGTTTGGTCTAAGTAAATTCGGCTTTAATTTATCCATTTTTAATGTTGGTCATAGGAAATGAATTTCGGAGCAGTGATAACAATCAAAAGAAAATGGTTATGTTCCTTCTCTCCATTACAGTTGATTTTGCACAACCCAAAGGCGTTTCCATTATTTCATTGCCTTTCTTTAGGCAACATCCACTTACGAGTATACCGTTTGTCCTCTGTTTAGTTACTTTTACATCTATATTAATTTTAACGAAGCACCAGAAGAGAAGACTGCTTTCGGAATGACTAACGGTTGATTTGATTAATTTTCTTTTGATTATAAAATTAACTTTTTAAAGCAAAATGCAACTATTTCTTTAAGTGTTTAAAGACTCCCCCACAACCACCGTGATCACTGAAGAATTCTGCGACATCCTGAAAAAACATTTCTTTCTTTTTACTTCTCTGCAAAACATTTTCTAAATAATTATTTTTTCTTTGCAAAGTAAATTCTTGCCAATAATCCGTAAGACAAGAAAAACTAGAATTACTGAATCCAGAACTGTGAGCAAGTTGAATCATTTCTTCAATGGTCAATAAGTTTTGGCAGCCAATTTTCTCTTCGGCGAATTTAAGATTTGTCTTTTCTTGTCGTGTATAATCTTCGTTTCGATAAATAGCTCTGGCTTTTAAAAGATTAGAAATGGATTGATACAAAGAAGCTTTATTTTTAATGTGCAAAACAACTAGGTTCGAATATGCTCCATCAAAAAAACCTTCTTTAGCATGTATTTCTTTTATTTGATCGGGATCTGTCAAATTGGCATAATATATTTTAATTCGCTCTTCCATGCCAAGTGCTTGTATTATTTTTGCAGATAAATCTGCATAGCGTTTATTATACTCAATTCCACAAAACTTTGCTTTTGGGAGTAATTTTGCTTGCTCGATCATATCAGAACCAAATCCTGAGCCTGCATTGAGAATGCGATAGCTTTTATTTGGATCGAGTGTGTTTAGATCTTCCAAAGTTTTTCGGGCAAGCTCATCGCCACCGTAGCGCATGTAAATAAAGTGACTCAATGCAGGGTAATTTACAGAGTCACCTAGCAATATATTGCGAATACTCCAATAATTGCTATATTTATCGTCATTATAAAGAGACATTATCTCTTTTATTTCTCCGAATTCACATGCAATTGGTATTGCTTTCGCCGACCATTTCTTTTCTAAGGCAAAATCTAAATCTTTTTCAAGATTATTTTGATCTATTGCAAATTCCATATAATAAACCTTTATTCAATCATAAGTATATATTTTTTAACAGAAAATAAAAGTGAGAGCAAATAAACTTTTTGGTATTTTTAATATTTTACGGAATTTTTTGAGTTCATAAAACGAAATAAAAAAATTTTAACGAAACCTCTAATAGACATGAAGTGATTTAAAACCATTCGAACTGTTAGCCCAAAAAAGCAAAAAAATCACTTGTTTTTTTTAGTTACTGAAGAAAAGATAGAAACTTATCTAATATTTATTAAATTCGTAGAACTTTGTAAAATTTCTTTATGAGTGACAAGCTATATTGTTCCAGAACTGTATCTTCAGGCAATTTTAAATTCCAGATTATGGACAAATACATATTTGGGTTAAAAACATGTAAGTAAAAGGCTATGGAGCTGTCTTAACTTATTTATCAGCCATTCATCTTCAAAAAGGATATGGCATTCACAATCTCTATGGCTAACCTAAATGGGACAACCCTTTTACCATTCGTATTCTAGAAAAAATTTGCTCTCCAAGAACTGAGAGTAAAGAATGTATCGATGGGATACGTGCCGATGGCGTTGTAGTAAAGCAAAATAAATATCATCTGACATCAGAAGTGATTCATGAGTTTCTATAAAACTTCATGAATATAAATACAATTCTTTTGCTAATAAATCCTTTCATTAAAAAAAATCCACTGAATATTTAAATTCAGTGGATTTTAAAAATTTAACTTTCAAAGAGTATTTTTTAATTAATTTTTTTAAACTATAATGTTTAACTTAACATTATATAGCTCCTGCACCATCTTTGCCGTCAGTTCCTTTTGGACCTTGTGGACCTACATCACCTTGAAGTCCTTGTGGACCTTGTGGACCTACATCACCTTGAAGTCCTTGTGGACCTTGTGGACCTACATCACCTTGAAGTCCTTGTGGACCTTGTGGGCCTGCTTCACCTTGAAGTCCTTGTGGGCCTACTGCTCCATCTTTGCCGTCAGTTCCTTTTGGACCTTGTGGGCCTGCTTCACCTTGAAGTCCTTGTGGGCCTACTGCTCCATCTTTGCCGTCAGTTCCTTTTGGACCTTGTGGGCCTGCTTCACCTTGTGGACCTGCTTCACCTTGTGGACCTGCTTCACCTTGTGGGCCTGCTGCTCCATCTTTGCCGTCAGTTCCTTTTAGACCTTGAGGGCCTACTGCTCCATCTTTGCCGTCAGTTCCTTTTAGACCTTGTGGGCCTACTGCTCCATCTTTGCCGTCAGTTCCTTTTAGTCCTTGTGGGCCTACATCACCTTGAAGTCCTTGTGGACCTTGAGGACCTACATCACCTTGAAGTCCTTGTGGACCTTGTGGACCTACATCACCTTGAAGTCCTTGTGGACCTGCTGCACCTTGTGGGCCTGCTTCACCTTGAAGTCCTTGTGGGCCTACTGCTCCATCTTTGCCGTCAGTTCCTTTTAGTCCTTGTGGGCCTACATCACCTTGAAGTCCTTGTGGACCTTGTTGACCTTGTGGACCTTGTTGACCTTGTGGGCCTACATCACCTTGAAGTCCTTGTGGACCTTGTTGACCTTGTTGACCTACTGCACCATCTTTGCCGTCAGTTCCTTTTAGACCTTGTGGTCCTGTTTCACCTTGAAGTCCTTGTGGGCCTACTGCTCCATCTTTGCCGTCAGTTCCTTTTGGACCTTGTGGGCCTACTGCTCCATCTTTGCCGTCAGTTCCTTTAGGACCTACTTCACCTTGTGGACCTACAGCACCGTCTTCGCCGTCTATACCATTAAGTCCTGGAGCGCCATCTTCACCTTTTTCACCTTTTTCTCCCTGTGGTCCTCGAACTCCAACCCCAAGAATAAAGGCATCAGCATTGATGATAGTTCCATCAATTTTATTTTCTAGTTTATAATTTTTATTTAAATCACTTGATAGTTTATATTTTTTACCCTTTGAATCATTTTTATTTGCAAAAACAACAAATTTAATAGAATCAATTAATGATACATTATCGAAAATATATTCTATATTTTTTCCATTAATTAAAATTTCACCAATTTTTTTGAAATCTGTATCTAGAAGATCATTTCTGTTTTTCACAGTAGAAGCAACTAAGTTGTTAGATTCATCTAAAAATTGTATATTATAGATTTTATTAGAAACAATTGTATTTTCTTTTGTTTCTATCGTAAAACTTTTCTTAGAACCATCACTGTTTATATTTAGTTTAATATTAAATTCTGGAAGAGATTTACTTCCAATTTCTACTGTTTTACTTTCAGATAAGAGATTTCGACTTGTAGCTGTAATTGTCACAGAAGAATTTGAATCTTCAGGACTGTTTGAACATAGAGTTCGTTTATGTCTGTCATAGCTAACTTTATCCATATCAAGACCTTCAACATGAAGGTCACTCCCTACAGGGATAGTTCCTTTGTCTGTTTGACGAAAAGTATGAACAAAAAGACACCCCCCTGCTGGGAGTTTAACTGTCGCATTATTAGCTGCAGGGTTTGCTTTAAAAAATGGCGAGTTTGTGAGATATAAACTTAAATTACTACTTTGTGGACTTTCTTTTTTACCACAACTTACTGCTAAAAATAACAAAGGGAGAGTTGTTGAGATTTTTAATAATTTATTCATAAAATTATATTAATACCTCCCTTGGTTTTAAATAGAATGTAACACACTCTTTACTGAGTGTAAATTTTCCAAATTTTCTATTATAAAATTTTTTAACAAATGTAAATATAAATTTTGTATAATATCAAAAAAAATTTATTTAAATAATTTTTAAAATAATATTACCTATATTAATAAAGAACTACTATTATTAATAAATGAGAATATTATATCTTATAATTCAACATGCTCACATCATATAAATTTTTCAATTAAGCCCATAGCAAAAATAAAGCAAATGAAAAGCAGCTTATAAATTTCAATTCAAAAAAAACCTAAAATTATTCGCCTTAAAATTAAGCAACAATCCAAACATTAGTAATTAAAATTTTCACCTATAATAAATGAATTTCTTTGTAATTTTTTAGGACTCAGTAAAAGTTTATTTAGAGTTTTATTTCAGGAGAATTTATTAATATAAGTTTTGTGTTTTTATTCAAACTCTCGGTAAAATAAATTGCATCCTTTCAGAGCAGGATTGCTGGCCACAATTGCCTTTATAGAATGCAACATCATTTACCCAAATTTCTGCCTAATTTTGTTCACTTATATTTTTAAAATCGTTTTTTGGTAACTACGTGAGTTTTATCTATCGAATTGATTAATATTGAGGGGATAGGAAAGTCAGGCGATTTCGCATCCTCGTCGAAGTTAAAACAAAACAACTGATGATTTATGCATCACTACATAAGCCATGGAGGCTGATTGGACACAATTCCTTTAATCCAATTTGCGGCTGTATAATCTTTTGGGTTATGACCTGTGATAAGATATAAATGTTTAAATCCATACCTATAAATTTTTACGACCAATTTATTCTGATTTTTTTTATTAAGATAAGTCATATCGATATAAATTGGGGTATGGCAATCGAACATTTCAGAGTCTTGAATAAATTTATCTAGGTTTCTATATAAAACAATTTTTTTATTTTTACTTTGTGCAGACAGGTGCCAAACCATTTTTACCAAAGAATCTTCCTCAATAAGAACAGCGCAAGGTTTTTCTTTCGGTTTTAAAATATCGATTGGAATAAAAAACAAACTGTCTTTAGGAATAATTTTGAATTTTTTCTGTTCATAAAGTTTTGAAATTTTATTATCTGTGAACTTATTTGTTACGATATAGGAATTATTTTCAAATGGAATCATGGAAAAAAAATCACAACCGTTCAGTGAGTCATTGGTGAATTCCATCTCACACAAATAATATTTATTAAAGACAACTTTTGCATCTAGGCTTTCATTCCAAGAGATAGCATCTTTAGGTTGAGAAAAGTGAATGAGATGAATATCATATTCATGCAAAGATGAATTTTTAAATCTTTCTTGCCACAAGCTATGAATAGAAGGATCTTCATCAATTATGACAATATAAGAACATGGTTTAATTTGAATAGAAATGGCATACCAGTTTGGCACTTCTGCTTTTGGTAAAATAATCTTAACCGAAGCTTCTGCACCAAATTGCACACGGAATTCAAATTTACCACCAATAGACTCAACGACAGATTTTGCGTGACAGAGAGCAGAACCACGGGTTGAGATTTTTAATCGGCTTGAATCACTTAAAATCACTTTTGAGATTGTCTTCGTATTTTTATTAAAGCTGTTATTTGTAATAAACATAAAAATATTTTCAGAGTTTGCAGAAAGACGAATTTTAACTTTCCCATGATTCGCAATTGTTTCAACTGAGTTGTCGATCAATTGGGAAATGACCTTTTTAAATTCAACAAGTGGAATTTTTGCAAACAGGCCATAGGAAGACAAGCCAAACTCTCCATAGATTTCCACACCTAAAAATTCTTTGTAGACTAAGCGTTTTTTAGATATTATATCTTGGAGCAGTGTCGATAACAATTGTACAGTATGCTTTTCATTTGCATAGTGCATGACTTCAATCGTTTCTTCTTTTTTTTGCTTATTATTTAAAATAGAATAGGAAATATCTTGAATACGATGGACTGCTTGTCTTATTAACTTTCGACTTTCTTCTGGCAAACCCTCTACAGCAGCAATAAAAGATAGTAAAGGAACAGTTGGCGATCTCATTTCATGGGCAATTTGAAAATGAAATAAATTTCTTTCTTTTAAAAAGGCAATTTCTTTTAACTCCATCTCTCCTTTAATATCATGCAATTTTTTTACAAATCGATTTATACCATTTAAGAGTTTTTTATTTTTCTTATAATAAATTACCAAAAAAATGCATAGAGACAATATAATAGATAATTGCACCAGTGAGATAAGTAAACTCACATAAGCTCCCTTAATCTTATAATTCAAATCGAACTTATATATTGCGCTAAGTACACAAGCCAGATACAGAAAAAGGCTTGTAACTTCATACATATAAACTTAATCATTAAATCGATCTTAAAGAATTTGTCAAGTTAGAAGCTTCATATATATATATTTTTCGTAATATTATGTTAACTTATTCTATAAAACATATAAATTACGATTCATATATAATAAAATTATATAATTTTCAAAATCTTCTCACAGAAGACAGATTTGACATCTTGCAAAAGTATATGTATTATCATCAATTGATATGAGTCATACTATATTGATAATAATTAAGGTAAATTGTTTTAATTATTATCAACAAATAAATAAGAATATATTAGTATATATATTCTTAAATAATCTACACGAGAAGTACATATGCGCAAAATCTGTTTTCTTTTCACGGTTGCTCTCAGTTTATTAGTCCAAAAAACTTATGCTATGCAAAATTGCAAAGTGATTCGAGTATCCGACGTGGGCTGGACCGATATAACAGCTACGACATCTGTTGCTCATTTGCTTTTAAAAGCAATGGGATACGAGGTTAAAGAAAAAAATCTTTCACTGCAAATTACATTTAATAGCCTTAAAAACAACGATATTGATGTTTTTTTTGGTGCATGGCTTCCCTCAATGGCTTCAATCTTAGAACCATATGAAAAAAATAAACAGATAGAAAAGATAGGGACACTCTTGCAGAACGCAAAATACACTTTAGCAGTTCCAAGTTATGTCTATGACTCAGGTGTACAAAGTATGGCAGATCTGGCAAAATATAATGATAAATTTCAATCTAAAATCTTTGCGATAGAACCAGGAAATGATGGAAACAAAAATATACAAAAAATGATAGATGGCAATGCCTATGGTTTAAAAAATTGGAAAATGGTTGAATCAAGTGAACAAGCTATGCTTATGCAGGTTTATAGTGCATATAAAAACAAAAAGTGGATAGTTTTCTTAGGTTGGCAACCACATCCAATGAATACAAAAATCTATATGAAATATCTAAAAGGAGGAGAAAATTACTTTGGACCGGATCAAGGTAAATCCACTGTCCACACTACTACTCGCAAAAATTACGCTATAGACTGCCCAAATGTAGCAAACTTTTTAAAAAATATTCAGTTCTCTATTAATGACGAAAACGAATTAATGGATATGATTTTATATAAAAATATTGAACCGAAAGAAGCTGCTGAAATTTGGCTAAAAGTAAATTTACCCACAGTTGAAAAATGGATTGTAAATGTTAACAATTTCGATGGAACAAAGACAACTCTTCAAACCATTGAAAAAAATCTTTTTAATTCGAAAAAATAAAATCTAAAGGATGGCACATGCAAAAACTTCCCATTGGGCATTGGGCACAAGAGGGAGTGAATTTTCTGACAAAAATTTTTGAAAGTCAATTTCGCTTTTTCTCTGAATCCATTTCTGCAATTATTGAATATTTTATATCAATTTTAATATGGTTTCCTGCATGGTCATTTATTGTTATTAACTTGTTTATTATTTATATTTTCAATCGCAGTCTAAAAAATATTCTCCTCATCGGATTTTGTTTTTTTGCAATATTAAATTTAGGATATTGGGAAGAAACTTTAGAAACTTTGACACTTGTTCTTTTTGCCACTGTTACCTCAATATTAATTGGTGTTCCGTTAGGTATTCTCTGTGCACACCATCATTATATTTATTCTTTTATGCGACCTATTCTCGATCTTATGCAAACTATTCCTACATTTGTTTATTTAATCCCAACATTAATGCTCTTTGGTCTTGGCATGGCTCCAGGACTTATCTCTACAATTATATTTGCCATGCCTGCAGTTATTCGTTTGACTTATCTTGGAGTGCAAAGTGTTCCAACTTCATTACTCGAAGTTGCTGATTCTTTTGGAGCAAGCACACGAAAAAAACTTTTTTCTGTTGAAATTCCATATGCTTGGCAATCGATAAAAACAGGAGTGTCGCAATGCATGATGCTCTCACTTTCTATGGTTGTCGTGGCCGCCTTAGTAGGTGCAGATGGATTGGGCAAACCCGTAGTACAAGCTCTTAACACAGTCAATATTGCAAAAGGAATCGAAGCTGGAATGAGCATTGTCTTTCTTGCTATTTTACTCGATCGCATTTTTGCCCATACAAAGCAAAAATTGGGAGCTACAAAATGATTGAGCATTTTAATATTAAACAACTCGATCTTGTTTTTGGGAAGAAAATAAATAAAGCCTTTCAAGCTTTAGATGCAGGGAAATCTAGGGAAGAAATACAACAGGAATTGCAACAAACCGTTGCTGTTAGTAATGCAAATTTCTCCGTTTATAAAGGAGAGATTCTTGTCATAATGGGCTTATCTGGTTCAGGAAAATCCTCTTTGTTACGTTGTTTAAATGGCATGAACGGAAGAAATATCGGTAAAATTCGAGGCCAGATCCTCTTTTTTGATTCTAATAAAAATGCAAAGATTGATATAACCCAATGCCCAAAAAGTAGCCTTAGAGAAATTAGAAAACATCAAGTCTCAATGGTTTTTCAGCAATTTGGTTTAATGCCGTGGCGCACTGTAGGAGAGAATGTTGCGTTCCCTTTAGAAATACAAGGAATAAAACATCAAGAGCGCCTTAAACAAGTAGAAGAAAAATTAGCGATCGTTGGACTTGAAAAATGGATAGATCATTATCCTCATGAGCTTTCAGGTGGTATGCAACAAAGAGTTGGACTCGCTCGTGCATTTATCACCCAAGCCGACGTTTTATTAATGGATGAACCTTTTTCTGCACTCGATCCCCTTATTCGCAAACAACTGAAAGATGAAATTTTAGATTTGCAGCAAAAATTAAAAAAGACCATTGTCTTTGTTACCCATGATTTTTCTGAAGCAATAAAAATTGGTTCACGTATTGCAATCATGGATTCGGGAAAAATATTACAAATTGGTCAGCCCCAAGAAATAATTGAAAATCCAGCATGTGAAATTGTTAAAAAATTTACAGAAGATATTAAAGCAAGCCATGTATTTTTAAATTAATCAAGGAGAAAATATGAGCGTGAAGCATTATGATTTTATCATTATTGGTGGAGGATCTGCAGGCTGTGTGCTGGCAAATCGTTTGAGCACCAATCCATCGCACAGAGTCTGTGTACTTGAAGCAGGCCGCCCTGATTATATTTGGGATATTTTTATTCATATGCCTGCAGGGCTTATGTATCCTTTAGGTAACAAGCTATATGATTGGTGTTATTACACCGATCCTGAACCCTACATGAACAATCGAAGAGTTTTTCATGGACGCGGAAAAGTACTTGGCGGATCAAGCTCGATTAACGGTATGATTTATATCCGTGGCAACCCTATGGATTATGAAAAATGGGGCAAGGATCCAGGAATGGAATCATGGGATTATAAGCACTGTTTGCCTTATTTTAGCCGTGCAGAAACACGTATGATCGGTGCCGATGCCTATCACGGTTTTTCTGGTCCTTTGCTGCTTGAGACAGGCCCTTGCGAAAACCCATTGTTCAATGCATTTTTCGAGGCAGTACAAGAAGCTGGTTATCCTTTAACCGACGATGTCAACGGATTTCGCCAGGAAGGTTTTGGCCGTTTTGATCGCAACATCAATCGCGGCAGAAGGTTATCCGCAGCAAGAGCTTATGTGCATCCAGTACGTAGAAAACGTCCCAATTTAAGTATCAAATGCCGCGCTCTCACAACACGTATTCTTTTTGAAGGAGATCGAGCTGTGGGCGTTGAATATATGCGCTATGGAAAAATTCATAAAATATATGCAGGAGAAATTATTTGCTGCGGTGGCGCCATTAACTCCCCACAAGTTTTACAACTTTCTGGTATTGGCAATGCAGAAGAATTAAAATCCCTTGGAATTAACGTAGTACAAGATTTACCAGGTGTTGGACAAAATCTTCAAGATCACTTAGAGGTATATATACAACATGCGTGTAAATTGCCTGTGAGTATGTACCCAGCCCTTAAATGGTGGAACAAACCTAAAATAGGTTTTCAGTGGCTTTTTCAACGCAAAGGTCCTGCAGCAACCAATCATTTTGAAGCTGGTGGGTTTATCCGTAGCAACGAAGACGTTAACTACCCCAATTTACAATTCCACTTTCTCCCTCTGGCTGTCCGGTATGATGGCACCTCACCTTCAGGGGGGCACGGATACCAAGTGCATGTTGGCCCAATGAACTCCGATGCACGCGGCCATATCAAAATCCGTTCAACCGATCCGCGCGAACACCCGAGTATGCAATTTAATTATCTTTCCACAGAACAAGATCGCAGAGAGTGGGTCGAAGCTGTGCGCTGTGCCCGTAAAATTCTCAACCAATCCGCTCTCGATGAATTCAACGGTGGAGAAATCTCCCCAGGAAAACAATATGAAACAGATGATGAAATTTTAGACTGGGTTAAAAAAGATGCTGAAACCGCACTGCATCCGTCGTGCACGTGTAAAATGGGCACCGATTCAATGGCCGTGGTTGATCCCAAAACCCTTGGAGTGCACGGAGTTAAAAATTTACGAGTTGTTGATGCATCAGTTATGCCCTATGTCACAAATGGCAACATTTATGCACCAGTCATGATGATAGCTGAGAAGTCAGCGGATATTATTCTCGGAAATACGCCTCTCCCAGCATCATCTTCTCCTTTTTATCTAAAATAAAAAAAACTGAGTTTATTGGAAAGTTATTTAAAAATCCGCCGATAGCAGTTGCGAATAATGAAATTTTGGCATTTGATACTCTGGCTTCTTTGCTTCTGTCGAAGCATAGAAGATTTTGAAAAGAACAAATGCTAAAATATATAAATCATTTGTTTTCAAGTTTAGGGATTTTTTCATGAAAAATATTAATAAAATTATTATTATCTTAGCGACTTTTCTTTTTCTCCCATGTGCATCTTACTATGGTTTTCTTTTTGTAAATTACAATTATGACATTCACTTTTTACAGATCGATGCCTGTCAAAATGAAGGTGGTAAGTGGAATCAAAAAAGCCAGACCTGCGACTGGCCTTAAGCATTACTCAGTAATATCAATAACTTTATACTGCTTGACGGTTTTGATATCGTCAGAACCGCAGCTCGCTATGCTTGAAATGAGCTTGTCAAAACGAATGTCATACTTGCTTTTTTGCGGAGTAGGCTTTCCTTTTATTGTGAAGTAAAAACTCACTGTGGCTGACTGACAATCCTCGCTTAAAGCAACTTCATACTTTTTATTTTGTGCATCATCCCACTGCCATGCATATTTTTTAAATATTTCTTTTTCAGCAATTTGCGCAAATGAGTTATTAATACCACTTACACCTCTATAATTGTTATCTATAGTAAAATAATTTTCATCTCTCTGTAAAAAATGTGGGATACTTTCTAAATTGAATAAACCGTACCAACGCATACTGGGTGCTTCAAAAAAAGTAGGAGCAAAGCGATGTCCACCTATATGTGATGACTTCCATATGCGAAATAAAGGTTTCGCACTTTTTTTATTTTCATTCCTGAATTTTTCATAGACTTCTAATCCATATTTGCCACAACAGTGATCTCTTTCTCCATGCGTGCAAATAAATAACTCATGAAGATGTTCAGTTCCCTTAACTTCCCATTTTTTATAAAGCTCTTTTTTTTCCAATTGATATTCTTTCAGCGCAAGAATAGCTTCCCTGAATTCTGAGTTTGGTATGAGCATTTCTATTTTTTTAAATGACGATAATTCATCTTCTTTTCTTTGAAAATAAAAGATACGGGTATGATTTTCAACAGAAAATTCATTTTGGGCAAAATGATTGACAGCGCTTCTAATTTTTTCTTTAAAAAAAATTGGAAGAATTTCAAATAGGTGTTTGTGATGCAAAAATGATTCCGATTTACCTGGCACAGAAGCCCAAGGCTCTTGCAATTCAACTGAGATTTGAACGTCAACAGGTGAAACAGAGCCAACAATATCTTCTTGACTTTGCCGGGTTGCGAGCGAACATTCCATATTTTCTGTAAACATTTTTGCCTCTTAACCAAAAAGTCATTGCATATATTCCACAGATTCAATATCACTCTTAGGAACATTTGTAAAAATCAATTCTGGCGCATTTCCAGCAGTAAAACCACCGGATTTAAAAAAATCATTTTTCCCAATAGTGCTATTCTGAGGCAAGTCAGGAAGATAGTTAAAGGAAAAGGGCAATGAATATTTGACGATACCGCTATTGAGCGATCCTCTTTGCAAACCTAAAATCCGTTCTATTTTTACTGTATTATATAAATGCAGAATTTTATCTGCAGTGCTTTTTGCGGTAATAAAGATCACACCCTTACGTCCTAAGAATATATTATCATTCAATATAAATTGTTTATAGGCATTGCGACTTAAAAAAACACTGCCTCCATTTTGAAAGCGAGAGAGCGCAACGAGTGATGGATAGGATATTCGTTCTTTCTGAGCATAGGGCAACAAATTAAAAATAAAATCTGCGCGTGCTTTGCACAAGCGAAAACCTAATTCAAGCACGCTCCCTCTTCCTATTGTTATTTTTTGTTTCTTCAGAAAAGAAAAATAACCCTTAGATATATATTCTGCACGAAAAAGGCCTTCACAAGCTGTTTTTAAATAATCTAGAAAAACCTTTTCAGCTTGATTTAAATTATTATAAAACAATAAAAATTCTTTTGAATAAACTCGTTCTAACCGAGCAGTTACTTTATTTTCAGAATAAATTTCTATTAAGTTAAAATGGGTCTTTATTTTTTTTTGTTGCAACAGATATTTTTGAAGCTGCTTATAATTAAATAAATTATTAAAATAAATATTCTTTCTTTGCAAAACTTTAAGAATAGTATACTCATTAAATCTTAAGTTATTTTTGTTTAGATTTGCAATTTTTATTTTTTTCCGAATTTGTATTAAAATATTAGACTCATAATAAAGTAGATCGTCCCACATCTTTTCAATTTTTACTTCAAGATCCTCATACGAATCCCGTTGATGTGGACTGCGAAACACAAAATCTAAGAAGTTCACATCTTGAGTTTTTCTTATAACGAAATCATGCGCTCTGACAGGCTGTGTCCATAAACAAACAAACAGCAAAAAAAGATATTTTATTGTCAGAAATGTTCTAACCAAAATACTGCCTCTTCCAAATATTCAAAGCAATAATGTGCATGCTTCTTCAACCCCACAGGCAAATAGTTATTTAATTTTTATTTGTCAATAAATAAAAAACAGCTCTATATAGAGCTGTTTTTTAAGGAAAATTTAAGAGTGGAAAGGATTATTTCTGCACTGATAAGGTTGCTTTTGCTGAAGTCTTTAACCACATAGACATCACGTCCGTTGGTGTCATGCTGTCATGCTCTTCGGCATCTTTGTCCCAAACTCCTCCTTTGAGTGAACTCATTTTAAGAGCATCTTGATACAGTGTTCTAGTAAACAGCGGTGTGTTTTCGCTCACGACTTCCCGATCTGTCGAACTCGTTGGCACACTCGCTCCAAAAATAAAGCAATTTGCATCGCTCATCACACACTTTGTTAGTAATGGATAAGTGTTCTCTTTTGGTCGAACTTCCTTTGGAATATAATAATACGTATCATTCATTACTTTGATTTGTGTACTTATTGAAGTTGAAGGAATATTTAGATAAGCATCATAACCATATAAAAATGCCTTAGCCAAAGGTGAATTTTTTTCTGTTGTTCCCAGTACAAGATTTTGTAAATGGGAATTTATTATTTTGCCTGTTAAGAACGAAGGATCACCGTGTGCAATATTACTTTTTTTATCAAAGCATTTTTTCTCATTTACATTGTAATCCGCAGGAGTATTTCCTAAAGTATTTTTTTCAATACACAATTCTTCTCTTTTAGGATCATATTTTCCACCAACTGGAATGGAATAAAACCTTTTCTCAGGTTGGAATGCAATAAACTGTGTACCAATAGGTGGAATATTCATTTCATTTAATGGGAAAGAGTAAACCCCTGTGCCAAATGACATACTAAAGACAGTGTCAAATGCTGTTTTAGCAATTAGAGATTGCGTGTGATCGACAATTTGATCTTGTGTATTGTGCATAAGTAATAAAGATCCAGGGGATGCTTTTCTATGTTCCTTAATATACTTTTTAAGATCTTTTGTAATGCCATCAATAATTTCATTATAATTTATATTACTTAATAATGGAATTGATTTTTTTAAATCTGACAAATTAAAAAGAATATATAAAGCATTATTTGTTAATTTTTCTGTCATTATAATTGAAGGCTCAAGGCCAGTTTGAGCAGAAACAGTTGATACTGTTAAATAAGTTAACAGACTCTTTATAGTATTAGTAGAAATCTCAAGACCCGATTCTTTGATTAAATTTTTTAAAACTCCGATAGAATGAACAATAGACTCATCATTTTTCTTTTGAGTTAAAGCATCTGTAAAGTTTATTAATCCAACTTTATCATCAGCTAAATTTGAAAATAATTCTGATAATTTTTGCAACCGTACTTCATCATTTGGCTCAATTATACCTTTTATATTTAATTCACTTATTCCATCAGTTATTTTTAAAGTGCCGACTCCCTTTGTAAAAATCCCTCTTATTGAACAATCACCAGAATAATTTACAGGAGAATCTGATGCATCAATTGAGCAAGGATCTTTCGAGGCACTTTCATTTTTTATTTTTAGAGCTTCAGAAAAATGTTTTAATAATGATTTTTCTCCCTCTTTATGGTCAATAAATGCAGTTAAAAAATTTCCTAGAAAATCTTTTACAATGATTGGACTTTGTGCTGTGCTAATATTCTGCCCACCCAATATTCCTAAAACTTTTTTTATAATCCTGTCTGAATCCTTAGAATTTGCAGCAACTAATTTTTCTAAATCCAATATATTATCTAAATTATTAGTCCAGTTTTGTGTTGCTACAGAGATATATGGAGCCAAATAAGTCACATCTGATGCACCTAAAAAACCAATGAGCTCATTTAATTTTTTTTGATTATTTGCTAAATCGGAATTTCTGAAGTTTGCGAAATATTGATTATTCTGTAGATCTGGAATCATAGGTAAAGAATTCAAATGAGAAATATCAGAAACTTTTCCATTTAGCATATCTTTAAAAAGGATTCTAAATTTTCCCATTAATAATGTGGTTGGAGCATAATAAGTCGCAGCTGAACTAAATAGAGGAGGTATAATAATATTTTTTAGATCAAAATCTTTATTGTCTAACTGAGCCAAAGCTTGTTGCAGCATAATACCGGAACGCCCAATAGCGGCAAGTAAAGTTGCACCCCCACGGCTGCTTGCAGTGGCAACTGTTTTTGGTCCAGTAATTTTTTGGAGCAAAGGTTGATAGGAACTTAATAAAGAAGGCACTTTTTCAACATAAAACTCAAGTCTTGGTTGTCCTTTATTGCCATGTACAAAGAATTCTTTTATGATATCATTATTTAATTTTAATTCACCTAAAGAAATTCTTTTTAACGCACTGTGCAGACCTAAAGTTGCAACCACGTCATTATCAAGTGGTGATTTTTCACCAATAGCGTCCACTGCAGGATCAATTTCCTTACCTTCATTATCGACACAGTAACGTTTAAAACCAGTTTCAAGTTTGCCAGTAGTTTTATCTACAGAACATATGGGCTCTCCTGGAAAGGCAGGTGCAGCGACAATATAATTAATAAGATTGTCTTGTAAAAGAGTGGCCAATTCACGGAATGAAATTCCTGTATCCCCACCATGCGCATAGAGCATGAGTGGTACTTTAGCATTACCTTTGGGAATAGTTATGATTGCTGTATAAATATTATTATCCGCTAAACGATACTTGAGAACATAAGCTGTTCCTCTGGTATTTTTAGTATTGTCGAGCTTACCTTTTGTCGTTCGAAAAAAATTAAATTCAGAATTTTGATTTAAACCACTTGCGGTTTTTATTTGACTTAATTCTATAGGAATAAGGTTATCATCTTGATTATTAGTAGCATTCTCATCTTTACGTTCAACATAGGGAAGCGCATATTTTCTAGGATCATTCTCTGTAGCTAAGTCATAATCTTGATAATCAACTTTTCTATTTATAGCGGCATCTGAAAGTTTTTCAAAGCTGATAATTTCGGTTGCCGTAATTTTTTGAGCCATCTTTGCGACATATTCATTTACTGATTTTCTGTTCGCTAAGTATTTAGTTTGCTCAGCACTATTAGGGTCTGAATTAGGATTAAAACATTTTGGATTAGTAGATAATATCTTTTTAAATACTTCCATAAATTTTGGATCACTTGAATTTGGAATTTCTTCACTCAAAGGCAGACAGATTTGCTTGGCGAAAGTATCCCATCTATCATTTAATAGATTGCTGCTTGTCTGCATGTTGATATTTTTTTTGCCTCCACACCCCACGAGCGCAAGGGACGAAAAAAAACAGGAGGTCGTGACAAGAATCCGCTTCTTTATCATATATTATTCCTTTTTTATACATATATTAATCGATTAACTAATATATAAATATTACAAGTTCATATTAAATTTTAAATCGTGGAGCGCCTCTAAAAAACTCCGCGCCAAACCACTCACTCTCTCTCATCGTTTTGCAGCTGACTTAATATCGCTCTTACACCGTTCAACAAATAACAGCAAGTATAAAATATAATTTCTTATACTTGCAGTTTTTTTTTGAGAGTGGTAAGTGTCCTTGTATATTCTCCTCATCTCTCATCGTAATTATGGTTGGCTATTTTTAAGATCATTTTTTGTAATAGTTCGTATGTTTTTTTAGAGGAGATGACATGCATATTTATAAAGGAAAATTAAATTCTATTTTTATTGCGCAGAAAATAAAAAACACTCTTTCACTCATGAGTGTTTTTGCTTCTGCATTTTCATTGCATGCTCATGCACAAAATAGCACGCAACACAATAAACCCGATCCAACTGAAGATGTTGCTGGAGGCGTTGGAGAAGCTGGTTTTAATGCACCAAAATATGCTGTTCTGCCCACAGGCAAAACTTTGCCAAAAGGAATTTTTAAACTCGATCTGCCTTTCGCCTATACCTTTGGCAGCGATGGTTTCGACAGCACAGGAAATACCGTGCAAAATGGTTTGAGTATGGAGCGTTGGGTCAATGGAATTCAATTGCAATACGGTTTGACCAATTCTATATCTGTGGGCGTTGGCATTCCTATTGTTTTAGCCAACCATGTGCAAATGGATGGAAATAAAATAACGGCAAATTCAGAAATGTATGAGCGTTATTATAATAAATTCGTTAATGAGTTTGCTACACAGTTAAGCGCCCAAGGCAGATGTCCTTCAGTCCAAGCTTGTACAGATCAAATTAATAAAGGGAATTTAACTCTTCCCGCAGGCCCGACAGATATTATTCTCCCTACAGGTGAAGTAGTGACATTTACGGCTGGAGATGTCATTAAAGATCAAATCCGCAACACACTTTTAACGGCTTCACAACCTGAAAATGGAGCTACAGGTATAGGTGACTTGCAGTTTGGTATACTCTGGAGCGTTGTTTCGGAAGAGTCCCCTATTCGCCATGTGCCGCTGTATGTGTCCGTGGGTGGAGGCTTGCGCGTGCCAACCGGTAAGTTCAGTTTACCAAACGCGGTCAGAGGGACTGGTGGGGACAACACGCTTTTAACGGGTGGTGGAACATACGATGTCATTGCCCGCTTGAACGTAGACTATGTCGCAATCCCAGGGCTTATTTTTAGCTGGCAGCATATGTCTGAATACTCGTTAAATAAAGTTAACTTTAGCCGTTCCAGTATGCTTAATAGCAACGTATTTAACACTGAGGATCCGAATAAAAGCACTAATTATGGCCACGGAGACAAACAGGCAAATATCCTGACCTTCAAAAGAAAAGGTTTGCACAATATCGGTTTTGTGCAAGTGGCTTGGGGGGTGGGGAATACGACTGAAACCTTAAAATGGCTTGGCCTTTTCTCTCAATTCAAATATAATTTTGCTGCAAAAGCTTATTTAAATGACCAGCCCATCAATGTTATGGGCGACCAATTCTTTTTAGGTGACTCAAGCATGCACCCAGACCATGGGGCAGAGCAGTATTATTCCGTGTTGATTGGGTCAAAATTCAGCGGATTGCCTTATCGTATTCCGGTGGAATTTGCCGGTGAATTCGAATACCCAATTGCCGGAAAAAATCGCGCTGTATCTCCTATGAATCTTAAAGGAACATTGTCGCTTTATTTTTAAATATAAGAGAGTGCATTGGAAATTATGAACTGCCCAATATCTTAAGTTTCTTACTTTTTATTTAAAAATAAAACTTTCTCACAAAATATCATTAAGAAAATAAAATTTCTTTTCTTATTTATCGCAATCACAATAAATTCATATATTTAAGATCTGATAAGCAAAATAATTGCTTCCCATTAACAAATATAATAATTAGTATTGATGCTGTTTTTTTGACTCCCTCTTTTTGTAAGGAGCGCTTAAAATAACAAAAGACGAACTCAAATTAAAGAAATTAAAATGAAATTATTCTATATTTTACTCATTTCCTTTTTCTGCTACGCATCGACAAAAGTGCAGGCAGATTGGAATTTTCAAACATCTCTTTCGCAGTCGGTCAATCCACAAAATGGCGCACTTAAATTAACATATCCAATTGGTACAATGATCAAAAGAGGTGATATTGAATTTCAATTGATTGCTAATTACGATCAAGCATTAAAAGATAACTTATTTGGTTTAGGTAAAGGTTGGACATTTCCTTTTACTCGAATCATAAATGATAAAATATATTTAAAAGAAGGTGGGACTTATTCCCTTAAAAATAAAAAAATAGACGGTTTAAAAAGAGCCTATCCAAAGTTTATAGATTATGAAAATTTTTTACAAAAAACTCCAGACAACCGTGAGTTCCGCTACCTTTTAACTTATTTAAATGGCAATAAAATTTATTTAAATAGCAAAGGCAATGAAATTTACCGCGAAGATCGTTATGGTAATTCTATAAAAATATTTTATAATCCTGATAATTCTATTCAATCCATTCTCGACTTCTATGAAAACTATTATGCTCTCAAGGCCAATGACATAATCGATGACGAAACAGGAAAGACATCGGCAGGTTTTACAGTGACTTTGAGCACTGATGGAAAAGTTCAAGAAACCATTCTTAAATTTATATTAGATGATTATTCTCAATTGCATAAAATAATTCAATTCAAAGATAACACAACTTTTGTATCGAATAAGTTTTTATTTTCTAAACTTAATGATGGTGTCTATACTGAAATTATTTCAGCAACAGGCGTTGTTACGAGTATTGAATATCTAAAAGTTCCAAATAGCAAAAATATACCAATTTACAGCATTAGTAAAATTCAAGTTCTCGACAACAAAAAACTTGCACAGCCGAGCGAAAAATATGAGTATACTTTTTCCAACAAAAATTTTTCCGAATTTATTAATCCGCAAAACTATAATGATATCTCCATACAGAATCAAAAAGATTTACTTTATAAAACAAGATATATAAAAGGTCTTTTTGTCACAGAATATACTTATAATCACCTCAATCTATTAGTGGCTAAAGTCGTATATAAAAACACCGATCTTATTTCTAAAGTAAAATATAAATATCAAGGACAAAATGCAAATGAACAATTCCCTCCATATTCTAACCTTGAAAATAACTATAATTTATTAGCAGAATCCTCTTATACTCTTTGCAAAGGTGATAAGGAAACTTTTTCTAACTCTTTTGAAACAGCGATAGTTTCAGTTGAGAATTTCTTTAAAACAAAAGTTTTAGGAGACAATCTCTCCTCTCAACTTCCTGACTGTGTAGGAGTTAATTACAAAGAAGTTGCACAATACGACAATTTAGCGAGAATGACTTATCAGGAAGACAAATTTGGTTTTAAATATAATTATTCCTATTTTGATGAAAATAAATATGGTCTATTAAAAAGAAAAGAAGTGCAAAGTTTAAAAGACAATAAAATAGCTGAAAGCTACACTCTCACCGAAGATAATAAATCTATTTTTTCCAAAACCGATGATGTTTTAATATTAGGAAAGTGGCAGCAGCTCTATATTAATCAATATGCTTATTTCCCCGATGGAGAGAAAAAAAATTCTATATTTTCTTATTCATCTTTAACACCAAAATGGTTTAAAGGCGGAAATATTTTATCTATACAAAATATATATACGAATAATCTTCAAGATAAAAACATTATCAGTGATCTAAATGCTATAGTGAAAATGACCAGTTCAAAAGATTTTATAACCGGTGAATCACGAATAATAAGTGAAACTTTTGACAAAGCCACAGGGAAACTTCTTAAAAAAGAAGATAGTCTCAATCGCTCAACCCAGTATTTTTATGATTATCTTGGCAATCTTACGAAAACTATTTATCCCGATGGCAGTCATGTTGCTTATTATTATATGCTTGGAAAAAATGGGCAAAAGTCCGTTTCTATCGAAATGAATTCGTATGGAGAAACAAAAAAATATTATTACGATAGTCTTGGCAATCTTCTCTTAAAAGCGCGCGTACTTTTTAATGGAGATGAAAAGCCATATGAAAGCATCGCTAATCCATATGAAGCACAAAACTATAAAGTCATTAATGGATTAAAATATTATACTTTAAGCAACAATATCGGTTCATTTATTATAAACTTTTCCAAAGACATGAGTGGTAATATCAAAGTATTTCAAGTCACTCTTAAAAACCCAGTATCTGACAAAGTATTAGCTGTTTATACTATATCTGCAAATGATATTAATTATATAGGAGACAATGATAAACTCTTCAAAGTACTCAGTAAAATAATCGAAAAGAAATCGACAAATTTAGAAAAAGAAACAGGTATTTTAAAAAGCACTGTGTATGAATATGACGATTGGAATCAGTTGGTTAAAGAAACTAATCAAGCAGGTGATAGTATTAGCTATATTTATAATCCAGCAAGACAGTTGATTGCAAAAACTCTCCAAGATAACAAAACAAGTATTTATTATGAATACAATCTACTGGGTAAACTCAGATCCTCTTCTATTGCAAAATCATCTGAGTCATACCAATACCCAATTTATGATTATAATATTTACGGAGATCTCATAAGCAGTAATACAAAATTAAATATGATTAGTTATACTTATAACAAAGCATCTGAACTCATTAAAATGGATAAAGGTTCACATAGAATAATGGAATACGCTTATGATGCTCTCGGACGCAAGATCCAAGAAATCAATACTTTTGATAAAATAAATACAATCTATAGTTATGGGAAAAATGGAAAATTAGAAAGTATAACAGAAAACGGTTCTGAGATTTCTTATTCCTATTCGCAAGAAGGCTGGCTCTTAGAGAAAAAATTTCCAAATAAAAAATTTATCTCTTATACATATAATTCACTTGGCCAAAAAACAAGTATGAAAAATGTAATTGGCGACATCACACGCTACAGCTACGATCACCTCAATCGACTGACACAGGCTAACTCAAATAGTTTAGGGAATGTCGATATTATGTATGATAATTTTGGTAATATTATTAAAAAAACTTACCCACAAAAAAGTCAAAAAGAATTTAAATACGATTTGCTCAATCGTCTTATTGAAGTTATTTATTCCGATAAGAAAAATAATTTTATCACTAGACAAAATATTACGTATGATCTCAGAGGAAATATCTCTGCAAAATCTTTTTCGTCAACTCGTACAAATGATCTTGAGAGTAACAATACAACTTTATATGAATATGACAGACTCAATCGCCTTGTTAAAGAAACTGTTAAAAACACAGATAATAAAGTTAGTTATGAGAATGAATTTATTTATGATATCACAAATAATGTTACTACAAAAATACAAACAAAATTTGACGTAAGCGAGAAAAATAAAAAAGTTTTAACTAAAAATAATATTAAGTACACATACAATAATTTACTTAAACTCACAGCGATTCATAACAACGGGAAGGTAACAGAAATCAATTACGATCCTGCATGGAATCCAACCTCGGATGAGAATGGTAGGTCTTTAGCTTATAATAATAAAGATCAATTGTTAAGTCGTATATCACCAGGAAAACCCTTTACTGCTTACATGTATTTTCCTGACGGGTATCTAGGCGCTGTATATTACGGTAATAATATTAATTATTTTTATTACGATGAAAATGGCCAATTAGTAAATGAAATTGACGAAGATGGCAAAGCAACGAGTTATTTGATTGTTGAAGACGGCTTAAAAGAAAATTAAAATTTTAAGTACTCAACCCCAATTACGTCTTTTATCCCAAGACCCACATCGGTTTCACTGAGCGTAAGGGTATTGCCCTCAACCTGGACACCACCTACGACAGGATTTTCTGCCAGAAGCGCAGGGGAGTCTAAGTCACAACGCACAATTGATTTCTTTGCAGCGGCAAAATGCGCGGCTGCGGTGACTGAAATTTGGCTTTCGAGCATACAGCCCATCACACACTCTATACCAGCAGCTTCGGCAATATTTAAAATTTTTGTGGCGTTGTAAATACCGCCGGCCTTTGCAAGTTTGAGATTGATAAGGTCACAAGCTTTGTTATTTATTAATTGCAGGGCATCGAACGGAGAAAAAACGGATTCATCGGCAAGGATATCGGTTTCGACATGCTCAGAAACGTAACGGAGATCAGAAATTTTTTTTGCTTTTACGGGTTGCTCAACAAATTCTATATTTAAATTGAGTTTTTCAAATCTGCGTATAATACGCACAGCTTCTTTTGCTCCCCATGCCTGATTGGCATCGAGGCTGATTTTTACTTGATTGCCCACAGCTGTACGTACCGCTTGCACACGGATAAAATCCAGTGATGGGTTCACGCCCAATTTGAGTTTGAGATCTTGAAAACCTTCATCAAGTGCAACGAGAGCATCGGCAACCATCACTTCAGGTGAGTTTGCACTGATTGTTATGTCTGTAAAAACGAGATTGTGAAATCCACCTAAATATTTGAACAAAGGTAAATTAAGCGACTGGGCAAGCAGATCGTAATAAGCCATATCAATCGCAGCCAAGGCGGAGGTGTTATTCACAAAAGAAGAATGCAACTCACCCATGACTTTTTCAAGCTGGCTGAGATCCGCACCTATGATTTTAGGTTTTAAAATGTGATGCAAACAAGAAATAATGGAATCGGATGATTCGCCCGTAATAGCTAAAGTAGGGGCAGCGCTGCCAAATCCGACTAAACCTGATCGGGTTAAGAGTTTTACAATGATATCTTCAGCAAAATAAACAGTTCTTAAAGCCGTCTTAAATGGCTTTTTGAGAGGGATTTTTATTTTGCCGATATGGATATCAACAATTTTCAACCTAAGCCATCCACGCGTTGACGCAATTCTAAACCAGTTTTCCAGAATGGAAGTTTCTTTTCTGGGACACCAATTTTCTCACCTGTTTTAGGATTGCGACCATCATAAGATTTGTATTTACGAACAGTAAATGCTCCAAAACCACGAATTTCAACACGCCCGTCTTCAGTTAAAGCTTCAGAAACGGTATCAAAGAACATATTGATGAGTTCTTCTGCTTGGGGAGAAGTAACGTCTGCCTTAGATGCGAGGATTTCTATTAATTCACTTTTAACCATAAAAGAGGCTCCAATCAAAACGTACAAAAGGAAAGGGATCAGCGAAGATCCCGCTTACAGTATATGCAATTATCAATCTCATAGAAACAAAAATTTTTCAAAGTTTTGGCACCCAAAAATTTAAAAAAAATACCAATAAATGCCAGTTCCGACTCGCCAATCCTGATTTTCGAGATTAAAATCAGCAAATATTTTATTTTCTATACGTGAGAAATACTGATAAGACAAGGAGTTTTCTAAAAATAATCTTGTACGATCATTGTTGTATGTAAATGAATATCTTTTCATCCAATCCAATTGCGTAGAAAAGACTGAAAAGTGATTGGGGCGCAACGATATACCTGAGTAGACTCCAAGTGAACCTTCAAACCCATTTACTTCTTGGTAAGCAAGTTCTGCTTGGGCAAGTGTGTAAATTTGAAAAATTCCAGATAATACTGCAAAACCAGTTCCACCCTGTAAAAAAGAACGTTCACAACAAGAAAGATAACCGTATTTATTACAATCATTATCTTGTTCAATACCCGCTCTTAATTTCCAAGCAATTGGATATAATGGAGGATCAAGCGAAGGAAATGATTTAATATTTAGCAAATCTAAGTTTTGCACAAAAAGAGTTGATGACTTAAATTCATAACGTAAAAGTAACTTCATCAATTCTATCTGAGCATCCTTCGCATAACCAGCAGAAGGACTGTCAAGACTATGCAAAACAGGTTTTAATTCAAAATCAACTGCATTCCCTGCATAATAAGAATAAGAATATTGCGCTCCCAACCTTGCTCCAGGGACTCCATATTCTGGTCTTTCTTCAACCGGAGGATCAATTTTCAATGGTGCAGAAATAACCTCAAGTGATGCTCTTGCCTCCAATAAATTTTTTCGGAAGAGAGGATATTTAACAGACTCTTCTGTTCCTGCAAGCTTTTCTTTGAAATCTATATATTCAGAAACAGCATCGAAAACTCTTGCTAAACTTTCTTTTGGTAAATAATCTTTCAATTCGTAGAAATAATATTTCTCACTCAACACATCTGAAAAGAAATCTTTTTCCTCAGAATTTAAAAGCGCGTATCGAAATCGAAAACGCTTTTGTGACGAAGGACGATATCTAACCTTTTTTACCAGATTTGGAAATTGATTTATAACTCTTAATGTGTCTGCGGGATTCACCCAAAGCATAAATTCGTCCGCAAAGTTAAAATGATCGTTTGCTGTATCAAGGAGTGTTAATAAAACATATGAGCAATTTTCATCAAAATAATAATAATCAATACTATTATCACCAATTTCCCAAAGACTTTTGGCCATATTAACGGCTTCTTCTTGCGAAAGATTCAACTCATATTCCCATAGATCACGGCTTTCGGAATTATTATATTCTTGTACCTTTACAGAATAGGGCAACAAACTGTATTTGCCTTCAAAAAGCCCAGTCAACCCTTTATAAGTATAAATGAGCATATTATTTGTATCTGGATTTGCCGCAAAATTCACGCCGTAGTCTGTCAATGGATTATTTGAATGAATAAAACGCAAAAAACTATGACCAAACATACTCGATGGATTGTTTATATAAAACGAAGAAAAAACGAGCACTACCCCTTTGGGATCGACAACCTGAATCCACTTTTCAAAACTAGGACATTTTATTGTTGGTATTTGATAATTTTCATCATCGAGTTTTGCTTTTAACCATTTTAAGCGTCGGGGAAATTTACATCTTCCCGATAAATCACCCTCATTCCCTGAAAAAAAACTTTCAAGCGTAGCATTTAATTCTGCGTCAGGATTTTTCTTACCAATTTGGGATAAATAAAATTTTTCCCCATCAACAAGACCTTGCCTCATTCCAAAATATTTTCTCTGATAAAAAAGAATTTTTTGCCATTCAGGATTTTCAGCTAATTTTAAATTTTTTGCTTTTTCTAAAAAATATTTTTTATGAGAATCGTCTGAAGCAGAATCAATGGCATAAATAATATTCGGAATTAAAACAAAAAAAGTAGAAATTAATTTAATAACCCAAGTAAAAAAAAATAATTATATCTGCGCATATTCACACGATTGAGTAAGGTTTGAATTTTTATTTATTTCAATTTTAATATTTGAAATAATCGCAACGGGATCATTTGAATTGAAGATTGCTTTATAGTTTGTTTGAGAAAACTCTGCAAATTTACTGTAGTCATTCGCTTTGCATCCAAAAACATCTGCCAAACCAACCACAGCATCTCCGCTGCCCTGAGCCACTTCTCTTTGTAGAGAAACTAGATTCGCTGTGACATAATCTTGTTGCTTACGCGCCAACGCTGTTGCCCCACTGCCACAATTCGAGGTTCCGCTTGTGATACCAAAAGTTTGATTCCCAAAAGTACCATTTGTTGTTGCTGCTAATACTTGTTTCCACCAAGTGCCCGTGTTTTCAAATAGAATAGAACCAAGACCACAACCCGCCGTGCCATAAGAAGCTGCATACGCTTGGGAAGCACAAACACTCGAGAAAAGAATCGTTAAAAGAAGAATACTTCTTGCACCTATTTTATGCAATTTATACATAGCATTTTCTCCTTAATAATATTTAAACGGACTAACTCAAAAATATTATTAATACAATACTATATATTTATCAATGAGCAATTGCTTGAAAGAGTGTTTTCGTTTTTTATTTCTGCCCTAAAGTTAGACAATACAGTTTTTGGTTCTTGTGAATTAAAAATTGTTTTATAATGTGTCTGCGCATACGCAGCAAAATCAGAATATAGTTCTGGTTGACAACCAAATAAAGAAGCCAAACCATTTAAACTATCACCCGAACCTTGTGAAGTTTCTCTTTGCAGTGACGTAAAATTTGCGACCATATAATTTTCTTGTTTTTCAATTTCGCCAAATAATCCAGACGCACAGTTCGATGTCCCACTCGTAATCCCAAATGCCTGACTCAGAGTCATATGATTCGTAGTCATCGCAAGCAATTGCTTCCACCATTGATTTCCAGAAAATACCACAGAACCTAAACCACAACCTGCCGATCCAGCAGCAAAAGCATTTATTGAAAAATGCGATAACCCTAAAATAACTATTAAATTAAAATAATTTTTCACACTTAATTTCATAAATAGCCCCCATATTTTATTTGCAACTTTAACAAAAACCCCCTGTATTTTAACGCAAAACACGGGAGTATAAAAAATGGAACGTCAAAATTAATTCTATTTTTGAAAGATTATAAATCCCATTGCAAATGGGTTGCTATTTTTGCTTCTATTATTTTTTTATCCTCTTCGTTTTCCAAACTCGAAAATTGCGCTTGTGATCTCGCAAAACGATTTTTCCACTCGGGGGGAAGAAGTTCTTTTAATATATGCGCTGTAGGTGATGCTAAAGTAGAGCGTGCTTTTTTCCCACTTGCAATTCCCAGGCCAACAAAAAAACCTGTGGCAAGAAGAGCTGCTCTTATGCATGTAGCAGAAGAATACGTAATTAATAGAGAGTTTTCTTTTACTCTGTTTCTTAATTTTAAAAAAATATTATAAGTCCATAATTGAGGATGACTTGCTGGAGAAAAAAAATCATAACAAATAATATCTGCAAAAGGATAATTTGCTGCATTTTCTAAAGTCTTGACAAAATCCCCTTGAATAAATATCCATTCAAATGATCTGCCATCATCTAACTTAACAAGCAAACGATCTTTTTCTAAACACATTGGGAGAATTTGAGAAAATTGATTTATATAAGGAAACAAATCTTTATTCCGCCATAAAGAATCTAACCCGTCTTTTTCTAAATCAAAGCTCACGATCGTCAATAGCGAAAGACTTTTATTCTCTAAGAATGCATGAAACATTGCAATTAATTGTGCACCACAGCCCATACCCACATCGTAAACAACACATTCCCCACTTTTTGCATGAATTGCCGAACTGTCGACATAGAGTGTCTGTGCTTCCTCGTATGGACCAACTTGTCCATGCAGAGTTTCTTGTGTGGCCAAATGACGAAAGGTTGGGATTCCAGATTCTGTGTAGACTAGAGCGTATTTATTTCCAGCTTCATTTATTGACATTTTGCGCAAATTCCATCCAGTTGGAGCATATGTTTTTTTGCTTCAAACTGTGATGTTCTCCGCACACGTTCATATATTTTATAGATAAAACTCCAGTCCAGGTGAATTTCTTCGACCTTTCCGCATTGAATGCAATTGAGCATGACGTGATTTGGATTCACTTCACAACGAGTGTTGCAAGATAAATATTCTCCCGATGGAAAAACTTGATGGACAAGGCCAAGCTTCGTCAATGCCTCAAGAATGCGATAGACAGACACTTGATCAACGTTAAGGTCATTTTTTGTTTGAACTTTTTCGTATATACTTTTTGGCGAAAGTGGGACGGCTGAATCGGCAAGACATTCTATCACTGCGAGCCTGGGTTTGGTTATTCGGCATTTTGCCTCTTTCAACGAGCTCACAGCTATGTCATAAAAAGATTTTCCGCTACAACCTTCTGCATGATGCGCATGGCTGTAATTGTGATCGTGGTCATGGAAGTGAGTATTCATCATAAAATCTCCTTTAGAAAGTCTCTGAAACTCTATTGCAAAAAATTTGCAATTATGAAAGAGTGCTCGATGGTAAAACTCTGAGCTGTTTTTATCAATTTTTCTCCCGGAGGTCTCGTATGCTCTCGATAATGCATAAAGCAATATTTCCTACGCTCTTGAGTCTGATATCAGGACTGGCATATGCCCATGGTGCGCATGAGCATGGCACAGCAAAAATCGATATTGCACTGCAAGATACAGATGGATCCATCTTCATAAAAGTCCCAAGCGAAAGCATTTACGGTTTTGAGCACGAAGCAAAAAGTGAAGCAGAAAAAAAGAAAGTGAGCGAAGCAAATAATATATTGAAAAAAAATATTTTAGAAATTGTCCGCTTCGATCCTTCTCTCGGCTGCACCGCTACAGAAGATAAAATCACCCCTTTTATCGCCGACACAGAAGATGACGACGATAATGAGCATGAGAGCACTTCTGAAAAAAAACATGGGGAACACGGAGAAAAACATGGGGAACACAGAGATTTTCAAGCTGAATTTAAAATTAAATGCAAACAGACTGCTGTTGGTTCAAGAATTCAATTCGCTTTCACAACTTATTTTCCAAAAGTACAAAAAATAATCGTGCAGCTAAACAGCGATAAATTACAAACATCTGTTACTGTTTCTAAAAACAAAGGCTTTATCCAATTATGATTCCCATTATTGACGTTAAAAATCTAAAATACTCTTATAAAAATGGGAAAATTATTTTAGATATTAAGGAATTCATTGTAAATAAAGGTGAAAAAATATTTCTTTTCGGCCCCAGTGGCTGTGGGAAAACAACATTTCTCAGCACACTTGCAGGAATTATACCAGCACATGAAGGCTCACTGAAGGTTTTTGGCACTGAGTTTATCGGAGCAAAAACATCTGTCAAAGATCGTATACGCGGTTCGCAAATGGGTTATATCTTTCAGATGTTCAATTTAATCCCATATTTAAATGTGCTTGATAATATTTTGTTACCCACAAAACTCAACCCTAAAAAACGAGAAAAACTAGACAATCATGCTTTGTTAATTAAATGCAAAGAAATAGCAAAAGCATTAAATATTGAACATATATTTTTAAAAAAAGCCAATGAAATTTCAGTCGGACAACAACAACGTGTGGCGGCTGCACGAGCTTTGCTGGGCTCTCCTAAACTCATTATCGCCGATGAGCCCACGAGTTCCCTTGACGCAGAGGCTCGGGAAATGTTTTTAGAAAATTTATTTGCGCAATGTGATGCTCAAAAAACCACGCTTATTTTTGTTAGTCACGATAAAGGTCTTGCTAAATTCTTCCCACGGCAAATTGCACTGCCAGAAATAAATCGGGCTCAAATATGATTCATCTGTTAAAAATTGCGAGTCAGTCGCTGTGGAATCGAAAATTATCCACATTGCTAACTATTTTTTCTATTGCAATCAGTATCATGCTGTTCTTAGGAATAGAGCGCATACGCCTAGGTGCAAAAGAAAGTTTTTCAAATACCATCAGCAAAACCGATCTTGTTGTTGGAGCGCGTGGTAGCGAAATTCAACTGTTACTTTACACAGTCTTTCATATGGGTAATGCAACCAATAATATTTCTTGGAGCTCTTACAATAATTTTAAAAATCATCCCGATGTTGCTTGGACAATTCCTTTTTCTCTCGGTGACAGTTACAATGGTCACCGCGTTGTGGCGACAGACGAAAACTTTTATGAGCACTATCAATTTTTTTCCGATAAAAAAGTTGAATTTCTAGAAGGAAAAAGACCAGAAAATATTTTTGATGTTGCTTTAGGTTCTGAAATGGCAACAAAAGAAAATTTGAAGCTTGGTGATAATATAATATTAACTCACGGTATAAGCGATGGTCCTGGTATTTTATTACACAAGCATAACCCTTTTAAGGTAACAGCAATCTTAAACGAAACAGGTACGCCCATCGATAGATCCGCATTCATTACCCTTGAAGGAATGGAAGCAATCCATATCAATTGGCAAAATGGTACACCCACTATTGAAAATAATAAAACTAATTCCAATCTGATAACAAAAGATAATATTAAAATAGAGCAGATCACTTCATTTTTAATTGGAGCAAATTCACGTATTAGTTCTTTAAGTTTACAACGAGAAATCAATAATTATAAAAAAGAACCAATCATGGGTGTTATTCCTGGTGTTGCGTTGAGTCAGCTTTGGACCACTGTGAGCTATGCAGAAACTGCTTTACAAATCATTTCTCTCTGTGTGGTTATTGTTGGTCTGATTGGCATGATGGTTTCTCTCTATACATCTCTCGAAAGTAGAAGAAGAGAAATGGCAATTTTAAGAGCTGTTGGGGCAGGTAAAAGTACGATTCTCATACTTTTAGTGACAGAAGCAGCTTTTTTAAGTTTATTCGGTGTCATATTCGGAGTTTTCTTAAGTTATTTTTTAGTAGGTATCGCACAACCTATTATTTTATCCCATTTCGGTATTTTGATTTCTTTTACCTCAATAGAATTTTACGAATATGTTTATTTAATTTTAGTTATTATATTATCAGTTTTTATTGGTCTTATTCCGGCTGTAAAAGCTTACAAAAACTCTCTAATCGATGGACTTAGTATTAGAATATGAAAAATGTAGCACGAAAATTTATTTCATTGATCGCTTTATCATTAACGCCAGCTTGCTTTGCAAATACCACACAGCACACAATTAAAGTGCAAACTTCGTTACCTTATATAATGGAACTGGCAAAAGAAGTCAGTTGTGATTCAAAATCTTTTGATATCAGGACCATTATTGATTTAGGTGTAGATCCACATACGTTTCATATGACTCCCAAAAATCGCATTGATTTAGCAAAATCTGATGCTGTTATTTATATCGGTGCCGATCTTGAAACGTGGCTTTTAAAAATTCGTAAAAATAAAAATGATACCAAAAAGCAAGTTTGGCTTGAACTCAGCAATGGTATGAATCTTAAAAAACTAGATGATGATAAAGAAACAACTCATAGTCACACTCACAGCGACGGCGAAGAACATCATCATGAACACAATCACCTCGAATATGACCCCCATATTTGGCAATCACCTGAACTGACAAAGGTGGCTCTTAATAAGATTGCTGCAACATTTATTTCAATGAAACCCAATGAAAAAAGTGCTATTGAGAAATGCACGCAAAATTATATGCAAAAAATCGACCAAGCTGTTCTAACCCTTAAAAAAGATATCCAAAACCTACCGGAAGACAAGCGAGTTATTGCAACCAATCACGATGCTTTAGGATATTTCGCCGAAGCTTTTGGCTTTAAAATCCTCAGCATCACTGGACTTTCTGATGAAGCTGCGCCTACGCCTGAAGAATTGAAAAAAATAATTGTAAAGATCAAAAATCAAAATGTTAAAGCTATTTTTCTTGAATCCACCGGCAACATGCGCAATATAAAAACAGTTGCTCATGAAACCGGGGTTGAAATTGGGGGTGAGCTTTACACAGACTCTTTAGGTGCAAAAGGTTCACATGCCGACACAATAATCAGCATGTGGCAGACAAACGTCAAAACCATTCTTAATGCTTTAAAGAGTTAACCTGATTAATTATATGGAAACTATATGAGTTATTTGAGCTGGGAAAATTTGGCTGTAGGCTATCCGAATAAGCATCCACTTATTCACCCTTTTTCTGGAGAAGTGAATCAACCTGGCATTTATGCTGTGGTCGGACAAAATGGCTGTGGAAAATCTACTTTACTCAAAACTTGGCTCGGACTTATTAAACCCTTGCGAGGTAAAGTCTGCATTAATAACATGCCTATTCCAAATGCTCACGATATTTCTCAAGGCATTGCCTATGTTCCCCAATTCCATGCAGTCAATCGATATTTTCATTTGACCGTGCAAGATTTTGTGAAACAAGGTTTTGGCCCACATCACAATCTCATGGAATCCGATATTGAAAAAATTTTAAATACCCTAACGGAATGGCAACTCGCCGGTTACGAAAAAAGAAGTTTTCATGAACTGAGCGGTGGTCAAAAAACCCGTGCTATGATTGCCCGCGCGATTATTTCGAAACCTAAAATGCTTTTTTTGGATGAACCTCTTGCGAGTCTTGACAGCTGCTGTCAACTTCAACTGATGGATACACTGTTTGAATTGTCCAAGGAAAAAAAAGTTTGCATTTTCATGATTGATCATCATTTTGAAAACTTTGAATCCTATATTTCAGGAAAAATCACATTTACTCGCAGACATGATCAAGAAACATCTGTTGTTTTTATCTAAAAAAGGTTACAAAATTCATGCCTCCCACTCTTTTAAACTTCATTCAAACCTTTGAATTTGAATTTGCGCAAATTGCTTTGGCTGCGACTATGCTTATCACACTCATGTGTGGCTGCCTCAGTCCTGTTGTTGTTCTTAAGCAGAGAGCTTATTTAGGTGACACTCTTTCTCACCTTGTTTTCCCAGGAGTGATTGCTGGTATTGTTCTAGCAAAATTTTCTTGTATACCTTTTTGGGCATGTATACTACTTGGTGCATCGCTTACAGCTTTTATTGGAACTTTTATTTCAGAATGGATTTTAAAAACTCTAAAAATTCCACCTGATGCTTCTGCTATTATTTGCTTAACTTCTTTCTTTGCTATGGGGATTATAGCTATCTCTAGCAATAAAGGCACTCGAATTGATCCCGAAAGCATATTATTTGGTGATGTTTTAACCTTAACTATAAATGATTTGTACATTCTCACGCTGTCTTTAATTGTGGTATTTATATCTATTATAACACTTAGAAAGCATTGGGATGCATGGCTTACTGATCCAGAATTTGCAGAAATTGCCGGATTTAAAGTTAAGTTATTAGACAAACTCTTTCCATTTCTAATGACCTTTGCCATTCTTTCTGGAATATTTGCTGTTGGTGGACTTATGATTTCTGCACTCCTCACATTGCCGACGATTATTTTTCAACCAAAGAGTGTTTTTTCTCCAATTGTTGTTTTAATAAGTTTTATTGGAGGAATTCTTGGAATTCTTATTGCATTTAGTTTTAACTGGCCTGTAGGCCCAAGTATTGTCCTCGTTGGTTTTATCACTATACTTACGAAGACTTTCGTAGTTCACCTACAGACCAAAAAGAGGATTTGAAAATGTCAGACAATATTTTTGAGCTTAAAAAAACAAAATTTCTTGAACAACGAGAGAATAACAATCTTGCTGATTCTTACAACAAAACTCATACAATTGAACAAGTTGCAGCTCTTAAAGAAGGCTCAAAAAATGTGAGCACCGCAGGCCGTATCGTTGCTATGCGTACAATGGGAAAAATCCTCTTCGCCCATATCTACGACTTTTCTGGTAAAGTGCAAATATGTGTACGTAAAACCGAAGAGACTCCTGAGGTTTTCGAAAATTTTGTTGCTAATGTTTCTATCGGAGATTTCATTGGCGCAGAAGGAGAAATGTTTGTTACTAAAACAGGTGAGCTCACTTTACGCGTAGGTTCTTGGAAACTCCTGAACAAATGCTTACGTACATTACCCGAAAAATATCATGGAATTGAAGATATCGAAACCCGCTACCGCCAACGTTATCTTGATATAATAATGAATCAAGATTCACGTGATGTCTTCAAAAAGCGCTTTGAAATTGTGAAAACAATTCGCCGTTACCTGGAAGACAGCGGATATGTCGAAGTTGAAACGCCTATCTTGCAGACAACTCCATCGGGCGCTTTGGCGCGCCCCTTTTTCACACATCACAATGCACTCGACATCGAATGTGTCATGCGCATAGCGTGCGAAACCTATCTTAAGCGCTGTATTGGCGCAGGTATGGACAAAGTTTTTGAATTTGCGCGCAGTTTCCGCAATGAAGGGGTTTCTGCAACTCACTTACAAGATTTCACAATGCTTGAATTTTATGCATCATACTGGAATGCAGAAACAATGCGCACATTTGTTGAAGGTATGATGCGTAATTTAATCGAAAAAATATTCGGGAGCGTTAAAGTCACACTAAGCGGAAACGATATCGATTTTTCTGGTAAATGGCCTGTGATTGAATATTCTGATCTTGTGAAAAAAGACTCTGGAATTGACATCACAAAATACACAAGTCGAGAATCTTTAGCGGAACAAATTAAAGCAAAAAATATTCGTCTCGACGATGATATTGAAAGTTTAAGTTGGGCAAATATGGTTGACTCTCTTTATAAAAAAGTCAGTCGTCCTAAACTTATTCAACCTTGTTTCCTTATCAAGTATCCAGTTGAAATGGCTCCACTTGCACGCCGCAATAGCAAAGACTCCAATTACGTTGACTTCTTTCAATTCCTTGTAAACGGAGTCGAACTCGTCAAAGCCTATTCCGAGCTTGTTGACCCACTTGACCAACGCGAGCGTTTTGAAGAACAAATGCAAGCGCGAGAACATGGTGACGATGAAGCTATGCCAATTGACGAAGAGTATCTCACAGCAATGGAACACGGATTTCCTCCTATTGCGGGCGTAGGCATCGGCATTGATCGCTTGACCATGATCCTCTGTGGTTGCGAGAATATAAAAGACACCATTCTATTCCCTCTACTTCGCCCCCAAACTCAAGGCCAAGAAGAAAAAGCACAAGAAAAACCAGTTGATTAAATCACTGGTTTTCTTATTTCGTCTTTATATTTATTGCTTATTTTCTAGGAAAAAATCATGGAACAACAAACGCAACGCCTTTTTATTATCGATGGCATGTCACTCCTTTTCCGTTCTTTTTACGCAATGGGATCGCGCTTGACATCACCTGATGGCAAACCAATTGGCGCAGTCTACGGATTTTTAAAAGTCTTTATTAAAATTTTAAGGGAACAAAATCCGACACACTTTGCCGTTTGTTGGGATCTCAAAGAAAAAACTTTTCGCCATGAAGTTTTTCCTCAGTACAAAGCCAATCGAGGTGAAACTCCTCCAGATATCATTCCACAAATCATTCTTATTCAAAATCTTCTGAAAGAAATAGGCCTACCTAGTTTTGCCATTCCTGGCTTTGAAGCCGATGATGTTGCAGCAACACTCGCAAAATATTTTGAACATTATGGTGAAGTTTACCTTGTGACATCTGATAAAGATTATATGCAAATCATTAATGACAAAATTAAGCTTTTTTCCTTAAAAAAAGGCGATGAGTACGATATTGTCAACGTTGACAAAGTGATCGATTATTTTGGTGTGCCTCCTGAACAAGTGATAGAGGTCCTTGCTCTTACTGGCGATGCTGTCGATAATATCCCTGGAGTCAAAGGAATTGGTGACAAAACTGCAGCAAAACTTATTCAGGAATATAAATCTATAGAAAATGTCTACGACAACCTTGATAAAATAACAAACAAAAGAGCAAAAGTATCATTAGAAAACAGCAAAGAAGAGGCACTGCTCTCCCGCTACCTTGTCACAATCAATACAGAAGTTCCTATTAACGTAAGTGAGCTTTCGTTACGTTATACTTTCGACTCATTTAAATCGAATAAACTAGCAAAAGAAAAATTTGAAGCTCTGCGCATGCACAGTCTCGTTAAAAATCTTTTTTCAGAAAAGAAGCAAGAAACAATTCAAACAAATTTATTTCATGAAGAGACAAAAACAGAACTTAAAGAAAACTCTCTACAAAAGATAATAGAAAAAAGTACCAGCAATAAAGATCACAACAACTGGGAAACGCACAAATATCATCTTGTAAAAACGAAAAATGAATTAAACGGTCTGTTCCAAAAAATTACCAACCCGAATTGTGAGTTTTTTTCATTTGACACCGAAACCACAGGACTCGATATTCTCGAAGACACTCCCATAGGCATGTCGTTCTGCTTCGAAGCCGGAGCTGCTTATTATGTAGCAGCTCACAACACCCATTTACATGGGGGTACTCTGTTGGGCTCTGAAGTTGATCTCCCTGAATACACTGTAAAAGATGTGGTTGAAGGACTTAAAACAGCATTCTCTAAGCGCACAGCACTGCTCGTAGCCCACAATCTCAAATTCGATCTTCACCAACTTAAAAATATTGGTGTTGAAATTGGCCAAGCACCTGCTTGCTGCACCATGGTTTCCGCATGGCTATGCAACCCTGCTGAAGGTGGATTTAGTTTAGATTTTTTAACTTTAAAACACTTTGATTTTCAAAAAATCCCGACGAGTGCACTCATTGGTAAAGAAACCGGCCGAAGCTCTATGCTTGATGTTCCGTTAAATGACTTGTCACTTTATGCGTGTGAAGATGCAGATGCTACATACCGACTTTGGCATAAATACAAAGATAAACTAAAAGAAAATTCCGACTTACAAAAAATCTATTATGATATTGAAATGCCAATTTTGTTACTTTTAACTGAAATGGAACGAAATGGCGTGCATATTAATTCTGAATATTTAGGTGGTCTTGCTGCAGAAATCCAAACAACTATTATGGAAATTGAAAAAGAAATTTATGAAAAAGTAGGTTTCCCATTTAAATTAACCAGCCCCAAGCAATTGGGGGATATTTTATTTGATCATTTAAAAATTCATGAAAAAATTGGTTTCAAAGGAAAATTGGCACGCACGACCCAAGGGTACAAAACCGATGCCAAAGTCCTCGAACAATTTGAAGAAGATCCAGTAGTCGCACGCATTCAACAACATAGGGAGTTGTCAAAACTTTTAACGACCTATGTGCTTGTGCTGCCGAAACTTATTAAAAAATCGACGGGACGCGTGCACACGCACTTCAATCAAATTGGCACGGCAACAGGTCGCCTTTCCAGTTCCGATCCAAACATGCAGAACATTCCTGTGCGCAGCGATTGGGGTAAAAAAGTCAGAGCCGCTTTCAACTCTTCATCTACGAAAAAATTTAATATAATTTCTGCCGATTATTCTCAGATAGAGCTTAGAGTTCTTGCTCATCTATCTGAAGATAAAAATATGCTTGCAGCCTTCCAAGCAGGTGCAGATATTCATAGACAGACGGCAGCACAAATTCTTGGAAAAAATCCAGATCAAGTGAGCGCAGAAGAACGCAGCAAAGCGAAAGCCATTAACTTTGGAATTATATATGGTATGGGATCACAGCGATTAGCAAAAGAACAAAAGATATCCTTGGCAGATGCAAAAAAGTTTATTGAAAAATATTTTGAAAATTTTGCGGGCGTCAAAAAGTATTTAGACTCTCAACGAGTAAAAGCTCATTCCACAGGACAAGTGAGCACCTATTTTGGCCGTATTCGTCCTATACCAGCAATCCTTTCTAAAAATCCTTTAGAGGCAAAACTAGCTGAAAATATGGCGATCAATTCTCCTATACAAGGCACTGCTGCTGATATTATGAAATTAGGTATGCTAGCAGTACACAAAGAAATCACAAAGCGGCAATTGAAAACAAAAATCGTTTTGCAAGTACATGACGAACTTGTCCTAGATGGTCCTACCGAAGAGTATTCAGAAATTAAAAAAATTGTTAAAGATGCTATGGAAAATGCAGTACAATTTAAAGTCCCTATGCTTGTTGAGGTGGGACATGGTGACAATTGGCTGGAGGCAAAATAACAATGGCTGGCTCAGGCTTTAAACCCTTTCAATATATTTCAAGTGCATTCAATGCAGCCATGCAAAGAAAAGCAAAAAGGGAACAAGAAATTTCTGGAAATCAGAATGGACAAATGTCTCTTTTTGAACATATTCAGGACTTAAGAAAGCATGCTCTATATGGTACTTTATGGCTTCTTGCTTTTTCAGGACTTGCTTTTTTATTCATGGAGCGCGTCATCTTTTTTTTGAAACGCCCCTATACAGCCTTTCTTCAACACGCTGAAAGCATGGGCATAAAAGAAAACTTATCCTCGATTGGAATTTTTGAAGTTATGACCATGAATTTTAAAATTTGTTTTATGGTTGGATTTGTTTTGAGCCTGCCATTTCTAGTGAGAGAGTTATGGAGATTTGTATCGCCTGCTCTATACGCCAAAGAAAAAAGACTGGCTCGCTTAGCTTTAATATCAAGTATAATATTATTTTATGTGGGTATGTGCTTCGGTTTTTTTCTTATTATACCCTATTTTTTTCAGGAGGCCTTGAGTTGGAGCAGCAAATACGCCTCAATCATGATCACTTATGACAGTTACTTTAACTCACTTATCACCCTAATGCTTATTTTTGCAGCTGTTTTTGAAGTACCCGTTGTACTCTCGCTGCTTGGATTGGCTGGTATTGTCTCGTCAAAATCACTTATAAATAATAGAAAAATTGCATTTCTTGCATGTTTTATCTTAGGTGCTATATTGTCTCCTCCCGAAGTGATAAGTCAGTGTCTTGTCGCCTTACCTATGTATATTATGGTGGAAATCTCTATTTTTATTATTAAAAAAATAGAGAAGAATCGAAACCAAAATAGCATTACCCAAACTTCATAATATAATTACACTATCATATTTTTCTATGATTTTAAGGAAGAAGTTCAATAATATTGATATTAAATTAAAATAATTTAAAAAAATTGGCTAGAAAGTTGACAAGATTATTTCATTCACCTATCTTCCAGAAACTAAGTTATTTGTCCCTTTTATTTTTAGGTTTGTTCAAAGCCATAGATAGTATATTTTCTCTCAAAAGGAGTTTTTTGTGAAAAGAAAAGTATTACGCACTCTGACTGTATCCGCCCTTTCTCTTGTTGGCAGCACTGCATTTGCGCAAGAAGCTACCGCTGAAAATGAAGGCGAAAAAGTAGCAATGGACACTGGTGTTTCAACAGGCTCTTCTCTTATCTCTCAAGAGCAAATCGATGCCCTTAAAAAAGAAGTTCTTAAAAAAGATCCTACAGAAAACGCTGTTAAAGCCTATGGTCTCATTCAATTAAATGCAAACCTCGTAGACACTACCCGCAGTGGTACTGTTGACTTTTCAGCTGCAAAAGTACGTTTTGGTATTCTAGCCACTGGCGGAATTGCATCTGGTCAGTTCGAAGTTCAGTTTAACGGTAATCAACAAAGAGATTTAGCTGTTACTTCTGGTACTAATCAAACTGCAAAATCCCAAGGTGATGGCGCGGTCACTATCCGCCGCGCTCAGTTAAACCTCGACGTGCTTAACATTAAAAGTGGCGCAAACACATTTCTAACTACTCTTTCCCTTGGTGGTGTGCGAATTGGTGGAGCAGACAATTCTGCACCTGATGCAGCCATAACAACAAATGGCTACGCTCGCCAGGACGGTGCTTACTTAAAAGAAACGATTACTCTGGGTAAAGCATTTAGCTCTGAAATCGGCGTAGGTGCTTTTAATAACATCACAGCCTACACGCAAAGTCCAGGATCATACTCAGGTTACGGTTCAGTAAACAACTCACTTCAAGCAAACTGGATGAGTACTTCCTTTAATGGTTCTCTCGGTTATGCAGGGAATGTGAAACTCGCTTACAATTTCGACGACAACAAGAGCCTTACGGGACAGTTTTTCTATGGCGCTCAAAGCAACGCTCCTTCTGCCCAAGATACCGATGGAACTGTGACAAAAGTTAAAGACGTTTCACATACTGAAGCTTCTTTATTGTACAATGACAAAGCGATCTTCGGTAGCAATGCTGTCATTGCAGCTAATGGTATAGCTGTTTGGTATGAGAATGAATCTGCTGGCACAACCTACACTGCAAATAAAAACTCAGGTGGCTATAGCTATGCTCGCCAAGGGAATGCAACATCAGGCGTAGACGATTCAAACTATATGAATCTCATTGGCCTTGGAGTTTCAGGTGACACAGGAAACTTCTTTACAGGTTTGATGCAAAAAGGTGACAGACTTACCTATGGAATTGCATATTCTTTTCTTGAAAGCATTTATGCAAATCAATCCAACGATACAAATGATAAAAATAAAGCAAACTTTAGTTTAAACCAAGTGTCTGCCCAAATTGGATATGCTGTAAACACTTATGAAATTGCTCTTGTTGCTGACTACAAGATTTCTGAACAAGCTATTTTTTCAAATGCTAAGGGTGATAAGGTGCAAAACGCAACTACAACTTACATTACAGCTGCATACTCTTTCTAAGAGAAAACTGTTGGTCTCTCCTCCACCGTAAGTTTTAACGTACGGTGGCTTTTTATTTATTAGTAAAGAATCTTTATTTTTAAAATATAAATTATATAACTCTACACCTAATTATGAATTAAAATTTTTTAATTTCCTAAACAATATGTGAAGGCATCATGCAGGTGGGCATGAAGAAAAACATAGCCATTTTTCGTTGCTTTTAATGGCTTGGCATTTTGCCCAGATAGCAATAACTCGCGCCCCATTTCGCCAAATAAACTTTCAACAACAATTTCCGGTATACGCAATGAGCTTGGCCTGTCCAAGGTCTGAGCAAGCAATTCTGAAAATTGTTCATTGGTGACAGCATGGGGAGCAACAGCATTGACCGCTCCGACCAAGCTCGAATTTGTTAGAGAGAATAATATAAGACCCAGTACATCGGTGAGAGAAATCCACGACATCATTTGTCTTCCAGTGCCAAACGGACCTCCTAAGCAAAGCCGATAGGGGGTATACATTTTTTTAATCACCCCTCCTCCAAGGGATAGAATTGATCCAAAACGCAAATTCACGACACGCATTCCAGCTTCAGCTGCAACATGACAAGAAGCTTCCCAGTCTTTGGCAAGTTGTGCGAGAAAACCTTCTCCAAGTTTAGAATCTTCATGCAAAATATCATCATAATCACGGCTGCCGAATATCCCTATTCCAGATGCTGCAACAAATGTTTTGGGCGGGTTTTGCAGTGCTGAAAGTGCTTTACAAAAGTCTTTGGTAAAATCTACGCGACTTGATTTTAAAACTTGCTTTCTAGAATCGCTCCATTTGACAGCCGCAATATTCTCTCCCGCTAAATGCACAACTGCTTGCACACCATCTAAAAGTTCAGGATTGATAAATTTTTTTTCGATAGCATTCCAATAAACGCAATCATTTTCATTTGGAGAAACGGGAGTGCGAACTAGACGCAATACTGTATGCCCACCTGATTTTAAAAAGGGAACAAGGTTGCAACCAACCAACCCCGAAGAACCGGTAATAAGAATTTTTAATTTTTCATGGGAGTATTTTGCATGTAAAAAAAGATCATTTTTTAATGTTCGATGTCTATATGTAAATAATCGATTTAATTTATTATCAACAAAATGTTTACCAAACATATTTAAAATTGAACTCATTGGTAAAGAATATTCAATATGATCGACAATTTTTGATTTTTTATTATCGATCTTTTCAAATGAATGAGTGTGTTTCCACGATTTAAATGGACCTATTAATTGAATGTCCTCAAATTGTTTATTTGCAATAAAATTTTGATGTTTTGCTTTAAACTTTAAAGTAACACATGCAATTCTCATTTTGGCTGTAATAGTATCTCCATTGTAGATGCCGCCAGAACGTTCCTCAATTTCGAAAGGTATCCAAGGCGGAGTCATTCGTTCGAGAGCTCCCATCCGTTCATGCCAATGAAAAGCTTCTTCTACAGAGACTGGTAAATGGCATGTTCTGATAAATGTTTTTACTGACATAAATAAAAAACTCCTGATAAAACAACTTGAGCAAGTCTATCAGGAGTTTAATGTGTCGCCAAGAAAAATAAATTTCGTTATTTTTCTTTATTTTTGAATACCAAGCTTTTCGTGCAATTCACCCGATTTGAACATTTCAATAAAAATATCGCAACCACCGACAAATTCTCCTTTAACAAAGATCTGTGGTGAGGTTGGCCAATTGTTGATTTCTTTTAATGTTGACCAAAGTTCTGGATCACTGTCCATATCTTCAGAGCCAAAAGGACGACCAAGCTCATTTAAAGCACGCACAACGCGTGCAGAAAAACCGCAGCGAGGTGCTTCAGGGGTCCCGCGCATATAAACCATTATATCGTTATTTTTTACATCATTTTCAATTTTAGTTTTCCAAGTTGGATTCAAGTTAGAATCTCCTTTACTTAATATAAGATTTAGAGGGGTTGATGTTTTTGTTTTTCATCCGCCCATTGCTTCTGGGTATATGCTTTTATAGCGAGAGCATGCACTTCACCGGTATCAACCTCTTCTTTAAATAGTTCCATAATCATTCTATGGCGTTTTAAAGCAGGTTGGCCTTCAAAAGCATTTGAAATCACAATGACAGAATAGTGGTCTGTTCCGCCTGAAAATTCACTGACAAGGCACTCCGCTTCAGCAATCCCAGATTCAATACGCTTTTTCACTTCATGGCTCAACATTAAAAAAAACCTCTGCTTGAATAATTTTGACTTACGGATGTGAAGCGACAGCAACCAACCGTAATGTTTGAGATATAGCGCGACAGCCTGAGACCAAAAAAGAGGTCAAATAATGTTCCGCCACCAACTGTGGATTTACCGTCTGTCCGTCGTTTAAACAACTCCAAATAACAGCTCCCACTTCATTTTGTTTGGGTTCAAAATCGTAGCATTGAAAATTGCGTTCACTGTTAATATGCACTTGCACAGTGCGAACACGAATTGTTTTGCCTTCGAGAGAAATGATCATTTTATCGCCGCCTTTTAAAACTATAAGACCAGGGCGGGGTTGGCTTGTTTGAAAGATTCGGTTGCAATCTTGAGGCTTTGTCTCCGCTATCAGTTCATTAAAATAATGAGAGTAAGTGATCATGAGAGAGCAAAGTTCTTCAAAGAAAACACTCACAGATTGCTGAATCAATTGCGCAGCATGCGAGGCTTTCAAAGGTATTCCAAGACTGACTCTTGCGAGATTTTGGATCCAGAGTTTTTCTGACTGCTTCATTGTAATGACCTCAAATAAGCTTGGTTTTCAGCATGCACAATGCTATTTTTCCAAGTAAGTGACCTTTTGTTAAAAAAAGCACACAAGCTAAAACTGTCATTAAGAGAATTTTCTGTCAATCAGCTTCAGCTCTAAAAGAGCAGTGTTTGCAGACTGCTCCCACGTAGAAAAAAAGATATATTTAGGTAACTTATATGCAGCATCAACCTGAAAAAGTTGAATTAATAAATCAACAACTCTATTTAATATTTGTCCAGATCGACAATAAAAAACAACCTTCTGGTTTGAGTTCTGTTCTATTTTCAATATCGATTGTGCCATTGTTCCTTTAATATCACTATTCATTTCAATTAAAGTATAGAGAGGAACAACTACGCATTGAAAGTGACATTTATCTTTCATATCGTCAACTATTTGAAAAGACTTTCCAATCTGTGAGGTAAAAATATACACCAATGAACTGTTTGTAAAAATTTTCTCTTGCTTGATAAGAGGAAGCAGACCATTTTGTCCGTCAGGCGTAAAAATTTCTTTGTTTTGTTGAAAAAAAGCATCTGGCAAAGTTTTTTTTATAAAATGGGCCGTACTTTTACCAACTGCACAAATAGAGTCGAGATTGAGCCAATTATTTGCTTGAGTATATTTAGGAATAATTTGCGATTGAAAAGCAAGAACTGCGTTTTTACTCGTAAAAATAACAGAGTAAGGCGCTGACTGAAAAGGGCACCAATCTGTTTCTAAAAATTCTGTCTGGTAAACAGGCCAAAAGAAATGTGAGTTGTCATATGCTCTATCTCCGAGCACACCACATTCAATTTGAATATCTCGATTTTTGTTTGCCATTGTTAAAACCTTAAAATTTAATTAAATTCACATCGCTCACATCAGCAAAATTATTTTCAATTAAAAGATTATGAATTTTCTTTGCACTTTCAGAAAAACAAATATCCTTGAAAAAGTCCGAATAAAGGTAACTATTTTTTGCAAAGATATTTTGCATATTTTTGAGTTCTTGTTTATTTATAGAAAAATTAAGTTCTTTTGTTCTTCCATCGCGCCCACAGATCACAAATAAATTATCTCCATCAAAATGCACACCGATGGAAGAGTGACAATCTCCGCCTAATAAAAACAAGACCAATCTTTCGACTGCAGCATTTATTGCAGTTTTATGACAGCACATCTGAGCAATTTGCATTTTTAATTTTTGATTTGCTTCTGCAACTTCTACGGCTATCACACCTTGTGCAGTCGCAGGAATAAATAAGTTTAAAGGCAAAGCAAACATTTCTTTGTACGACATAAGCTTAAGCCGTTCAAGACCTGCCTCTGCTAAAATGATGGCTGCAAATTCATTATTGCGCAAACGCTTAAGGCGCGTATCAACATTGCCTCGTAAGATTTGCAAATTAAGATCAGGCTTTAAATGTTTTCTGAGTAAAAGTTGTCTACGTGTGCTTGTTGTGCCAATTATATTTTCACAAAACTTATCACAAGCCAGCAATGAGGCTTTCAGTTTTGTAAAAGTTAAATTTTTTAACTCACCTTCTGACTTATTATTTAAGCCCAATTGCTCTAAGACCATAGGAGAAAGAATAAGTACATCCCGTGCAGCCGCACGTGGCAAAACTGCAGCAACACTCAAACCCTCTGTTTGTGTCACAGGTAGATCTTTCATACTGTGCACGGCAACATGAGCCTGTTTTGCAAGTAAAGCCTCTTGAATCTCTTTTATAAATAAACCTTTACCTGTGCTCAGGTGGTTGGGCTCTGCAGAGTTTAAATGTACATCAGCAAGTTGAGATTTTTGCATTTTATCACCCGTTGTGACCACTGGAAATATTTCGACGCTCAATCCCATATCAATTAAAAGTTTTTGCGTTGTGTGTGCTTGCCATAAGGCTAATGGACTTTTGCGTGTCGCAATTTGAATAATTGAGTTCATAAAATAACAACTTTCTTTCTAAGCAAAATTATTTTTAAAATATTGCACTATTTAATTTTAAAAATAATTTATATCCCACCTAATTTTCCAGAGGGTTTGACAGGGAGTTTCAAAATATTATCATCTTTTTGCACGTTTTCAGGTAACAATGGTTGTTCAGATAGGCGAAATAAATATTCAAGAAGATCGCCAACAGTTGATTCTGTATCTTCTGGTTTCATATTATTTCGTGCGAGCAGAGCTGCATTTGATACAATTTTTTTTGCAATTGCGTCCGATACAACTGAAGGATTGACAGATTTCCCATTTTTAATATCTTTTACATAACGAGATATTTCATAATCTGTTACGTTTTTAATCCAACTGTGAAATCGCCCAACATTCGCAAGATTTTCTTTTTGTTTGCAAAATAATATATAATCGCGTACTTCATTCTCAATAATAAGTTCTGCCTGTTGAGCTGCCATCCGCCGATTCTGCCGATTTTTCTCCATCACAGAGTCAAGATCGTCAACATTAAATAGAAAAAGATTATCGTATTCTGAAACTTTAGGATCAATTTTCCTTGGCACACTGATATCAACCATGACAGAAAGTTTGCCATGTCGTTTTTTTGCATAATCTTTAAAATGATTAATTTCGATTATATAGTTGTTACCTGAAGCAGCTGCAATACAAATATCAAATTCTGCAATACGCTCCAAAGCATCATGCATTTCCAAGGGCCACGCATCACCCAATTCTAAAGCAAGTTTTTCAGCTTTTGCAAATGTTCGATTCGCTATATAAACACTTTTAGCGTTCGATACAATCAGATGTTGGGCTGTGATACGTGACATTTCTCCAGCACCGAAGATTACAATTTTTTTATCTTGCACACCTTCAAATACACGGGAAATAACATCAATAGCAGCATGCCCAATTGATATTCCGTTTCGCCCTATTTCGGTTTCTGTGCGTACTTTTTTAGCCACGCGAAAATTCCGACTAAAAATTGCGGCAGCTTGATTTTGTGCAGAGCCAAATTCACATGCTTTTATATAAGCATCTTTAACTTGACCTAGAATTTGCGATTCACCAAGCACCAGTGAATCTAAACTTGTTGTTACTTTATAGAGTGTTCTCAAAGCATCGGCATCGAAATCAATATGCAAAAATCGTTCAAAATAGTCTGAAGATAATAATTTGCAAGCTGAATTTAAATTTTTAAAATAAATATTATATAATTCTGAAAATATATTTAATATTTGTTGATGAGAAATCATGCCAAAAAAACAAATATCAAACCGATTACAGGTGCTAATAATAACGAACTCAATAGTTTGTAATGGAGTTATTTTTTGTAAAATATGTTTCACATTTAAATGTGAACCAATCGCAGCCCAAGCTTCGCGCATTTCAACAGGACAGGTTTTAAAATGTGCTCCAGTGTAAGCAAAAAATTGCGATTTTTTCATTTACTCGTTCCTATATTTTCTTTGTTTTTAAAAATAGGAGTGCATTCATAAGCTAAAGGTGTTGAAAAAAATTCATGTCTTTTATCGAAGGAAATATTTCTGCCAAGCATTATCATCAATTTTACACTGGCAGCTTCAAATGTCATATCGAGAGCAGATATAACCCCTAGATTTGCAAAAATTCTTCCATTTTCATATAAATCTAGCGAAACAGATCCCGATTCACATTGGGTTGACATAACAACAGGGATTTTTTTAAGAAATGCTTTTTTACAAAGTTCTAACCAGTTTTTATTCGCTGCTGGTAAATTACCAGCACCAAAACCTTGAATAATAAGACCTTCTATAGAATTTAACAGTGAATCAATAAAAGCTTCGGATGGCAATGCACCCGGCACACAACTTAAGGAAGCAATATTGCTATTAGTCTGTGTATTAATGATCGGCATATGTCTTTTCGCAGTTGGGATAATTGAATTCAAAATCTTATGTTTAATTTTAAAATTTACGCCCAGACTTCCAACTAAAGGAGCATTATAACTTTTAAAAGCATATAAATGTTCATTGCTGTATTTCGTAACACGCGCTGCTCTATGAATTTTACTGTCAAAGCAAACCATGACTTCGGGAATTCCACGTGTAGCCAATTCAACGGCATCGATAATATTCACCCGCGCGTCGGAACGCATTGCACTTAAAGGACGTTGTGAGCCTGTAAAAACAATTGGTTTTGTTAAACCTTGCAAAAAGAATGCAAGAGCTGTTGCCGTAAATGCCATGGTATCGGTGCCATGAATAATCACACATCCATCGAACTCATCCCAGTTTTCTTGAATAGCATTGGCAATTAAGGACCAAAGTTTTTGATTTGCATCGGAGGAATCGATATTACAAAGTATTCTTAAATCAATTTGCGCGAGTGAAGGCAGTTCTGGCACACGCTCTAAGAGATCTTTTAAAAAGTCTGGAGATTGAGTTTGGACTGTTTGTGCATTGCCCAATGCCATCCCAAAAGTACCGCCGGTATGATAAATAAGAACTCTTTTCTTCATAAATCACTCATTTCATTCTGCCTTTAAAAACACAGCTTATCGATTTAATAACGAACTTAATATTAAACGTACTGCCAAATAGTCCCAAAAAAACCTAAGATCAACAAAAGCATACCAAAAACAGTCAAGCGAGCCCCTTTTCTTCCTCGCCATCCCCAAAGACTGCGTCCAAATATGGTCATCACATACCATCCCCAAACTAAAAATGCCCAGAGAATTTTAACAATTCCAACTTGCACAGTCACTTTGCCGATAAAAATCAAGGCCAAGCCTGATAACAAACTGATTGTAATAAAAGTTAAGCCAATTAATGACGACCGTTCAACGAGCTTTTCAAGTGCGGCCAGACTGATTGGTGAGTGTACTTTTTCCAATTTCTTTTGTTTTAATTTTGTATATTCTCTTAAATAAAGCAGAGATGCGCAAAATGAAGCTACAAAAATGGCTTCGCCCAACGCGGCTGTGCCAATATGTAAAAAGACCAACCAATCTCCAGAGGCTGCATTATAAAGAGGAGTTGGGTCGAGAAATGGTGAGATCGTTGCTAATAAAAAAGTAAGAGCACCCACTAAAAAAGAAAAAGCTGGAAGACCTTCTTTTCCGCGATCAACGGCAATAACTGCGACAGAAAGAACAAAACAAATGACGGTATAAACTTGAGTTGTCAATGAATTCACTGGAAAAATAAACTCAAGAGTTCCATATACGATAGTAAAAGAAGTTGCTAATAAAAAAAGAGCTCTTGCACCTATATGAAATTTTTCTGAATGTGGAGCATTCTTTGATTTTAGCATCAATGTGTATCCAAAAATCAATACAGCAAAACCATATAAAGTGCTCATACCAATCCGTGCAATGGTCTCAAGCATAAATATATTACGGAAAATGTTTTCTTGAATTGTCAGATTCTGCATGTCATTATCCAAACTCTGTGCATTGAGGGTAAATGGTCGGCCCCATCCTTCCATTTAACCAGCGTCATATCACGAAAGTCAATTTGATCTATAACAGCAGGTGAATGTTTCCAACATGTGCAGCCATTTTAGCGATGATGATTCTTTTGATGAGAGAAGAATCGAACTAGAGAAAAAAAAGCAAAAAAAACTCGAAAAACAACTTCGCTTGAAGCAAAAAGCGGAATTAATCCAAGAATTACAAAAAATTCGCGAACATAATACAAATTGTCATCATAATTTTAACCTATGTTTAGAAAACTCGAATAAATATCCACGAGGAACTTTAAAATGGGCTCTCGAGTTCTTAAGTGCACAAGCTGATACAGATCAAGAATTCTTAAGAAAAATATATTTAGAACGAGCTCAGCTTTGGCATCCAGATAAAAATAATGATAAGAATCATTTGGCAATGCAATACTTAAACGAAGCTTGGCAAATTGTAAAAAAAAATAGATAAGGAAATTTGAATGAAAAATACTAAACATCTTCATTCTCCTACGTGTGGTTGTAAAAATGAAAAAGGAGAACCTTTATTTATTACAGCTCCATCAAAAGAAACACAAAATGCTCTCGATTATTGTGAAAAACATCTAGAAAAAGAACTTAAAAACTTAATCAAACTTGTAAAAATTCCGAGTGTAAGCCTTGCTGGTTTTGATGAAAATGATGTCAAACTCAGCGCTGAAGCCACTGCAGAACTCTTGCGTGGTGCAGGTCTTGAAAATGTTGAATTGCTGGAACTTGGAAAAGGCATACATCCCTATGTCTATGGTGAGTGGCTGCATAAACCAGGTGCGCCCACCTTGTTACTTTATGCTCACCACGATGTTCAACCGCCGGGACGGGAAGAAAAATGGAAATCCAATCCTTTTATCCCAGTAGAAAAAAATGGGCGCCTGTATGGCCGTGGTACAGCAGATGACAAAGCTGGGATTATTGCACACACAGCTGCTATTTCATCGTATTTAAAAACTGCGGGGGAATTACCGGTAAATGTAAAAGTTCTGATTGAGGGCGAAGAAGAAATTGGCAGCAATAATCTTGCAGTTTTTGTCCGCAAGCACAAAGAAAAGCTGAAGGCAGATGGTATTATTGTAACTGACTGCGCCAATGTCGATTCAGGAATTCCAAGCATTACAACTGCCCTTCGCGGTCTTGTCGCAGTGGATATAGAAGTCGAAGCCTTGGATCACCCAGTGCACTCTGGACTTTGGGGCGGTATTCTGCCCGATCCTGTTTTAGCCCTTACGAAAATTTTAGCCACGTTGTGCGATGAACAAGGTAACATTGCCATCAAAGGTATTCACGATAAAGTTAAAGCACTCACAGCAGCTGAAAGCGAAAACTTTTCTCAATTAAAAATGGAAAATATCGCGCGCGGAGCAACGGGGCTTTTAAATGGTTTGCCATTTACGGCGCAAGAAAAAGATTTTGCCGAAAAATTATGGCGCCAACCCTCATTGAGTATTAATGCCATTCAAAGTGGATCACGCAAACTTGTAAGTAATATTATTCAAGATGCAGCTTGGGCGCGTGTTTCTATTCGCATTGTTCCCAATATGAAACCACAAGAAATTTTAGAAATTTTAACGAAACACATTCAAGCGGTTTGCCCACAAGGATTTCGCCTCAAAATCAAGCCAGAGTCGTCGAGCAATTGGTGGGCAATTGCAGATCCCAAAGCAGATGTTTACCAAATAGCGGCTCGCTCTTTGGAAAAAGGCTATGGACACACAGCACAATTTATCGGTTGTGGCGCAAGTATACCATTTGTGCAACCTTTATCCGATGAATTTGGCTCAATTCCTGCAATCCTTGTGGGCGTTGAAGATCCCTACACAAATGCCCATTCTGAAAATGAAAGTTTATTGCTTACGGACTTTAAAAAATCACTTTTTGGGCAAATTCATATGTTACAAGATTTAGCTAAATTCAAAAAGGCATAAGTTAATAACGTTAAATATAAGAGACATATTCCTTGAAAATGAGCCGAGTATCTCTCTTAATTTATAATTTAAAGAGTAAAGGTAAAAACTTTAATTTCTTAATTCAAAGGGCGAAGGCATCAATTGTATATCTTCAAAAATTGCATATAATTTTTTATCAAATGAACTGACGATAACAGAATTTCGCTTGCCGAATACAGGATTTGAATAAATAAATCCATCTAATTTATAAGACCATATTTTATACCCTTCTTTTGAGATTAAATATAATTTTTTATCAAATGATCCAAAATATATTTCACCTGCTTTATTTATAAGTGGCTTAGAATAAATAGATCCATCGGCTGCAAACTCCCACAATTTATTTCCTTCAGGTGTCAATGCATAAAGTTTGCCATCCATGGATGTAAAATAAACAGTCCCATCCTTTCCAACAGTTGGGCTTGCATGCACACTGCGTCCTGCAGTAAATTCCCATTTTTTTGTTCCGTCTGGATTGATGGCATAAAGTTTACTATCATATGAGCCAAAATAAATTGTTCCATCCTCTGCAAATGCGGGTGAGGAATAAATATATCCTCCTGTCGTGTATTCCCATTTTTTTGTACCGTCCGGATTGATGGCATAAAGTTTATTATCATTTGAACCAATGAAAATTGTTCCGTTGTTATCAATAGAAGGAGAAGCGGAAAAAATAGCATCGCCAGTTGTAAAATCCCATTTTTTTGTTCCGTCGGAATTGAGAGCATAAAGTTTATTATCATTAGAACCAACATAAATAGTTCCATCTTTGCCAATGATGGGACTTGAATACACTTCATCGCCAGTTGTGAATTTCCATTTAAGTTTTCCATTGGGTGTTAAAGCATAAATATTTTTATCTAGGGAAGAAATATAAATACTTCCATCTTCCGACACAGCAGGAGTTGAAAAAATTTCTCCTTCCGTTTTAAATTTCCAATTGTGAAATTTATCTTCGGGATAGTAAGCATGTAAATAACCATCTTTTGAGCCAATATAAACCGCACCATTCTCTGCGACTTTAGGACTGCCGAATATACTTCCTTGCGTGGAATACCTCCATAATTTTTTGGGCTCAAAATTATATAATCGTTGATAATTTTCTTCTAAATATCTTGAATAATCATAATTGTTAATACTTTCTAGATCATTGTTTGCAAATGCTGCAGCAGAAAAAGAAAGTGATAATATCAAAAAACGTAACGGATTATTGAAATACATTTTAAATTTCCTTGCATAATAATTCTAAATAAAAATTCTCCAGAAAAATTTATTAGCAAAAAAAACGGAAAGATACAAACCTTTGTATTTAATATAAAAATATTTTATACGCATTATTTTTAAGCGATAATATTAAAAATCAAACAAATGGTGTGCTTTACATTAATTAATGGATAGCTTATAAATTAAGGGAACAAAAATGAAAGGAAATAAAATGTTCAAAAAAAAATTAATACAAATTATAACGTATTCTTCTCTATTTTTTTATATAAACCCAATTTATGCAAGTACATTTAAAGACTCTGCCTATAAAGTTTGTTTTACTCCTGGCTCAAATTGTGCGCAAGAAATAATAAACGAAATTGATGCAGCAAAGAAAAGTGTCTTTGTGCAAGCCTATTCTTTTACAAGTGCTCCCATCGCCAAAGCGATTGTGGACGCAAAAAAAAGGGGAGTGGATATTAATGTAATATTAGATAAGGGGCAATTTTCACAAAAATACTCATCCGCAAAATTCTTACAAAATCAGGGAATTCCTTTATGGAAAGATTATAAGCCTGCTATCGCTCACAATAAAATAATGATCATTGATGCGAAAACTGTTATAACCGGAAGTTTTAATTTCACCAAGGCAGCACAAGAGCGGAATGCGGAGAATATATTAATCATCACCGACACAGATTTGGCGGCAGAATACAAAGTTAATTGGGACAAACGCAAAGCAGCATCTATCCGCGAAGACGGTAAAAACGAAAAGATCAATTAAAATTAATTTTAATTGATCTTTTTTTGCGATAAAAAATTGCACACTTTTCCATTACAGAAAAGCACACAAAGTCAGTAGATTTTATTTAAATGTACAAACAGCACCATCAGCAGTTTTAAACTCAACAGTCTTAATTGTATACACGTATTTAGTAGGTTTTTGATCAGCATTATTTTCAAATACCAATTGGCAATCTTTATTTAATGTCGAATCTTTATAAGATAATACGATATTTTTGTCCGCATTGAACTTAAAGTTGAAACCGAGAGTTTTATAGTTATCAGTCAAGCTCTTTGGCAGCAGACTGTTGATGCTAATGTCACTTAAAGACTTCAATACATCTTCAAATGTAATTTGTTTTTTAAGATCTTTATGTGATTCTATATTTGCAGTATTCTTATCCGCTCTCTCTTTGCTTAAAATTGGTTTAGCTGCTTCTAAAAGTTTGTTCAGAGTTGCTTGTGGAGTTTTTTTAGTATCATCTGTTTTGCCTGCATCATCTGTTTTGACATCAGCAATGCTATATTCTAAACTTGCTACTTTAGCTACAGTCTTATCCGATGCTTTATCCGCAGAACTATATTGATATGTTAAATTAGCAATTAAACTTTTATAAAACTCTTTGTTTAGATCTTCAGAAAGATTTAAAATCAAAGCTTTTTGATAATTTTTATGTAATTCAAGTTGAGAAACAGTATTATTTTCATTCAGGTCAACACTTAACTTTGCTGATACAATACTTTCACCTTTGTCAGAGGTTTTAAGTTCAATTTTACAGTCCTTCAATGTTTCATCGTTACAAGTGATTTGAGTATTTTTTATATTTGAAGCAATATGATGTGACTGATTAAAATCAAGCCCACCTTTTTCTTTGTTATCATTCTTATTTCCACAACCAATAATAACAAATACAGAAGTGCATACAGCGAGAGCAGATCCTAAAATTAACTTCATACAGTAGACCTCGATCGGGTTTGGGTTAACAAAAATTCAATTGCTAGTTAATACTCTATTTAAAATTTAATTTCAAGCATTCGTGAAATTTTTTATAAGACAATATATATTGTTTTTTATTTTGCTTAATTTTTATTATAAATCTTCTTTTTTTATTTTTTTATCAATAAATATGTTGAAAATCATTTTATGTAATTTTTATATTCAAAAATTTATAATCTTAAGAATATAAATTAGGAAAAACTTCAAATGACCTTTTTTGCACGTAATCTAAGATAAATTTTTCATACTCCTCCTCGACTAGAATCTGTGTCTCTTCCTGCTCAGGAAGTTTTTCAAAGAAAACATCTATTGCACTGAAAGGAACAGGTATGAGCATTTTATCCCAAGAGTTCACGCGTATCGCTCTTGGATAACCAAACAAACAGCCGTTCTTAGGGTGGGCATGGATCAAAAAAAGTGGCCCATTTACCACACGCGCACAACCAACGATGCCACGTTTCGGAATAAGTGGTGGGCCCTTTGGACCATCAAAAGCAATGCCGAGACTGACACCACTCTCTCCAGCCCGCTGCATTTCAAGTAATGCCTTACGCCCTCCACGGCTTGAGGATCCACGGATCATTTCATACCTTCTTTTTAACAACAATTTTGCAACTAGCTCTCCATCCTTACTTAAGCTTGCAACTAAAGAGACTTTTGGCCTATCTTGTTGATCCACGCCGATAAAGCAAGCTAAAATTGAATTGTGTGGGCAGCAAAAAACTGCATTTTTGCCTTCACCCCAAACAGCTTGGATGCTCTCAAATCCGACAAGGCGAATGCGTACGGTTTTTAACAGTACAAGATAGTACAAATAGCCTATATAAAATAAAAAAGTCCGCATGAAAATACCTAATTATTTGAAATTACAATACTAAAAATTCAACCCACTCTTAAACATCTGCTTTCGTCTATCTCAATTATTAAGAAATAACGTCGATACGCCAGTCTAGGTACAACAACTTCACAACACAAGGTTGAGGAAGGACACTCTTTGAAAAATAGAGTTCTTACCATAACACTTTATGGCACTATGTTTTGCAAGAGCTTCATTGTCTATGGAGATCAAGGATCGTCCACAGCGACCAAGGATATACTTGTAAAAGATATGGAATTGATTTCCAAAGCCGATAAAGATTATAATTCCGAATCTTCAACTCAGCTTTATTTAACTGCAAAAAGAATTATTGTCGACTCATTACCTGGAGAACAGGTTAAAGCTGAAAAACTTTTAATTGAAAGCATTCGGCAAAATCCAAAAAATATCAATGCCTATGTGGCTCTTGCTAAACTCATACAAGTTCAGGTCGCTCAAGGTAACAAATATCCACAAGAACTGCACAAAAGTATCACACTCATAAACCAAGCCTACGAAATTGACCCTGAGAGACCTAAAACACGTTTTGCCAGTGCAGATATCTTATTTTATACAGGTCAGGTGAAAAACGCTGAAGATCTTTACCTTGATACGATGAATCGATTCCCAAACCATAAAGACACTTATATAGAAAAAACAAGAATATTTGCAGAAAAAAATCCTCAAGAATCCATTCGCAATGCAGAAACCGCTCTCAAATTGGGGGCTTCTACCGATGATATTTCACAATATTTAAGCTCAGCGCTTATTCGCAGCACAAAAAAAGAAATTCTACCAAATAAACTGAAATCCTATGCACAAAAATATCCCGATAGGTGGTTATGGCATAAAACAGCATTAGCTTATGCAAATAATCGGAATTATAAAGAAGCAACATATGCTTTTGAAAGAGCAATTACACTTGGGAATGATGTCGAATCACGTTTGCAGTTGGCTGTAATGCAATATTCGATTGAGAGTAAAAATAAAAAAGCGATTGAAAATTTAAATAAATTAATCACAATACTCGGAGAAAAAGAATATATCTCCACTTCGGCGTATTCCTTAGTTTATGCACACCTATCTTTAGCTTATTTTAAAGACAAAAAAAATGATGAAGCTGCATTATCAGCAACCTATGCAGCAAAATCAAGTGGCGAGAGCAAACAATTCTTTACATCACTTGTTGCAGAATATAAAAAAATAAATGCTTTGTACATTTTAGATAATTCGTTGAATTATTTAATCAGAGAAGAGCCCTCTTTTGAACTTCCTTATACGATTTTTGCAGAAATTAATAGAAACAACAAAAAATACGGTACTGCTATAGAAATGTACGACAAAGCTATTTCGTTAGAACCAAAAAGAGATGACCTCTTTGCAGAAAGAGCAATTACATATTATAAAAGCTCGAGTTATGAAAATGCACTAGAAGATTTCGAAGCTGCTTTAAAGCTGCGTCCACATACAGCGATTTATCTTTATAATAAAGCCTGTATGCTTGCACTACTAGGAAAAAAAGCGGAAGCGCTTAAGACTTTAAAGCACGCTTTTATTGAAGATAAAAAATTAATCGAGTTAGCACGAGTTGATTCTGATTTTGCCTCAATAAAATCGGACAATGTGTATTCCTCTCAGTTTGCTTCACTCATTTTAGAGGATTTTGATGAAAAATGGAGCGTAACAGAGTCGGAACCACAATAATGTTTAGTTATTCATTTTAGTAAAATGAAAGTTTAATTTTCTAGGAGATTGTATTATGGCTGCAAATAGTTCTTTTATGGTTGACAGAAGAGAAATAGAATTTGTCCTATTTGAATATTTAAATATTCAAAAACTTTTTGCTTATTCTTATTTTTCTGATCATTCTACGGATTCTGTGGGAGAGATGCTAACATCTGCAATTTCATTATGTAATCAATATTTAGGACCACTGAATAAAATCGGTGATCGCACAGGTTGTGTGCACAATAAAGATACAAAAGAAGTCACAACACCTAAAGGAACAAAAGAGGCTTACAAACAATTTGTTGATAATGGTTTTTTAACACTTTCCGATCCTGAAGAAGCAGGAGGAATCCAAGCTCCAAGCGTCATTGCCGCTGTTTTTATGGAGTTATTTTCCAGTGCCAATCAAGCCTTTACAATGTATCCAGGTTTAACGAAATCTGCTTCCCATGTACTTTATCACTTTGGTGAAGAGTGGATGAAAAAAACGTGTGTGCCAAAAATTGCTGCTGGCACATGGACAGGCACCATGTGCCTCACAGAGCCTTCTGCGGGCAGTGCAGTGGGAGATTTAAAATCGACAGCAAAACGCGACAAAGATGGAAGCTTTCGTATTAAAGGTGTCAAACAATGGATTTCAGGTGGTGAAAATGACTTTGCCGAAAATATTTTACACCTTGTTTTAGCTCGTATTGAAGGTGCACCTCAAGGAATTGAAGGAGTAAGCCTATTTTTAGTGCCTAAAAAACGCTTTGATAAAAACTCTGGAAAAATCACTGGCAAAAATGATCTTTATTGTATTTCACTTGAAGAGAAAATGGGAATTCATGGCAACTCAACTTGCCTCATGAGCTTTGGTGATAAAGATGATTGTGAAGGATTTTTGATTGGTAAAGAAAATCAAGGAATCAATTACATGTTCCTTATGATGAACGAAGCGCGTATTGGTGTGGGACTCCAAGGGCTTGCACAGGCATCCGTTGCTTTTCTGAACGCAGAAGCTTATGCGAAAGAACGGATACAAGGCGTTGATATAACAGTTAAAAGAGATGCTACAAACCCACCTCGCATTGCTATTGTCAATCACCCAGATGTGAAAAGAATGCTTTTGCGTCAACGTAGTATTGTCGAAGGGATCCGAGCGCTTAGCTACACTGCTGCACTTATGCATGATGAATCTAAACATTCTCCTGACAAAGAACATAAGAAGAAATGTCAAGGATTTCTTGAGCTTTTAACGCCTATAATGAAAGCTTGGGCAACCGACATGGGTTTTTATTCTATTGTGCAATCGATACAAACATATGGAGGGTATGGTTTTACAAAGGATTATCCTGTCGAACAACTCCTACGTGATTCAAAAATAGCTTCTATTTATGAAGGAACAAATGGCATTCAAGCTTTAGATCTCGTCGGCCGTAAAATGCGTATGGAAGAAGGTGCAATTTTTATGGGTTGGCTCGAAAGACACACAGATTTTATTGAAAAGAACAAGGACCACAAGGCTATAGGCGCGGAAGCAGCTCTTCTTGAAGAGTATATTGCTGGGCTCGCAGAAGCAGCTATGCATATGGGAGAAGTTGCAAAGAAAGGAGATCGTAAAGCTGCAATAGTGAACGCATATCCTTTTTTAATGGCGCTTGGCCATACTATTATTGCAGGCTTATTATTAGAACAAGCAGTTGTAGCAGATGAAAAACTTTCAGGAAATGTTTCAGCTGCAGATAAACGCTTTTATGCAAATAAAGTCAAGACAGCAAAATTCTTTACTCATCATGTGCTCCCAGAAGCAAAATCTTATTTAGCAAATGTAATATCAAATGACACTTCCTGCCTAGAATTTGAGTTTTAATTTTTATGATCTCGTTTCCTTATGCATCTAATTTTTATTTTTAATTAGATGCATTTTTTATTTTTATAAAATCTACAAAGAGTGATTTTAAATAGCAGCAAAATTGTCTATACAATAACTCATATCTCAAATTGACCTCGCATAAAAATACTTCTATAAGGTCATGGAGGAAGAAGATTAAATTCTTGTTTAAGAATAATTTTTTTCTTGTAAATATTTCTGAGCACTGTATTCCTTAAAAAAGGGTACCAAAAAGTAAAAGAAAAAATTCACGTTATTGACTTTCTTAAAATTATCGCTTAAATATCATTATGTTAAAAATCGGTCATCTATATTATAAGAAAAGGAAAAAGAGCATAATGTTAAAAAAATATGGTTTAATTCATAATGAAATTTATTATAATACCCCCATTCCGATAATTTATGAACATTCAATCCGTGTAGAAAAAGATTCTTTTCTCACTGATACAGGTGCATTGGTGGCTTTTTCCGGTGAAAAGACAGGAAGAAGTCCCAAAGATAAAAGAATAGTAAAGCATCCCGAAAGCGAATTAAATATTGATTGGGGTGATGTTAACATAGCTCAATCACAAGAATCATTTACTGCATGCAAACTAAGAGCTATTGACTATTTATCGGCAAAAGAAAAACTCTACGTCATCGATGGGTTTGCAGGTTGGGAAAAGTCCTATCAAATAAAAGTAAGAGTCATTTGTTCCCGCCCATATCATGCATTATTTATGCACAATATGCTTATCCGACCGAGTCAAGAAGAACTCAAAAATTTTGGTGAACCTGACTGCGTTATTTTCAATGCGGGCAGCCAACCTGCTGATGAAAAAGCTGAAGGAATGTCTTCCAAAACAAGTATTTCATTTCATTTTGAACAAAAAGAAATAATAATATTAGGCACAGATTATGCAGGCGAAATGAAAAAAGGTGTTTTCACTGTTATGAATTATCTGATGCCCAAAAAAGATGTTCTTTCACTTCACTGCTCAGTAAACGAAGGCACACAAGGAGATGTCTCTGTTTTTCTTGGTTTATCAGGTACTGGTAAAACCACTCTCTCAGCTGATCCCAATCGAAAATTAATTGGCGATGATGAACATTGCTGGGCAGATAAAGGCTTATTTAATATCGAAGGGGGTTGTTACGCAAAGTGCGACAATCTCTCACAAGAAAAAGAACCCGAAATATTTGCTGCTATAAAGTTTGGTACCTTATTAGAGAATACAGTTGCCGATCCCATCAGTCGTAAAATAGATTATACCAATTTATCCATAACAGAAAACACAAGAGCATCTTATAAAATTGAATATATTGAAAATGCAAAAATCCCATGTATCACAAAACATGCAAATAATATTATTTTTCTCACCTGTGATGCCTTTGGCGTGTTACCTCCAATCAGTTTATTAACACCTGAGCAGGCGATGTATCATTTTATGAGCGGTTACACTGCTAAAATTGCTGGCACAGAGGTTGGAATTAAAGAGCCAAAAGCAACATTTTCTGCATGTTTTGGTGCTCCTTTTATGGTGTGGCATCCAGCGAAATATGCCGAATTATTAGCACAAAAAATACGTGAACACTCTGCCCAAGCTTGGCTTGTCAATACCGGCTGGACAGCGGGAGCATTTGGCGAAGGAGAAAGAATCTCTTTAAAGCACACACGTAGTATCTTGAACGCTATTCACTCGGGTGCACTCATAAATGAAGATTTTGAAAGTTTTGATGTCTTTAATTTCAAAATTCCACGCCAAATTAAAAATATTCCGACACAAATTTTAAATCCTCGTAACACATGGAAAGATAAAATTCATTATGACACTCAAAGAATAAAAATTGCCCAAATGTTTATAGATAACTTTAAAAAATTTGTTCATAAGACAAGTCAAGATGTTTTGAAAGCAGGACCAGACATTGAATTTACTCATTCCCATTAAAAAAAAGTTTCTGCAGAATTGGAAAGAAAGTGAATGTTATTGTTTTTAGCTCACACAGCTATGAAAAAAGTTACTTTGAAGAGATCAACAAGTCTTTTCGTCACAATATCAAATATCTAGATCTTCAATTAAATGCAGAAACAGCAGCTCTCGCAAAAGGATTTTCTTGTGTTTGCGCATTTGTAAATGACAATCTAAATAAACAAACGATCCAAGAATTATCTGCTCAGGGTGTTGAACTTATCTCTTTACGCAGTGTTGGTTTTAATCATGTCGATTTGAAAGAAGCAAAAAAACAAAAAATAACCGTGTTGCATGTGCCTGAATATTCTCCCCATGCCGTTGCTGAGCACACAATTGCTCTTTTACTCACTCTCAATCGCAAAATCCACAAAGCATATAATCGTGTGCACGAATTTAACTTTAGTTTGGATGGCTTAACAGGCTTTGACCTCTATAAAAAAACTGTGGGAATTATTGGAACTGGAAAAATAGGAATGGCCATGGCGGAAATTATGATTGGCTTTGGTTGTCAAGTGCTTGCATTCGATAAGTTTCCTGACAATACCAATAAAAATATTACTTATGTTTCTTTAAATGATCTCTACCAATATTCTGATATAATTTCTTTGCATATCCCACTGAATAAAGATTCTTACCATCTATTAAACAATGAAGCATTTGCTAAGATGAAAAAAAATGTCATCATTTTAAATACGAGCCGTGGCGGTTTAATTGATAGCAGCGCACTTATAAATGCTCTTAAAAAAGGAATTATAAAGGGAGCAGCTCTTGATGTTTATGAAGAAGAAGAAGGATACTTTTTCTCTGATTTTTCAGAAAAAGGAATTGATGATGATAATCTCGCTCGTTTGATTTCTTTTCCAAACGTTCTTGTCACTGCACATCAAGCATTTTTAACCCATGAAGCCCTAACAGGTATCGTAACAACAACGTTACAAAATATATATGATTTTGAAAAGGGCGCAAAACTCATCAATGAAGTGCACTGCAAAGAAAATTAATTGCCAATGCAAAGCTATTCACTTTTTTCAATTAAAATGAGTGCCGTTTGGAAGACCTTTTCTACACTGAGGTCTTCTAAACACTCACGTCTGCTCAATCGACAGATGTTTGACTCACATTGTATACAACCTGTCTCACGCTGTAAGGCCAAATGTTTTGCTTTATCTGGATGACACCAACTCACTGGCGATGTAGGACCATGCAATTCAAGAGTTTTTGCTCCAGCCGCAACTGCAATATGACTCAGGCCATTGGAATTCCCAATCCAAATAAGTGCTTGCTCAGAAAGAAAACCCGCTTCACGCAAACTGAATAAAGGAGGAAATAAACTGAACTCTTCTGCTAAATTGTTTTCCTTTAACTTAAGCTGCAATGCTTTATGCATGTCATGGACATAAACATCTTCTGTTGGCCCCCATAGCCAGACAATGGGGCTTTGATATTTTTGAATCATACGCCAAGCCAATTCCACATAACTCGCTGCAGGCCAACGCCGGACCGAGCGTCTGTGCGTTGGACTTAAAAGAATATAATCGAAAATTTGTGATTTCGTCTGTTTGATACGTATTTTTGTATGGCTGAGCTTCTCTTTTTCTTGCATCAACCAATCCTGTACTTTTTCTTTATCCTCCAAAGAAATTGGTATAATTGGGTGCAATTTTAGGCATTGTTCTGCTTGTAAGTTAATATTTAAGGGCTGTAAAAGCTTTAAGCGAGCGTGGCCTAAATAGATTCCATTTAGATCTTCGCGCGGAATCAATTTGTTGAAAACTAAATTCCGAATTGGACTTGTCGAAAAGCTGATTCTGACGGGCGCTCCCGTTACCAAAGACAGCACAGCCGTTCTAGGATTGTTCATTGCATCGATCACAATATCGTATTTTTGCTTTCTAATTTTAATTAAATGCTGTATATTTTCATATAAAAATAAAATATTTTTTATCAGAACTTTAAATACAGAGTTCTTATTTGTTTTACTTTTTTTTAAAACAGGGTAAAAGAAAAGACGATTTAAAAAAGGATTTTGCTCAAGAATTTGTTTTGCCATAGGATGACTCCACCAATCTATTTGCGCATTTGGGTATTTATCCCGCAATACTTGAGCGATTGGTGTGCCTAAGAGAACATCACCCAATTGTCTCGGCAGTACTATTAAAATTCTTTTCTTATCATCGTGCATGTGATTTTAAATCCCCCTAAGCATAGCATTAAAATCAAAAATGGCTTAACATACAATAATAAAAACTCAAAACCTGTTTTTGCGATCTTGATGTATGTAAGGAGTTTAATACATGTTCTTAAGATCTCTGTTCTTTTTGTTACCATTTTTCTTATATCTTGGGATTGCTGTTCAAGCTGCAGGCTTTTATCTCTGTTGTATATTTGCTCCTTTTGGCTATTACTTAGTTAAAAATAAAAAGATTCCTTTCTTTATGCTAAAACTTGGTATATATTTACTCATATTATATAGTGTTTTTCCCGTTTTTAATTTTTTAACTTATTATTTTCAAAACAAAACAATACCATCTTCCATATACAATTTAAAAGAAAACTTTCCACTTTTATTAAATAGCAGTTTCTCTTCCTCTCTTTTCTTTACGGGCTCCATTTCTAGCTTTTTTATTTGGATGTCACGCTATGAAATCTTTAGATTTTTTACTAAAGGAAAAAATCTAAATCAAACACTCCCTGATATTAATCCTCTCAAATGCTTTTTAGCGGGACTTTTACCCGCTTCCATTTTATTTTGTGGCGCACTTATTTATCAACATTTTACAGGTTTTGAACTCCGTTCACATACGAAATATGGTCCCATTTTAACAAATGATAACTTATTACAAAATGGCACTTTTCGAGTTTATGGTTTCTATGGCCATCCTCTAACTGTTGCGGCAGTGGGTTTAACTTATGCCACATTTAATTGGACACTTTTATGGCTCATAATTGCTAAGAAAAATCTAAAAAGTATGTATTTTATGCCATTTAAAGATCATAAATTCTTGCCATATATGTATTTATTTTTAATTACAATTGCCAATACCACCTGTGTGTTTCTCAGTTCAGGCAGAACAGCTACTCTCGTAAATATTGCTATTTTATTGGGAGTCCCATCTCTTATTTATTTAAAGCGAAAGCCTATTTTTACAATTATTGCCATAACATCGATCGGTATTGCAAGTTTCTTTATAGGAAAAAAACTTGGAGTGATTGAACGAATCGAATCAACTGCTCAGTCTTTATTAAACTCACATGCATTTGAAGAAGGAAATAATCGTCAATATTTTTGGAAAGTTTATACAAAAATGTTTTTGGATAGTCCCGCTGTTGGACAAGGAAATTTTTGGATTAATCACGGAATCCGCAACGAATATTATAATAAACTTGGTTTCTCTCATATTGAACAGAAGTACAACGCTCACAATAATTACCTCGAAATTTTGGCCTCAGTGGGTATTATTGGCCTGAGCATTATTTTGTTTGCAATATATAAAATATTTCGCTTATTAAAAATTGAAATCAAAGCACAAAAAAATTCTTTAATACTATTGCTCATTCCTCTTCTTGTTACTTTATTAGCAAACTTATTTCACGCAACCACACAAAATGTCTTTTTTGACTCTTCTTTTATATATATAAATATAGCAATTATTTATGTCATTATATGGCAGATTATAGATAATAAAAGAAATGCTCTGAATTGACATCACTTAAAATTCACTTTTTAACTGCGACCATCATACCCTCACCGGTTGGCATGAAAGTTGTCACCAATCTCGCATCTTCAGCACATTTTTGATTGAACGTACGCATAGCCAAAACTAAGTTTGCCAGATCTCCGCTGGGCAACTCTTCTTCGCCAATATAACCAAAAACGAAGACATTATCTGCAATCAATAATCCACCTGAGCGCAAGTTTTCTATCGCCCAATCAAAATAATGTGGATAACTGACTTTATCAGCATCGATAAAGATAAGATCGAAAGGCCCTTTATGATTTATTTCTGGAAGCTTTTCAGCGGCCTTACCAAAGACGATCTCAATTTTCGTCAACAGATTGAGTTCAGTAAAAACTTCACTGGCAACCCGCACATGATGCTCACTCTGCTCAAAAGTATAAAGTTTGCCTTCCGGTGGAAGTGCTTTTGCTAGAAATATGGCAGAGTATCCACAAAGTGTACCAATTTCGACGATTTTTTTTGCTTGAACCGAACGCGCTAAGATCTCGAGACAGCGCCCATCTGTAGGAATCACCTGTAAGGGTGGAGTTCCACGCCTTTTAGCAATTTGTAATGCGAGTTTAAGGTCCGCACATTCATTGATATTAAGAAGACCTTCAACATAGTTTGCCACAGATTGTGATAAATTTGAGTATGATTTTAAGCGCATTTCATTTCCTATTGAAAACTCAACCTTGTATTTAAAATAACAAAAACAAATGATTTTTATCAAAAAAATCTTCAGTTGTCTTATTAAAATTTAGCTCTTTTGATTTATAAAGATTAAGAAAATTAAAAAGAAGGAAAAGAATAAAGAAGAGAAGGAGAAAGAGATGGTGGCACCTCCCGGAATCGAACCGGGGACACGTGGATTTTCAATCCACTGCTCTACCGACTGAGCTAAAGTGCCAACCCTTGGTAGGACAGTGACTAATACACGAATGCGATTTGAGTCAAGCATTCCAAGCAAGTTTTTTTATATTTTTTTTAATGCTCAATTAATACTCAAAAAACTACTGCTAAAACCTATTTCTTGCGCTTTTATGATCGAAGAATATGCAGAAACTGTTTTCTGCACTGTCCACTGTCCGGTGCTCACAGCATTATTAAGCACGGGGCAAAGCGGAGATGCCTGCCCCGCCGCAACCGAGGCAACAATAGAAATAGCTTTGGCTACTAAACAGGCTGGCGCAGCCACAGATGCGCCAGCACATTTGATGGCACTTTCAAGGAAACAGGCATTTATCTGAAGATTTGCAGAATCTTTGGCTGTGCGAGAGAACTTACTGCGAAGAGTTTGGACTTGGCAGGTAGGAGAAAAAGGTTCAAGAAAACAGTGAACATTAAAAACCCCTTTTGTTGGACTTAGTAAGGACGCAATATCTCTGCTAAAGTGACTTCCCATAGGACTTAAAAAAAAGGCGCGCACACTTTTTACCACAACACGCTCTCTTTGCCCCCAACTCAATTCAAGGTAAGGATAAAAAAGAGCCGAACCCGTCATAATTTGTTCAATAGGTTCAGATACTTCTTTATCAAGTCGAACAGGAATTCGTATAGAACCTTTTTCATCGCCTGCAAAAGCCTCTAGCTGGGTTTCATACTCTTTATTCAACTGTACTTCATAACCATTTCCCTGAGCGCAGGTCGTTAAAGCAAAAACCCCATTTCCCTTGGATATAAGGTTGTAAACAGCAGAAAAGGAACAGTTTTTTTGCAGAGCGGATGAGCGCGCCGCTGTAACAAGCTGGTTCTCAAAAAAGACTCCATTGTGCTGATCAACACTTGTAGAAAAAAAGCGGTCTGGGTTGAGAGCGATCTTAGCCATACGTTCTAAGGCAATTTGGCTTTCGTCCGTTGAGTTTCGCCATAGAGCCTGCTTTCGCTCCTCACGGACGAAATGTGCGTCGGAGAGAGCAAGCACAGAGAGAGTCTTCTCATCTTGATAAACACGGTTTTGCTGCCTAAAAAGCAAAATAAGGCCAGCGAGGGTGAGAAAAAAAAGAGGGAGGACAATTACACATTCAACTAAGGATTGTCCTTTTGCATTAAAAATATTCATTTTTGCCTTTCTCTTGTGTCACGAGAGCTATCCAGTTGGGAGTAAAAAAAGACTTATAAAAATTTCCTTCTGACAGAGGACAAGCTGCTCTATTTTGCCAATCCTCTTCCTCTAAGAAATCACCTTGCCAATGTGATTTCGCGGAACAAATAAAAAACGGATGGGTGATTCGCACTGAAATATTTTTAGGAGAGCTGTTAAAAAAATCTTCGCTATCTAAATTCAAGGATTTAAAAAATTTTATTTTCGCAAGATACTTTGTTACTTTTGTAAATTTTGTATTTGCTTCTAATGCCTGACTATCTTGTAAATAAAGATCATGTAAAAAGAACTGTGCCTGCGCAAAAGAAACAAGCGAAAGACCAAAACTGACAGATTGATTTAAGTGCTCGGCTAATTTTTCATAATCGAGCACTAAGTTTGATTCAGTACCGGATAAAAAAGGCAGTATTTTATTGACCACTGCATAGGCTCCATTCTTATGGGATAGCTGACAATCTTCACGCAATAAATAAAAATTATATAGATTTTCGATTAAAGGAAGATTGATAAAACCAGGAGATATATATTTTTTTCCTTGGCTTGCAAGGGAAAGACAAAAAACATCTCGATTGGAGCTTTGCACAAAGTACTTTTTAATATTTTTTGGCAATGAATTTATAATAATTTTATTTTTCTCAACTAAAGATTTTGCAATAAAAAGTCCTCTGCCTGATTTTAAGCGAAAAGATTTATAAAGATTATTAATATAATCTTTGTTTTTTTGTGTCAGAGCACTATTTTTAAAATCTCCGTTAGAATGTGCACTTATTTTTTGCAGTGATTGATATGTTTGCCAATACGGTTGAGAAAAAGAGATGTATAAACCGGTTTCAGCAGACTCGGCAAAGGCATTTTGCGCAAGGCTGAGAGCACTTATGATATGTTGATTATTAAGTGAAATATAATTTAATTTATGAGATATCAAGGAAAGATCTCGCAGTTTATTTTCTCTCTCTTTATTGATATTTGAAAATGCACGATAAAAAGATTCAGATATAAAAAGAAAAAAAAGAGCACAGAGCATAGCTAAAATAAGAAAAATCAGTCCACTGACTAAAGCCTGACCTGACTCGCACGAAGCTTTAAGATTATTCATCAATTTTCCTTTTTTTCTTTAAATATATATTGAGAAAGATCAACTTCTCGAATAAATTCCATTGTTTCTTGTGTGATATTCTCTTCTAGACCATAAATACTCACTGGCATAGCCAGACCCTTTTCAAAGATTTGTGTGGATGCAGGCCACGGAACATATGTGGAAACGCGCACACGATACCAGTAAATTGGATTGTACGTTTTTGCTCCGGCAAAATGGCCAAGACAATTTCTCTTTGCTTGAGATCTTCGCCCAACTTGCATAGAAGGATTAAAAAAACTTGAAAATAAAACAGGCAAGCAGGTCGTAACCTTTAAATAAACACCTTCGGGATGGCTTAAATTACTAAAAACAAATTGGAGAGAAATAGTATAATTATGGTGTGGAATAGAATAAATCCATTTATTTTCAGCATTCAATTCTTTCTCAAATGAAATAAAAGAAGTAGGAAAAAGCTTAAGGGTATGCTGCAGTTGTTTTTTAATTTTATCATCATAAACTATACTCTTAAAAGAAGAAAGAGAATGCTTTTGCGGGATAGACCCATTGCGCTTAAGTGCAAGTTCACTGTGCGAAATTTGTAAAGCAATGTCAGACACTGCAGCTTTAAACACCGCTTTAAATGCGAGTAGACGCACGATTTCAATCAGAGCAAATGCACTTATAGCTAAAATAACTTGCGTGATGAGAGATTCGACTAAAACCTGCCCCGCTGAAGAGGTCCAATCTATTTTTTTGCTCACTTTATCCATCACTCTCTCTTTGCTTTTTTTAATTTTAAAAAAAAGTTAATGTCTGGCTCAGGCTCTATTTTTTTCACTTTTATAACTTGTTCTTTAATTTTCTTTAACTTATTATTCTCTGTAATCTCGTTGCTTAGAGCAATACCCATTTTTTGTCTGGAGAGCAGATTAGGTTCAGTTCTAATTTCATGTTGAGCTTTGCGCAGAATATCTTTATAGACTGCATAAATATTCTTTTTTAACTGATATTTATAAGTATATGATTCATTCTCAAGAGAAAGAAATTGCTTTTGCTGGAGCGCAATAATAAAAAACAAAAACAGCAATAAAAACCTCCAATTTTTAAATATTTTTTTAACAATAATTTGAATAATACAAAATAAAACCCCATTATTTATTTGGTTTTCAAGAAATTGAAATAAACTATCCGTTAGCATTAAAAATAATTTTTCACCCTTAACATTTGTCGATAAAAGAGATATTTTCTCTTCTAAATCAATAAATACGTAAAAGTCTTTTTGAAACAAAAAAACTTCATTTGTCTCTACCAAAACCTTTTTCTCACTTTCGATCACAAGAAATGTCCCAGCAGAAGCTTTGTTAAACGTAAGAATGTCCTGAGCTTCATCCAGAGAAAAATATTGATTATTTTTAACATCGAAAAGAATTTTTTTATCGCTCAAAAATTTTCTCCTGAATTTTCCATGATATATTCACAATAATTTGGAAAATATTGCGCATATTTTTTTAACTCGAGAATAGAAAAAAGAAAAAAATGATCTTTCCTTTTCTGAGATATTAACTTATTCGATTCTAACAACAACAATTCATCTCGTTCACTTATTGCAAAAACGCGCAATCCCATATCTTGACAATTTTCAATTGGCTTTTTAATTGAGCTAACATTTCCTTGGATAGAAATAACTGAAGAATAAGGAAGAGCAATAAAACCGCTATAACTATCATCAGTATGGGCTTGTGTTGTTAAAGGAATCACTTTGAAGTCCCAAATCCCGCGGATTTGGGGGATTTTATCGTTTAAAAAAGAGTGTTTTTTGAGCGATATTTTTTGTGACGTTTTATTTTTTATAAAATGATTTTTCCATGTTAAAAAATCATGTTGGTTCTGATTATAATTAACGACTGAAGTTTCTTTTTGGTTACTAACATCGAAAAGAATAATAAATACGATCATCCAAGTAAAAATTTTAATAAAATAATTGCTATCTAAAAACTTCCGAACACTCTTATAAATCAAAAATATAATATAGAAAAAGAAATAAATAATTTCTTTAAAAATGTTATTTTTAAAGACAAATCTATAATCTAGAACCTGAGTTGACTTTAATGGCAGTTCATTTAAAAAAATAAAATATCTTTTATTACAGGTAAATATTTTATCTTCTATTTGATAAATAATAAAACCTCTTATAAAAATTATTTCTTTATAATTACAAAAACTAAATTGAAAAATTCCACTTTCTCTTTCAAAGATTAAATACATTGCAACCTCAATCTAATAAACTTCCACTTAGATTTTTCCCAAAATCTTTCGCTTTCATATTCATAAAATTTTTAATTTCATTGTTTTCAGCTTGTAAATCGCTACGAATAGCTGAGACTGCTATCCACAGTTCAGATTCCTCATCGTGAAATTTTCTACTTTTGAAAAGCTCACCTAAAATAGGAATACTGCCCAAAAATGGATATTTTTCTATATTTTTTGAGTTTTTTGCTTGTACTAATCCGCTTAAAAGGGCTAGATTGTTGTCTTTCAAAATAATATTGGTATTTAATTTTCGCTTGATAAAACCAGGGATGTTTTGACTGGCATAGAGTTGAGAAACATCGCTCACTTCTAAATCGAGTTTTAACCAAATACTTCCATCCGATTGCACACGCGGAAGTACATTAAATATAATTCCAAAAGGTTTAAAACTCACCGACGAGTTGTAACTGTTCCCAGAGTTTTGAGCGGTTACAATAGGAACTTCACCCCCTGCTAGGAATGAAGCTTTTTCACCTGAGCGTGAAAGCACAACAGGTTGGGCGAGATTGCGCACAAATGATCTCTCTTCCAAAGCTTTTACTAAGAAATTCAACGGTGCAATTTGCAGAATAGGTTCACGGATAGGAGCACTTATAAGTGAAGAAGCAAAGTTTAATGAAGTTGATATAGGTGCTTGCATACCAGGAGACTGAATACCGCCCCCAATTCCTTCTTTTTTTCCAACTTCTAAAAATTCGAAATTGATTTGAACGACACTGCTTTCTCCTGAAAAGTGACTGGTGGCATCGATTAAATTGGGCAAGAGTGCATTTAAATAATCCCATGCTCTATGTTTACCAATTGGAGATGAAGGCACACCTGTGAGAGTAAATACTCCTCCTTTATTTATAATATATAAACTTTTTTCTCCTAACATCTTTAAATCTGATTGGAGGGAATGCAGAACTCCTAATTCAATCTGAGTTGATATTTGATACGTTGGAAAAAATAATTTGCCATGCATGCCAACTGCTTTTGCAACCGAACGAAAATCTTCAAACTTTTTGATCTTCCCTAGCAAAATAATACGTCCATTTTTAATGAATACTTTAAGTCCAGCTATTTTTTTTAAATGAGTCGTCAAATAACTCAAAGGCAGTGAGTGCTCTTGATTCTGATTCTCAGTTGTTTCAGAATATCTTCCTTCTACAATATTCTTGCCAACTTGTACCTGCCAAAGCTTTTCATTTCCACCTTCATATTGAATAGAAAGAGTCGCTTGCCCATTTTGCTTGGGTATAATTTTAATTGAATTTGTTAGACCTATTCTTTGAATGTCAAAAACATCCGGATCCGAAATTTGAATACTTTGTGGAGCAGAAAAGAGCTGTATAACTTTTGTTTTTCCCAATTTTATGTTTAAATTTTCTGCAGAATAAGCAGATAAAGATATTATTAATATAATAAAAGTTAAAATAGAAATAACCATTTTGCTCAAATAATAAATTATTTTTGCTTTGTTATTTTTAATAATTTTAATTCCATTTGGAATATTCTCTATAGAAACTTTTGTGATGAGATCAGGATGAACTTCCAATGTATAAAAACTTTTTCTTGGCACAATAAATATAAAATTTTTTTCGATAATTATTGGTTTGCACAGTAATTTTCTGTGCCTGTCTAAACAGAAAATAGCAATAGAGAAAGACATTCCAAAAGTATGAAAAATTCGTTTTTTCCTATAAAGCAAACCTTCATCGAGAGGCAGTGTGAGGTGATTTAATAATCCAGTCATCGCTGCTTGCAGTCCACACGGAGATTTCAGTTTTACTGGAAATCCATCGAGATTAAGTTCAAATGTATTAAATTTATCATGAAGTTTTATCACACTGGCCCCTCTCATCTCTGTTCCATCTGATCGTGTTTATGCTCAGAAATTTTTCATTTGCCAAATGACACTCTGCTGATTTTTTATTCGATGAATAAGTTCAATTTATTAGATAAATTAAAAACAAATCTTACATTACAAATATTCAATTATTGATTTCAAAGATTTAGATAAGTTACAAAATCTGTATTCTGTTCGCAAAAGAATCACTAAATGAAATTGTGATTAAAATTTTTATCAAGAAAGGATTAATCCTCATGTCACACATATTTTTTAAAGAGGAAAAGGGCCAAGGCCTAACAGAATATGCCATCATTTTGAGTCTGATCGCAGTCGCTTCAATCGCTGCAACTGCATTTTTTGGTGGCGCTATAAAAGCAAAAATTGCCGCACTTGCAGGTGCTATCTCCGGACAAGATAGCAAAATAGTCAACGAAGCTGAAAAAAAAGCAAATTCTGCTGCTGAAAAAGCACAAAAAAATGCTTCCACAGTGACAGGCAACACATCCATAAAAAAAGATGAAGATATTTTTGACAAAGAAGCTTTATAGTTTGTAAATATATATATTATTAGAAAATTTTTATGAAAACTACAAATTTAAATTGGAATACGCACAAAGAAAATGAAAAAACAGAAAATAAAAAATCACCGCAAAAAAATTGTTTTTATTTAACTCTTTTTTTATCAATATTAGTTACATTTATTCAATATATACTCTTTGCAAACCTTTTTCAAAGAGATGAAGACATACCAAAGCGGAATCGCTATGCCGTTGCGGTTGCTCAGAAAAATATTTACAAAAATCAAAAAGCAAATGAAAAAGATATAAAATTTATTTATTTGGATATAGGAGAAACAAAAGAGCAATATATTTTAAATTCTGAATTTGATCAATTCCGTGAAAAGAAACTATTAATTGATATTAACGAAAATATCCCTCTATTTAAGAATAATTTTTCTTCCACGCTCATTGAGAATCATTTGCCAGAAAAAATTCCATTTGGCAAAAGATTTTTTGTTCTAGATGTAGAAATTAGCCCTATATTATCCCACATTCAAATTGGTGATCGCATTGACATCATTGCCCATTTACAAATTCCTCAAATTGGCCGCGCAACAGAAACAATCTTAGATGGAATCGAAATTATCGGAATAGGCGACCGATTAAATAAATCCAACAACCAAATCCCAAGTCATTCCCTTAGCTTTTATCTCTCTCCAGATGAAGTGAAAATTCTTAGTTTTATGAAACAGTATTCACAATTTTCAATCTCATTGCGGAATCCAAATGATTTTAAGAATAAAAAAAGCTCCGCGGTAACATTTAATAAATTTCTCGAAGATCCAAGAATCAAAAAGATTATTAAAGAGGATACTTTTCAAATAATACATGGAGAACAAGTTCGATGAACTGGAAAATAATAAATCATTTTGAAAATAAAATTGCTCAAATTGAGGATAAAACGATTCTAACCATTGGCAATAATGAAAATTGCGATATTATCATTCCAAATTCCGCAAAAATTAAAATCTACTGCCAAGTATTGCTCCACGATGGTTTCATTTTCGAAATCAGGGAAGAAAAAGTAAATACATTCTTTTTAAAGAAAAATTTAACTTTTTTCTCACAGAAAATTGATTTTTTCTATGAAAAAAATGACAATTTTTTCCTCCAAAGCCTACTTGATAAAGATTTAAATAAATCATGTTTCAATCTCTTTTTATTTTCAGCAAATAAAAATGCAAGTATTGATATCTTATTTCCAACTAATGAAAATAAGATATCAATCACTGCAGAAGAAATGAAACAATTTATTAAAAATCCTTATCTAATAGACCTTATTTATCAACAAATAACTCATATATTTTCGCTTGAACTCTTTAAAAATACTTTAGCAGAAGTACAAAACCAACTTTCACAAATTTCAATTATACAATTAGAAACAAAAACTTATCATTACTTTGATATCGTAGAAACTGCGTGTTCCTATTTAGATACAATCTTTTGGGAAAATCATAGTGTTTTTTCTGAAGAAAATATTTATTTATTTAAAAAAATAATATGGTGTGTTTGTGCGCAAATTGTCGACTATGGAATTATAACCCTTCCCCTCTATGATGAAGGAATTTCTGAAATCTTAATCAACAATGCAAAAAAAGTGTATTTTGAAAGTAAAGGTCAACTAAAAATATCACCTCTCATATTCAGCTCTAACAACTCTCTCATGACGCTCATTGAAAGAATATGCACTTCAGTAGGGCGAAAAATCGACGAAAGCACCCCTTATTGCGATGCACGCTTACCAAATGGCGCACGGGTGCATGCCATCATACCTCCATTATCTTTAAACGGTCCCTGTCTCACAATTCGAAAATTTCCAAGATATTCTATTGATATGGATTATCTAGTTAAAAATTCATCTTTGACAAAGCAAATGGCTGATCTTTTAAAAGAGATTGTGCAGAATAAGAAAAATATTTTGATCTCTGGGGGAACCGGGACGGGCAAAACAACTTTTTTAAACTGTTTAAGCTCTTTTATTGGAAAGGATGAACGCGTCATTACAATCGAAGATTCTGCAGAACTACAATTGCAGCAACCTCATGTCATCCGCCTCGAAACACGCAGCGCAAACAGTGAAAAAATGGGGAAAGTGACAATGAGGGAACTGCTAAAAAATGCTTTGCGCATGCGCCCGGATCGTATTGTTATCGGTGAATGCCGCGGCGAAGAAGCATTAGATATGCTGCAGGCAATGAATACTGGTCATGATGGGAGTATGACGACGATTCACTCGAACTCTGCAAAAGATGCTTTGAGCCGGCTCGAAACACTCGTCATGTATGCTTCGCAAAACCTCCCCTCTGCCGCCATTCGCGAACAGATGAGCACAGCTATTCATTTTATCATTCAATTGACTCGGTGTGCGAATGGTTTGCGCTGTGTAGAATCTATTCATTCTATTATTACTCTTTGCGAACTAACAAAATCTATTAAAACCCAGTGTATATATGAACTCGATTGAGATAAGAATATTATTTGCTGTTGTACTCCTTATCATAAATTATCTAATAATAGTTTATAATCAATTACGGTTTAAAAAATTATATTTATGTATATTTCCTATTGCACTTATTATTATTCCTTGCGCACTGAGCATTTTCAAATTTATCCATTTAAAAATTAAACTCAAGCAGGAAGAGAAGCACTTGCTTTCAGAAATCCCAGCTCTCATTGACTCGCTTCACTCCTATTTAAAAGCAGGAATTCATATTTCGGAAGCAATTTTATTCGTTGCAAAAAAACCCTATTGGAGCCCGACAATTAAGAGAAATTTATTTGTTATATGCAGCTCTTACCAGCAAGGTCTTTCTTTTCAAGAGTCTATTAAGAAAGCAATGGATTTGAAAAGCACAGTGCGTCACAATAAACATATTCAATATATCTTAGCGGCCATTCAAATAGGCCACCAAAGCGGTACAAAAATATGCTCTATTTTAGAAAATGCCAAAGCTAAAACCATGACTAGTATTAAAATTGAAGAAAAAATAAAAGTATTAACTGCTCAAATGAAATTTCAAGCGATCATCATATCATCTATCCCATCAATATTATTTATTGTAATTTACTTTATTTCTCCAGAACATATTCTTTTCTTTTTTTACAACATAATTGGCAATGTCCTATTATTTATTTGCATTATTTTTAATTTATTAGGCATCATTATTCTAAAAAGGATCACTAAAATTGTTTGAGAGTATTTTTATCATTACTTCTATACTTATAAATTTAATTTTATTTTATTTAATTATAAAATATAAAAAATTATTAAATCGTTTGAATAAACAAAATTTTAATAGATTTTTAACAGAAAAAAGCAAATTAAAAATTCTAAATTTTTTCAAATGTATTTACCAAAATAAGAGTACTTTTTCTAATTATGCTCTTACAGATTTTTTGGATACCTTTGTATTAAACTTACACGCGGGATTAAACACATTTAAAGCTTTCGAGCGCGCAAGTTTTTCAATCACAGATCAAAATTTACAGATATATTGCAAAAATATTTTAAAAAAATATTATTTAGGCTCTTCATTTCTCGAAGCTTTGCAAACTGTTCGGAAAGCAGAAAGCAACTGCGATTTACAAGAAGCTATTGAAAGCATTACTCTTTCACTCTTACTTGGAACCTCACTCGCAGAAAATTTAGCTCAACTCAGCAATCAGCTCAAAGCAAAAGCAAACACAGAGCTCGAAAAGTTAGCAAGTGAAGCATCTGTAAAAATGATCTTTCCACTGGTTTTCTTTATTTTTCCAGTTATATTTATTTTATTAGGAAGTGCATCAATTGAAGATTTTATAATATCATTTAACAACTGACTCTTGTTTATAAAGGAAGGTTATGGAAAATATAGAAAACACGACTCATGATAAACTGAAAGCACTCCAGAAAATCAGTTCTGAGAATATATCGACCGAGGCATTTCTTGAATTTTATTTTATCGACACTATCAATTTATGGCGTAATAAGCTGGGAGAAATCGCTAAAGATTATGAATTGAGTCGTCTTGAACGGAGAATCCTCGTTTATATTGGACGATACCCAGGTATTCGCCAAGCGGATCTTGCATTTGTAATGGACGTTGAACCACAAAGTCTCACACGCTCACTTGAAAACATGGAGAATAAAAAATGGCTCGATAAGCACGACGATAATCATGACAAGCGAGCAAAGAGCTTAAAGCTTACTTATTTGGGCGAGAAAAAACTAAATGATGCTCTACAAGTAAGTGAAATGATTAGACCTAAAGTCCTAAAAGATATTACGGAACAAGAGAAAGCCTTATTAGCAAATGTTCTTAAAACTATAAGAAAAAATCTTGAAGGGATTCTTTAAGAGCAAATAAAAAAGCTAATTAATTTAAATATTAAAAGTGCAATCTATTTTGCTCCAAAACAACCAATGCCGCACCTATTGCTCCCGAAGAATCTCCCATCCGATGCTTGTACACTGTGACAGGATTATCAGGTAAATAAGTATTTTCACCTATCTTAGCTTCAATACCTTCATAAATAATATCCTGCAGACTCAATCCACCACCAAAAACAAAATAATGCGGATCTAGCATACAGGTGAGAGTTCCTAAAAAGCTTGCCAAATCTTTTTTATATTGCTTGACCACGGCTAAAGCAATTGGATCTTGTGTTTTATAGAGCTCAAAAATTTCTTGAGCAGAAGGACGCTTTTCAATTTGTGAGTAAATACGTGAATTTAATGAAGCCTCGAGCGCTGGTCCACACAGATATTGCTCAGCACATCCTCTACGACCGCAATAACATGGATAGCCTTCTGAGTAGAGGGTCATGTGACCAATCTCGCCAGCGCCTCCACGTTTTCCAGTGACAGCACGCCCATTTACAATTAATCCACCACCAAAACCAGAACCTAAAATAAGTCCCATAGAAACTTGTTTGCTCACAGGTATTTTAGTCTTTTTAAAGTGTTCAATTCCTGCTCCACAGAGTGTTTCTGCTAAAGCAAAACAATTGGCATCGTTTTCAGATAGTATAGGAAAAGAGACATTGAGTTTAATGCGTAGATCTTTTTGTAGATTGTGACCAACTAAAATCATTGTATTACTAGAAGTAACGAGTTCTGAAATGGGATCCACAGGGCCAGGTACGCTCAAACCGATTCCTGCTAAAGAATGAAGATCTAAATTTCTTTCAGCGCAGACTTCGTTGGCAAGTTGAGACATTTTATCAATGACTTGTTCATATCCATTGTGCCTTTCTGTTAGCACTCTTTTTTTATAAAGCACAAAACCAGGAACAATTTCACCCGTTGATTTTTGAAACTCAAAAGAAGAGAGATAGCTTTCTTCTTTTTTCATTATACCAAAATGTAGAAGCATTGCTTCAATTTTTGTACCACCTATATCGAATCCAATAAGATACATAATATGCTCTCCAACAGAACCAACAAAAATCTGTGTTCCTACCTTGCCATATTTATAACCGTCATATCAACATTCATTTAACATTTATTGATTTTTAGCTAACACATTGATTTGTATATATGACATTTATTTGTTATTTTGAGTAATATTCATGCAAATTATCAATTTCGATATTCATAAGTTTAATTTCTTGAAATAACCTTTCCAAAAGAGATCGTAATTTAATTTCTTCAAATGAGATTTTACGACCTTTGCTGTTATAAAGATCCTTAGTGATTTTCACTTCAACGCTTTGAAAGTCCCATTGGGCTAAGGAATTTAATCTTAATTCTAATGCATTTTCTTTCGACATTGGAACGCGTAATACGGATTCATTGAAATAATTTTGGATAGCTTGCAATTGTTCTTTTACATAACGAAATGAATCCATTCTTTTTTCTAACGATCCAACTCTAAGAGCATTTAAAACCGTTAATAATGAATAATGAATTCTTTCTTGACTCAAAATAAATGCTTCGTATTCCTTTGAAGGGAAATTTCTTTTACCTATTTCATAATATATTTCAAGTATCCGATTGCGCGCCATTTGATTTTGTGTTGCAGACAATACTTTTTGTGCATAAATATCTTCGTATGTTTTTTTCCCATCAATCCATTCAATAATATATTGAAACAATATATCTTTATCTCTAACAATATTTTTAAGGTCAGTATGAAAACTTTTCTTCGCAAAATTTGGCCAGAGAAAAAAAGAACCTAAAGTACCTAGCAATGCACCAACTGCGACATCCTCAATTCGTAAAATAGCAAATGATATTCCGTTGGGATGGGCTGTTACGTAAAGCATCATAAGGGCAAAAGTAAAGAAAAAAATTGAATATGTATAGGATTGAACAGTATTTACAGTATTATAAATTGCAAATACAACAGAAAGTAGAATTAATAATATATAAATATTCATATCATTTGGAAATAGAAGTACAATAAAATAAGCCAAAATACAACCAAGTATTGTTCCAATAAGTCTTTGTTTTGCCTTAATTACTGTTGCGCCAAAATTGGCTTGTAAACAAACGAGAGATGTGATAAGAATCCAACCTGGAAACTCGGTTTTCAAGAAAAACTCATCAAGAATAACTGCTATGACACAGATCACTCCCGCTCTCCAAGCTTGTCGCACTTCCATAATTTCAAAATCGATCATCGTTTTGAAAAAAGTTTTCAAATTTTTAAAATATAAATCTCGAAGCATCTCTTCACTCATTTCGACATAGAAATTTGAGTTCAGCATTTAGCAAACTAATATTATCTTTTAATTGCAAACCTACAGCCAAGATATCTGTAAAAAATTCGTCATTGACAAATTCTTCGTGACTTGCTTCAATTTTACTAAATTCATTCTTAGCATCGTTAAATAAATTTTCATATATTTCCTTTATATCATCAATACCAATATCCTTATTGTAAACTAAAAAGTTTAATAGTGATTTATTGATCCTTTTAATTGAATAAAAAATGTTTCGCACCTGACTTTCATATTTTAAAGGAACATTTAAAGCTCTCAGTTTAATACTAATACCAATTGTTGTTTCTATAAATCGTTCTTCTAATGTCGCTAAAGCATAAAATATAAAAATTTTTTCATTTAATTGAGCACTTTTTTTTCTTTGTATATCAATCTCTTTTAGCATTATTCTTAAACTTTGAATTCGTAAAAATATTTTTTGTCGCCTCATAGTCAAATAATTTGCAGATTCGTCTGACTTATTAAACGTATAGTTCTCAACAGACTCAATATAAAAAGACATTTCTCTTAAAATTGATCGCATTTCAAATAAACATTCTTTTTTAAGCCGAGGTCTAAATAAAATCGCACTGATAAAAAATGATATTATGAATGCTATCGTATTCATAATGGCATGTTCTTTTGTGACTTTAAAATTGTACTGAGAAAATAGGGAATATTGAGGAATAACAAAGATCCATATCGAATAAACGGAAGGGATCTTATAATAAGAAAAAACATGAATAAAAAAAGCTAAAAAAAACGAGAAAAAAGCTATAGATAAATAAGTCATTGAATAAGGGAAAGCGATAAAAATAAGAGCAGTTGAAAATAAATACGCTAACAACATATTAAATTCTATGCGCCAATAAGGACAGCGAGTACATGCTTGGGTTAAACCCAATGCGCATAATCCCATAAAAATGAGTTCTTGATTCCGCGTAAAATAATAAATAGCGAAAACACTCAAGATTGCTAAAGAACTTCTTACACCTTGAATAAAAGATCGATAATCTCTTTCCCAAGCAAGTAAGAATTGTTGATAAATTGCTTTTTTATTCATCCAATTGAGTTAACCACTCCATTATCAGTTTCATTTCACGCCCAGTAATCAAATTTTTACCATACGCAATATCAAAAATATCTGTCGTCTTAAACAAACTGTGTAACGAAACATTTGCTAAAGTGAATTTCTCTATCATTTTTTTCAAACTGTGCTGCGATAAGCTGACCGCTGTTAAAATTTGAAAACCATCATTACGCACATGCTCACAGGCTTGCAAGATACTTCCCCCTGTCGTTACCATGTCATCTACTACAATGACATGCGCCTCACTTGGAATGAAGCCCTCAATGACAGAATTCAGACCATATGCTTTGGCTTTGCTTCGGACATAAACAAAACCGCTATTAAAATAGTCTGCCAATGCATATGCGGGTGCAATTCCTGCAGTTGCTGTGCCAGCAAAAACTACATTATCTTGTGAAAATTGTTTTGCATACTGAGCAAGTAAAGATTCAGCTAAAGCTTTAATAACTTTACGGCGCAACTGGGGATGACTGAATATTTTCCGATGATCGATATAAACAGGTGATTCTTTCCCACTTGTTAATTTAAACATGGGATTGGTTTTTATTTGTATGACTTTAGCTTCAAAAAAACCTTGAATAATTTCTTGTATATCTGAGTTTAAAATCACTCTTCAAACTCCTCTTTTTATGATAACTGATAGTTACTTTTATTTTATGATAATTGAAAAGGTACTTTTAAATGAGTTGCAATTTCGGAAGCCAATTCAAGATTCCACATCATTCCTGTCGCTGCATGCACGATATCGGCGCCTGCAGATAAGTAAGACGCAAATTCTTTAGCACTGACAACACCACCCACTCCTATAATTCCAAGTTCGCTCTTCTGAATACCCAATTTTTCTCGTGTCTCACTCAATAATCCGACCATTGATAACCCTTGGTTAAAAATATAGGAACCGCAGACTCCACCATATAGCGCTCCATTTCCTAAAGCTGGAGAGCCATTTTTTCGTGTTATTTTTGCAGATACGGTATTAATAGCACTTATGGCATCGATTTTTCCGGCTGTTTCTGCAATAAAAATACTTGTTTCTTCAGCATTTAATACACCTAATTTCACTACAAGTTTAACTTTAGATTTCTGCTCTGAGATTATTTTATGAGCGCAATTAATCGTTTCAATAGCGCTTTTCAAATCTTTATATAGAGGTGCCTGCACTTCGTTTGGACAACTTAAATTCATTTCTATTATTGAAAATCCACTTGCTAAAATACCTGCACAAGCGAGCTCAGTAATTTTGAGGACATCTTTGTAGAAATTTTCAGTTATTTCTTTAGAGTTTGCTCCTAAAAAACGTGAGCCCTGAAAACTTAACGAAACATGATAACCTTTTTTTGTTGAATAATCGTTTAAGGTCGCCAAATCACTTTGCCATTTATCTACACTTTGACTTGGTACACCAAAGGAATTGGAAATCGATATTCTTTTATTTATATAATCACTTTCTGAAAATAACTCACCAATGACATGATTATTCTCATCTGCATAGAGTGATTTATTTTCAGATTTTAACGATAATATATTGGGCCATTTATTACAATCCCATGCAACAGAACGCACTGTTTTATACACAGGTAGACAAAAACCAGCATTTAAAACAGCTCTCACATAGAGCGCATTTAAAAGAGGCCCTGCAGCAACCCCAAAAGGTATATGCAAAGGGGCTCCTAAAAATTCGTACTGAGGCGATTTTAAATATTCGAGTTTTGGAAAATGTCTGTTGCGTAAAAAATTTTGATCTGGCCCTCGGGCATAATTTTCTTCGTAACTGGCATTTGCATTGTACATTTCAATCCAATCCTAAAACTTTTAGTCCATTGACTGTCGCAATACGTATCAATTCATCCATATCATAATAATGATTTGCTTCTAATAATATTTTTAATTCTGTTAGCATATTTCCTTCAGCAAAAGGCTTATATATATCACAAATATTATCAGAACCAAGTGCTACGGTGAGTCCTGCTGGAATCATTTCATCAATAGGAGTGACAGAATTGTGGGACGGTGCAAGAACTTCTGTTCTGCGACTGTCAATCCAAGCCGTAGGACAAGCAACAAAGCTGAGTCCAGCATCTCGGCAGAGTTTATAAAGCTCTGACCGGTACTCTTTGTTGTGAGCAGCAATGGAAATCCCATGCACTGCTGTTACTTTACCTTCCAATCCCCATTCTATAACTTTATTTGCCAACAGTTCTGTTTCTTTTTCTTCTGCACAGTTCAATTGATCAACGTGCACATGCACTCTTTTTCCTGTTTCTTTAGCAGCTTTCAATAAAACATCGAGATGCTCTTTCTCTTGACCGGCATCGACACCCGGCAAACCCCCAATAATATCAACGTGCTCCAAAGATTTTTCAAACCATTGGCGAGCATCTTTTTGCAAAACTCCTTTTAACGTTTGACATGCAATTAAAAAATTCATTTTATAATTACGTGCAACAAAGTTTTTTGCTTTTAAAGCAGCCCTTAAAGCTCTTTCTTCCGCAATAGGATCACAGTCAATAAAAGACAGACAGTGGCGCACGCCTTGTTCATGTTGGTTATTGAGAGCTGCTAAAATATGATGGTAATAAATTTCTTCTGATGCATTTTTCTTAAATTTATCAACCAACTTCCATTTATCAAACAAATGACTGTTCACACTTCCATGAGCATCATTAAAGTCTGATAAAGAAACAGAATAAGCACGGTCAAAATGAGCATGGGCATTTACAAATCCCCCATGTCCTGCAATGGTTTCAGATAATTTTGCAAAAGGATTCCACATACTCAATTTCTCCTCGTATTAAAGTAATGCTGGTTTTTTAGAAGATTCAATATTTTTTGAAACACCTGTCTTAACAGATTTATTCATTTTCTCCACTGTTACTTTAAGTACGTCATAGTCAGTGATGAGTTGCACTCCATTTTTTACGCTCCAACTGCGAATAGATTTCCCATCAATTTCTTCACTCAATGAATTGGTTGGAGAAGCTACATTCACAACTAAATCAAAGCGATTTTGTTTTAATAAATCAATTAAGTTTGGCTTGTGGTTTTCTTGATTTGCTTTATGGACAAGAACGCTTTTCACGCCCAATTTATTTAAGTAATTATGCGTACCCTGTGTTGCAAACAAAACAAATCCAAGCGAATAAAGTTCAGAAATTGCTGGGGCAAATTTTTCTTTATTTTGATCTCCTCCCACAGAAACAAGTGCATAACGCTCTTTTTCTTGGGAAAGACGCATTTGCATTGTATAAATTTCAGTAAAGCCAGCCGATGCATTTTGATTGAAAGCATTGCTTTTCATAAACGTTGCTAATTTTTCATCGAAAATACTATTCGGAGTTTCTACCGCAACAACATCAGCGCGACCTTTAAATAATTTTACAGTTACAACACCTGTTACTTTTTCATTGATTCTTTCAATAAAGGCATTGAGGTCATCCATCAAAGGTTCATGCCAAAGTGCACCGTAGCAGAGATATCCCCATTTTTGATCGACGATCATTTTAAATTCATTCTCATGTCTTGTGCAGACAAATTTTTCGAGGGTTTCATGCGCACGAATGATGGTATGCGCTGCGGGGGATTCATACACTCCACGCACTTTAAGACCGACAACTCTATCTTCTAAGTGATGCGTAACACCAACCCCATGGCATGCGCCTATTTTGTTGAGCTGAAGAATAATGGAAGGAAGATCCATATCTTGGCCATTTAATTGCACAGGAATTCCTCTTAAAAAACCAATTTTTAAGAGCTCAGGCTCATGTGGTGTGTTCTCAACAATTTTACATACTTGTAAAATAGCAGGTAGGTTTGGAATCAGAGCTGGGTTTTCGATCTCTCCCCCTTCAGCAGACACTCCCCACATATTGTCGTCATAGCTATAAGGAGAGTCTTTTGTTTGCTTTACAGGGATATTGTGGATACGTGCATATTCGAGCTCTTCGTCACGCCCCATGCCCCATTCTCTTACAGGCGCAATGATTTTCATTTCGGGAGCCAAGGTTAATACCGTACCCTCAATCCGAACCTGATCATTGCCTTTGCCTGTGCACCCGTGAGCTATGCAGTCGCAGTTTTCTTCGCGAGCAATATCTACAGCAATTTTTGCCAAGAGAGGTCTGCCGAGTGGTGTGGCAAGATGATAGTCCCCTTGGTAACGGGCATTGGCTTTAATTCCCTTTGCCAAATAGTGATAAGCAAATTCTTTTTTTGCGTCGATCACATAAGCTTTTTTTGCTCCGAGGCGAAGAGCTTTTTCTTTTATTTCCTCAAGATTATCTGCCTGCTGACCAATATCAATGGTCAATGCAATCACCTCAGCATTGTACTGTTCTTGAATCCATTTCAACATGACTGAAGTATCCAGTCCGCCAGAATACAAAAGAACAACTTTACGAATTTCACCTTTGCGGCCTTCATATGATGCAACTTTAACGTAATCTGTCATTGTGAGATCCCTTCTTAAATAGCCCCAAAACATTTTGCACTGGGTGTAAAATACACAAAAAAAAAGCCCCGCAAATGCGGAGCAAAAAACTAAAATATCTCAATTTCTAAAACGAGTGACCTTATTTCTATTGAAAGAGAATAAGCCTTGTGTTTATGCACAAATAACATGATAAAGTCCTAAACAAAAGAGACTCGAAAAAAATTCATCCGAAGATACTTATATGAGAATAATTTCTGAGTCAAGTTAAAACTTCATTTTTAATCTATGCCAAAAAGCAGTTCCGAATATTTTGGATAAGGCCATAAATTGTGCGGAACAATTCCTTCTAATAGGTCCACTGTGTTCCGTAATTCAACTAATTTTGGTAAAATATGTTGGCCAATAAAAACAGCAGTGGAATTTAATTTGGAATGTTCATAACATTCTTCATTAGAAATTTTATCGTATTGTAACTTGAGTGAATTGAGCGCTGAAAAGAAATGATTAAATTCTTTTCCAAATTCTTCAGCAAATTTAATTGCAGGCGATGGAATGCTTAATTCTTTCGCAAGTTTCACATTATCCATAAGCTTTTCTAAATAATTTAAACACACAGGCATAACTTGAGTTTGTGCCATTTCTAAAGCACAATTGATTTCAATAAGACTCTGTTTAATGTAACGCTCTTGTTGAATGGCTAAGCGACTTGCAATGTCTTCAGATGTAAATATGTTTGCTTGTATTAAAAATTGAATTTTCTTTTCGTCTGCAAGAACAGCAAGTGAGTCTGGAGTCATTGGAAAATTCGACAGACCTCTTTGTTTTGCTTCATCAAGCCATTCCTGTGAATATCCATTTCCTTCAAAGCGAATTTTTTTTGTTTCTTTAATAACATCTTTTAAAACTCTAAGAATAATATTATCGGAAACCCTGCCATTTTGCGCACGCGCTTCAAGTCGTTTATTGATTTTACTCAGTCCATCACAAACGGCAGCATTTAGAATTGCTGTTGGATAACTAATCGACGCACTAGAACCAACGGCTCTAAACTCGAATTTATTGCCAGTAAAAGCAAAAGGCGAAGTTCGATTGCGGTCGGTATTGTCTTTCGCAACACCTTGTAAATGAGAAATACCAAGATCGATCATGATTTTTTCAGCATTGATAATATCACCCGAACCCGATTCCAGAGAATTGAGAATTTTATCGAGGGTGTTGCCTAAAAATGCTGAGATAATTGCAGGAGGTGCTTCGTTTGCTCCAAGTCTGTGATCATTGCCAGCAGTCGCTATGGATGCTCTTAAAACGTCGGCATTGTCATGAATGCCAAGCAAAACGGAACAAAGAAAGGTTAAGAAGACAAGGTTTTCATGTGGAGTTGCCCCTGGATCCAAAAGATTGCGCCCTGTTGAGTCTTGCATGGACCAGTTGACATGCTTGCCACTTCCATTCACACCTGCAAAAGGTTTTTCGTGCATAAGAGCAATAAATCCATGTTTTATAGCAATACTCTTAATATATTTCATAGCTAATTGATTGTGGTCCGCAGAGATATTGGAAGATTCAAAAATGGGAGCAATTTCGAATTGACCTGGAGCCACTTCGTTGTGACGCGTTTTGATCGGCACACCGAGTTTATATAGTTCTACCTCAAGTTCATTAAAAAATGCCTGCACACGACTTGGTATTTGGCCAAAATAATGATCTTCAAGTTCTTGACCTTTAGGAGGTCTACGACCAAAAACAGTTCGACCAGAAAATTTTAAATCGATTCTTTTTCTTGCTAACTCTTTGTCAACAATAAAAAATTCTTGCTCTGGTCCTACAGAAGTCGAGACATAATGAACTTTTTTCTCTCCCAAGAAATGCAAGGTTTTCACAGCTTCTTCCGAGAGAGCTTTGTTCGAACGTAACAACGGCGTTTTAAAATCCAGTGCATCACCATGATAACTGATAAAAACTGATGGGATGTATAACGTTTTCCCATTTTCAGTTTCCATTATAAACATTGGACTTGAAGGATCCCATCCCGTATAGCCACGTGCTTCGAAAGTCGAGCGAATACCACCAGAAGGGAAACTGGAGGCATCTGGTTCACTTTGCAAAAGCTCAGGACCAGTAAATCTTTCGATTGGGTTGCCCTGCTTGTCAAACCAAAGAAAGGCATCGTGTTTTTCGGCTGTTGCCCCTGTTTGTGGCTGGAACCAATGGCAATAATGAGTTGCACCCATTTCCATTGCCCACTCACGCGCAGCAGCAGCTATCCGTTCCGCTAAATGAGCATCGATCTTACCGCCAAGTTTCATAACTTTTGCCATAACATCAAGATCTTGTGATGATAAGCGTTTAACCATAGCTCTCAAATCAAAAACATTTGAGGCAAAATAATCTGCAATGCGAGATTGTTTTCCATCCGCATTCTGTGGTCTTTGTATTTTACGAATGTTAACAGCAGAATTAGAAAATGAATCTTTCATGGTTAAACTCCATTTTGCTTAAAAATCACGAGCTAAAAAATACAATATTTATATATTATATTTATTATTATCCTCTATATATGTAGACTCTGCATTTATTTAAACGCAAAAAACATGTTCTCAAAAGTCGTCACATGCTCGTAGCATAAAATATGAAAAGTCAAAAGAGATTTAAAGATTTTTTGATGAATAACGCATCCAAAAGAAGATGGGAACACGGGATGGAAGAAGAATTATGAAAAGAAATGAAAGGATACTCCCTAGCAGCATAGATTCGGAAAGTGCGGCACAAAACTTAGTTCTTTCAGAGACTTTTGCATTCTTGTCTTTGCTATTTTGAATCGAAATCCCAAAGAGCCACCTTCCCAATGTTGCGCCTTCAAAACCTAAAATTGAATATTGAAAGAGAAAAACAAGAATTGCCATAAAAAACCAAACCTGCAGTGAAAACAAGAATGTATAAAGAACACCTAAGTCTACAGTGACCACCGAAAGATATTTTACCAATGAAGAAGTCACATCGAAAAAGCCTTTTGGAATAAAAACAGTATTGATGCACAAAGATATAATAAGGAAGCAAAAACCAACCAGCGCATCGACTGTCCAAGCAAGAAAAGCAAAAAAGGGATGCACAAAATAATTGGTATCATTTTCACCTTCTTTTTGATCATTATAAAATGCATTTATTTGTTTTTCTTTATAAACGCTTTCATCTTTTACAAAGTTTGTCGGCGAATTATTTATATTTTCCATATAGTAATTTTCATTTAATATTATAGGACTTTTTTCTATATCACTGTTTAAATAAATATCATTCTGCGAAGTGAGTTCTATTTCTTTTAAAGGAAGATTCTGTGACTTATCATTTATTGACTCAGCAAAAAAACCAAAACCTGTGTGTAACGGTTGTATCGATCTTTTTTGTGACTCCTCTGAAAAACTCATAAAGCTTCCTTAATAAATAAATTCAACACCGTTGCTTTTATATTTTCTGGATTTAAATTGCCATAGCGTTCTTTCCAACCTTCAACAGGAAAAATAGCTTTTGCCATTGTTCTGTGTCCTCCGCCACTGGCCCAACCGTTGATAATTCTTTTTACAACATCACCAGCATTTTTCACATATCCCACATTGCGCACACTCATAACAAGGTTATTTTCATAGATTCCTGCACATACGGCCCATTCAGATCCTTCAAATTGAAGCATAAAGTCAGCTACTTGCGGAATAAGATCCTCTCTCTCCACTTCACCTATATAACTCACTAATATAGATTCTTTCACAGCCATACTCGTCAAGGCGTGCGCGAGTACAGGCGCAAAGCGCATAGGGAGCTCTGGTTTTTCCATTCTACGTAACAAGTTATAATTAATATCCGGATAGAGCGAAATAAATGCATAAAGGTCCGCATCAATAACTTCTCTATTTAAATGAAGAGTATCTGCTTTTATTCCATAAAGTAACGCAGTGGCTAATCTTTGCCCAATATTTACTGCAGCTGCTCGCAGATATTCTGTCAATATTGTTGAAGTCGCCCCATATTTCGAACGAATATCACAATAAGGAATATCACTGTAATTTCCTGTCATGGGATGATGATCAATAATGGCATCAACCTTTGGTAAAGTAACTGTAAAATGCGTTGGCTGCGTATCGAGCAAAGCCACTTTATCAAAATTACTTAAATCGTCTGGCTTAATAGTAATAACTTCTAAATCGAGCAATCGTAGCATAGCTAAATTTTCGGGGCGAGTGACTTTGCCAAACGTCACTATGGGAGTGGAAACTTTGTTTCTCCCTAACAAAGCTCTTAACGCAAGAGCTGACGCTAATCCATCGGGATCAGGATCGGGTTGCAATAAAAGCGCTATTTTATCTCCACCATCAAGAATATCACGCACCTCTTTTACGCGGTGACTGCTTTCTATGTGTCTTAATTCCGCACTAATAGGCCTGCTTAACAATTCAGTCCACGACAAAACGAGCTCGCGATCGTTGTCAATGAGTTTGCGTGGCACTTCCTCTGGACGCCCAATTTGCAAAGATAAGATACGCGCATCGGGCAATTCAGTCAGTATGAGCTCGCGAATATTTGAATACTTTTCTATGTCTTTCAATGAAAGTACGACACAAATGGGCTTATACTCTTTCCATTGAGAAAAGAATGAAGCTTTGGTCACATCCCCTTTGACAAGAGCTTCCTTATGAATAGAATCTTCACAAGCATCAATTAAAGAAGTTTGTAATTGCCCACACTTACTTGGAACCCAAACTTTAATATCCATATTTTTTTGAATGTGCACTAATGTTGATGCAAGTTCAGGATCATCACATATCACTAGGAAAAGACCGCGTTTGGAATCCATCTAATACACCTTACTATTTGAAATTAATCAGATAAATACTTCCTGATAATTGTTCTTGCAAGTTGGAGTATGCTACAATATTTTACCACCCTGTTTGGGATGGCAATTCTGCCTCGCAATTTTCATAATATACTACATTGCGTAACCTGTTGAATAAGATAACCTAGTTAGGTTAGAATCACTCAGGGCTCTATGAGGACATAAGATGACAGAAATACTTGGTTTTAACAACCTAACGAAAGCTTTAAGCTTCAATCTATATGACTTTGCCGTTGCATTGAATGATGAAGAAAGAGCTTCGTATATCAGGTATATTGATGAACGGTACTCCGCCCGTCAAATTGAATCTCAACTCATACGAATTGCAGAAATAATTGATGCTGAAGTCTTAAACGTCAGCTCAAAAGATTTCGATCCATATGGTGCTAGCGTTATTTTGCTCATGAGCGACTTAAAAGGCGATCAAGCAACTCAACAGGCAAATATGATTTCTCAATCAACTTATAACATCGTTGACAAACAAGCCAATCTTATGGCGCAGTCCACTGTGTCTATCCATTTAGACAAAAGTCATATCTGTGCGCACACCTATCCCGACAGTCTCGATCCCTCTGGAATCTGTAGTTTTCGCGTCGACATTGACATAGCAACCTGTGGCAGCATTTCACCCCTCTATGCGCTGGATTTTATGTTTAAAGCATTTGAAACAGACGTCGTTTGCGTAGATTATGTGGTCAGAGGTTTTGCCCGAAATAAAAATAATGAAAAAATATACATGGATCACGAAATTGAGAGCATCACTCAATTCGTCTCTCCATTTATTTTAAGAGAATATGACACCATAGACAAAAACTCCCCTGAACATCACACCTATCAGACTATGTTCTGCAGAAAAGAATTGGATGAAAGTTGTTACTTTAGAAATCCAAGAACAGTTCCACCCCACATAGCCTCAGAAAAAATGGCGCTTATTCGCAAAGAAATTGACTCAATTGCACTTTTAAAATAATCATTTCATTTTAAATAAAGATTTTTAATCCCGTTATGAAATAATGTTTCATAATGGGATTTTTTAATATTCAACATATCAGAAAGTATCAGTTACGAAAAAATATTTTTATGCTATATATTATTCTTAACGAAGGCAAAGGAGAGTTGCTTTGAGAGAAAAAAACAGTTCAAAATCGAGAGCATTATCTCTTATTCGAACCATTGGCAGCACTGCCCTCAAAGCAGGCAATGAAGCCATTCAAAAAAAACTGAGTAAGTTGAGCGAAGGGGATTCCCCAATCAGTGAGGCTGCATTGAGACTTGTCAAAGGGCTTGATGATCTTAAAGGCGCAGCTATGAAAGTTGGGCAAATTTTAAGCATGGTGGATGAAAAAATGCTTCCCCCCGGCTGGAAAGAGGCCTTGAGCAAACTGCAAGCAAACGCAACAGCCAAAGATTGGAGTTTTATAAAGCCCATTCTATTGCATGCATTTAGCAATCTAGATGACTTTGAATACATCGAAGAACAAGCCATGCATGCCGCAAGTATTGGACAAGTCCACAAAGCACGTTTAAAGGATGGGACCTTTATAGCACTTAAAGTGCAGTATCCAAATCTAGAAAAAAGCGTAAAATCCGATCTACAAAACATGAAAAGACTTATCAGTTTAGCGAATATTATGCCAAATATGGCCAATTATGATCACACCTTTGAAGCCGTCGAAAAACTTTTTCTTGAAGAACTTGACTTTCTCCGCGAAAAAAACTTTTACGAACTATACAAAGAAAACTTTAATAACAATTCCAATATTATTGTACCAAAAACAATCTCACATCTTTGCCGTAAAAATATTTTAGCCACGGAATGGATCCAAGGTGAAAATCTCCAGCAATGGATGACGCGAAACCAAAGTGAAATGCACACTGATCCCGAACTTATTAAAAAACGCGATAAAATAGGTTTTCTTTTATTGGATCTCGTTTTCAAAGAAATTATAAATTTTAAGCATATTCAATCCGATCCCAATCCCGGAAATTTTCTCATCACCGAGGATTGCAAACTCGTGTTGCTTGACTTTGGTGCTACGCAAAAATTAAGTTCCGATCTTATTCAAAATTATACTAACCTTTGTCGAGCAAGTCTTGCTGATGAAAAAGAGAATATCATAAATATCGCTGTAAAAATGGGTTTTTTATATACAGATGACAGCATTGACATAAAAGAGAGTTTTATAAGAATCATGCAGCTCGCTATGGAACCCTTTATTCATGAAAGTTATTCTTGGAAAAACTGTGATATGTTAAAAAGAATAAATTCTGAGTCTTTTCATTTGATGAGATTGACTAAATTTAGAGCCCCAGCTTCTGAAATCATATTTATGAATAGAAGACTTGGCGGAAATTTAATCATGATGGAAAAATTGGGGGCAACGGTTTTTGCCAGAGAACTTTTTGTAAAAATTTTACAATAAAAAAGGATTGAAAATGCTTATTTTAAAACATAATTTTTCTTTTTGCGCCAGCCATAGGCTTTTTAATCCAACTTTCAGTGACGATAAAAATAAAGAAATATATGGCAAATGCGCGGGTAAAAATGGGCATGGGCATAACTATAAACTTGAAGTTGCAATAACAGGACAAGTAGATCCTGAAACTAGCATGCTCTTTAATTTACAAGATCTATCCGATATTGTGTACGAGAATATTATAAATGATGTCGATCACAAACATTTAAATTTTGATGTCCTTTGGCTTGAAGGGAAAATTCCGACGATCGAAATCTTTATAGAAGAAATATGGAAAAGGCTCGATAAATCTATTGTGAGTAAACAGAAAAACAAACTTGAGCTCTATTCTGTTACCTTATGGGAGACCGAAACCAACTTTGCGACACGCCTGAGAAATTAGGTTGTATTTTAAGCATGATTATTTTGTTCTTTTCTAGATTTTACCCACTTTACAAAAAGTGGGATAAACGAAATCAAGATAATTCCAACTATTAAAAAATGAATATAGTTATTTATTTTATCACCAAATAATTTACCTAAATAATATCCTCCTAAAACCATACTCCAAACCCATAAAAAACCGCCAAAAATATTAAAAGCAACAAACCTAGAAAAGTTCATTCCAGCGGCTCCAGCAACCGTAGGAGCAAAAGTTCTTATAATTGGAATAAACCTTGCAATAATTATGGTTTTTCCACCATGTTTTTCATAAAATTCGTGAGCATATAGAATATGTTTTTTACGAAAGAAAAAAGAATCTTCTTTTCTATAAAGCAACGAGCCAAGTCTCTTGCCAATATAAAATCCAACAGCATCACCGACTATTGCAGACACAGTGAGAGTTGATAAAAGAATTGAAACCTGCATATCGCCTTTGGCTGCAAATAAACCTGCGGCAATTAACAATGAATCCCCTGGTAAAAAAAAGCCTACCAATAAACCTGTTTCGGCAAAAACTATTAAAATAAGACCAATATATCCAACCGTTTGTATAAGAAATATGGGATTATTTAAAACTGATAATATAAATTGATACAGCGAATGAAAAAAATCCATAAAGTAACAATCCTCCAGGGTTTATCCCGTTTTCATATTTCTTATACTGGAAAAAAAATGAAGTACAAACTTAAAAGTACTCTCTTTTAGAATTATTACCTTTAATCAAATTATAAGAATCTGAAGGAAGAAAATCCCAGGACACTCCAATAGATACTTCAAACCAACCATCTTGAAATCTTTTTGCAAGAACGCGAAATAGTAATTCTTTTGTCATCAAGCGAAAAGGCCTGAGATCGGCTTCGAGTGCCCAAACCGATTTGCCTTGGATAAAATCAAAGAAAGAAAATCCACCGAGAAATTCATATTCACCTATATTATCTAAATTATCCGACCATCGACCATTGGCAAAAACAGAAATTTTAGAAATATTAAAGGCCGCATCGGATTGTAAAACACTTCCTCCCATATATTCGAGAGCTCCACCTATACGAAAAACTCCCGAGGGAACTGGGTTACGCCAAAGAACTTTATAAGCACCTAGGCCAACAAAATAGCTAGAGCCCTGAATTGTTGAACCGTTAAAAAATGAAAATTGTGCGTATGGATTTATATAAAGATCAAAAGTCGAATCGATATCTATTTTTCCTGATGCATTGAAAGTATTTATTAAAGTTGTTGGTATCCCTGCAGAATTGCCAAAATATGAGCCCGATGTGAGAGCGACTCCAATTCTTAGACTTGTGGGATCCCAAGAATTGGGTTCATCGATGGAAATTTTTTTCTTCGGCTTACTGACCTCAACCTCTTCGCCTTCATTTGGAGGAAGCTGGGGAGAAATAAGTCCTTGCTGCTCAGCTTGCGGTTTGGAGTTCTCCTCTTGCGCTAAAGCAATTTCACTTTTCTTATCAAGTCTTGCCGTCTTATCTTTTTCTAAATTATTTATATCTTGCTTGTCATTCTCCATCGGAACAGGCGCATTTTTTTCTTGCTTATCTTTTCCAAAAATTACGGGAGGTAACATCGAGCGCATTTTCTCTCTTTTTGTCTGAGATTCAAAACCTTCCTCAGCCGCGCCTAGCATGGGAGCGGTGTCTGGATTATAAGGATCACGCCAACCTGTGTTATTTAATTTTTGTTCTTTTTTCCAAACAAGCAGTTGAACATCTTGCTTATCAAGTATTTTTAATGCCTGTTCATACGAAACACGATCGGACGAAACAATTTGGCACAAAGAACTGCCTTGCCGTGCCTCCAATACTTTAAGAGAATGAATTGGTATCCGATTAGCTCGTAAGAATTCGCCCGTTTGTGGATGAAAACTCGATAATATAACATAACCTGCATAAAGAGTTTCACCACGAACAATTCCACGTTCTTTACCAAAATCAACAGTTAATAGATTCTCGCGCATATATGTTACTTTACCGTCGTGACCTAATGTAGCGATTAAACGCGCTACGGCTTGGGCAAATGCTTCTTTAATTTTTGTCCGACTGGCTTGCGGTTCAATCATGACATCTTCCCGTGCCCAGATAGAACCCATAATTCCAGCGCCTCTTACCGACACACGCACAAGTGTTTGATCGGGTGCAAAATAAATGGATGGCCTTATCCAAGCGTCCAGATTGTAATCCGATTCTAGGTTCACTCTTAAATTTTCTGCATTAACATTTTCTGGTGATTTTTTTGCTGATCCGCTCAAAGGGATCAACTTCATAAAATCAGATAAAGATAGGCTCCAAAAACGCCCTGTATTTTGAATTTCTTCATCTACATCCGCAACGAGATCTTTGCGCAATTCTGTTTCGCTAAATGGTAAGGCTGGCGTACCATATAATACACGATCTTGTTTGCGCATGAAAATTCTAAATTTATCCACATTACTTTCTAAAATATCAATTCCAACCCGCCGCACAGGGGGCAATAAAAATGAGTCTCCCTGTGTACTTGGAGGACGAGCTGTGGGATTTTCTAACGAAAATAAACTCTCAATATAAAACAGAAGCAAAAATGCTAAAATTAAATATTTGACAATTTTTGACTTTTCCACTCAGTGGCTCCCTTGTTCCTTAAATTGTATGTTAATTTCGTATTCATTTAGAAGCTTCAGCAATTTGACACTAGGCTGCAAATTTTAGACAAACTTGGGTGAGGTGATTAGCTGCACACTTGATTAACTGATTGGAGAAAATTTGATTATTAAAATATTACAAATTGCTTTAAAAATTTTCAGCATTATATTAACTCTTCTTTCTGCAATTATTTTCTTAATTCTTGCGGTTTTCGCAATTACAAATTTCATTGTGTACCTCAATTCTAGAAATGCTCCCCCCCCTTTAACTACAAAAGAATATGCAATTGTCTTGGGTGCAAGTGTGCATGGTGACTTGCTATCAGGAGTATTAAAAGCTCGGATGGAAACAGCTATCGATCTTTATCATAAAAAATTAGTGAAAAATATTCTTATGAGTGGCGATGGCACCGATACAAATTACAGTGAAACAGCAGCAATGAGAAAGTTTGCTCTCAAAAATAAAATACCTGCAGAAAGTTTAATTACCGATGAAAAAGGTTACAGTACATATGCAACTATGTTACGTGCAAAAGAAATATATAATATAAACAGTGCATATATTATTTCACAAAATTTTCATTTGCCCAGAGCGGTGTGGATTGCTCGCGAAGTTGGGATTGAAGCCGATGGCGTAGGAGCAGGCGAAGTCAAAGAAAAATGGTATTATTCGTCAAGAGAATTTTTCGCTCGAACAAAAGACTTTTTTCAAATTATTTTCAAAGCACCCCCGATTGATGAAAGAAACTTTATTTTTTAATTTATCTTTTCCAAACCTCATTTATTATTGAAATTAATATAAAAATTTGTTATTTTTTATCTTGAAGATATAAAAAAGATTATTAAAAATCAATAATAATTAAATTGAATTATCTTATTTTTCTATCAATTGAAATGATCACAAATATTATAGAAATCCCATTTATTTAGAAGAGAAGTTTTAAAGAAATTTAATTGTTTTTTAATTTTAAGCGCCTTTGTAACATATAAAGCTGAAACCTATGTCTTTTTAAATCATTTTTATGCTTTCATAATTTTGAAATTCAAATTAAAAGCAAATAATAATTATTATAATTTAGATGAAGCAAAGATTTATAATTCTGACCAAAAAAAGTTTCAATAATAGCTGCTATCGATGACTCTTACATTGTTAATGCAAAAACAATGATTTTATTACTTCTCCATTGAATTTAAATATAAAGACAGAACATTCGGCAGGTGTAGTGTCAATTTGTATCAGATATGCTCTCATATATACCTAAATACAATTAAGTAAAATTATTTTGGATATAGTTCAATAGAATACATTATATAAATTTATACCGACAAATAAATTTAACATTTATCCAAATTACTTATATCAATTCATTTTTAATCCTATAAGCAAAAATACATTCTCTTTTCCCAGCAAAACCTTTTTTCTTTAAAAGATTAAAATTGTTCTCTTTAAGTTTTCGTTTGAGCATATTTTTAGAAGCATAAGTTGCGAAGGATGAAGAGGAAGAACAGTTTTTGGGTGAAAGAATATTATCTATATAAAGCTCATTCCAAAGATCGGGAGAGGAATTTGCACTAAAGGCATCAAAAAAAATACCGTTGGCTGGTTTTGTTAATTGCGTTTCGTTTGTAAACTTATTATATATGACAAATTTATTTTTAAGTATAAAATCTTTGATAAATAATTTTAATTCCATCTTATCTACAGAGAAATATTCACTGTTTAGCTGAAGTATAGAGGAATAGCATGCTTGAAAAGAAACCGGTAACGGTTGATCCAATAAAAATGCTGTAAAGAACTGAATTAATTTTTCTTCTTTTTCAAATGAAAAAATAAATAATTGCGATAGGTAATCATCCGAAATATTTTTATTTAGAAGATAAGCAAAAAGCATGATTTCAATATAGCCCACTCCAAGACCAATGGATAAAAATACGGGTTCTATTCTATTTTTAATGACAAAATCCACAACGGGTAGATAGACATAATTAGTTTCTGAAAACGAGCCACTTTGACTGTGCATCATCTCGGTCTGCATTTTTTCCGAGACGATTGACACAGTCATAGAATTGTCCTGTGTTTTATAAAAAAGTGCAGAAAAACCATCCTCATCACGATAATCTGCTACTTGCTCTATTTTATTCACTCAATTATCCTTATCCATTTCAAAAGCAAAATATCTTTAATAACACACCCAATTTTAACTGTAAATATTCTTTACATTTCTCCAATAATAGAAACCACAAAAAATACAAATAATCAAATATATTGATTTATTTATTAAATTAAACTTACCATTTCCTGTATTATCTTCTGACAAATGAGTCCGCAATAGATATCCATAACTTTATTTTTTAGCTTAAAGCTTCTCTTAGGATGAGTGATTAATTGGATAACTTTTGAAAAAAGGAAAGCATAAATGACTCTATTTTCCAAAAAATTTATAAACTTAGGGATATACCTTACCGGCATTTTGCTTGCTAATAATGCTTTAGCAGCACAGACTTTAAATTCTCCTCAACAGCAATTGCCGCATTCCGCAAAAAAACGTGTAATTTATAGCATTTATAACGGAGATCAGATTGTTAAATCCAATGATCCTGCCCAGAAAGTGCATCCAATTCTAAAATCGACTCAAGGTTATAAAGAGCCGCCCAGCTATCCCGCACCAGCGTTGGATTCCGATAAACTTACTGAATTTGTCTCTACTCATAACAATTCATTGCCATTAACTTGGGGTATAGACACCGAAAGAACAACTTGGAAAGGGGAACAGAGCTATTCTAGTTTGGGTAATAAAGATTTTGGTACCGAGCTTTATTGCACAAGCACAGATGGCTGCCATGGAGAAATATCAGCAGCAATAATTTCTCAACCATCGGTTTGGACATCTAGTTATTCAACTCTTTCTTGGGATCATCCGACTTTAGCAGTGCGTTTTTTAAATAAAGATAACAATATAAGCAGTGGATTTTATCTTGATTCGACAAGTAATGCGCAGTCACAAATAGATAATATAATAGACAAGATCTATATCGCAGATGGTCAAGGGCATTTGAATGAATTAAAACCTGGAAATAATAGCTATTCCAAAATAAGCTATAATGTAAAATATAATGAACCTATAGGCTATTTTTTAATTAAATCAATTCCAAATGAAAAGACAACTCTCTGGGATATTGACTATATAAATACTTATGACACTACAAACGGAAAGCAAGAGATAACAAGTGCAAATGGATCTGATGAAACTTTAAGTGCAGGGACTTTTTGGCAATTGGGTTGGACGCAATATGCTGGTGAAAACACAGGCTACAATCAAACAGAAACAATCACTCATGGAATTACAAAAACAAACTCAACCAACCTAGGCTTTCAAGTGGGAGAGAAGATCAGTGCAAATGGAGTCATAGTCAATGAAGAGACCTCATTTACTTTCCAAGCAAATTGGGGTTGGTCAACGGAAATACAAGATCAAACAAGCTCTTCGTTACAAATTGAATTTCCAGCAAGACCGGAGCGCAGAGTTTTAGGTATTTATAAATTGATGATTGGTGTGCATTCCAAAGCACCATTTTTAGAAAACTTCTTAGCGAACAATAATCGTAAGGGTTTTAATGCTCATATTTATGCAAACCCAATTCAATTGCGGTTAGCAAGATCTTTACCTAATTCTGTGCTTAATGCAGAAAACTCAACAGATGCAATTTCTCAAGGAGGTTCCAATATTCATGCCTCTGTAGCTGTGGACTATTAATATTAAAAATATTTTTAAATGTAATTATTTAAAAATATTTTAAAAAAAGATAACTATTAAAATGGAGGTGTATTTAATTCACCTGAAGTTTTATCAGAAGAAAGAAAATTATCTTTTGCTTGTAGACATTGTGAACGTAAGTTTTCCGCAATAGGGTTGTTTAAGTTGAGAGAAATTGCAGTTTCGATCTCAACAAGAGCTTCATCGAATTTCTTTTGTTCAATATAAATTCTTGTCAACTCAACATAGAAATCGCTGCAGTTGTGTAAGGCAATCGCCTTGCGCAATTCCTCTTCTGCGGATTCTAACTTCCGCATGGATAAATAAAACTGCGCCATATCATAATGTTTTTGTGCAAGTAAAACACCTTCATGCCGGCAGGCATCGGCAAACCTTTGCGAAGCTTCTTCATAAAAACCCAAGTCGCTTAAAATAATAGCTGCGTTGAACTGCGCTTCAATATAAAAATGATCTGCCACAATAGCTCTGTCAAAATGCCTAAGAGCTTCAGGGAGATCTCCTTTCATCAAATAAAGTAACCCCATTTCATTTAACCAATCTGCCTTTTCACCATTTTGCTGAATTTGAACAAGTCCAATATTTTCAGCAAGATTAAAATCACCTGCAAACAAAGCTGATTTAAAATCATTCAAAGAGTTTTGCACGAAAAGCTCTCCTTTCAAAATATACGCAAATCATACCAAGAAATGTTGAAGAATGAAAATGAATGTGTGAGAGTGTCGCGAACAGAAGACTGTTCCAATTTCATCAATTGTAAAACCTGCATAAGTATGTAGGAGTTAAATATTCACTCGGGAGTAGAAATGAAACTGCAACATGGAGCAGCGACACTGGTTCTTGGCGTTCAATATGGTGATGAAGGTAAAGGTAAGCTTGTAGACGTATTGGCCGAACAAGCCGATTTGGTTTGCCGCGTTCAAGGAGGCAATAACGCAGGCCATACTATTTGGGTGAACGGAGAAAAAATCGTCACTCAGCTTCTACCCTCAGGAATACTCAGGGAGAATTGCGAAATAGGGATCGGAGCAGGTGTTGTTGTCGATCCCTTTGTTTTGCGTGATGAACTGAAAAAAGTAAAATCCCAAGGTTACGACATCACTCCCGAGCGTTTGCACGTTGATTACCGTGCAAGTGTTATTTTGCCTTACCATAAAAATCTTGATCTCAAACGTGAACTTGAACGCTCTAAAAATACTGCAAAAATTGGTACAACGGGTCGAGGAATTGGCCCAACTTATGCCAGTCGTGCCTACCGAGAAGGGCCGCGCATAGCTGAAATATCAAGTCCAGAAAATTTTCATGCTTGGTTAAATGCCAATCCGCATCTAAAAGAAGGGCTAGAAACTAAAGTTCTTGATGAATTTCTTGAAACTGCAGAAGCATTGCGCCCCTATATGAAAGATTTAGCCATGATTGCCAACAACCGCTTGGCACAAGGGGCACGCGTACTCCTCGAAGGCGCACAGGGAGCTATGCTCGATGTGAGTTTCGGTACCTATCCATTTGTGACTTCTAGTAACTTGGTTGCGGGTTCCTGTGCAGGCGGACTTGGCATTCCTCCATGGAAAATAAGCAATATTTTGGGTGTGATAAAAGCCTATTCAACGCGGGTGGGCAATGGTCCTTATCCTGCTGAACTTTTTGGGGATTTTGCCGATGAGCTGCGCAAACGCGGCAATGAGTTTGGCACAAATACGGGTCGTCCACGTTCCGTTGGCTGGCTCGATCTCGTAGCTCTCCGTTACCTTTCCAGAATAAATGGCCTCACAGGCCTCGCAATTATGAAAGCAGATGTTCTTTCTGGTATTGAACATATTGGCATTATTACGGCTTACCGCGACAAGCGCACTCAAAAAGAAATGGTGGGCTACCCAATGACACAATCTGCCTGGGAAAATGTCGAACCTGTGGTAGAATACGTTGATGGTTGGGAATGTGTTGCAAATGGTCTCTTGCTCAATAAACAGTATCAAGCATTTATTAAAAAGATTGAAAAATATGTAGATGTTCCAAGCGTTTATATATCTACTGGCGCTGAGCGCAGTGAAGGCCTTTGGGTGTGAAAAAAACACCTAAAAAGTGGTATTGCTTTTTCAAAACGATCAAGTACATTATAAATGTATAAACAACAATTATAGCGGATTTTTTAAATGCTATAATTTTTTTTCATTTTGCGGAGAATGGAACCCATGACGCTCAAAGGTAATGCACTCATTATTCAATCTGGCGGTCCAACAGCTGTAATAAATCAATCGCTCACTGGAATTATGACTGCAAGTCGCGATTATCCTGAAGAAATTCATAGAGTCTATGGTGCCTACCATGGTTTACATGGTGTATTATACGAAAATTTTCTCGATTTATCCGCAGAAGAAAATCGTATTTGGCAAAATATATCTGTATCACCCGGAGCGGCTCTTGGTTCTGCTCGGATAAAACCAAGACATAGTGATTTAGATAGAATATTTGAAGTGTTCTCAGCGCATGATATTAAATTTGTCTTTTACAATGGTGGAAATGACTCTGCCGAAGCTGCGCAACTTATTCGTGAAGAAGCCAACAAAAGAAATTATCAAGTCCGTATTCTTCATATTCCGAAAACCATCGACAACGATCTTATGGTCACCGACCACTGTCCTGGGTATGGAAGTGTTGCTAAAGTTGTTTCGCACATTATTGCAGGCGATGACCTTGACAATCGTAGCTTTTTTAACAGTGTTAAAATAAATGTTGTGATGGGTCGGCATGCAGGATGGATCGCTGCAGCCACCGCAATTGCAAAAAAAGGTCACATTGATATTGAGGACGACGATGAAGTCGGCCCTCATCTTATTTATCTCCCAGAAGTAGAATTTAACGAGAAAAAGTTTTTATCCGACGTACAAAAAACCTACAATCGTATAGGACGCGCCACAATTGTAGTCGCAGAAGGTATTGCCGATCAACTTGGAGAAGAGCGATTTGCGGGCGAAGTTGATGAATTTGGCAATGCATTGCTCTCGAGCTCTGGTAAACTTGGAGATTATTTAAGCAATCTGATAAAAAAGAATTTATTATACAACACTTCGTTTGGCAAATTACGCTGCCGTGCAGATACCTTAGGTTATTTACAACGATCCTTAGCTGGTATGGCTTCGCACACGGATCAAGCTGATGCTTTTTTAGTGGGATCAATGGCTGTGCATTATATCATGAAAGGGGAATCAGATAAAATGGTGACCCTTGTGCGTGCTCATGGCGAAAATTACAAATGCGAAACATCATTGTGCGACCTTAAATTGGTTGCACAAAAAACAAAGCTTATGCCTAAAAGCATGATCAACAGTGAAGAAAATGGTGTCACAGAAGATTTTTATCAATATGTTCTCCCCCTTGCAGGATGTGTTCCTGAATTAAGAGCTCTAAAAGCAACGCATGTAAAGAAAAAATTATTTGATTATGTTCGCCCAGATAAATAAAAAGTCGATTATTTTCTCGGCTTTTTATTTGTTTATTTTTATAATTTTGCTTTAAATGCTTCGAATTTTATTTTTTCAGAAGATTCTGGACTGACAATTTTTAATTTTCCAGTAGAATCCTTACCCAATACTTTTTTATAATCTACATATAATTGAATATTCCCATTTGAATTTAAAATCCATTTTTGTGAATTTTCAAATGCACAGGGACGGGCAACAAAATATTTATCATCTTGAATTGTGAGACAAGAATTTTTATCTGCACGTGACTTAAACACTTTCTCTTCGTTGTCGTATCCCCAGATTTGTCCCCGCACATCTTGGCAAGATTCTAATGTAACAATAGCATTTTCACTATTTACGTCCGCATTCTTCTTAACGACACTTAAACATTTTGTCGAACCGAGATCATTCATATTTTGTAAACGAACGTTTTGTTCGGGCTCAAAAAAAGGAGAACTCCAATCCACTGTAAAACTTTCTGTTACTTCTGTAATTGTGTCCGAAGTATAAGTAGGCCAGTACCAATAGTGTCCTGATGGCGTTGGTAGCACTAATGAAACGTTTCCTAAAATAACACCAATTTCTGCACTTGTGCCTAAGCTAAATGTCGATTTACCCACTTCATTCTTATCGGCTTTGTAAATTGCCTGAAAAGATGGAGTGAAAGATTTATAGCTAATTGCAGTGAGATTTAGTTTTTCCTTAGCTATAACATTATCGTCATTCAAAACAAAACGCGTAAAGTAACAATCTCCGAAAAGTCCTCCATGATCTTTTCCTGTCAAAGCATCACACATTTTAGTCTCATTCATTTTGCTATTCCAAGACCAACTTGCATTTCCATTATAACTATTATTTTCAACATAAAACTCATTGGTTTTATAAGAAACATTCCGAGTTTCTGAAACTTGCCTTGATATATCTAAATTGATAGATGCGTTAGGTTGAGCATCTTTGTCGATCCCCAGAACGAGCCAACCTTTCATTCCGACTGTAATGCCACGCGATTCTGTGACACTCGTTTCTGGATTGGTATTTTGGGGAAAAGTAGAAACAAGTTTAACATTTGGGTTTTGATCATCAGACTGTACCCAAAAATTATATTTACTTGCAAAAGGCCCGACAAATTCATTTCGATAACCTAAAAAATTTCTCCACAACACATCTTGTCTAATTTCATCTGTGATATGCCAGCCGGTTCCACCTTCTTCGAAAGGTGAGACAGTCACAACCAAGTATTTTCCATCTTCAGTGCGGGTCACAGCACCTGTTTTTTCATCGATTTTTTGCATGGCAACTGAACCATACATATCAATTTTATAATTCAGTTCAACAAAAGTTTTTCCATCACAATAATCTTTTTTATATTCAGGATATTCTTCATATCCTTTATACATAGTCATTGGACAGGAGAGTTTTCTTTTCAAGACTGTGATGGTGACAGAAGATTTATTTAATAGATTTTTTTTTGGGTCCGAACTTTTTGCTCTTTTCTTTTTCTGCTCAAACTTTTTAATTAGGCTATTTTTTTCAGATTCTGAAATATCCTTTGGCATCACGATGTACTCTGGGCCAGTTTCCCCTCTTTTCAGAAGAACGGGTGCATTATCAATACTTATCCCACTCGATTTTTTCATAATTTCTATGTTTGAATCTGTAATCTTTCTGTTATCAGTGTCAAATATGATAACTTTTCCATCCTCATAGCCTTTTTCAAAATTTTGAAAATTTTGGGAAGTAGAAAAAGCCTCAGCTTTTGCCTTTGAAAAATCAAGACAACCACCTATAATAATACTACCTAAACCAAAACATAGGATTTTATTTTGAAATAACATAAGACTCTCTTTTTCCTCCAGATTTTACAAATAATTTCATCTCGATTTATTAACTTTCTCTAAAATCATAAAAAATCTGAATGAAAAATTATAACTATTTAATTTTAGTGATATTTCTCACAAACGATATTGTCGATATAGTTTGTGAGAAATATTTTACCATTAAAGATGCGTTTGTAAAGAAACATTTAGATACATAAAAACTTATTATAAATACCATAAATAATATTTCAATTTATATTTTATAAATACATGTATTTACTAATATTTATTTAAATTCTTACTCAAAAAAAAGAATTAATTAGAACTGAAAATTTTTTATATAAGAAGATTAAATTCCATTTTTAAATAACATTCATTTAAAATCAGAATTTAAATACAAAAAAACTCAATAAAATTTTTAATTTTTATGATGCCCTCAAGAACTGAACATGAAGACATTCGCTCATAATTGCGATAAGTATAAGCAAATCGCTAAATTTTCTGAGTCCGATGCAGCGCAAAAGTATTAGAGCAGAGTTAAAAGTAAGGTTGCCTTAGAAGCAATAAAGGAACAAACGACAATCAATGAAATAGCCACAAAATACCAAGTACATCCTAATCATGTTTGCACTTGGAAAAAAGAACTGCTTGATGAAAGTGAGAAATTAATTACAGACAAAATAAAGAAGGATGCAAAGCCTAATGAGGTTTTATTTCCTCAGCGCTATCAGTAAATAGTTCAGTGAAAAAAAATACAACACCTAGAGATTTGCATAAAGATTATTGCAGCATAAATAGGCTAAAAAGCTTAGAGAAGTAAAATCATATCATACATTAATAAATTTTATATCTTTTTTTTTGAGGATTGTTTACGCTTTATTTATTAAGTGTTAAAGAAAAAAATATTTATATTCATATAAAATTTATCTCAATATTTTTAAATTCTTATCATTTTCTTCACACTGTATTTCTCCATACTTATACTGGCATTTTATACCACAGTTCGCTTTATTGAACTTAATTTTACATTTGTATTGAGGTTTAGAAGCACAAACAGCAATACCAAAATGTTCTTTACAATCAAATCCACAAATAACACCATTAAAATTACTAATGCATGTTTCATATTTACTTTGTTTACAATCCGCCCCCCAAAGACTTTTCATACAGCTTTTTCCGCAGATTTTCTTATTTTTAAATTCAACACACTCATTAAATATATTTGTTTTATTGCTGTTAACTTGGATTTTTTCGCCACAAAAAATTCCTTCATTATTTTTAATACATATATCTCCTGCAAATGATGAAAAATGAAATAAAATAAAAGAAAAAATAAAGAGAAAAAAAAACTGCATGCAAAAACTCCCTACATAAAAAAAAATCATATACCACTCAATTTAACAAAAGAAAATATAATATTTTGATTGTCTTCTAAAAATTCTCTATAATGAAGAATAAATACTCATATAATTCAAAAAATATATTATTAAAAAAAAATAGTTCATATGGTATTACAGATTTATAAAAAATGGTTTATTATATAACGTCGATGATGTTTTACGTTTTTACTTAAGGAGTTCATATGAAAATCAATATTGGCTTAACTAAGGCAAGCACAGAGAAAGTTGTTGAAATTCTTTCACATTATCTTGCAGATTCCTATTATCTCTATCTAAAGACACACAATTTCCATTGGAATGTGACGGGGATGCATTTTCAAAACCTCCACAAACTTTTTGATGAACAATACAATGCTCTTTTTGCTAGCCTAGATGAAATTGCTGAACGTATTCGCTCCTTAGGAGAATTTGTCCCTGGCACCTATATCCAGATGAAAGATTTAACCTGTATCAAAGAGACCAAGGAAATCCAAAAAGATAAAGAAATGATTAAGATTTTATTGGATGATCACGAGAGTGTGGTGCGGAATTTACGCAATTGGATCGAGGAAGCCAACGGAGCTGGTGATGTAGGAACTGGCGATTTTCTCACTGCAAGAATTGAAGAACATGAAAAGATTGCTTGGATGCTGAGAAGTCACTTAGAAGATTAAATTATATGAGGTTGACTCTTTTTCAATGTCTACATTTTTAAGAGGACGACTCTTTTTCTTCATATTCTTTTAAATGATTTAGATTTGTACAGGCCTGTGAATAACCCGTTTGACAGGCTTTGTCGAAAATATCGCGCGCCAGCGCCTGTTTGCCTTCACGACTGTGCATCACACCTAAATTGGTACAGCCCAACATATTTCCTTTGTCACAGGCTTTCTTATAGGCAGACATAGCTCCCAGGCTGTCGCCATTGGTCAATTCTAATTTTGCTAAATACAAACAACCTATAGGATCCCCTTTCAGACATCCTTTTGAATAAAATTGATAAGCCTCTTTTAATTTGCCATTGCGTTCTTTTATGGAGGCATAGTTTGTACAAGCGAGGGGATTGCTATTTAAACATGCGAATTTAAAATAATACTCAGCTTGGGCTGTGTTTTTTTCATTAAAAAAGACATTACCCAAATACAAACAGCCTTGACTGTCTCCGACTTTACAGCCTTTTAAATAAAAATCTTTTGCTTTCACAATATTTGTAGTTTTTTCGTGCAATACGCCTAGATTTGTACAGCCCACTGGATCTAAATATTTACAGCTTTCACTAAAAAGTTCGAACGCTTTTTTATAATCGCCTCTGTCAAAAAATGATATTCCTGATTTTGTACAAGTATTTGCATTCACTTTACAGTTTAGCCCATTTTCTTGCATAACTTTATCTTGAGCTTTGACTATAATGGGAAAAAATAAAATAATATAAAAAAGCAGTAAATATCTTTTCATATTCCCTTTACCAATGCTTTATGTTGAGTTAACAAAGCAATCCACGAAGAAAATTTTTCTGAATCAAAGTTATCATCAACCTGCATATTTTCAATAGAAAGCTCTAAACTTTTTCCTTCACTCATATTTTCAACAAATGAAATATACTCTTCTGGAATATGTAACACTTCTAAAGTACAAGCCGAGCTTTTATACAGCAATAAACTTTCAGCAACATTTTGGATAGCGGAAAATTTCTGAACACGTAATTCTTCAATCTCCTGCGATATTTCTTCACTTAAAGAGTTGCCTGCCGCATCAAAACGGTCTTCTATCTCACGCGCAACATTATACATTTGATACAGTGGCCAATGTGATTTAATTACACTATGATTGCGTTGTAAAAATATTTCTGAAGGCTTTGGAATAAAAGATGAGTTAAAAATAAAGTTCTCTGTCAAAGGATTTTCTGAAGCTAAAACTTGATCTCGAATAAGGCATAAGCGCATAAAATCAGGAACAAAAGGACATTCTTCAATATTTTCGTTTTGTTCTAAATACTTTGGGATATCCAATAAAGAGTCATTCATATTTAATGAAGTTGGATTATCTAAAAAATACTCAACAATAAGTCCAGCAACAAATTTTTTTTCAAATAAGCAACTTGCCAAATTAAAAACGGTTTCAGGAAAAACGGAAGAGATCCTAGCAAAGTAACTTGTTCGATAAGCTTCAATTCGATGCAACGTATTTCTCACGAAAATATCGCCCATTTTATCAGCAAAAGAATCTATAATATCATCTGCTGGATTTTTCTGAGTTGTTCTCAAAAAAAAATCCTGTATTTCTTTTAATTCTTCAAATTGCATAATAAATTATTTCCAAAATTGATTTCGTAAATAAGCTCATCAAATGGAGCTGCATCATCGTCTCTTTCAATAATTGCAGTTCTAAAACCAATGTTCTTTAAAGCCCAAAGCATAAGTTTCCAGACATTTTCACAGGCAAGTTTATCATGTGTATCAAATAAAAAATCATCTAAAACCGAATGTCCTGCAATGTGATATTGATTCACATATTCAGGATTAACTTTAGCCAATTCTACGTTTGCTTCATAGCCATGATTGAAAGCTGATACATATATATTATTTACATCTAACAAGATACCAGCTCCTGTCCTTTTACAAATTTCATCTAGAAATTCGATTTCTGTATACTCATTGTCTTGATAAGAAACATATGAAGATATATTTTCAAGAGAATATTGTCGTCCAAGTATATCTTGAATTTGATTAACTTTATCACATATTAAATTTAAAGTTACAGAATTAAAGGGAATTGGTAAAAGATCAAAACTGTTATGAGTTTTTGAAGCAGAAAAACATAAATGATCAGAAACCACTTCTGGATTAAGATTTTTTAAAAAATCTCTTAATTGATAACAATACTCTTTATCTAATTGTTCTGTTGAGGCTATATTCATGCCGACACCATGAACAACGACTTTTGTTCTTTCAGCTATTTTAAAAAGATGCAATAAACCTGCTCCACCTTTTAAATACATATAATTATCCGCCATGATTTCTAGCGGAGGCAATTGAGAAATTTCATGCCAAAAAGAATAATGAGCAGTTCGTAAGCCTGCTCCAAATATTCCTGCCGGATAAGTTAAAATTCTTTTTTCAATCTCTTGAGATGAAATCACATCTTTAACCTTTATCTACAGTTTTTTTCCCAGTTTGGTCTTTAACAATTAAAAATCCGCCTTCAATTTTATGACAAGATCCTCGCGCAACATAAAGCCAACCTAGAAAACCTTTTTTGCCAGCTCCCCCAATATTACCAGCACATTCATAAGGTTGAGTCTTTGCATACTTTTTAGCAAATGCTTTTTTTGCAGCATCGATATCATCTTGTTCAACTGAACAGGATGTAAGACCTTTGCATTTATTTATGCCAAAGCACTTCTCAACTTCTTGAGTAACATGTGCAGGACTGCTATTCGAACCTTCTGCAAAACATGCTAAAGTTATACCGTTCAAAGCTGCAATTAAAATAATTTCATTCTTCTTCATTATGTCACCTTATAAAATGACTTGAAAATTATTTTTAGAGTTTTTTAACCGCACCCTTATCAATCAAAAAACCACCCAGCTCTTTGCATTTCTTTGCTGAGGTATAAAACCAATTTACATTTCCTTTTGCTCCAGCGCATTTTGCATGCGTACCGCAATCATGCACATCTACTTTGGCATATTTTTTTTCTAATTTTCCATTGTGCACTGCTTCCTCAATGATTTTTTTATCACTTTCTGTTACTGAACATTTCGCTCTCTCTTTACTAGATGAGTCTTTCTCTTTAATAGGTGAGTCTGCTCCACATTTATTTGCTCCCCAACATTTAACTTCATCAGCGTTCGCAGAAGCAGAAACACTGAGAGCACCCACCGCCAAACCAGCTAAAGCAGCACTGACAATTACTTTTTTATTCTTCATAAAACTCTCCTTTAAATAGATGAAAAGTTAAGATTCCAAACAACAGTAACTAAATTTTCCTGACTCCTTCACAGATAATATTTATTGTTACGACATCTCCAACCACTGGACCTGCCTCAACTATATTTTGAAAACTCACCCCAAAATCTTTTCTGACAAGTTCAGCTGTAGCTTTAAAAGCTTGAGTTATTTTTCCACTTGATTTTACTTGGCCTTTATATGTTACTTTAAATGTAATAGGCTTCGTAACACCCCGTATAGTAATATTTCCAATTAAATCAAATTTATTATCATCTGTTTTCTTTGCAGACGTTGATTTAAAAATCATATTTGGGAATTTTTTTGCATCGAAAAAATCTGCACTTTTTAAATGATCATCTCTCTTTTTCACCCCAGTATCGACAGATGTACTTATAGCGCTTGCTTCAAGCTGAGTTTGTGAAAAATCTTCTGGATTGAATTTAAAATTTCCACTGAACTTTTTAAATTCCCCTGTCACTGTGCTTACCACTAAGTGAGCTACTTCAAATGTTACTTTAGAGTGATCTGTATCAACAACATACTTAGGAGCATCTGCCTTTGTTGCGGCTTCTGCAACAATTATGCTTTCAGGATGCTTAGGTATTATTTCATTTGAAAAAGCTTGTAACGTAACAGAAATTGAAGCTAAATACAATGCAGCTATTTTCTTTGAAAGCATCAAAAGCTCCTATAAATAAAAAGTAATATTCATTTGATAGAGATAATAATAGTAGGAAGGATTTAAAAGGAAAGTCAAACGTCAAAAACTCAACTCTTTTAAAGAGCGCTCACGTCAATTCAACAGAAGCTTTTGCTTGTTCTAAAAACACATTGAGTCCTGGATATTTATCCCGAGCTTTTAATGCCCAATAGAGTTGTTTTCTTGGCTGTTCATGCCTCATAAGAATAAGTAGTAAAAGTTCTTCATCAGCAGTGATAGCTTTTCGTTCTTTTTGAATTCTTTTCAATTCGTATGAAGCCATAGCACGAATTTTTTCGTCAAATCCTTCATGTTTTTTTCTAAATGCATTGAGATCATCAACATCCGCCATTTCTTCTCTATATTTGTTCATATAATGAAACCACGCTCCAGCAAGCATTGAGAGAGATGGTATTTCTTTTGAGAAAAAATTAATCAGCGATATTATCTGCTCAAGTGAATGATCTTCTAAAAGCAACGCAGCAAATTTTTCTTCTTTATTCACATCAATTTCATTTTTATGATAATTCACAAAAGCAGAGATAATTTTATCAATTGCTTCTGTATTTTTTAAAATTTCTTTATTATTTTTATCACTTTTATTAACATTCTTTTTAGGAAAAAGAAGAGCTTCTTGACTTGACATAGAGACCTTACGTGGTTTGCTCTTTTTCTTAATTTCTTTTTGAGGAATCAATGAATGTAAATTTTTAGCATCTCCGAGCATTCTCTTATTTCTTTCAGGTGTGCTGCGCAAATTTGTCCATTTTTCAGGATCGAGAACCATACGAATCACTAAAGTTTTTTCATGTTTCTTTGTTATGCTCAAGATATTACTGACAGAAAGCTCTTCAATTGCTGATTTTACAAGACGCTCAGGAACTCCTAATAAAATTGACAATTCACCCGTGCTAGATACGATTTCTTCAATTCCTGCAACTAAGCAATTCAGTACATAAAGGACCATAGAATAGCTACATGAACTCAAGCGCGCAACTGCTAAAACTTTAAATCCACCCCGCTCCCAAAAACTACGTAAATTCACATTTGTCCCCCAAAGCTGTTGATTCAATTTAAATCTTTAAATTCCGAAAAGTCATATGAAACTCAGGAAAAAAGGAAAATAACATGATACAAAGATTTTTAACAATTGCTGAACTCCCTGAACTCCGTCCTGATCCTATCCAAACTGATAAAAGTATACCAGAGCTAGAGGTCATTATACCCGTAGACATATATTGGCAGATTCAAGATATTATTAAAAATATGCGTTATGCACGTGTTTCTGATTTTTCAATCGATAGACACTGGCGAGATTTTATAAGGCTTATTTATCCATGTATTTTATTAGAAAAAGATCGCTTATGGTTTAGACGAAATGTTGGATAATATTTAAATTATTATTTATTTTAATAAAAAAACAAATCCTGCTTGAATAAAAATTCCTGATGAAGAAATAGCTGGAGATGGGTTTAAATTATATGAGACAGATGACCTTAACAACACATCATTTAAAAATAATCCCAGATCCCCAGGATTAACCGCAAAAATGCTGATTAAGCTGATGTCTAAGTTAGCGCCTACTTCATAGATAGGACTCCAAACAGTAATTCCAGAACTAAGGTTAGAACCATCACTGGATTGTGGAGTGGTTCCCGTTTTAGCCTCTTCACGCAAACGCATATAGCCAATTCCACCAAAAACTCCGGGTTGGATAAATAAAAAGGAAGGATGACGATAACGGAGACCTACAATAATTTCTCCAGTTAAGGAATAAATACTGCGCGTATAATCCTGAGAAACCCCTGTATTTGTTGTAACATTACCTGTGCTAGAATTTGTAAGGTATCGACCAAGGGCACCAACTGATATACCAACATTGTCTAACCAAAAAATCTGCTCACCTCCCAACTCAAAAAGCATTGTTGATTGAGAGGAATAATATTTATCATATAATTCTTTATCAGCTGAAGGTAATAAAACTCCCCCAGTAATAAAAATATCATAATTAGGATGTTTAAATGTTTCTATTGTATTTTTTTTTTCGTCTGTTAATTCCTGCGCACTCGCTTCTGGAAAAATCAGGTTCATCAGTTTATGATATGCACTTTTCACTTGTTCTGCTGACTTCTTAAAAAATCCACTTGTATAATAAATAGATTTACCAGTATATTCTAAGATAAAATTTGTTGCGGGTTTTAATTTTGGATGATCATTTAACCAAGCTGCCCACGTGTGAGCTTGGGAATAATAAAAAGGAGTTATCCCCAGGGGAGTTAAATATTCATCACGAATAATGCGCCAATAAAAAACCGATTTACTGTTCACATCACCCGAAGCCGCAGTTACCACAAAACAATCCGTCTCTGTTTTAGGTAAATTTGGTGTTTTGTCTGTGCTTGCCAATGGAATTTCCACTGGTGCAACATAGTAAATGGGCGAATGCGCTAAGCTGTATTTAGGTGAACTTGCATTTATCGATGTATCATAGCCATTGTTGAGTGCCCAAGCCATCACTCCATATATTTCACCATTTTTTAAATTACCTTTGCTCCAAGAGGATTGGGTCGAAGGGATATACACTGCATAATAACAACCAACGGGAGTTCCCGTGCTATCACTGGCAAATAAAGTGGGATTAGATGTTAAAGGCACAGCTGCTGTATCTGCCGTTAAATTCGTAAATGAAGAGGAAAGAGTTGAATCAAACGTAAGTGGAGCCGTTGCATTCGTACAACCGAGGGCTGAGGACGTTCCACCCCATGACATTGAACTATTATATGGTGTGTATGTACAAATGCTTGTCGTGTTTTGCGCTGCATTATTAATAGAAACGGGATTGAGATAAAAAGCCCACCCACCGGGGTTTGCTTTGCATCCTGTGGCATCTTCATTGGCATCGCGGTCAAGCCAATACAGCAGAACGTAGCCAGAAAATGTGTTGGCCGTAGTCTTTATAAGATTCGTGCTTGTTGCATCTGCAGCCGCTAGATTTGTTGGAGCCGCTAAATTCACTACTATAGCGCTGTCAGCAGAACTAACAGAAATTGTTGGAGGATAGAGCATAGCACCATTATCTGCTTGCCACGAAAATTTTAAAGAATTATTCACAGTGGAGCTATAAATTGGGATAATTCCTAAAGCATTATTTGTTGAATCAATTAGATTTTGAACTTTAGCTGGCAGTTTATTATTTATACTTGAATCCGTAAAATATAAAGTAACAATTATTGTTCCTACATAAACATTATTGACAGTCCGCATGCCCTTATCATTGACTTCAATTGTCACACCTTCATTTCCAGCACTCGACAAATAATAATCTTGTGGACTGCCATTATTTGAGTCAACAAAGCGCACTCCCCAGTTTTGATTAGAATAATTAATAGGAATTGTTGCATCTGCAGGATTATAAAGTTTTAAACTGTAGGTTAAAACCAATTTAGAAATATTGTCTTTTGCCTGTCTTGGTGGCACAAAGGAAGCTGTGAAGCTATTTGCTGCATAAACAGCTACAGAACTTGCAGAACATGTAACGTTCGTTGTTAAGGTTGAATCACAAACATCGAGAGCTAAATTTTGATTTTGAGCATAACTCAGTTGGGCAATAAAAGTTAAATATAAATAAAAAAAAACAAAAAATACATTTTTCACAGTTCAGACTCTTTCAGTGAATTATTTTCTTTTTAAGGAAATAATTGTTCCATTCAGTGCACAATGATTTATAACTTGTATAGCATTCAAAGCGGCACCCTTTCTTAAATTATCGCTCACAATCCACAAAGAAATGCCATTCTCAAAAACATCCGTCGTACGAATGCGACTGACATAAACTTCGTCTTTGCCATGCGCTTCACGTGGTGTTACAAAAAGTTCAAAATCATCTTCCTCAAGTTTAGAACTTTCATCTATTACTCGTAAACCGGCAAATTTTGCCAGTATTTCTTTAACGTGTTTAGCTGTTACTTTATTTTTAAATTCTAACGTAACAGATTCACCATGTCCCACAAATGTTGGAACTCTCACACTTGTTGCTGCTAAAGGAAGATTAACTTTTTCTAATATTTTACGTGTTTCCGCAATAATTTTTGCTTCTTCATCGGTGTCACCATTTTCTAAAATCCCAGCCACATATGGCATAACGTTAAAGGCTATTGATTTGGGGAATACATCTGATTTCCCACAAGTAAGATCTTGGTTGACAAAAAAGTTTTGGGTTTCTTCTGTTAAAGTTTCGACACCTGGTTTGCCTGCACCAGAAACACTTTGATAGGTAGAAACAATTGCTCGCTTAAGAGAAAACTCATTATCTAAAGCTTTTAGAACCATTACGAGAGGAATTGTACAGCAATTAGGACTTGCAATCACAGGAAATTTTGCAATTTTTTCGTAAGAAAGTGTATGCCCATTCACTTCTGGCACAACAAGCGGAACGTCTGGATGAACGCGAAATGCAGATGATTTATCTATGCAAAGAATGCCTTTCTCAGCAAGTTTTGGAATATATTCTTGTGATATAGCGGCATCGGTAGCGAATAATAATGCATCACATTCGAGCATAGAATCTAATTGAATTTCTTCAATTGTAACCTTAGTATTTCTAAAATTGAAAACTTTTCCAGCAGAACTCCGAGAAGCATACATTTTTAATTTTTTAACTTTGAATCCTGAAAAATCATCTGCAAGAATATCAAATGCAGTTTGCCCAACAACCCCGGTGGCACCTACAATTCCTATGGTCAATTCTAACATGTACAAATGCTCCAAAAAATTATTTAAGATTCCTCTGAATTATTTCCAGCTTCAAAAAGTTCATCTTCTTCCTCTGCTCTATCTTTGCGAGTGAATAACCATAAAATGGGTCCATGTGAACAATAGATAATTAAAAGCAATGCTAAAGAAACAACAAATTGAATATTTAAAAATAATGCAAAAATAATTAAGACCGCTGCGAAAACACGGAAAGGTCTTTTTCTCGGCAAACGAATTGCCTTGTGACTTATATATTCAAATGTTGAGATCATGCCAAGGGCTAGTAAAAAAGTAATTACGAGGAGAGTTGTATTTCTTACATCTGCACTCGTCAATGCCTGCGCAAGAGTCACTTCCCATTGCGAATGATCGACAATTGTCCAGCTTGCAAGTTCTTGTTGAGCCATAATAAAAACGGCTAATGGGGCTGCAGCCATTGGAATCGGAATACCTGTGAAATTACCGTTCGCTCTGCCCATTGAACTTTGCACATTAAAACGTGCTAAACGCAATGCTCCACAAGCTGCAAAAATAAAAGCGACACAAAACCCAAGTCTAAAAAATTCATTTAACCCATAATTATATATAACAACTGCAGGAGCAACCCCAAAAGAAACAAGATCGCACAATGAATCAAGCTGAACACCAAATGAACTTTGAGTATGGGTTAAACGCGCAACACTACCATCCAGACCATCACATATTCCTGCTGCCAGAATTGCATATGCAGCAAAGACAAAGTTCTGCATTTCGCCACTCATCCTACCATCAATGGAATACTTTATTGCAAGCAAACCAAAAAAAAGTGAGGTGGCCGTAATGAGATTTGGCAATAAATAAATACTTGATTTTACGCGCCTTCTTTTTTCGATAAAAGACGTGACATTATGCTGTCCTTTGTCATTTAAATTTTCATCTCGCAGATCGCTATTCATTTATTTAATCCTTCATTTAATTTTATGACTGGGCCAGGTTCTCGTCCATATTCAGGAATTAGAGAGTCAACAAATATTCTATCTTCAATCCGTGCATGTAAAAGACTTGCCAAAAGATCAAAAAAAGTTACAAAACCAGTGGATTCATCTTCTTCATGATAATCACCCAACTGTTCAATAAACTCTTCTTCTACAGACATATTACGACATTTTGCTAAGAGTTCTGGGGTTAAAAATGTTTTCACTGGTAAAAGATTGATTGGCAATCCCATTTTTAATCCATTGGCAAAAGCGCATCCGAGACGCAAACCTGTAAAAGACCCAGGGCCTGTGCCAACTAGTAATGTTTTAATTTCGTGCGATTTTATTAAAAATCTATCCAATGTTTTTGTATATAAATGAAAAAGATTTTCTGCAGTTTTTCCTTTCACCCGAGAGAATATCAAATCTTCAAACTCAAGTAATTCGATATTATCATCGCGAATTTGAGTCATCTTTGAATTCTTTATGAGAGTATAATAATCAAGCTCATTGAATGATGATGAAAAAATAAGATCACTTTTAAAGAGAGCGATCCCCACTCCTCTTCTATGAGTTAGAATAAGGGCAAAGGGGAATTCAAGTTGAGAAAACACAAAATATCCTTTAGATTAAAAGCGTATCAAGCGCAAAATATCATTATAAAATACCACAACAAAAAGTCCTAAAAGAATAAGTATTCCTGCTCGCTGAACGCCTAATTGAATTGATTTTGGCAGTGGCTTTCCATATGCCGATTCAACAGCATGTAAAAGCAATGCACCACCATCGAGGGCAGGTAAAGGCAAGAGATTCATCATTCCGACATTTATACTGATGAATGCCATGGTAAAGACAAAAGTCATCAACCCACCTTTTGCAGCTTCGCCAGCAACACCAGCAATAGCAATTGGGCCGCCGAGATTAGACAAAGGGATAGAACCTGTCACCAGCATTTTAATACTCGTTAAAGTTAAGCTCATTTGACTGAGCATAGAATGAAAGCCTTTTTCAAAAGCATCTAAAATTGAGTTTGCTTTAAATAAAACAGGCTTTAGAGCAACATTTTGAGTCATATACTGCACAGGAAAGTCTAAAAATAAATGTTCACGATTGAGGTGATCAACCCCTTGACGCAAAGGAATACTACAATTTAATGTTGTCTGCGCGCCATTTGCTCGGATCACATCCATTTTAATATTAGCTTTTGTTAACTTATCGCTTTTTTGTATAGCACTTTTTGTTAATTTATCGAGCCAAATATAAAATTGAGATAAAGAAAGAATCCTGCCATAACCATCAACAGAATAAAGTGTGTCCCCGGGAGCTAATCCACAGCTTTTCCAGCCATCTTGCGCTGATAACATTTTGTTACCATTAGGTAAATCTGAGAATAAGGCAACGGTTTGATCCGTCGAAAGGAGAGCTTTATTCCAAGGAATATCCCGCATTTTTTTATGACTTAAATAACTTTCTGCCCAGTTTTTTAATTTATTATCTAATAACTCAAAATTAATTGCTAATTTCTCTGCTTTTTTATGTTCGCCATTTCGTTCAATCTCAAATTTTATTGGAGAATGAGTTGTGTATTTATTATTTTTAATATTTAGGGCTAAATTATATTCTGACTGAGTATTCGTAACCCGTCTCAAAGCATAAATTACTTCAAAGAGATAATTTGTTTCTTTACCATTAATTTTAAGAATTTTATCTCCACTTTTTAGACCCAAACTTGCAAAAAATGAATCCTTAGATACGACAATATTTGGTGAATTAAATGAATTCACTATGCCAATTCTGCCCACAAATTGAGTATTGCCAAAGATTGTTTCAACTTCTTCTTTTTTTGGGATAAGCTCAAGCTGTACTTCTTTGCCGTCTCTTTCAATAACGACAGATAATTTATTTTCTGCATTTTTTGAAATAGCTGATGATAATTGCGACCAATTTGCAACTTCTTTTTCATTGATTTTTAGAAATTTATCCCCTGTTTCTAAACCAAAACCTTCTGCTACAGAGTCTGGCAAAACAGAAATAACAGGAAGTTCCTGAGGAATACCAAAGATACTTATTCCTGTTAAAACTAAAAAACTCAAAACAAAATTTGCAAAAGGGCCCGCGAAAGAAACGATTGCTCTTTTATAAACTTTTGCATGTAAGATAGATTTTTCTCTATTTTCCATTGGAATATTTTCTTCAATATCAGCACCATAAAATCGGACATATCCTCCAAGAGGAAACCAATTGATTCTGTAATCTGTGGTGCCTTTTTTTATTGAAAAAGCTTTTGGTCCAAAACCAATACTAAATTCTTCGACTTGAATTCCAAAAATTTTACCTGCGACAAAATGTCCAAGTTCATGAACAAATACAACAACTCCTATCAGTATAATAAAGGCTATAATCGTATTTGAAAATATTGTCTGTAGAATTTCCATCTACACGATCCTTTCTCTTCTCAGCCAAGAGTCATGTTGAATGATTTTTCTGCTAATTGCTCAGACGTTTTGCCAAAACGCCTTTCTCTTAATGAATACATTTGTAACAGCTCTACCATTTTTTTTGAATCAAAATCTGGCCACAATATATTGTCAAAAAAGAGCTCAGCATAAGCGAGTTGCCACAATAAAAAATTGCTGACACGATACTCACCACTTGTTCTGATAAACATATCTAATGGGGGAAGGCCTTTTGTATCGAGTGATTGTTCGAATATCTTTTCATTTATTTCATTTGCATTGAGTTCTTCCTGCTGAACATTCTTGACAATTTTTTGCACTGCACGAAGAATTTCCCCTTGCGCACTATAACTTAATGCAATGCTTAAATGCATGCCGGTATTATTTTTTGTGTCTTTTTCCAAATTCTCAATTAACTCTATTATGTCTTTAGATAATTTAATGCGATTTCCAATGACTCTAAATTGTACATTTTTCTCTACAATCCGTTTGTGCTCTTTCCGAATATACCACCGGAGAAGTCCCATAATTCCATAAACTTCTTCTTCTGGCCTGCACCAATTTTCTTCTGAAAAAGCAAACAGAGTTAATGCTTCTATTCCTAAATTACCGCAAAGTTCTGTGATTTCTTGAACTCTTTCAACCCCTTTATGATGTCCCGAAATACGGGGTAAGACCCGCTTTGTAGCCCAACGCCCATTTCCATCCATCACAATTCCAATGTGCTGAGGAAGTTTAAGAGGATTTAAGTTCCATTTATCACAATAACTATTCATGATTTATGCCTGTGAAAAACTGCAATGTTAGACAAATAAACACATCAATGTTAAGTAAATCTCAGTGTTTGACAATTCTCAAGATTACGAATCTGCAATCTGACACATATAAATACTCGAGATCAAGCTTCTGGTGAAGTCAATTTTAAAAATTGACAGCCAGAATCTATGCCATTAGCTTAGCAAAAGCTCATAAGAGCCTAACCCAGTCTGACATGTGTAGGAATGATAAAAATATGGCAAATGATATCCAAAAGACTAAAAAAGCAAGCCTGAGCACTCAAGGTTACAGAGGAACTCGAGATTTTTTTCCCGAAGATCAACGCTTAAAAAAATATGTTTACGCAAAAATTCACACTGTCATGCATTCTTTTGGATATGAAGAATATAACGGCCCTATTGTTGAGCATCTCGAACTCTATGCAGCAAAATCAAGTGAAGAAATTGTCCGCGAACAACTTTATTCTTTTAAAGATAAAGGAGAAAGAACTCTTGCCATTCGTCCTGAAATGACACCGACCCTCGCAAGAATGATCGCCTCTAAACAGAGAGAACTGACCCGCCCTATCCGCTGGTACAGTATCCCGACCTGCATGCGTTTTGAGCGCCCTCAACGTGGAAGATTGCGTGAGTTTGATCAACTCAATGTCGATTTATTCGGTGGCATTCCACTTGATGAAGATGTTGAAATTATCCTGACCGCAATTGAGGTTCTCAAAAGTGTTGGTGCGACAGATGAACAATTTACAGTAAAAGTAAATCACCGAGGGATCATAAACGCATTTCTTGACCACAATTTAAGCATCTCGAAAGATATTATTCCGCAATTATTACGCCTGCTCGACAAAAGAGATAAAATTTCATCAGAAGTTTTTCATACAGAATGTAAAAAACTTGAATTAGACGATAAGAAAATTGAGAGCCTCGAAGTATTTCTCAATTCTTCGATTGAAGAAATTATTCAAATTCTAAAAGAAAATTCTCTAGATGCAATTGAGCTTAAAAAAAGAATTGATATTTTAAAAGAATTAACCAACTCTCAGTGTGTAAAATTCTCTCCCGATATTATGCGAGGATTTGATTATTATACAGGCATGGTTTTCGAAGTTTTTGACAATCATCCTGATAATAACCGTGCACTTTTTGGTGGTGGCCGTTATGACAATCTCGTAGGAGCTTTTGGCGGGGATGAGTTGCCAGGCATAGGCTATGGAATGGGAGATGTGGCCATTTTAAACTTTATGGAATCTCACAATCTCACTCCGAAATTAAAAAAAGAAACAGATGTTTGTGTTTTGCGTTTTTCAGAAAACGACAGACTGGATTCACTTAAGATTTCAACAATTTTAAGAAATTATCAGATTAAAGTCGAAGCACCTATTGTGCAAAGCAAATTTGGGAAGCAAATTCAAAATGCAGAAAAATCGGGGGCAAAAGCTGTTGTATTTCGTGGAAATGACGAACTGCAAAATAATTTATTTGCGGTCAAATGGCTTCACTCTGGTGAACAAGAGACTTTTGCCATTGAAAAAAGTGGTTATGAACAATTTATTAAAAAATTAAAAAATATTTAATAGTTACGCAAGAACCATTGAATAATTTGAAAAAAATCTGAGTAAAAACAATGCTCATTTGTATAAATATCATCATACAAAACCCATTCTACTTGAGATATATTTTTTCCTGCCGTTACCTTAGGGTACGGCACATCATTTAATTCGAAAAGAAACGTATGAGAAATTGTTTTTTCTAAAGGATTTCTTCCGGCATAATCAAAAGTTCCTTCTTTTTTATAATATTGCCTTAATTTTTCTGGAGAAATATGAAGTCCTGTTTCTTCTATTAAAGCTCTTGCAACACACTCAAAATAAGATTCATTTTCTTTTGGAGTAGCCTCCGGCAGCGAGTATAAATTTTGTGAAAATATTTCTTTTCTTTTAACAAATAAAAAATAACCACCACATGCTATAATTGCATTACAAACCGTTTTTTCTGGGTCTCTTTTCAAATGTAACTTTAATGACTCAAATGCATTAAATTTGGCTTTTAATATTTTATAGTCCTCAGTCCTTTTATATTTTTTTAAATGAGGAATAACTCCTTCCGGGATATGCTCATATAATGTCTTTATCTTGTCTCTTAAAAAATAACTCATGCGAAAATCAGTGGCATTAATTCCTTTGTAATTACCTGTCTCCATAAATTTCCAATTTGGAAAAAGTCGTAAATAATACGAAGAAGAATCTTTTTCATGCCCTATTATTGCGATTGATTTGCCAGATCCAACCTTCTTTTCTACTTCATTTATAATATTACTTTTCCAAATATCTTCATTATAAAGTCTATCCCGAATACAGATAAATTGAATTTTCTTTAATTGTGCTTGCGAAAGAGCAGATTGAATCATTGCAATTCTCTCTTCAGCAAGCCATGGGCCTCGGATCGAAGCTGACATTCGATAACTGCCTAAAATTATAATAAGTTGATGGGCGTTCTGCAAAGCAATCCGTACACTATTTACATGTCCCTTATGAAAAGGCTGAAAACGACCAATAAACACTGCAGCATCAAATTTAAATGATTTTTGCTTTACCATGAAAACTCCTCTCTCAGTCCAATATATTAACACTTAGCGTATTAAATTTAGGAGTGCTAGTGCTTGACACTTATATACAACAGTAATACAGTCCTGCCATCATTCGTTTGTCTACGAATGCCGTATTTCTAATCATAAGAAGGAATTCTGTCATGAAGATTGCTTCAACAAAAAAATGGGCACTTGTTGCAGCCCTCGCATGTTCCCCTGTGATCTCGCTTGCAGCAAATGCAACGACACCCATCCCTCAAACTGCAAAGAAAAGTACAGTGACCTTCAAAAACGACGAAGAAAAAGCAGGATATATTATTGGCCATCAGTTTTCATCCAGTATCAATGGATCGGATTTCAAAATTGACAAAAAGGCTTTGCTCAAAGCTTTTGAAGAAGGCCTAAATGGCAAAAAGTCTGAATTGAGTGAAAAAGAATCCCAAGAATTCATGCAAAAATATTTAACTGAACAACAAAAACTGATTGGTGATAAAAACCAAAAAGCAGGCGAAGATTTCTTAAATAAGAATAAGAAAGAAAAAGGTATTGTCACACTCCCAAGCGGTCTACAATACAAGATTGTTTCCGAAGGAAAAGGTGGAAAGCCAAAATTAACAGACACTGTGACTGTTAATTACGAAGGAACCTTAATCAATGGTAAGGTTTTTGATAGCTCCTATGAACGTGGTCAGCCTGCAACATTCCCAGTCAACGGCGTTATAAAAGGCTGGACAGAAGCTCTCCAACTTATGCCAGAAGGCTCCACTTGGATGCTCTATATTCCAGCTTCTCTTGCATATGGCGCACAATCTCCATCTCCAAATATTGGGCCAAACTCTACACTTGTTTTCAAAGTGAATCTCGTTTCTATAGCTAAACCTGCAGCACAGGCGCCAGCAAAAGAAAATGAAAATGTAAAAAAATAAATTAATATTTAATTATTTTAAAAGGCATCCTGTTTAGGATGCCTTTTTTTATAAACATAGATAAAATGAAACTTATTTTATAAATATAAATTGTTTTGCCGTGAATCTGAAATGAATTTAAAATCATTTCCGTAAGTATCATGTCCATCCAATGTTAACTTAAAGTAGACATCTGCGGAAACATGTGTGCAGCCATTACAATAACTTTGCGTAACCAATGCCAGGTCATTTTTCTGGAAAGAAGCTAAGCTAAAGTATGAACCATCTAAATTAATGCTATCTATAAGATTTGGTTTGTGTTTTAAGGAAATAAGATCGAGAACTTGAAATTTTCTACCGTATTTAAAGTTATAATTAATTCCTACATCATAGTTTTGGTTAGAGTTGTATTTCATACTTGGAGAATTATCATAAAACCCACGCACTAGATTAAAACTCTCACGATTGAACTTAAGTGGTTTTAGCCCTGTTGTATAATGCTCTCCAAATGTTGTATCTGTCATGGAAAAGCTGCTCAAACGATAGTGATAAAGATTTGGATAAACTTCAACTTTTGGAGAAACACGAACTACAGAGCGAGTCGATGCTGTGAATCCAAAACCAGTACTTTTTTCTTGCACGAGATGAAATAGATTTTCAGTTGGATAAATTATTTTATCTAAACTTTGGATTGTTAAATATCCATTGTCACTTGTCTGTATCGTTTTTATTTCACCCAATTTATTAATGTATTCAATTTTCCCACCTATGATAATGTTTTCACCTCCATTACTCGAAGTAAAAAACAATTTGTGATAATTATAGGAATCATTTGTAGGAGAATTCATACAACGGGAAAATTTATTTTTCATTTGGGAGACACTATATGTACTGCTATTATTTTCTTGCTCAATAAATAGATTTGTATTTCCTCTTCGAACAAAAACTTGTATGGCATCATAGACTTCCTTTTCATCTACTGTGATTTTTTTGTAGTTTTTGTCCGTGATGGAAAGGCTTGGAAAAAGAGGTATATTATGTTTACCATTTGCATACATTCTTTTTTCAGAACAAATAGTTCCCATATTTAGAGATGCATAAACTTCATCATACATGGATAAATCGAGCACATTTTTTGGAATGGTTTGGAATTTTATTTGATCTAATTTTATCAATTTTGAATCATTTCCATTATAATACGCTATTTTTATTTCATCTGACCCTTTTTGGTCATGACGTTGTGGGGAAAAAATAATTTTATACACGCAACTCTGGGAAGGAGAGAGCTCTTTATCACAAGAATTATTTAATATTTGTAAAGGATAAGTCAATGGCAGAGGTTCCACCCGAATATAATCGGAGGGACTTGTGTTGGTAATTGTTACTATCGCTTCACTTTTATCTCCTAAATGAGCATTTAGCTTCTGCGTAGAAATTAGATATGCTAAATTTGAAAGTCTGAGTAATTTATTTCTATTTTCTTTTTTTTCAGATTTTAAATCACTCGTTGTTTGAAAATTTTTTCTTGCATTTGCTAGTTTAGGTGCAAGGCTTTCAATCGGTGAAATGACATCCGCAGAGATTTGTACAGAATAAAAAATAGAAGAGATGATCATTAACTTTGGAAACAATTTTTGTCTAATGCTTACCATATATATATCCTTATTATATAATTGAACGACTTATATAAAATTTCAAAATTATTTCTATTTTTAAAAAGTTAACAGTTTTCCATATCCATCTCTCCTTTTTTACAAATTAAACTCATCTTATTAATTTCTTAATATGCACATCCTTTTCTAAGAATAAATATTCTAAATATTAATTTGGTTTCAATTGTTTACATATACTAACTCTTACATTACCATTTATATATTATAAAATAATTTTTCAAAATACAATTATAAATTTCAATAATTTTTAAAAATTTAATAATTATTTTTCAAAATAATCTCATACCCAATAAATACATTATCTTATAATAGAATTTACTCACCAATTACCCCAGACAAAACGAATTGCAAAATTTCTTTGAAAATCATATAGTCTGACGAAGATTTTAAATTGTTAACCAAACAGGAGCTAGTTTATATCTTTCGACAAGATTGTCAAAATAATATCAAAGAAAAGAGCTTAAAAATGTTTCATAAAACTTCTATAAGAATTATTTAAATTTTATTACAAGAAAGGAGAGATTTATGATAAAGATATTTAATAATTTCATATCTATAATTTGTGCAGCTATGACATCTCTAAGTGCTTCGGCCGAGTTGAGCACATTGCAAACGATCAAGATTTCAGCTCTGCATCCACAAAATTGGGGCTATATCTCTTCGAGTATTAAAATCAATGACAAAAATTGGATTCCATTTAATGAAGAGATCACGCTCCCTATTTCTATTGGCAATAAAATTGATCTGAATGTTTATGCTATGAATTCGAAATCAGATTTGGACTCGAGCTGTTTAAAAATAGAGATTAAGGAACAAAAAAAAATTCATTTGTTTTTTGAATTAAAACAGGATTGGAAAATTCATTGTTTCTTTGGTTACATAAAATAGAGAATTTGTTGAGTCATTTGCTCTGTTGTCACTGCTTTTTCTTTGTCAATGCATATATCCGATGTGCGATAACCAGCTTGCAGAGTTTTTTGTATTGCATTTTCTATACACTGAGCTTCCTCGACCAATTCAAAAGAATGCCTTAAGAGCATAGCGAGCGACATGATCTGCGCAATTGGATTTGCAATATTTTTGCTTGCAATGTCGGGAGCCGAACCACCCGAAGGTTCGTACAGAGCAAATCCATTTTCATTAAAACTTGCTGATGGCATAAGCCCTAAACTTCCAGGAAAGGCTGCTGCAGCATCGGAGAGAATATCACCGAATAAATTAGTTGTTACAATAACATCAAACTGCGATGGATTGATAAAAAATTGCATCGCACAATTGTCAACCAACATATGTTCTAAAGTAACAGTTGGATATTGTTTACCGACTTCAGCTACGACCTCTCGCCACAATTTTGAAGTATCCAAAACATTTGCCTTATCAACCGATGTCACTTTACGGTTGCGCCCAAGCGCAATTTTAAAACTCTGATGAGCAACCGTTTCTATTTGCTTTTCATTGTATTCGCAGAGGTCCGACGCTTTTCTCAATTGATTTTCAATAAAAGTTCTATGCTCACCAAAATAAACATCTCCTAAAAGCTCTCGTACAATAACGATATCAATTCCATTTTTTATAATACTATCTTTCAATGGGCAGATATCTTTTAATTCAGGGTAAACTTTTGCTGGGCGAATGTTAGAACTAAACTGAAATTCCTTTCGTAAAGAAAGAATAGAATTTTTTTCACAATCTTTCCATTTAGCAAGATGAGATTCACTAATAGGACCACCGACTGATCCAAACAAAATTGCATCTGCCTTTTGGCAGACGAACTTTGTTGACTCAGGGAAATGACTGCCAAATTTTTCATAAGCAGCACCCCCAACGTGAGCAAAATTAATTTCAAACTGGTGGTTAAATTTTTTTTCAATACAACGCAACACTTGAATTGCTTGTTCCATTACTTCTGGTCCAATCCCGTCACCGGGTAATACTGCGATTTTTTTATTCATCATATTGTCCTGTTTAATTTTGGAATAATATTATTTTGCATTTGTTCATGCTTAAATTTTATAATTTTTTCTTTAAAAGAAAGAAGATAATCAATTTCATCAAATCCATTAATGAAACAAGATTTTTGGAAATCATCCATTTTAAAATTATAAATATCACCGCACTTCGATTCAATTTTTGTGCTATGTAAATCAATTTTTAATATATATTCACTTTGCTTCGATTTTTCTATAATTTTATATATTTCACTTTCCGGAAGCTGGATAAGAATAAGACGGTTTTTTAAACTATTTCCCGCAAAAATATCGGCAAAAGAATGCGCAATTATAACCTGAATGCCATATTCTTTTAAAGCCCAAACTGCATGTTCTCTTGAAGAGCCACAGCCGAAGTTATTTTTCGTCACTAAAATCTTTGCATCTTTGTATTTTGCATTATTAAAGATAAAATCTGGAGAATTCTCACGCAACCTTTTAAAAAGATTTTCGCCGTAGCCTTTGCGAGTCACTGAAGTTAAATATTGTGCAGGAATGATAAGATCGGTATCTACATCACTCATCTCAAGTGGAATGCATTTTCCTGTTATTGATGCTTTACTTTCCATATTTAAAACCTTTTACTTAAAAATATTTTTTTGGTGAACTGATTTTTCCTTCAATCGCACTTGCTATAACAGTTGCTGGAGAGGCTAAATGTGTAAAACTTCCAGTTCCCTGTCGTCCCACAAAATTTCTATTTGTAGAACTTATACATCTTTTCCCTGCTGGTACTTTATCATCGTTCATTCCTAAACATAATGAACATCCAGGCATACGAAAATCAGCACCCGCATCTATGAATATTTTATCAAGACCCTCTTTTTTTGCCTGTTGCATCACACCTTCAGAGCCAGGTACGATAAACAACGTAACTGATGGATGAACTTTTTTATTTTGAATTATTTTCGCACATATTCTTAGATCTTCTATTCGACCATTTGTACATGATCCTATAAATGCCCAATCAATTGGAATATCTCCCATTTTCATACCACCTTTAAGATTCATATAATCTAAGGCTTTTTCATACATTATTTTTTCATTTTGCGATATTTCAGTTTGTTCAGGTATTTCTTTGGAAATTTCTATAGCCTGGGCAGGATTTGTGCCCCATGTTACCATAGGTTCCATTTCTTGAATATTAACAATAACTTCTGTATCGTATTCGCAGTTTTCATCACTCTTAAATGAATTCCAATAATTTACTAAATTCTCCCAATGGTCTTCAGATGGAGCGAATGGTCTTTGTAATAAATACTGATACGTGGTAGTATCTGGTGATATAAGACCTGCTTTTGCTCCACATTCAATACTCATGTTGCAAATAGTCATACGCTCTTCCATGCTCATTTCTTGTATAACTTTACCTGTATATTCAATAATAAAACCAGTTCCGCCACCGATACCAATTTGAGCGATCAGCTTCATAATAAGATCTTTTGCAAAAACGCCTTTTTGCATTTTCCCACAGAATTCTACCTTCATAACTTTTGGTTTATTTAATAATAAGCAGCCAGAAGCTAAAACATGCGATAATTCTGAGGTACCTACTCCAAATGCTAAAGTACCAAAAGCACCATGTGTTGCTGTGTGAGAGTCACCACAAATAAGAGTCATTCCAGGCTGAGTGATTCCAAGCTCTGGTCCAATGACATGAACAATTCCTTGATATCCACTCTCAAAATCATAAAATGGAATTGCATTGTTTTTGGCATTTTGTCTTAATAACTCAACCTGATTTTTTGCCGCAGAATCATAGATTTCTGTTCTATTTTTTCGGGTCGGAATACTATGATCAATTGTGGCTATGCATTGATGCGGAAACATGATTTCAATATTACGTTCTTTGAGGGTCTGGAACGCCTGTGCAGATGTAACTTCATGTAAAAAAGCAAAATCAATTGCACAAACTGAAGATTGCCCAGGAGTTTCATTGATCAAATGCGCATCCCAAATTTTTTCAACTATATTTTTATTCATCAGACGTTCCTCAATTTATTTTGACATAGGTTCTTTGAATATACATATGATTTGCTGCATCAATCAATGATTTTAAAGCAGATATTTCGATATCAAAGTCTTCTCCGATTCCAGTGTAAGTTTTATTATCTTGATCTTCAATCATAGTTTTAGAGCGATTTATTGAATTCACACCTTTTTCAATTGACTGACTAAAGTATCTTCCAATTTTCATATCTGGAATAAACTTCACTATAGCATTGTAAAGAGCTGTGTATACAGAACCATCTTTCGAGTTTGTGAATTGAAATTTTTTATTTTCGCCAAAAAAATCACCTTCAACTTCAATTGAATTATTATTTTCATATTTTGCATAATTAAAATTATTAATCTTTATTGGTTTTCTATATTCAATATAGGTGCTTATTAACTCAGAATCGGTAATTCCTTTTCTTCTTTCTGAATGAAAATCTTTTATAAATTGTGCTATGCATGCCTTTTCCTCTTCTAGACAAATATATCCAAACTCTTCAATTATATCTTTGGCATGATTTCCACCACTAAATGGGCCAAACAAAAATGAGATTTTCTTACCAATTTCGTTTGGGTCAAATGGCTGATATGATAAAGGATTTTTTATAATAGCGTTTGTATGTCCACCGGAAGAGTGCTTTGCCGCATTTTCTCCAGTGATCGGCCAATGCGGTTGACGTTGTAGCATATTTATGCTGACAAAATCCGAAATAGCCTGCAAATGTTCAATCTTAACATTTGTATAATAACGCATTTTATTATTTTCGCATGCTCCGAATTTTTTAAGAAACATAATCGATTGCTCTAAAGAAACATTACCAGCTCTTTCGCCAATGCCGTTAAAACATCCCTCTATTTGTGTGGCAGGACCATAGATAACTGCGTTGATTGAGTTTTCGAGCGCTAACCCAAAATCATTGTGACAGTGAGCAGACCACGTTATTTTTTTATTTGGAAATTCTTTTTCAATAATTTTTGCATGATCATTCATTTTTTCTACAAAATATTCACGGCCCTGTAATTTACATGCTCCCCCAATTGTATCTGGACAGTTTATTATTGTAGCACCCGCTTCAATAGCAGCTCTGATTAAATCAGTTACAAAATTAAATTGTTCACCCATCCTAGAATAACCTTCTGGACTAAACTCGACTTCAACATCAGCTTGCGTGGCAATCTTAATATAATTATATACATCTTTTATTATTTGTGAAAAGTTTTTTCCATAATCGCCCAAGGCAGACATCAATTGTGAATCGACTGGCACATATGTGTGTAGACGGGCTCTGCCATATTTAATTGCTGGTTCAAGTGAACGGACAGTAGTCACAATTTGATTTTCTCTCAGTTGACAAAGAGCAGCAATAATAGGACTCGATTTATTTTCTACAATTTCTTTTGCAACAGAATGTACGATCATATAATCTAATTTACTTGCGCTTGGAAAACCAACTTCAATAATATCAATATTTGCTTTAGCAGCCAATTTTGCATATTCAATATTATTTTCAAATGACATTCCTGCACCTGGGCACTGTTGTCCATCTCTTAAGGTTGTATCAAATATTTTTATCTGACGTGCTTGCATAACAAACTCCATTCTGAATTTCATGTTAATTAATGCATTTCTGTTAATTCATTCGAAAAATTCTTAAGTAAGAATATATTTTATTTCATAACAAATATTATAATATTAAATTTTAAAAAAAGATTGTTTTAATTTAGTAGAGATAGATCTAGATAAGATAGAAGGAGCGTTGAGGATTTGTAATTTGGTTTGATTATAGCGAAACTATTATTTTTCTGTATGCCCTTCATTTTACATCCCTCATTATAATACACGAGATATTACTATCCGGTCAGTCATATGCATGTATCTATCATAAGTTTTTTTTTATGTAAAGATTTTCATTAAAAATTTATTTTTAATAAATATTGACGATAAAAATTTTTTATATCGTCAATAAAATATCACCTCTTTCTAATTTATGCCAATCAAGTTATAACGTGAAAATAAAGAATTTTAGAGGAATAAATTTTTTAGTCATTTAACTTAATATGAATGCTTTGGAGTTACAATGAAGAAATTAATTGGCTCTTCTAGTTCTTATAATTTTCTCATTAAAAACTCCAATTCACTTGATAAAAAATCACTCAATAAAAATATATTTAATTTAAAAAGTATTTTGAGCATAAATGAACTCGCAAAAGATCTTGCGTATAATTGGCTTGAAGTGCTCCGCAGCAAAAGTCTATTGCAAGATGTCATTGCTGCAATCACTGTCGCTTCTGTTGCACTTCCGCTCAATATTGCCCTCGCAGTCGCCTGTGGTCTACCTGCAAGCACAGGAATCATTGCGGGCGCAATTGGCGGTGGGATGGCAGCCATATTTGGTGGGTCTGCACTTCAAGTAACAGGACCAGCCGCTGCTCTTAGTTTTATGATTTTAACCATAACAAAAGAATTTGGAGCAATGGGAGTTGCTGGAACTTGTATTATTATTGCATTTGTTCAACTCCTACTTTGTTTATTAAAAGCAGGAAGGTTTATTAAATATATGCCAGAAGCCGTTTTGGTCGGCTTTACCACGGGTGTTGGCCTAAAGTTGCTTGACAATCAATTCCCAGAATTACTTGGATTTAATAACAGTATTTTTGCAATTTCAAAAATTTTGGATAAAAGCGATTGGCTGCATGAGGTCTCCTGGCATGCCGTGGTCTGTGGGCTTGTTGTCGCACTGCTCGTCACTTCTTGTAAACAGTTTAAGCGTTTTCCTGCTGCCTTTGTTGGTATTGTTATTGTGACAGAAGTGTCCACCCGATTGGACTGGGGCATTCAAAGGGTGGGTTCTATTCCTTCGTTTTTACCTTTACCAAGCATGCCCATACTTGGTTTTGACAAATGGATTCATCTTCTTGCCCTTGCAATCCCCTTAGCTTTCCTTGCTTCAATAGAATCCTTACTCTCTGCTCAAGCCATTGACCGAATTGCCCAAAATAAAAAAAGTCACAATTCAAACCTTGAATTGTTTGGCCAAAGCTTTGCCAACTTAAGCTCAGGATTATTTGGTGGAATGCCCGTTTCGGGTGTCATCGTTCGCTCAAGCGTCAATGTCCAATGCGGAGCAAAGACGAGACTTTCTTCCCTTCTACATGCTGTTCTCTTGCTCGTTTGTATTTTTTATTTTGCTGAAACGATGTCATCTATCCCTTTGGCAGCACTAGCAGGATTGCTCTGTGTTATTGGCCTCAGACTTGTTGAATATAAAACATTTTTTCATTTACTCAGCACACAAAAATTTGCCGCCCTCGCATTTACCTTAACCATGCTGGGAACGGTTTCAGGGCATCTTTTATGGGGACTTTTAAGTGGTATACTTGTTTGTTCACTTGGAAATTGGCTCAAAAAGCCCGAGAAAAACACTGAAAATCCTCCGTTAAAGTCAAAACATATTCGTGGCCATTTACCGAGTCGATTAAAAGTTGCTTATAAAAAACCGACACATTACTCTCTGCCAACAGAAAATCAAAATTGGCTTACACAAATTCGAGAAAAAGCATATATAACGGCCTCCGCCTTCGTACATCAAAAAGCATCCTTGATCGGCCGTATTGTTTTAGGAGATCATGTTCATATAGCAGCAGAATCTTCCATTCGAGCCGACGAAGGAACTCCGTTTTATATTGGCTCAAATTCAAATATTCAAGATGGAGTTGTTATCCATGCTCTAAAAGAAAAATGGGTGAGCGTTGGCGGAGAAGACTGGGCAGTGTATATTGGAGAAAATGTTTCAGTCGCTCACCAAGCTCTTGTCCATGGACCATGCTTTATAGGGGACAATTCCTTTATTGGTTTTCAAGCAATCGTTCACGATTCTATCATTGGTTCGCATTGCTATATTGGGATTGGAGCTATTGTTGTCGGAGTCGAAATTCCAACGGGACGCTATGTCCCACATGGCATGGTAGTCGATTCACTTGATAAAGTTGATTTACTCCCTCAAGTGACAGATGCACATATGAATTTCAATGAAGATGTCGTCGATGTGAATAAAGGGCTTGTCGCAGCATATAAAAAACACAGTGGTCATTTTGATAGCAAGAAAAAGATTTTAGAAAATACAAGTGTGAAATGGAAAAATGCACTCTATAAATTTTAAAAAAATAGGAGACACATAATGACTGAGCATATGCTCATTGGTTTTTTAACTGGCTTAGCTCTTTATCTTTTATATATTTCCAATAAATGCAGATTTCAAGTCAATGAAGGCTCAGTCGCAATTCTCACAAGTTTTGGCAGAGCCATATTGATCAATAAAGAAACAAATCATTTAAAAACTTTTTTACCAGGATTGCATTTCAAATGGCCTTGGCAAAAAGTTTATAAAATATCAATTATGGAACAGATGATAGATCTTTCAGATAATGAAAGTGCTTCTATGGCCATGGTCGCAGATGGAACACTGCTACGTCTCGATGCAAAATTAAGATACAGCCCGCTTAAAACAAATCTCTATGAATATTTATTTAGCATGGGAAAAGCGAATGAGCATATCAAAAGTTTATTTACATGTTTGCTCCATAATGAAATTGCAAGTTTTGAAAATAAAAATAGCGGTATTATAAAGTCTCAAGAGGGTTCCTATGCAGCTCTCAGAAAAGATCGTCAGCAAATGAATCAACATATTCAAGAATTTTTTACTCTCAAAATGGGTGAAAATTATGGTATACATTTTGATGGTGTTGATTTAACAGACATTCTTCCGCCAGATGAACTTGCCCATGCACTCAATGGCGTTATCAATGCACAAAGCGAAGCACAGCGTTCTTATGCGCAGACTGAAGGAGAATGTGAGCAACGCTTGATTGCTGCAAAAAAAGGGATTGCTATTGCTCAGGCAAAAGCAAAAGCAGTTGAAGAAGAAATCATGACACTTGTTCACATTTTAGAAAAATTACAAAAAAATGGTACGTTACAACAGTATATTGAGCGGAGAAAAGTAGAAGTTTTTTCCGAATCTAAGCTCTCTTATATTAAGAGGTAATTATGAAACATGAAGTTTTACAACTTATTCTTGGAATCGTTTTCGGCACATTCACGATACCCCTCATTTTTTTAATTTGCAAAGCATTTATCATTCAAGTAGATAACGAAACAAATATATTAATGTGTCGTTTCGGTAAGCTTGTAAAGATTTTTAAAAAACCCGGTTTACATTTTTGTTTCGAAAAAATACTGCCAACCTGTCAAACTATTTCTGTTTCTTTAAAAAAAGATTTTCGAACATTTGAAGAAATTCATATCAATGATCTTTCTGGCACAACAATTATTATCGATCTCTGGGTCGAATTTAATATCACTTGTCCTGTTAAAGCCGCATTTCAAGTAGAAAATTTAGAAAAATCGTTACAAAGCACTTTAACCAGTGCAGCAACATCTATTTTAGGAACTCTTGAATTCAAACAGATATTAAGCAACAGAAATGCATTGAATCAGAAAATAAAAGATGAGATCAAAAACGAAACTTTGCGCTGGGGGATCACTGTTGATAAGATTTTTATTAGCAAACTTAGCCTTTTACCAGAAGTTTCACAGCAACTATTTGATACGGTTGCTGCTCGATTAGAAAAAGCAAAAGCCGATATCGAAGAAGTGGGACGTCTTGATGCACAGCTCCTTGAAGCGGAAACATCGTCGAAAGTGGCTGCATTGGTTGCAGAAGCAAAAGGACAATACAGTTTGTGCATTGGCAATGCTTATCAAAAACTTGCACAAAACCCTGAGCTTTTTGATGCCTATACAAAACTTTACGAATATTCTCTCATAAAGCCGCACAGGACAATTGCATTTCAAGGTTTTTCTGATGAAGAAATGTTTGCTATGCAAGGATCATTACCACAAATATTGTCCTATGATGAAACAAGCACATTCAATCCTCATACGCAAAATCATTTCATGCAGAATATTTCGCAAAAAAGCACATCTTCACATAAAAAAAATGAAATTTCCCCATAATGTTCATTGATAATCTTAATTTTTTAAATACCAAGACCTTGGTTATTTCCACCATCTGTATTTTTTTAGCGTCGAATAAAATTGGAATAAATTATGGAAAAATCGTTAGTTTCTTCTCTATTATTCTGCTCTGTTTCGTTATTTCAATTTTCTACCCACATAAGCAACATTGGATTTTATTTTTTCTGTGTGAATAATGAAAATTCAAGCGTATGGAAAAGGGCACCCATCACAGCAGAAGGTGTGCATGAGTTCGAAAAACGGGTAGCATCGGGAAGTAAAATATTATTTAGAAAATAAAGAAAAATCAAAAGCTCAGCTTGCGAAAATTGGACGTATACTGAATTTCCTAACAATGGCGGAGTTGATGCTCAATTGATAAAAGCGATTAAAGAAGGAGATATTAGCCCAATTAAAGACCTAGTTTTGGATAAATAAATTCTAATTTTTTAAATTTGCAACAATTCAAACTGATTTTAAATTGTTGCAAAATAAAATCCCCTTATCGTTAACATTTAGCAGGTTTTCACCAATTAAAAGCTTTTTTGAAGAACTTTTTTACTTCTTTAACAACTGGCTGAGTGACTTCTTCATCGAATTTCACTAACGCTTGATCTACTTCTTTTACAAATGGCTGAGTAGCTGTCTTATCTAAACTCACTAATTCTTTGTCTGCTTTTGCAATACTTGGCTGAATAACTGTCTTATCAAAATTCACTAATTCTTTGTCTGCTTTTGCAATACTTGGTTGAATAACTGTCTTATCAAAATTCACTAATTCTTTGTCTGCTTTTGCAATACTTGGTTGAATAACTGTCTTATCAAAATTCACTAATTCTTTATCTGCTTTTGCAATACTTGGTTGAATAACTGTCTTATCAAAATTCACTAATTCTTTGTCTGCTTTTTGAATAACTCTGCGAAAACCAGTATTTTGCTCACAATCATCTTCTTTTTTAATCGCTATAAATTCAAAACTTGTATACTGTGCATTAAGATCGCCAACGGAAGTACAAGATCCATGAAAACAAAATAAAATTGAATCATCTATTACATTTACAAGATTATAACCGTTTTTTTCCTTATTCAAAGGCTCTTGTAAATAAAAATTAGAAATATTACTACCTACATAATAATAGGATTGCGAAAAGATATCCACAGCTGTTTGAAAAGATAAATACTTATCATTATCTTTCATACCAACAACTTCTATTGCAAATGAGTCTTTTACTTTCACAGGTAAGGTACATTCTTTCATATTCCCATCTTTAGGAATAATTCTAAATTTATTCTTAGATTTTTTCTTAATTTGTGAATTGCTATTTTTAAATAAATAATAAGCTTTCTCAGAATCATTATAAAGAACTTGAACATTTCCATTATCATGCGTAGCCTTTATCATATAATCTTTACAATATAACAATGGGCGACCTAAATTATCTTTAGCTTCTTCATTTTGTGAGAATGCATTATTAATAAAAATTAAAGGAATAAGAGACGCAAGAAGAGTTATTTTATTTTTCATTTCGAACCTTTTAAATCATTTGATATATTTACAATATTTAAATAATAATGGAGTGAATTTTTATACGCACTTTTCGCAGAGTTCAGCAAAATCCTTTGCCACTAAACTCGCACCACCAACCAACGCTCCATCAACATCAGGGCATGCCATATAATCGCTGACATTGTTCAGTTTGACACTTCCACCATAAAGAATTTGCAAACGTGAGCTGGTTTCGGGATTAAAGTAGGAAGCAAGAACTTCACGAATAAATGCATGCGCTTCTTGAGCTTCTACAGGCGAAGCCGCTTTGCCCGTGCCAATTGCCCAAACAGGTTCATAAGCAATGGAAAGAAGTGGCGAGGAAGGATCTGAGCCTATAAATTCATTCGCACTGCTTATACCTGATGCATTGAGCGCAACTTCAAGTTGTGTTTTTAAAACTTTTTTCAGATCACCATTTTCACGTTCTGTAAGGGTTTCGCCAATACACAAAACAGCTTTCATGCCTGCACGAATAAGAGCACCCACACGTTTTCCAGCGGTTTCATTGCTCTCAGCAAACATCTGTCTGCGTTCACTGTGTGCAACCAAACTTCCATTGACACGAATGCTTTTGAGCATAGCTGGAGATACTTCGCCTGTAAAAGCGCCTTCATTTGCCCAATGAGCATTTTGTGCAAATAAAGTAACAGAGTTTTGCGTTTTACGTGCAAGCTCGGCAAGAAAAACACTGGGTGCAGCAATTCCCACTTCTAAATTCAGATTTTTAGCGACAATTAAATCTGCTAATTCAGAAAAATCAGCACTTGCCTGTGCCGAATTTTTAAACATTTTCCAATTGCCAATAATCATTTTTTTTCGTTCTGAAACCATAATTTACTCCAATAAAATATAATAAAAAACACTCTTTAATATTAAAAGAGTGTAGAATTATTTTGTTCTTAATACACGAATTCCAGGGAGTTCTTTGCCTTCAAGAAGTTCCATGCTCGCTCCACCACCGGTAGAAACATGTGTTACTTTATCTTGCATTTTGAATTTGACAATTGCAGCAGCGGAATCGCCTCCACCCACAATTGTTGTTCCTTCACATTCTGCCATTGCTTCGGCCACTGCTTTTGTTCCCTTTGCAAAGGAATCAAATTCGAAAACACCCATAGGGCCATTCCACACAACGACATTGCTTTTTTCAATTACACTTGCAAATAGTTCGGAAGTACTTGGACCAATATCGAGCCCCATTAATCCATCTGGAATATCAGCAGCACCAACAGAAACAGGTGTCACATTTTCAGAAAATTCTGCACCACAAAGATGGTCTTCTGGCAAATAAATTTTAACGTTACGCTTTTCTGCTGCCTTAAATATTTCTTCGATAAGGGCGAATTTATCGGACTCCACTCTTGAATTACCAACATTTTTGCCTTTGCATTTCAGAAATGTATAAGCCATAGCTCCACCGATGATCATATTATTTGCAATTGTTGTGAATTTACGCAAGATATCAATTTTGTCGGAGACTTTTGAACCACCAAACACAGCTGTAACCGGAGCTTTTGGCGCACGGAAAGCATCTTCAAGAAATTTCATTTCTTTTTCAATGAGAAAACCTGCTGCTCTTTTTTCCAATGGAAAGCATTCAGGCACGGCAACCATGGATGCATCGGCTCTGTGGCAAGTGCCAAATGCATCGTTAACATAATAATCTGCGCTGCGCGCTAACTTATTGGCAAAACTTTCATTGCCTGCTTGTTCTTCTTTATGAAAACGTAAATTTTCTAGCAGAATAATTTGTTTTGGTTTTAAATCATAGACAATTTTTGAAAAGCCATCTTCGGTATAATCATGTGCAAGAACAACATCTATATTAAGAAGTTCTGCTAAACGTGAACCAACTGGTGAAAGAGAAAATTCTTCCTCAAAACCATTTCCCTTTGGCCGTCCCAAATGGGAACAGGCAATTATCTTCGCATTTTTTTCTAGCAACCACTTAATTGTAGGCAATGCAGCTTGTATACGTGTGTCATCGCTTATTTTTCCGTTTTTAATTGGAACATTTAAATCGAGACGTAAAAAAACAACAGGGTTAGAATTTTCTTCAAATTTAAGATCTTCGAGAGTGCGAATACGATTTGCCATTGGCGAGCCCCTTTCCGTGAGTCGATGTAGCCCAATTCAATGGAAAGTAAAGATCTCTTGAAGGGCTTTGTCAAACAGTTGAGAAAATGCTTTGCTTATGCGACAACACGACTTCAAGAGGAGCCCGAAATGATGGGGAAACCTTTGCTAAAAACAGAACATGATGGGAGAGTGATATGGCTCAACACGATGTATTTGAAAAAGATCAAAACATTTATTCAATTATCTTGTGTGGTGGCTCGGGCACGCGCCTCTGGCCTCTCTCACGCAAATCGTTTCCAAAACAGTTTTTAACCCTCGGTGGCGCTAAAAAGTCACTGCTCGAACTCTCCATCGAGCGCATAAAAAATATTTCTCCTATCAGCAGACGCTGGCTTGTCACAGCAAAAGGACAAGAAAATCTGTGCACAAATCAAGTTTCAAACCAAATTGCCAAAATGATCATAGAACCCGAAGCGCGCAACACGGCTCCCGCAATTGCTTTGAGTGCTTGGCGACTTATGCAAGAAGATCCTGAAGCGATCATGGTCATCTTATCATCAGACCATGCCATTCAAAATATCCGCTCCTTCGAGCAAACAATTTCCGATGCAATTCAGCTCGCTAAAAATAATTTTTTTGTAACCGTAGGTATTCAGCCCACCTATCCTGCAACTGGATTTGGTTATATAGAGCAAGGTCTTCCTTTAGACAAAGATGGAAATATTCTATCTCCACAAAAATTAACTGAAGTCACTGCTACGGGTTATAGCGTGCGCAGCTTTCGTGAGAAACCCAATCAAGCTGCTGCGGAACAATTTTTACGCACAAAAAAATATCTTTGGAATGCAGGAATATTTGTTTGGAAGACAAAAACATTTTGGAACGCATTTTCCCATATTCAACCAGAAACAGCTGCATTAATAGAAGCTATTAATAATGATAATCTTAATGAAATATATGCGAAAATAGAAAACTCTCCAATCGATATTGCATTCATCGAACAAACGAGTCACGTCGCATGCATCCCTGCAAATTTTGATTGGAATGATGTAGGTTCTTGGTCAGCTGTGCGTGAATGTTTTGAACAAGACAGTCAAGGTAACACACTCTCTGGAGAAATATTTACTCACGAAACAAGAAACAGCGTGATCCATACAACTGGGCCCTTCGTTTCTGTTGTTGGTATGGAAAATGTTGCCGTTATCGCAACAAACGATGCCGTTTTAGTCATGCCACTTGCCCGCAGTCAAGATGTTAAAAAAGTCGTTCAACACCTCGAACAAAAAAACACTAAGTTACTTTAATTAATTTTCTGGAGATAATATGAGCAAACTTCTACTTGAAGCAGCTAAAGGAATCAAAACTAAAAAAACACCACTTTGGCTTATGCGACAAGCGGGTCGTTACCTACCAGAATACCGTGAAATTAGAAAAAAACATAACACGTTAAATATGTTTAAGACTCCTACAATTGCAGCAGAAATAACTTTACAACCCTTAAAAAGATTTAACCTTCACGGTGCAATTTTATACGCAGATATATTACTTATACCCGATGCTATGGGTTTAGAATTGTCATTCGTAGAAAAAGAAGGACCGCGCTATGCAAAAACAATTCGCAGCAGCTATGATCTTAAAAGTATTCTACCCGCTGCTGAAAATATTGAAGAACTCATTGAAAAATTAAGTTACGTTGGTGAAACTGTTGAACGAGTGAAGCCCCAACTTTCTAAAGAAACCACCATGCTGGGTTTTGCCGGTGCACCATTTACGGTTGCGAGTTATATGATAGAAGGAGGCAGTGCCAAAGGTGAATTTTTTGAGACAAAAAAACTCATGTTCAACGAACCCGAGACATTTCATCGCCTCATGCAATTGCTAACAAATGCAACCATTGCTTATTTGAAAATGCAAATTCATGCTGGGGTAGAAGCAATTCAGTTGTTTGAAAGTTGGTCCGGCGCACTTGCTCCCGACCAGTACAGAGAATTTTGTCTTCCCTACACGAAACGAATCGTAGATGAGATTAAACCACTCGTTCCTGTGATCAATTTCTTCGGACAAGGGGCAGGACTTACCGAAGAAGCTCTCTCCATCCAGTCCAACGTTTACAGTGTAGATTGGCGACAAGATTTATACAAAGTCTCAAAGCAATTTACCGGCAGTGGAATTGCTTTACAGGGAAACCTCGATCCTTTACTTTTATATGGGCCGCAAAAACTGCTAAAAGAAAAATTAATTCATTGCTTAGAAATTGGCTCACGCCACCCACATGGTTATATATTTAATCTAGGTCATGGCTGTACTCAACATACCCCAGTTGAAAATATAGAATATCTCGTACAACTCGTAAATGAGTTTAAAAAATAAATTTATAAAAACCAAAAATACCCTAGAAAAAAATAATATTTCCCATAAGATATTTTAATATTTTTAGATATAAAAAAAATTGTAATGACAGAAGTGGATTTTTAATTTGCCAAGGGTTAAAAGCGATATGATAATGATTATCATTTTCATGCTAAAAAACATTTGTAGGTATAACAAATGGAAAATGCTCTGCGATTTAAAAACTATCAGTATTTTATTGGAGGAAGTTTTTTCACGCTTTTGGGGGACTACATTGGTTTTGCCGCTCTCAATTGGGTGATATGGACACACACATCCTCGGAATTAAATCTTGGCATTATAAATTTCATAAGATTATTACCTGCACTGTTTATCGGTTTTTTAGGCGGTGCTCTTGCAGATAGATACAATCAAAAGAAATTATTAATACTTGTTTACTTGCTAATTGCAGTTTTTAATTTTGCTCTTTTTTACATCGTGCTCAATAAAAATATAAATATTTTCTTAATTGGCTTGATTATTGGTTTGAGAGGACTTTTTGTCGAAATGGAACCCTCCGTGCGAAACAGTCTCCTCCCTCGCTTGATAGAAAAAGAAGCTATTTGCAGCGCAGTATCTATTTACACATCTGTCCTCAATATAACGGCTATATTAGGACCAGCTCTTGCTGGTTTAGCCTTAGCCAAAATGGATTCCGGGTTCTTATTTCTTTTTCAATTTTTAGGGCAAATACTTGTGATTATTTCCTTATTTTTTATCACCGGTATTCAAGAAAAGAATCAATTTCTAAGTAACGATAAAAATGTAAATAATTTAAATTATAAAAGCGTTGTTTTGTATATTAAAGAAAATCCAGATTTACTCTGCACCTTCATTGCAGGCTGTGTCCTTATGCTCTTTTTATTCCCATATATTAGTCTTATGCCTGCATTTGTAAAAGCCTCCGCAAATATGGGGCCTGAGACCTACGGACGCTTTCTCGTGATTGCAGCACTGGGAACAATTCTAGGCTCCAGTTTAATCAGTTTTTTACGAAAAAAAATCCATGCTCTGTTTATTCTCTCAACCGCAGTTTTTGCCTCAATTTCATTTATTATATTAGGTGCAGTAAATCACATTTTACTGACTTATATATTTTTATTTTTAATCGGTTTCTTTAGTCAAATTTCGCGTACAGCCAATCGCGTTTATTTTCAAATAAAATCCCCCAATGAAATACGTGGTAAATTAATGAGCCTTGCACTCAGCGACAGAGGATTCTTACCGTTTGGAGCTCTTTTAGCAGGCTTTATTGCACACAAGTTGGGAATGCCTAAAACATTTATGATTTTCGGAATATGTTCATTATCATTGCTCATTATATTATTAATTACTTATCAAGTTAAAGAAAGGAAAGTATCTAATGAAGTCCGTTAATATAAGCATAAAATTTTTTTTATTCATAGAATCATTTCTCTTAAGTTTTAAATCATTTGCAAAACCCGAAGAAATAAAAAGAATTAAAGCAGAAATTTCAGCACTCAATTTCAAAACTCCTCCAAAAAGAATTGTTACTTTAAGTGTGACAGGAATGGAGATTTTAGATGTGCTCGACGTCAAACCTGTTGGTATTATTATCACTGCAGCAGGAAATATTCCTGATTATTTAAGTCCTGAATTTCAAAAAATAACCGTTGTCGGAAAAATTTCTCATCCGAGTCTCGAACGAATTAAAGAGTTGAAACCCGAGCTTATATTAATAGATAGAGTGTATGAAGAACAAAGAGATGTCATTGCAAAGCTTACTAAAATTGCACCTGTGCTTAATTTTAGACCAGATACCTACTCAGAAACTTTAAGTTACTTAAATATATTTGCTGAACTCCTGCAAAAACAAAATGAAGCTAAAAAATATCAAGATAAATTTGAAAGTAAATTAAAAGAAGTAAAACTTGAGAATCAAAAAAAATTCAAATCAGTTTTAGCACTATATGTTCCTAATAACAAAATCTGGGCTTGGACAGGAAAATCATTTATTGCGAATTTGATTGCCGAAATTGGGGTTGATTATGCTTATAAAGGTGAAGGCAATAAAGACTATCCCGATCTTATTGAACTCAGTGCAGAGAATATTCTTAAAATAAATCCAGAAAATATAATTGTTTTTGATGATCCAGGAAAAAATATTCTCAATTTCCTAGAAAAAAATCCTATTTGGAAAAATCTAAGTGCCGTTAAAAATAAAAATGTTGTTGTTGTGGAACGAGAAAGAGGTTCGCGCAGCAAAGGTCCTTTGGCAACGTTATATATCACAGAAAATATGGCTGACTTTATCAAATGAACTCTTATTCAATTAAAAACATCATTTCATTTTTTCTTCTATTGCTTTTGCTGTTCATTGCAATGCTATTGAGCTTAACTTTTGGCAGTGTGCAAATTGAAATAGCGCATGTTTGGAAACATTTATTGCACAGCAATGACGACATGGATTCCATCATTATCAACACACTGCGTTTACCGCGCACGGCACTTGCAGCTCTGATCGGGTCAAATTTAGCTGTCGCAGGTGCGCTCATGCAATGCCTTACCCGCAATCCTTTAGCAGAAGCAAAAATTATGGGTGTGTCTGCAGGTGCATCACTTGTTTTTGTATTAATATCCTTTTTTCAATTGTCCATTTCCCCAAATTTAATGACTGTATTTATTTTTATGGGTGCTGCAATTGGCGGGGGATTTGTTTATATCATTTCTTTAACAAATCGCCCCTCCGTTGGAAAGTTAGTGCTTGCAGGCGTGTCTATCAGCAGTTTTCTTTATGCACTCAGCACAGGAATGTTGATATCCTTAGGTGAAAACGCCGGCATGATCTACGCATGGCTTGCTGGAGGATTAGCAGGGGTGACTTGGGAGAATTTCTCCCAAATATTACCTTGGTCTCTCGGCGCGTTATTGAGTGCATTTATTTTTTCACATTTTATGAATGCCTATTCCTTAGGAGACGACCTTGCAAAATCCTTGGGACTAAATTTATGGAAAATACGCATTATTCTTTGTGTGCTTGTCGTCATTTTAGCAGGAGCATCTGTAAGCGTTTCTGGCGCAATTGGCTTTATCGGTTTGATTGTTCCACATATAGTCAGAAAACTCATATCCGATGATTATAAAATTCTGCTCCCTTTTTGCGCACTTTTTGGTGCCCTATTACTTGTATTTTCTGACCTTATAGCACGTGTAATATTAATTCCCATTGAAATACCAGTTGGTGTCATAACAGCATTTTTAGGCTGCCCCTTCTTTTTATATCTGATTCGAAAACATGGGGATAAGGCGGCATAAAATATGATGACAGTATTTACAAAAAATATTCTTTCACAAACGAAACAAATCTCTCTTTTTTTTATTCTATTTATAGCTTTAGCAATTTTTATTCTCTTCAGCAGTTTCGTAGGAGATGTTAAAATAAATATTGATCAGTTATTGCCAAACATTGTCCACAATTATTTGGAAAATACAATTTTATTCGAATACCGTCTTCCAAGACTCTTAATTGGTGCCTGCACGGGTGCTCAGTTCGCTATCGCTGGAGCAATTTTACAAGCTGTCACTAAAAATCAACTTGCTGCACCAAATATCATTGGTATTAATTCTGGGGCAAGTTTTTTTTCTGTATTATCTCTACTCGTTTTTAGCAATTCCAGTTTTTTTCTGTTACCTGTAGCTGCATTTTTAGGTGCTTTATTCGCCAGTATCTTAGTTTATCTTTTCGCATTTAAAAATGGCATAACACCATTGCGCCTTATTTTATCGGGTATCGCTATCGATGCATTCTTCCAAGCAGGAACTACATTTATCTTAGTAAACAATACCAATGAAGTGGGTTCAATTTATATGTGGCTCTCGGGCAGCTTGTGGGGAAAAGAATGGCATGAATTCTATTATATACTTCCATGCACTCTTATCGGAACTTTTCTTGCATTAATTTTATCACAGAGAATAAATATTTTAACTTTAAGTGATGAAATCATTATTGGTCTTGGAGTGAATATTAATTTATCGCGCATTATTTTATTAGTTCTTGCCATTTTTCTTTCTTCAAGTGCCGTTTGCCTCGTGGGTCCAATAGGTTTTGTCGGTTTAATTGTACCCCATATAATGCGTGCTCTATTTGATTATGATTATAAAATAATAATCCCATTTTCTGCCTTAGGAGGTGCCTTTCTCGTTATTTTATCTGACACAATCGGCAGGACTATTTTTGCGCCACACGAAGTTCCAGCTGGGCTCATAGCGACTTTAATTGGTTCTCCCTATTTTATATATTTGCTTCTTAAAGAAAGGTACTAAAAGAATTATGTCTGAAATATATTGCGAAAATTTATGTATTACCTATTCTCAAAAAGAAATATTACATAATTTAAATATCAAAATAAGAAAAAACAAAATAACCGCACTCGTTGGCAGCAATGGCTCTGGAAAGTCAACTTTATTAAAAACCATTGCGCGCATTGTTATGCCCTCAAGTGGGTCTGTTTACTTAGATGGCAAATCCATTCACAGATATTCGAGTCAAGAAGTTGCAAAGATCTTGGCTATTTTGCCACAATCACCCGAAGCACCCCAGGAATTTACAGTTGAGCGACTTGTGCAATATGGTAGATTTCCGCGTCAATCTTTTTTTGGATCTTTAAGTCCAAAAGATTATAAAGCCATTGATTGGGCTCTCGAAGTAACAGATATGCAAGATCTTAGAAAAAAACGTTTGAGCGATTTATCGGGAGGACAAAAGCAGCGCGCTTGGATAGCTATGGCTCTCGCACAGGAAGGAGAATACTTATTTTTAGATGAGCCTACGACTTATTTAGATATGCGGCATCAAATTGAAGTGTTAAATATTCTTGAAAATCTGAACCGAACTCAGAAAAAAACCATAGTAATGGTTGTGCATGACATTAATCATGCTGCTAAAATCGCAGATCATATTATTGCAATAAAAAATGGACGCATACTTACAGAAGGAAACACTAAACAAATACTTGATGAAAAAATAATTGAAGATATATTTGGTGTTAAAGGACTTATAATAAGCAATAGAATCGATAATACCCCTCTCTTTTTTCCACTTGAGGTGTCATATGTTTGAAGAAATTGCCAAACAAGCCATTTTAAATAGATTATTTCAAGCTATTATTCGCGAAAAAATAATTCAAAATGAAAAAATATTTTACCCAAATAAAAACTGCATTGCAATTAAGCTTTCACAAAATAAAGAATTGTTTGCTGAAATAAATCCTTATGCCTCATTTGAAAGATTCGATCTGACAAGCACGATCACGCTGATAGACAAAAATGAAACCAAAGAAATCTCTCATCCTTGCGATCTCCTTCAACTCTTTCAAGAGGAATGGATCGCAGAAAATAATGAATCTGAAGATATATTCATTCGCTTTAAAAATGAAATAGAGAACAGCGTTTCAAATATGATTTTGGCACAGATGTCATTTGAAATGAATAAAAATAAATTTTCGCATAAAAACTGGAAACGAATCACCTCATCGCTGGATTGGGTCTTAATTGAACGCGAAAAAGATCCCAATTTTAGTCCTATGGCATTTTACGAACAATGTGTCATAAAAGGCCATCCACTTCATCCAGGTGCAAAAACCCGAATGGGTTTAAACTTAGAAGAACTTATCGCGTACTCACCAGAATGGCGTAAAATTGTGCCGTTAAAACTGCTTGCTGTTCATAAAGATTATTGTAAAGTTACGTTGCAAGAATTCACTCATTTTAGAGATTTAATCCTAGCAGACTATCCTAATTTTTCCAACAAAATATTATTAGAAGCAGAAAAAAATAAAATAGATTTTCAAAATTACGAGCTCATACCAGTTCACCCATGGCAATTTAAACACACGATAAAAGTTTTATATCAGAAATATCTTAACGAAAAAATAATTGTTCCGTTAAACTCTATTGAAATTCCTGCGCGCTCATTGGTGTCGTTTCGCTCATTTGCTCCTGAAAATACAGGGAAGATAAAACGCCACCATATAAAAACTGCAATCAATATTTTAACCACAAGCGACGTGCGCACCATCTCTCCCCGTTCTACCCAAAGTGGCCCACTTATTTCACAAATACTAAAAACAATTCAATTGAGTCTCCCCGATTACTTATGTGGAAAATTTAAAATTCAAGGAGAGGTATCAGGAATTTATTTCGAAGAAAGTTCTGAATTAGTCGATTCGATCGTTAGAGACTCACTCGGACGAAATTTAAGTTGCCTCATGCGCGAAAATCCAGAAAAATTCTTATCTGGCAATGAAATCTGTATGCCAGCTGCTGCACTGCTTGAAATTTCTCCTATCAGTGAAAAATCAATCTTAACAGAGCTCATTGAACAATTTGCAAAAACCGAAAATCATTCATCATTTTATATTGCAGCCCTTGAATTCTTTAAAAAATATATTTCAATTTCTATTCCATCGCTCTTAACCCTCATGAGCAAATATGGCATTAGCCTCGAAGCCCATTTACAAAATAGCACTCCCGTTTTTAAAAAAGGAGTTCCACATTGTCTATTAGTCAGAGATTTTGCCGATATTCGAATTTCACAAGAGCGTCTTGAAAAGCAAAATTATTTTCTTAATCTCACCATAAAAAACTCCCTCATATTTTGCAAAAATGATTCATATTTACATAAGAATATATTTTACTCCTTTTTTCAAAGTCATATTGGAGAAATTATTATTGCTCTACGCAAGGAGTTTAATATTGATGAAAAAATATTATGGAATTATGTGAAAGAACTTTGTCAAAACACGTTTGCTGAATTAAAAAAAGATCCTATTATAGCAGAGCAAGTTGGGAAAGATGAAAAATTTCTTTTCCAAGAAAATATTCAATTAAAAGCTTTAACCCGTATGCGCTTAAAGGGGGAATTAACTGAATACTATTTTGTTAATATAGCCAATCCTATCCCTTAACAAAATCCCTCTGCTTAAAAAACACTCGGAGGTGATTTTTTTAAAACTATTTATCAGATATTGTTTTAGATATATTGCTTTTATTTTGCAAAAGTTGCTTTTCTCTCCGATGAACAAGTTCATTGACAACTGAAGCACAACAAATATTACCCCAAGTGTTCACCATCGTACGAAACCGATCTAAAATTCGATCGAGAGGTAACAAAAGTGTGATTGATGATACTGGGATATTGACGGCTCGTAATACTGTTACCATAGTGATTAAACCACTTTCTGGCACGCCTGCAGCACCCATCCCTGCAACAATAGAAGTCACAAAAATAATAATCTGATGACTTAACGAGAGATCTAACCCTAAAATTTGTGCAAAGAAAATAGCTGCCGATGCTTCATACATCACTGTGCTACCCAAATTGATTGTCGCGGTAAATGGCATCACAAAGCGATTAACATCATCACGAACTTTTTCTTTTTCAGCAGCATCCATTGCTAAAGGTAAGGTCGCAAGCGAACTGGATGTCCCAAATGCGGTCACGAGAGCTGCAGAAGAGTTTTTCGTAAATTGTTTTAATGCCCTCCTCGCTACAAACTTAACGGCTAACAATTGCCAACCTATCTGCAAGCAAAGACCAGCGCCAAAGACCAAGACAAACATAGCGAGGCCTTTAAGATCTTGCATGAGGTGACCTTCTTGGACAGATTGTGCAACTCCTGTTCCCAGCAAAGAAAAGATCCCGAGCGGACTCAATAAGATAACCCAAGTGATCATTTTTATAAAAACATTTCTTATCCCAGTAAAGAATACAGATACGGATTTTGCTGACTCTCCACAGGATGCACAGGCCACTGCAAAAGCTAAACCAAATAAAACCACAGGCATAATTTCAAACTTTACTGCTGCCTCTAAAATATTTTGTGGAAAAAGACTTGTGATAAAAATTTCAAAAGTCATTGGGGCATTTTGCTGTAAAGTAGAATCTTTCCCGAGAATTAAAATTGGATCAATGCCCACCCCAGGTTTAAATGTATTAAATAAGAAAAGCCCAATAAGCACTGCGGTACACACGCTTGTAAGTATGTATAAAAACGTATACATCCCAATAGAGCCAAGCTTTTTTAAACTTCCCATGGAAGTCACTGCGCTGACCAAAGCTGAAAAAATAAGAGGAAGAACGAGCATTTTGAGCATATTAAAAAAGACTTCACCAATCCAACGTATGGATATCATGAACTCTGGAAACAGAGTTCCCATAAAAAAACCTAAAATCACTGACAAAAATATAAGTATTGTGTTGATATTTTTAAAATTCAAAAACTTTTTTTTGTCCTGTATGACCATAAATCTAATCCTCTTCAAAAAATCAAAAATGGGAGCAGACAATATGATTATTTTTGCAAAAATACAGTTCTATAAACCTAATTTAAACTTTTTTTATTTCAATAATTAAAAAATAAATCAAATATACTTACATAATATCAATTAGATATTGTAGAGTGAAAAAGTTCGAAGAGGTTTTTATCCAAAACAATTATTTGACACACATCAAATGCGAGGACGATTCATGAAAGAAATACTGAAAATTCAAAAACGAAGTGAAGTAAAAACAGAAGAGACTTGGAATTTAAGTGATCTTTTTCAAGATTTCAGCCATTGGTCCAATGAATTTAATAAATTACCTAGTGAAGATAATTTAGAAAAGCTTATAGAAAGTACATATAAAAACAAACTTTCTCAATCTCCTGAACTAATTTATGAATGCCTTAAATGTAGAGATGAGTTAGGCCTTCGACTCGAAAATTTATTTGTCTATGCTTCTCTCCGTAACACTGAAGATGTAAAAAATACCGAGTCGAGTGAAGCCGTTGGTAAAATTGAGATAAAGCATTCCGGATTGATGTCTAAATTTGCTTTTTTAGAACCAGAGTTGTTAAATATATCTCAGATCAACGAATGGATAAAAACCGAGCCTTTAAAAACTTATCATTTTAAAATAACAGAGCTAATTAGAAAAAAACCACATATATTAACAGAACAAGAAGAAAGTCTCTTAGCAAAGTTATCTGTTTCTTTAAATATTTTCGATGAAATTCATAGTAAATGGAACAATGCTGATCTTAAATTTTCAAACGCTTTAGATAGCAATGGCAAAGAGCATATTGTTTCAAACTCACGTTATTCTCTCAATTTGCAAGCAAAAGATCGGGAATTAAGAAAAAATACTTATAATTCATATAACAGTGAAATCTGTAAGTGGCGCAATACAATAACATCAAATTACTACGGAAATATGTTATCAGGTTCAACTGTGGCTAAAGTAAGAAAATTTACAGGATATTTAGAAGCAGAACTTTTTGATGATGCTATTCCTGTGAGCTTATATGATGGTTTGATTGAATCTATTAAAAAAAATATTTCTTTGTTACACCGTAGCATGAAGTTACGTAAGAATTTATTAAAAGTTGATGCTGTTCAACCCTATGATAGGGCTGTTTCTTTATATGAGAGCAAAGAAGAAGTCTCTTTTTCTTGGGAAGAGGGCAGAGATCTTGTGCTCAAAGCGATTGCGCCACTTGGGGAAGAATATGTTGCCATAGCTACTCAAGGTCTAACAAAGGATAGATGGGTCGATAGAGCAGAAAATGAAGGAAAAAGATCGGGAGCTTTTTCTTGGGGGACATATAGTTCTCGTCCTTATATGCTGCAAACTTGGACTGGTACTTTAGGCGATGTCTATACCCTTGCGCATGAATTAGGTCACTCCATGCATTCTTATTACAGTCACAAACATCAGCCCTATCACAATGCAAACTATACAATCTTCGTTGCAGAAGTCGCAAGCACTTTGAATGAAGCGCTATTAAGTGATTATATTTTAACACATATGAAAGATTCGGACCTAGCGAAATCTGTTCTCTCTGAAAACATAGAAAACTTTGAGGGAACCGTTTTACGTCAAGTTTTATTTGCTGCATTTGAAAGAGAAGCTTCTTTAATTGCTGATAAAGAAGAATCGTTTACTCCAGATACACTTGAAGATATTTATTTAAATTTAAATAAATATTGGTATGGAAAAGAATGTGAATATCCTGAATACGTTAAAAATGAATGGATGCGTATCCCACATTTTTATTCAGCTTTTTATGTTTATAAATATGCAACAAGCTACTGTGCATCACTTGCTCTTTCTGAAAGTCTTCGCATTGATAAAGAAAAAACCAGAGAGAAAATCTTTCGCTTTTTAAAGGCTGGTGGATCGAAACCTCCACTTGAAATTTTAAAAGATGCAGGAATAGACTTCTTAAATTCTGATCCAGTAGCAAATGCATTTGAGAATTATAAACGTAACATTGAATTAGCTGAAAAAACTTTTGGATGATTTTTTGTTTATTTAAAAAAAATATCACTATATCTTAAGATCCTTGTGCATTCTGTTTAGTTGTTCTATATAGTCCCCCGAGTGGAGAGTCGCACTACTCGGAATTATTGCAGTTTTTGAATTCAATTTACAAAATTAAAACGAAAGCAGAAAGACTATGATGGAACAAAGTAAATACTTAAAAAATGTTTCGGCAAGCAGTGATTTTCTTAAAAAATGGCATCCAAATGCTCCTGACATTTGTATTGTTTTAGGATCAGGTCTTTCAAATGCAATTCCCAATATTTCAGAAATGAAATCGATCCATTTCAGCGATATCCCTGGCTTTAAAGCGGCAAATGTTGCTGGCCATGCAGGAGATCTCCGCGTCGACGATATCGAAGTTCAATTGCCTAATGGGACTCATAAAAAACGGCAAATTGCGTTTTTAAGAGGTCGCAACCACGGTTATGAAGGCAATAATGCTGGAGAAGTCGTTCATAATGTCAGAAGCATGATATCTTGGGGGGTTAAAGGAATTATATTGACAAACGCAGCTGGCTGTTTGAATACCAACTGGGAATTGGGAAGGATGATGATTATTTCGGATCACATCAACTCAACTGGAATGAGCCCACTCAATGGCGAATTTGGCGAAGGTTTTGGTGCTCGTTTTGTTGATATGACCTCTTGTTACACTCAGTCTTGGCAAAAGCAATTTGCAGACACAGCAAATGCTTTAGGTCATAAAATATATGACGGAGTTTATTTTGGAGTTATGGGATCTCAATACGAAACACCAGCAGAAATTCGTATGATGCAAACGATGGGGGCACACTCTGTTGGTATGAGCACTGTGCTTGAAGCCATAGCGGCTCGTCAACTCGGCGCAAAAATTGCCGGTATCAGTTGTCTCACAAACTACGGAGCTGGCCTGAAGCACCAAACTCTCGATCACTCCGATGTCATGGATATGGGCTCGCTATTTTCCCAAGATATGGCCAATATCGTCCTCAAAACCGCGGTTGCGCTTGAGGTTTAGTCTAATCATAGCGAGGCTTTGTAAATGCAAATTCAAGTAAACAACACTCTTATGAATGTTAAAGTCTTATTTAGCGAGTCTGATATACGTGAGAGAATTAAACAACTGTCAGAACAAATCAACCTAGACTATGGTACAGAAAATACTTTAGTTATTTTGATTGTCCTGCATGGAGCACTTATTTTTGCTTCCGATCTTGTTAGAAATTTAGCTATGCCAACAGAAATAGAAACTGTACGTATAAAGAGCTATGAAGGCACAACAAGTTCTGGAAATATTAATCTCGTTACCCCGCTTCCTAAGGATCTCGTAGGCAAACATGTACTTGTGATTGAAGATATAGTTGACACCGGTAGGTCAATAAACTTTTTATTGAATGAACTCAAAAAGAGCAATACAAAATCTATCAAAGTCTGTTCATTATTAGACAAGCCAGAAGCACATGAATATCCTTTAAAAGCAGATTATATTGGGTTTCAAATCGCAAAAAACTTTGTCATTGGCTATGGCCTCGACCTTGATGGCAAATACAGAAATCTTCCTTATGTTGCCGACTTAATAAAAGCCTAATTTTTAAAAGAAGTATCTTAAATTATAAAATCAAGCTTAGCTTATCATTTAATTCGAGAGTCATATTTTTGACGTTTCGAGATCAACTCTTTTTTCTACTTTGGAATAAAAAGGACACTTTTATAGTTTATTATAATTGAGAATCCAATGCAGAGTTCATATTATTTTTGTGATGGTAACGGACTCTCAATTTTTAATGAATATCATCCGTTGAGCGAAAAGCCCGGATTATGGAGGTTTCCTATGAAACTAATTCCGATGATCGTTTCATCAGCTTTGATTTTGTCAATCTCAGGTCCATCTTTTGCTCAAAATACACAGTCTGCAGCAGCTGAACCAGCAGCAGCAGCAGCACCTGCAACAAGCACAGCTTCTGCAGCACAACCAACGGAAGCGCCAAAGAAAGAAAAGAAAAAGAAAGCAAAGAAGAATAAAAAGAAAACTGAAGAAGGTGCTTCACACCAATAATTTGATTATAGCCCTACATAGTTCCCACTGTTTCTTTGAGCTAAAAGAAACAGTGGTTTTTTAATGACAATTTTTTGCCATCCTTTTTCAAATTCTTTTCTATATTCTTATGATATAAATATTGCTTTCCTTCTCTTAAATTTAAAAAGGATACGCTCTATGAATTGTGCTTTGATTTTAAAAGTTGGCGCAAATTTAAAAGACAATCAAGGATTGTCTCCCATTTTTAACGACGGCACTTATGAATATATCCCATCTCCACTTGAAAAAGAATTTAATAAAAATATAAAACACAATCACAAACATTATTCTAAATTAAATTGTCAAAATTCACTGCTGCATGGCATGCATTTAAGTTCCTTTGTTGACGAAGGAACCGCGCATTTTGATCCCGAATTTTATTCATTTACTTATGGTGAAACAAGAAAAACTCACATCCCACGCTTAAAAGAATTAAATGATGACGATCTCTTACTATTTTGCGCATCACTTCAGCTGTATGAAACAACTGAACAGAATTTTCTATTGAATGGCTCTCCCCATTTATATGTTATCGGTTACTTTATAATTGAAAATGCAATGCAAGATATTTTAGAATTAAAAGGACCTATCATTGAAGAAAAACTGGGCAATTTTAAAACTTCTTGCAATGAACATATTATTTATAAAGATCAGCACATCGTCACCCCGGAAAAAAAATCTCTGCTCCTAATTCAAGGGGACAGCCACCGCTCAGTCTTTTTTAAAAAGCCACTCCGCATAGCAGAGGAGTGCACCCCACTACCCAAATACGTAAAAGACTGGAAAATGCAAAAATCTAAAATAAATGATTCCATCCGTGTTTGTCTTAATTACAGCCAAATATTAAATGATTTGGAAAAACACGGAAAAAATAATCACTGGACGGAATGGAGTATTCCTTGATTGGGAAGATCAGGTAAAAAAGCGAGAGTATGATTTTAGAACTTGCAAAAAACTAAGTGCCATTTAAATATTTTATTACGAGAGCTATTCATTATTTTAACGGTAACCACAAATAAGTCGCGCACCATTTAATGCAGTATCATCACCACCCACTTGGTCGGACTCAACCCGAGTCTGAATACCTACAACAACTTGTCCAGCTGGACAAACAAGATCTTGACTCCAATTTCCAAAATTTGTTTGAACGCTAGCATATGCACTATTTCCATTACTGCAAATAAGTTTAAAATTATTAGCAGCCGTGTCATCGCCATTACCGCCTTGAGGAGTTTCGATCTGAATTGCAAATCCGATGGCTGGGTTATAACAATATGAATCATTGCTCCAAGATCCCCATTGCGCAACAGAACTGCTTACATTGGCACCGCCATTACAATGCAATGAAATACCGTTTAATCCAGTATCATCGCCTTCTCCTTGATATGATTCCGATTTGAGTTTAAAGCCATCCACATATTGCCCTTGAGGACACCTATCCCAAGCTCCCCAACCTCCCCAATAACCGTCTGTTGGTCCGTACCAGTCAGAATAATTCGGAAGTAAACTATCAGCAAATGCAATGCAAGAAAAAGAAGTCATGCAAAATATAGATAATATTTTGGTATTCATAATTGTTTCCTTAAAATCGATTGTGGATTGAAAACTTGAACTAATTAAATCAATAATATTTTCTTATAAAGCAGAACTGTCAAAATATTGACGAGATATCATTGTTTAAATATTTTCATAATCTTAAAAGTGAATTTTAAATTAAATATTTTTCTATCCAATTTAGTAAAAAGCCAAAAAATGCTCACAAAAGAAAATGTAGTGTTAAAACTTGCAATATAATTTCAGTCATTTAAATATAAGATTTAAATTTCAAGGAGATTTTGATGGATGATCTTTTTCAAAAAAGAATTAAACTCATTTTTTATATGTTTATCTTATTTTTCTCAATCAAAGCGATTCTAGTGCCATGGTCATTTTTCAGAGCAAGTTACTTTGGTTTCCATGATTTTGGACTTATTAGTAATTTTTTAGCCAATACGGCCTATGGGAAATTATTTTTTGTCGATGACAATAGCTTAAATCATTTATCAGTCCATTGGACACCAACATTGATATTGATTACCCCTTTTTTCAGAATTTTCGAGTCACAGTATGTAATGATTTTTTTCGGCAATTTATTTTGCTGTGCTGGAGTGATTTACTTTATTTCTTATACTCTAAAAGTTATTATTAAATCCTTAAACTCAAAATTATTAATTTCATTATTATCTTTATTTTTAATTTTTCAATTTTTTGCAAATAAATATTTAAATAAAAATTTTATTTCAGGACATTTTGAAATATTTTTCATAGCATTTTCAATAATAACATTAATAATGATACTTGAAAATAGAAAGTTTTATTATATATTAATCCCTCTTTTTCTGGCTCTTGGTGTCCGACAAGATATGGGGTTATTTCTATTTTTTCAAATATTATCTCTCTATTTTATCCCTAAAAAATTAAACACAATAAATGACAATTCTAAAAAATTAATACCATTATATTTATTAATCTGCGTTATTTATGTCTTCTTATCTTTAAAAATATTTATGCCTCTCATGGGCGCAGCAAAAGATCTCAGAGCGACAGATTTCTGGTCACAATGGGGAAACACCTGGGGAGAAATTATTGTATCGGTCTTAAGTCAGCCTGTGCTTGTATTAGAAACCGTGGCAAAAAGCGGCGCTCCCGCCTTCAACGAAAATTTTCTGTATTTAGGAATTTTTAATCCTATTCAATGGGTCTGTGTTCAAATCCCTGGTCTTCTCCTCTTTTTAGCAAATGATACTGATAAAAATCATTTGTTTTGGTATAACTCAAGTATGCTGCTTCCAGGGATTTATCTTGCTACATTTTTCGGTTTACTCAATTTATTAAATTTTATTATTAAAAAACAGCCAAATTCTATTAATATTATTTCTGGCGTTATTGCAATCATCCTTTTCATCTTCGTGATAAGGATGGATCGCGCAACCAACTCACCAAATTATTCATATAAAACATTTGAAAATGAAAATAATTTAGAAAACTTTAATTCCGTTAAAAAAGCAATCGCTCAAAGCTGTCCATATAAAACTCTTATTACCTCAGCAGACCATCAAAGCATTGTTTTTCTCCCGAACTCTGCTAAAAGATACTTATTAAAAAATTATTCTAAATCTGAAATTGTTATTGTCTCACATTTAAACCCATCTGACTTTGGCAGTGAAGCGGGGTACCAAACTTTTCAAAAAGAACTCAAAAACATTCAAGAGGATAAAAAATTTAATCTCTTATATAAAGATATGCATTACTCTGTATTTTATAATAAAGAAAGAAAAGTTTGTCGGAGTTGAACGTAACTCCCATTCGAAAGTAACCAAGAAAGGTCGCATGCAAATATTGGCTACTCGAGTCCAATTGACTTAGAGTCTATTCTTGTTGTTGCTTACTACCATCATACCAAAATAATGCGGAATCCATTAAAACTTCATTCTCGCCATTTATGGAGTCTATGCTACTTATTTCTTGGCAATCATAAATAGCAAATTCCTTTGGATTTTTTGGAAAAAATAAAGTGCATCCTTTTGGAATAGAACAAGCTTCAGGATCATTTAGTAAAAATATTCTAAATTGGTGATTTGGATTTAGTGATAACGATATTTTATAATCTCTAGCCAAATTTGATGCCATCATTTTTGTTGCACCTTTGCCTCTCATCCACTTTGGACAAAAACTTATTAATTTATTTTCCAAAGGCATTTTTCCTTGCATGGTAAAATCATTGTGGTACTCAGCATTTTTAAGAACCCGATTATAATTTCTTGTGCTTAATATAATGATTACAAAAGACATTGAAATTACTAAACTATATAATAAAAATGCGCCATATTTTGTTTGAACACACCAATCATGAAATCTAGATAAATAATTTAAAAACAACGAGGCAATCAACAAAGCATAAAATGGTAATGAAATCATGAGATACGCCGCATGATTTTTGGAACTGATAACCAATGGCAATGAACTAGAAAGAGCCATTAATAAATAAAGAATTGTAGTTCGATTAAAATTAAATAATTTCAAGTTTCTAATAAACAAAACTATAATAAGACACAAAGATACAGGCAACACAATTTGTTCTAAAAGAGCACGTAGTATTTCAAAATGAGGATCTGAAATTTCTCTATCCCCAACGAGACCTTTATAAACTTGATTTTCAAAATATAATTTGAAGAAAGCAAATGATTTTGTATAAAAAATAAAAGGTAGGGATAATATTATTGTTGAAAATAAGAGTGATATTTGGCAAATAATGGCTTTTGATTTATTTGCTTTATCTAGAAAATAAAAACAAAAAAATGGAAAAACAAGAAGATATAGTGCAAAAACACCTTTTGATAAAAAACCAAGCAATAGAAAAATTGCTGATATAAATCCATAAAATATAGCTTCGTAATTCTTTTGTGCTCTACACCCACGTATAATAAATAGGGTGCCTATCATTAAAAAAACAATTAAAATATTTTCAAGTATATTATTCGCCATGGCCCAAAAAACGATAGGAGTAATGACAAAGATAAAAGCGGGTGCCCAAGAGAGATCTTTTTTGTTTGAAATATTTTTCCAAATTCTTGATATGAGCAGCAATTGAAGGATAGCCAAGGCTAAAGTGTAGCCTTTTTCTACCCAGCGGGAATCTCCAAATATACTAAATAAAATGGATTGAATGTACAAACCCAAAGGTGGATGCTCAGAAAAAGAAGGAAAAATTGTTTTGGTGAAATAAGGCTCCCAAAAAGTCCCTATATTTTGCGACAAATTACGAGCAATTGTCGCGTAAAGCACTCCATCTATGAACATTCCATGCCCAAGTAATTTTGGGAAAACCACTGCAAATAAAAACAAAAAAGGCAAACTATATAATAAGTATTTCTTCTTTAAAACTTTCTTCATTTTTGAGAAACTTCCCTATAAACAACTTAATAAAGATATAACTTTGTAAGTAAAAACTATGAACGAAAGGATAATTCTCTAAACATAAATTATATATAAAAAAATATTCACATTCATTTATTAACCCCAATATTCAAGAAGCTATCGCTAATTTGTGTAATTAATAAAATAATACAAAAATACCAATTCATATCTCTTTCTATACTTGAAGAAATGGCCCGCCCATAGGATCTACGATCCACAAAAAATCTATTAACTCATATACTTTTCTATTGCAAAATTATCTTTTAAATTTTTCATCCGAAAAATCTTTTAATATCAATATAATGACTGAACTTTTTGCCTAAAAGAGAGCAATTTCCAAATAACTATCAAAAAATATAGATATATTCATATTCAGAAAAAAAAACTTTTAGCCACACATCGTGCATATTACTATATTTTTTTTTCTAGCCGAATTCTATGTACAGTTATCCATATTATTGCCCTTAATTAGAGCGGCACCAAATTTTATGCAGAATGCTTGACATACAAAGCATTCTGCACATCTTACACTTTTGCTCTTTAATAGCCACAAAAGCTATATTTCACCTACCTGACACAAAAACAAAGTTTATAATGTTCCAACTTTGAATTATTGCTCAATTTTAATCAAGGCCCGAATTCATAAAATCACTGAGAAAGAAAATATTAAAGCTCTTTTAGAAGAGCAAGTTGCCTATTTTGAAAAAAAGAACTGGTCGATAGATAGTCTTTCAGACGCCTTAATGGGATAAATATTATTGGAAATAATAGGATTTGTGTTCGAAATTATTTCCCTAAAATCCAAATTCAAAATAAGCCAAAACAGAACAAATGAATATAGTATCTCAATCATGCAAAAACTATTTGATAAAAAGAATAAAAAATTGCTTAATACATAATATTATGCAAGATTTTATGACTTGGGGTGAGGTTTTAAGCTATTTCAAATACCAAAGACAATAATTTAAAAAACTTTAATACCTTTAAAAAATAATTTCCCAAAGGGACCCAGACAATAAACTCATACTGCTATCTTTATTACATTAATATCTTTGCAATAGAACCCTCCAGAGGATTGAAATGCTTTTTGGAAAAAGAGATTAGCTTATGCTACTTATCAATATCTAAAAGAGTAGGCTAGATATTAACGAACTACAATTATGAAAATCGTTCGCTCTGTATGTTTCCAATTAAAAACCTTATCTACTTCTCAAAATAACTATCCAAGGAAAATATCCGACTCTCAATAGAACTTTTTTATTGCAAAAGAACCTTTTTTATATTGACTTATAATGCTAAATATGTGATCAATTTATTTTATTTATTTGTTAACAGAGGGGATCAAATGAAACTAAATGTTATTAAATATGTTATCATATCTTTACTTTTATTTATAAATAAAAGTGTTTTTGCTGAGATAGCAGATAATTTCAATGGTTGGATGAAAATCACAACAACTTCAGTATTTTGTGCTAATAAATATCGTACTAATCATTGGCTAGACAATGAAACAGTTTCTGGATATTGGAAAGAGTATACAGACTTTGACAGTGGTTATGAATTTTATTATTTTTATCTTACTGAAGGAGTCGGTAAATATAACGAATTAAAGAACAAATGTATTGAAAAATTTGGTAATGATTTTATTTATCCTCAACCTGCGGATCATAGATTTTCAAGTTGGTATCCATTTGCAAAAAATCAAACTGAAATGTTTCCAAGTGCCCGTATAGATAAAAGTTATGTTAACTATAAAACGCCTTATAATCCAAAATAGTATAATTTTTTAATTATTTAGATTATTAGAGAAAGCCAAGAATAAATTTAAATTCTGAATATCAATTTATTCTTGGCTTTCTCTATTCCTTTTTTTGGAAACTAGAACAAACTAAAAGCTTTGAATCCTCTTTGAGTTGACGTATGATTAATATGAATTTTGATTTTGTATTGGGCCTACAAATGCTTCAGCCATTCCACTGCTAGAAGGGCTGTATGGAGCGGTATAGCAAGGCTTTAAACCAAGATTTCTCGCAATATTTTGAACTGATTTATCTCTATAAATCGAGCCTCGATCACTGAGCCATTCTATTTGCCGCTGAGTCTTGTAACTTTTAAATCTTTTTTCCACCGAGCGAATCATTAATTCTTGAATAGATTTTCCTAATAATGGTTCCTTAAATGCAGCATGACTTGTTCTATTTTGTTAAATATAAAAAGTATTTAAAATAAGTTTAGAAAAGTATTCTCACGAAATGGACAGAAAAAAGTTTGAAAAATTTGATTGATATATCGCATTACAACAGAAAATGAGAACTCAATTTTTTTTTATCGAATTCCTTTATAAAATAATGTGCTAAAAAGCACAAAGCTATAAGGTGATGCAATCACAACTACGAGCGCCCTTCTTAATGATCAAGACCCTATTCTTCTTTTAAAATTTGGTATCCCTGTTAAATTTTCCATCTTTTATGCATAAGTTCTATTATCACTTCTTTTAGATATGTTTTTGAATAATTTGAAATATAATATTTTAAAACTCCATCTTTTCTTATTTAAACTAAAAGCCAATTTTTTTTGCCTAGGTCTTGAAATACATTCAATAACTTTTGTAGCAATATATTCAACTCTTAAATTTTCATTTTTTCGTCGGATTTGAATTGTTTTGATATTACTACCTTTTGTAAATAACTTTTCCGCTATCCTTAAAAAAGAGCAGGGCATATCTATAATCTACTGGATTGTCATAGTCTCTAAGTTATGTTTGTAAATTACGTTTTCTTGGAACAACATTTAAAATTGGAATATTCTTTGACCAATATTTCCCATTATTTTTTGTATGTCCTCCAAAATTTATTTTTCTCTTATTAAGTTCATTTTTTCCTACAATTTTCTACATGTCTACTTAAGTACATGTTTAAATTTAAACATGTACTTAAGTAATAACTGGCAAAATGAATAGAGCAAACATCTTAACTAACTATTCAAATGTCAAAGAAAATAATCACCCAAAATTGCCCAGATTAAAATCTCATTTATAGAATAAATTTTCGGAGTATATAATTAAAATTTACTAACAATTTTAGTTGATATTTATTAATTGATATTTTAAAAAAATCTAAATGCTCTAGAAATTTACATTTACGATATTTTAAGTTTGAGCTTCTGAGTTCAACAATATCTCATTATTTTCAGATAATAAACTCATACTACTATCTTCAATACAATCATATACAGCAAATTCTTTCGGATTTTTTGGAAAAAATAATCTACACCCCTTTGGAACTTCAATGGCTTCAGGATCATTTACTAAAAAAAGTCTAAACCGAAGGTTTGGATTTAATGACAAAGATATCTTATAATCTCTAGCAAAATTTCCAAGCATCATCCAAGTTTCTCCTTTGCCTCTCAACCATTGAGGAAAAAAACTTATGACTGTATTTTCCAATAGCATTTTTCCTTGCATGGTAAAATCATTGTGATACTGAGCATTTTTAAGCACTCGATTATAATTTCGAATACTCAAAATGATAGCGACACAAGACAATGAAATAACTAAACTATATAGAAATAAAGATCCACCTCTGGTACGAATGCACCAATCTTTAAACTCTATTAAGTAATTTATAAACAAAGATGCAATTGCTAAAGCATAAAATGGCATCGAAATCATAAGATACCAACCATGATTTTTTGAACTAATAACCAAAGGCAATGAGGCTGCAAGTGCCATAAAAAAATATAGAACTGTAGTTCGATTGAAATTGAACAGTTTCATGCTTTTACTAAATGCAACTATAACAAAGCACAAAGATATGGGAACAATAATTTCTTTTAAAAGAACTATAAATATTTCAAAATGAGGATTATCTACTTCTCTATGCCCAGATAGACTTCTATAAACCTGTTGTTCAAAATATATTTTAAAGAAATTATAAGAACTTTCATTTAATATAAATGGTATAAATAGAATTAAAGTTGAGAATAAAAGAGAGATTTGACAGGCTATTGCTTTTTTCTTATTCGCATTTTCTAAGAAAAAATAACAGAAAAATGGAAAAACTAATGGATAAAGAGCGAACACACCTTTTGATAAAAAAGCAAGTATAATAAAAACTGCTGAAATTAAGCCACAAAATATTGCTTCTATATTATGCTTGGCTCGACAACCACGGATGATAAAGAGTGTACTCGAAAGAGTAAAAACCAGTAATGTATTTTCAAGCTCATTATTCGCCATAGTCCAAAAGACAACAGGCGTAATTATAAAGATTAAAGCTGGAGCCCAAAATAGTTCCTTTTCCTTTGAAATATTTTTCCAAATTTTAATGACGAGAAATAATTGAAGTAAAGATAATACAAAAGTATATCCTTTTTCAACCCACCGCGTATCTCCAAATATATCGAATAAAATAGATTGAATATAAATACTTAAAGCGGGGTGCTCAAAAAAAGATGGATACAATGTTTGGGCATAATGAGGCTCCCAAAAAGTTCCAATATTTTGGGATAGATTGCGCGCAATTGCAGCATAAAGCACTCCATCTAAGAACATTCCATGCCCAAGTAATTTTGGGAAAATCACTGCAAAAAGAAAGAGAAATGGCAGGCTAAATAATAAGTATTTCTTATCTAAAAATTTCTTCATTCTTGACATACTTCCTTATAAAACTTAATAATAACGATGCATTCTTCATCCATAGGAAAGCTTTCCCAAATTATTGAAAATTCATCTGCAAAAAATTTAATATCTTATTTCCCTTTCCATTGCAAAATGTATTATAAGATCTACTTTAATAAAGGTTATTAAGTTTCATCATTATATATGATCCTTAGAGACTCCAAACTAATGCTATTCTCTTAACTATATAAAATTAATAGGTATATTTTCATATTCTGGCAACATATAGATCGCTACTTCCTCTCTTTTTTATTGGGCTAATCAAAACTCTATATATTTTTACTTTAATAATTTTAGCAATTTAAGAAAGGATTTCTATGTTTATCAACAAAGAACTTGAACACAATAAAGATTGGCTTGAAAAAAAATAATACAGCACAACCCGTTAGCAACACTTATTCTGTACAATGAGCAACTTGAAGTCACATCACTTCCTGTTCCTTTTTTGACAATAAACTCTTAGGGCACCTCGCCAGAAGGAATAGCATAACCAACATCCTTGCAACTGGAACACGAGCGCATTTGGTCTTTAATAGCCACAATAGCTATATTTCACCTAGTTGGTACAAAAACAAAGATTATAATGTCCCAACCTGGAATTATTGTACAATTTTAGCTAAGGTGCGAATTCACAAAATCACTGAGAAAGAAAATATTAAAGCACTTTTAGAAGAACAAGTTGTCTATTTTGAAAAAAAGAACTGGTCAATGGATAGTCTTTTAGACGCCTTAATGTGAGAAATATTATCGGGAATAATAGGATTTGTGTTCGAAATTATTTCCCTAAAATACAAATTTAAAATAAGCCAAAACAGAACGGATGAAGATAGAATCTCTATCCTGCAAAACCTAAATGAGAAAAAAAATGAAAATTATTTAATTCATAATATTATGCAAGATTTTTATGAGTTGGGGTGAGGGGTATTATTTTTTAAAATACAATTAGATATTATCAATAATTTTTAGATTAAATCCAATTAATTTCATCTTTCTTATATTTTTTGCTATTTCTTCACTTACAATTACAATACTATCGCAACCCATTAAGCGAAATAGATGGCTACCCTCAGGTATTTTTTTGGGATCAATAACTAGTTTTGAAAGTTCATATTTATTGCCATAAAAAGCTGGGAGCTTTCTTTTATCTTCGGGAGTAGGGGTAAAAACTGAAAGTTCTTCATTGAGACAATCGATGCATTTGAGAATGTTCAAAATTTGATATTTTTGTGGACAATCTGAAATTCCTTTTTTAATAGGAATTAATTGAAAATGACTCTGATCTACTTTATTAAAAACTTGTTCAAACTTTTCGTAAACAAAAACTGATCCTTCTCTCCCAAACATAATATCACCAAATTTAGGTCCTAAATCAGGATTTGTAATACAATAAAGATTATAATTATCTTGTCGATAAACTCATTTTGTAAACGCCCAATGCGCATATGAAGCTAAAATATCTCCACTTTGAATTATATTGACCACTTCTTTTACGAAATATGATCCAATCTTTATTTCAATTCCATTCTCTGTTTCTGTTTTTGCTGAAAATATCTCCTATTCAAAAAACAGAATTCAACTTCACCAATAAGACCTCCTGAACCATCTGCATCAAGTTCATAAAAAACAGAATCCACTTTAAATTTTAAAATTTTCTTAGATAAATTAATACTGTATTCCAATACTGTTGAATCTGCAAAACTAATTTTATCTAAATCTAAAGATAAATAACTTTTATCTTTCATGTCTTATTCTACACTCTCAAATTATTATCAAAATATTATATTCACAAATGAAAAAATATCGAATTTTAATGACATTAATTTTGATTATAAATGCAAATTAATATTTCTATTTAAAATACAAATTTGCATATTATACGTCAATCAAATTCATGTAATAAAATTGGTTATAAAAACTTAATAAATCATATTTCATAGAATTTTATTGAATTAATATTATTAATTTTAATTTCACTCCAAAAACTATATTTATCTGAAAATCCATTTATTTGTATGTTATTTTTAATATTAGAAAATTCCAATACAAAATCAACAAAAGAATCATCAATTAAAGACCAGGTTTTACTATCTGAATTATAAATATCATTTTTAAACTCTGACCAACCAGAAATAATTGTTTTCACGTTGTTAATTTTAACAATTTCATTGCCTTTCTCATAGAAAGCATGACTAACAACAAATTCAAATATTTTATTTTCAATATTCTTCATATAACTCATTACTCTTGAGTCCGCAAAGAAAATTTCTTTATCAATTAGATGCATAAACAATTACCTTATTATTTTAATATGTGCTTCTACAGAAGCCTCATCAACAATTTTCAAATTTTTATTTAAAGAATTCCCTTTTGAATCGTATATATGCATATGATCATATTTTGACGTTTTATCAGGGGGATCAATCCTTACTCGCATTTTGTTATCTTTTCCTTTAAAATGCATAAATTGGCCTCCCCTACCTTCAAAGTATTTTAATCCCAATGATTTAAGATCACTAACTATATTTTCTATTTTTTTATTTTCTATTTTATTTAAATACTCAACTATTTTTCCTTTCGTTAACTTATTTCCAGATAATGATTGGCCAATTTTAGCAATACCTGATATTCCATTTATTGCTAAACTAGACCCCCTAGCTGCTATACCATAAACAGGTACAACCGATATCACACCCAGCCCTACCTCTACTGGATTATTTTTGATGTAATTTACTGGACCATAAACATTGGGAGAATTATCATACCAATTCGATGGTGAGTTATAAAACGCGATTGCTTCGGATTTTACAAAATGTGAGGCACCTGAAAAATAATTACTAACGCCTGACGACATACTTCTACTACTATGACTAGCCCTTCCATCATTACCGGATTTAACGCCATTATCTCTACCTCCATTATATCCGTTTTGACGTGCGTGCTCGGGCATATTGAATCTGTCAGGTCTTCTGCCACTCATGATATCTTTTGCTATATCTTTAAAATGATCTCCAGTAGCCATTCCTGTGGGATCATTATTTGAAATTGGATTATTGCAAGCGTATTGAAATAAATTCCCTTCCATCGGACTTTCAACAATTTGTTCTAAGCTACGACCCATAAATAAGTCTGGAGAAAGCCACAATCCTCTCGCACTGTCTAAGGTTCTCACTCCCATGCTGCTTAAGCCTGTACTTGCCGAAAACTTTCCTGTGGCAAAAACCGTTGAGCCACGCATTCCTTGAGCTGCATTAATGTTTGTGGAACCGAGAATTTCAAAGGATTTAAGTTCCCAATTGTCACGCATGTTACTTTGTGCATTTTGATAGAGGGCAATATCTGCGCGCTTATTATTGGTTTTAAATTCACTTAAAACTGAGTTGGATAATAAGGGTATTCCACGCGCAAGTCCAAACGGTTCACTGGCATTGCGTTCCACTATTTTTTGAGTGGATATATCGATGACTTGTGAAACTGAGCCAACATGATCTTTAACTACAAGTTCTTTCCGGGTCTGCATTTCTGCTGACTTTAAAGTTTCAGGACTTGTTGCGTTTAAAGTTGGATAACGGGTTATCAATCTTAAAGTTGCAAAGGAGCCTAAGTCTATACTCAGGTGAATTTCGTCTCGTTCAAATGAAATACCATCGGTTATATTCACATTGCGTGGAAGTTTAGTTAAAGTAACTTCTGTGGTTTTATCCTTTTTGTTTTCAAGGAAATCCACTCCATCAAATTCTGCAAGCTGCCCACCCCCTGCATCACTCATGCGGTAATTGAGCAATTCATTGGTTTCGAGATTATCTGCGTCTTTTTTCAGGGCCGCGCCAAAAACTCCCGCAAGCTGTCCACGTCCATTCCAAATGTATTTGTGCATTGGAATTTCTTCTTGATTTTTCCAAGAAGACACAGTTCCATTTAAAGAATCACTGTTTAAAACTGCAAGGGTTGGTGCAACTCCATATTTTCTAAATCCAATGCTGTCGCTTGCAAACTTTTGTAGGGCTGTTTCTTTATTGTCTGAAGAAAGCACTGCCTGTAATAGACCAATTTGTCCTGTTGTGCTATATGAATAAGTGTCTATTAAAGAATTTGCATCTTTACCTATGCGGTCTTTTATAAATTGACCAGAACGGGTAACTTTATTTATTTTTCCGCCAACGGAATATTCATAAGTTATTTTGCCCCAAGAATGACTTTCGTCACCAATTCCTTGTGTACTTGCAAGGCGTCCTTGGGCATCGTAACTAAATAAAGAATTCCCAGATAATGCTGCGTTTGAAATTATGTTTCTGCTCAGATCCGTAGAAGAAATAGGAAATAAGTCTTTGTCATAATCCCAGCGACTGTGAAACAAAGCATTGCTTATTTCTGGTGAAACATCACAAAGTTCATTGGGTGCATTGTCTTTTTTTCCAACCCAATAAGCTAAGGGAACTTCTTTGCGTTTATGCCAACAAGCTTGTAATTCTAAATTATTTTCTAAATTAATTTTCTTAGCATAACCTTCACCATCTAAGTAAACAGATTGCAAAGGTACAGATTGCTCTTTGCCATTTTGGAGGAAACTGAGTTTTGTCAGTTGTGATGTTCCTGCTTCGTATTTTGCTGCATAACCCGTAAAATAATTATCCTTCAGTTCTGTTAATTTATCGCGGGAAAAGCCTCCACGCGAACGCAATTGGACTAAATTACCTGAGAGATCTCTTATTCTCTCGACTTGATAAACACCCACACTTTTTTTATTTTCTAAATCCGAAGAATTATTTTTTTGCAATCCTAAGAACAATTCTAAGTCTTCAGAAACAACCCCGCCTTCTTGATCATAAGACAAAAGTCTCTTGCTTAAACTTCCACCCAATTCACTGAGTGACTGAATAGAAATAGATATTGGCATGCCAATATCTTGCGCACGACTATTTGCTTCAAGTGTTCCGAATTCATATTGAATTGTTTCTTTAGCATGCGTACCGTTTTCTCGATTAAAACGAGTGTGCTCTTCTTTTTCTAATTTTCCTTTTGCATTATATACATAAGATTTATATAAAACGGAAGAGTTTAAGAGATTACAACTTTCAGAATCTGTTCCAACTGGACAAAGCGCAGATTGAACAAGACGACCATAATTATCGTAAAAGTAACGCGATATACCTAAAGCATTGTTTGTCTGTGCTTCGACTTGACCACTTGCAGAAAAGGTTTGCATAGCAAACAAGCCATCATTATTGGATATCTGCGAGAGCCTCCCCAAAGCATCGTAATTGATATTTGTAACCAATGTGTCTTGCGTGATATTTCCATTGTTATCAAGGCCAATGTGCTTTGCCGCAACTTGTCCCAGTTGATTGTAAATTTTTCGTGACCTTCTACCTTCAGGTGAAATTGCTTCTTCAAAATCTACGCCTTGAAAATATTTTTGAACCGATCCTGCGGCAAACTCTTCACTTGCAATATTGCCATCGGAATAAAATTTAAAAATACTTTTTACTTGAAATGAATTCGCATCAGGTAATTTATTATTTAGAATATTCTCAAGCGAAGTTTCACTGTTTAAATACTCTGTGTGAATTTTTCCACGGGAATTTATTTTTGCTTTATTTGTTATTGAAAATCTATTTTCACCTATTTTTGCCGCTAAAAATAATGCTTCATCTCCACCGGATAACCATATTTTGGAAGATAAAGAAAGTTCTTCATCTGCTTGATTGCGCCTATATATGCTCACATACCCAGGAATAATCTCAACGCCTGTAAATTTCCCTAAAACATTTTCATTATAAGAATCTGCAGTTGGAATTATTGGTAATTGTGTGTCAAAATTATTCAAAATTTTAAAAGTTTCTTCAAGACTTAAACCAGAAGCAATTTTTATAGATGGAAAAGAATATTCATATCTCTCTATTTCAACGAGAGTATTACTCAAATTTAAAAAACCAAATGCAGTATTAAACCAATTTAAAAATGGATCCCATAACTTTTGCTCAGTGTGATTTATTTTTAAAGGAGTGTTTCCAGCTCTATTTTTACTTGTGCTTAATAATCTACTAAAAGAATCATAATTAAACTGAGAAATATTGCCTTTATTGCTATATATTTTAAGAATGCGCCCTAAGTCGTCGTATTCAGCATTAATTTTAATTTTATCGTGATCTAGAATGGATTTTAGATTTGAATTTTCTGTATCCCATTCAAAAAATGAATTTTCACCTGTGGCTTTTACGAGCGAAATAAATCGACCGAAAGAATCATATTTTACAGAAGATTGTATTACCAATTCATTGTTTTGGTTCGAAGACCATTCTTCAAGTGGCAAGCCTGTGAAATTATCATAGACAACTTTTTGCGTTAATTGTTTAACACTCCCTAGTGAAGAAGAAGATTGCATCAGTTCAATATTATCACAGAATATTTTTGGGTTTTCTAAATGACTCGAAGGACAAAAATAATTATAAGTTGTGACCTGATCATCGCCAGATAATATAGGAGAATTGCTTTTTACGCTAGTGACAACACGACCCTGTTCGTCATATATATTTGTTACTTTTCCATATAGGTTTTGGTAATTTATATATTTATCACCATTGACAAATGATTCCGTGACCTCTCGATAAACCTGCGCTGGTTCATTCGCTCCATTTACAAGTTCACCCAAACCTGAAAAATCATTTATATTTAATGCACGTAAGGAAATCTGGCTGCGTTCAGTTTTGTAATTTTCTTGGGTATTTATTCTACCCGTAGCAAAAGATTGATCGTTATAAGCTGCTCCAGTTCGTTTATAATAATTCAACCCACTGAGATCGGCACACCACTGCGTTTTTTCTTGTGCAATATTTTTATCAAAACACTCTGCTGGTGCACCTTTAAAAAAGGCTGTTTTTTCTGAACTCAATCGGTTATCTTCAATAGAAGTATAAATTTCTGATTCAGAAATTCGATAACCCGATAACAAGCGCTGCTCCGATAAAGTACCAGCTTGAGTAGCATCACCCACTTCTTGCTTGCGCACGAGGGAAAAGCCGAGGAATTTATTTAGACCACGATCGTATTGAGGAATACGATTTGCATAGCGCGAGATCCGCATAGGGTTAAAGTGATCGGAAATTCCTACTTGTTTTAAGACAGGTAAAATGACGGGCATAAATGGATATTTATTTTCGATTTCTCGAACTTCCGTATCTCCTTCCGCTTCCCTTGCCTCTCTATTTTCTAAAACGGATGAAGAATAATTGAAACTTAAAAAACGTCCATCTGAAGTCACAACTGAGTGCAATAAATTTGGAAAAGATCGGTTCGCGAGTTCTATAATATTATTTCCATAGCCTGCCGATGCGATAATCTGTTGTTTGCCTGTGCCCGTTAAATTCGCCACCGCCATTTGCTGCGTATTCATTTTGGGGGCATTTTCAATATAAGACTCCGTTAAAGGCTGACCAAGTCCATTATTGATTAAAAAATGATTTCTATTGAAATAAAGGCTAGGCAAGCCAGTCCCTGTGAAATCACCAAAAACAATTTCACTCAGCTTTGTTCTTGCGAGAGAAGGAATAACTCCAAGATCAATTTTTTCAAAAAATTTACCTTTTCTTTCACCTTTAGCAAGCCTGCCATTGTTTAAATAGAGTGTTACTTTTGCACCATAGAACTCTAAAAAATCGGGCAGTCCATCTGCATTCCAGTCCACAACAGCGATATTTGAAATGTCAGCATTTCTTAAATCTAAATCGGTTGGTATTGTGACTTTTTCACCTTCAATAAAATAAACGTCTAAACTTTTTTTATATTCTCCAAGTCCTTTATTTAAAAAAATGTGAATTCCAGTTCGTCCACTGCAGAAAAAATCTCCTTTGCCATTCCCTGAAAAATCCGCAAGTTTCCATTTTCTGGCGTCTGGATTACAGCGAGACATAAAACTGAAATCATATTTATCAAATCGAGCGGCACGCTCAAAACTTATGTTTCCATCTGCATCTATTTTTCGATCATTAATCATAATATAAGGTGTGATTTCACCTTGGCCTGAAGAGATTAAAATATCAGTCAGACCATTGCCTGTGTAATCAAAAAAACTCATATTTGCTAGTTTTTTATAATTAGGATCACGAATATGTTTATTAAAGTTAATAAATTGTCTTTTTGTTTGGGCAAAGTTTGTTTCTTTGTCTGGCAAAAAAACCTGGGAAGGATCGTGAGAATAAAGCCAGACACCAGCAGTCCCTGCAGGAATAAGTGATTGCGAAGTTCCAACACCAAGTATATCTGCAAATTTTGTATATTCAGAAATAGGTGTTTTTAAATAAGAATCTTTAGCATGATTTATGGACTTAAATGAGTCCGCAAGTGAGGAGTTCACACCACGATAACTAAACAGAGTTTTTGGTAAGAGATCACTTTCACTCTCTCCAGTTTCTTGCACAGACAGCAGTCTTGGAAATGAGTTAAATTCGTTGTCTTCATAACGAAACAAATAACTTCTAAGCTGTTTATTTTTCTTCAGAACTCGGATTTTTTGTACCCGTCCTGCAATCAATTGTGCAAGTCCACGCACAAAATGTGGATTTTTAAATCGATTCTCTTCGTAATCGACTTGCACTTGCAGATCGTCTGCGACAATTGTACTTAGAAGTGGTTTTGAGACAAAAAGAAAATCTTCTTTAAATTTAAAAGTTTTTGAAGATGCTGTTGGCTTTGTATAAGTATAATATATTTTTTGCTGACCTTGAAAGGTTGATTTGGCACTTAAATACCATTCCATTGCCTGCCCATCTGCATCCACAACTTGCGCATCTACAGTGGATCCAAACGAATAGACCTCACCATTTGCTTTATAATAAACAAAACCACTTTCTCCGCAGCGAAGAATATCTCTGGCAGAATTCAAATGACTTGCCCAAGTGCCATTCCCAAGGGCAATCATTCTTGAACCATTTAAATAAAGATTGTCTGCATTCGAAGTAGCACAAGTGCTGCTTGTGATAAATTGTGTGTTTCCTTTTTTTAAATCTAGAGCTAATTTTGGCAGATTGAATTTCCAAAAAGAACCTGCTTCACCTAAAGCATCCTTAGAAGAATAGAATACACTTAAATCAATACTCAATTGACGCAATGCAGGGGTCTGAATGGGAATTGTGTATGAGACATCACCATTTTCATTTGCCGTCCAATCTAAACTACGTGCTCCAAATTTTCCGGGTGCTTCAGGTCTTGAGAGAGTGGGTGCAGAGAGTGATGCGGCATACAATTCGTTTGTTGTTAACAAAAGACTCGATAAGGCAAACAAATACTTTAAATTATTTCTTTTCACTTTATTCTCTTTTTATAAATGAATCTAAAATAAACTCCGTTTTTAAACGGAGTTTTCTTCAATCAGTTTGAAATAATAAAATTAAATTCAACACCAACTGTCTTGATTTTCTGATCGCTTTTCCTTTTCTGATTCACTTTTTTATCTAAATGAAATGGTGCATAGACAAATGTGTAATTGCCTAAAAGAGGCAATCCAGCAAATGAATGCTCAACAGAGGCCTTTGCACTCGCACAAGAAGAGGAATTGAGATCATCTGAGTTGAGACAGCCTGATAATTGATTGGTGTGTTGTTCGAGATTCGACAGTATATTTTTAGTGTTTGATAAATACCCTGTTAGCGGTTTCCAATAAGCATCATTTACCAAGGGAGAACTGTTGGGATCCTTTGACAATAATTGAACCCATTTAAGAGATGAAAATCTATTATCTAAATAATTTATTTCGTCAGGTAATTCCGAATAAGTGGTTTTGACCTTTGTACACATTGAGTTCTGTGCATGTAAAGGATCAAATAAATATGGGAAGCTCTTGCCATAGAGAGCATATTGATCTTTTTCGTAGTCTATTTTTGTCATAAACTCATTATATTGATTATTGCTATAATTGCTAAAGTTTTCCCCACATTGATCTGAATTAAGAGAATTTTTATCAAGTCCATCATGCATTAAATATGCTAAATTAGCTTGAACTGAAAATGGATACGAATTATATTGATTAATTCTTGGATTATCTTGAATTATATTAACAGTTACATCAATAAGACGTGAGTTATAATGTTCATTATTAAACTCATCCAGAATAAGGTTTTTAATTGAGAGAAACTTTTCATCAAAATTTAAACTAGAAAGACCTTTTGCGTTAAGATTATCCAAAAACTGATTGTCGAAGATCTGTTCCGAATCATCTGCAATAAATTGCATGCTATCCCTATAATCACTTGAATAGATTTGTAAACTTAAAATTTTCTGCTGACTATATAAACTATTATTTTTGAATAAAAGTTTTTCCTGCAATGTACTTAAGTCAACTAAACAATTTTGCGCATCATAGAAAGAAGCCAAATAGGAACAGTTTACTTTGGTCCTAGAAACTAAATCTAAAATATTTGTATAATGATCATGCGCAAGAATTCTTGAACCTGATGGCATATTTAAAATTTTATTTGTTGCTAGATTTAAATAATCTTTTGCCAGAGCACTTACTTTATAAATATCTGGAATATAATTTAAAAAACTCTGTAAATTTGGACTGAGTGAGGTAATTAGTACCGAACTATTTTCATGACTCTGGTATTTAGCTTTTGCACGCGCTATCGAAAACTGTAAATTTTCTGTTTGCAATTGGGCAATAGAAAGACTTTCTTGTGCTACTTTTTCCGATGCTTTTGTTGCCTGCAATTGAGCTTTATAAATTTTCTGCTTATCTATGGCAGTTTCAAGTTCTGTAAATCTAATGTTTTCGATACTTCCTATATAAAAAGAATCAAAGTAATTGCTGTCAGCAAAGTTTTCCAAAGAATTTAAAACTTTGCTTGTCAACTCTTCATCAATTCTAAGAATGTTTTCTAGATTTTTAAATTGTGCTTGAATATTATCTATTTCAATCTGTAACTGAGTCATTGATTGATTAATTTGTAGCGATTGTAACTCTGCTTGTTCTATTTCAATTCGAGCATCTAAAATTGATGCAAACTTTGGCCTGTGACCATTCTCGGAATATTCTAAAATTGCTGAACAGAATTTTTGTGGTTCTGTTAATAAATGTCTATTTTCAGCATTCACGCCTAAGTAGTTTTCAATATATATTTTTTCAGCATTTGACATTGCCACAGTATTTGCATAATTTATGTTATTCTGCAACCCTGAAAAATAACCTGGTTCGCTTTTAGATGAATATGAAAAATCTTTATATAGATAGTTGATTATTCCTTTAAATGAATCTAAATTCTTAATAATTTCATCACATTTGACAATTAAATTATTTTCTTGTTTTGATTTTTCTGTAGATCGACAATAATTAATAGTTTTTTCATCATAACTAAGGGATTTTTCAAAATCTGAATCTTTTAAACGAGTTCTTGCTTCAGATATCACTGCCATTTTGCATGCAGGAAGAATAGTCTTTGGCAATTTCCTAAAAATATTTAAAAAATTATTAGCATCATATTCAGGAGTATTTAATTCATTCATAACTGCCGATAAATCACAACCCGTATTACCTATAATAGCTGTGACAGAGTTTAAACGATTGACAAGTTTTCCACAATTATTTTTCCAATCGTTTGTTGCTATTTCATACTTTTCCTTGGTTAAGTTCGAAATTATTCCTCGAATGTCAAAAGAACATGTTTCTGAATTTCCATTACTACATAAATCTTTCGCATTATTTTGCTTTTCTGCCAGTTTTTGTGAGCTATAATTATCAAAGCTTTTCTTTACACTTTTTAGTTTTTGCAATGCACTGAGATTTAAAACATAATTTCTAAATTGATTCTTCTGTTGAATTTTTGCTTGCTCAATTTCATTTTGCGAACCATCGAACAAAATTTGTGTAGCGTCGAGTTGATTTCTATTGAACTCTAACTCAGAACTTGCCTTTGTAACAAGCTTTTTACTCACCTCAAATTCATTTTTTAAGAATTCAATATTATCAAATATTTCTTGTTTTTTATTTTCAAAATCGTGAGTCTGCAAAAGATTTATTTGCGATGTTTTACCTTTCAAGCCTTCAAATTTACTTTGTAAAAACTTTAACCGTTCTTGCAAGCGCAATGGATTGAGCGATGCTGGATTGACAAAGTTATAAGAAAGTCCTTTTAAGTTTAGATAACTATTGGCAAGCTCTGGTTCTGATTTTATGTATTTATCACACTCCGCCTCTTCCCAAAACATATTGGCTAAATTATCTGCAGGTGATTTTTCAATTTCAACTTTACTGGCACTGGAACAGACCAAACGTTTTAAATCAATTTTAATTGCTTTTTCTTTTATGGTTGCAAGTTCTGAGCACATAGAATTAAAATGAGTTGGAACATCGTTGCTTGTATTATTTTTGTTGCAATTATTTCCACTCAGAGCAGCTGTTGCAAATTGCCCTGCATTGAGAAGGTCGGCTGCAATAACCAGTTTTAAGGGAAGCTTCTTATTGTTGTGTTCTTCTGGGTTTGAATCAGGATATTGAGTATTTAATTCTTCGAGATCATCCTGTAAACTTTCATTAGGTAAAGTAACAGGCATATTTAATTCTTTTGCAGAAGTCACTCCATTCCAACGATATATTGCGCGCTCATAAAAGCCAATAGCTGACAGAGCTTCCGCAAAAGCTCGAAGCTGATAATCTAGACTTTCTTCGCTGATATTTTCTTTAAAACCAAATAAATATTGTTTGTTCCCTTTTTTATCGAAGGAATAAATACGTGGAATTTTATCAGAAAAACGACGCTCTTTTTCAGCCAACTGAAGAGCAATCGTAGCAGAACGAATAAGACCATTTAATTTTGCAAAACGACTTTTATTAAAATTGTCTTGTTCATTCCAATTTTCACTTTCAGCGGGGTCATCTGTACTGTGTGAAGTTAATAAAGATTCTTGATTGAATGGAGCCAAGGGAACTCTTTGCAAAGTGTTCATAAGCAGAGCATTGGCCAAATACAACTCAGGATAATAGCATGCATAGATATTAGCATTTGCTGGTTTCTCAGAATGAGTGAGTTTAGTTATTTTATCGAGTATACTCACTAATGGAATTGCAGTATTTCCAACATGGCTGAGAAGATCTTTATTATTATATTCTTTGAATATTTCTTTGATTTCATTTTTAAATTCTAAGTTATCAATTGAACAATTTTTTACTCTTTGCGCCATATCTGCATAGGAAACATGCGAGCTGGTTCCATCATGAAAGGTAGAATTAGCCGCGCTTAAACTGATTGCATTGATACGTTTTTCGTTTGCACTATCCATATTTGAATATTCAACGCTATTTTTATTGCAAGAGTAAAATAAACAGGTGGAAAATGACAATGCTATGATTCTTTTAAACTTCTTGTTTTCAAACATATTTTTAAGTCCTATAAAAATAATTTATCTTTAATTTTAAAACTTCAGTGAGATTTTCCCCAACAAGCAAGTGTGTTGTCTAAAGTTAAAATTCCACATGCTTGATTTTCACCTAAACTCAATGACTTAAATTTTTTATGCGCCTGAACACGTTTGATTCTCGAGAAATTCTCTCTTAATTTTATAGGATCAATGATTCCATTTTGATTTTTGCCCAAACAATAAGCTTCCTGCTTGTCACTTAACATGCAAGTTGTACTTCCCTGCGCTGTGATTTGCGTCATATTTTTTGTATTTGCTAAATCGACCGGTTTATTTATTTTATCGCCGCTGTAGGCAATTTGCTCTTCGCTATTATCGCCCCAACATACGACTTTATTTTCTTTTGCCTTTTTTGTTTTTTTGATTCCACAGAAATGTTTTTCTCCACCGACAATGCTGAGCAGTTTAAGATTCTCAATTTTTTCCGGAGTCTTTTTTTTATTTCGATAAGATATTCCAAGGCCCAATTCACCTTTCGCATTGCTGCCAAAACAATAGACTTCGTGTTTTGCAGATAGAGCGCAAGTTGCATTCCCACTCAAAGCAAGGTCGATAAACTGGACGTTATTAATACTGACTTGAGTGAACTCTGTTGCATTTAAAGAATTTGTAAATGTTCCATTGCCCAATTGCCCATAATTATTTTCACCAGCACAAAAAAGAGCCCCATCTTCTTTACGTATGGCGCAGGAATGACTATTGCCAACAACTATTTTTTTCATGGGTGAAGTTAACGAAGTGATGACCTGTGGATATGTACGTTGAGTTGCAGAGGAACTCTCTGGATTGGACCAGCAATAACTGTTCAAAGGGCTTTCATTGCTCACTGCACAAGTGTGATCAAATCCCACGCTCACTTGCGTAAATGCCTGTGGACTGGCCCACGGAGTTACGAGAGGTGCACTCCAAGGATTTGCTAATATATCCGATATACTACCGTTAAAACTTGAGCAAAATGCGCGGGTTTTAAATGAGCTGATTCCACAAATATAATTGCTACCAACACTGACACTTGAATAAGTATTTTTTTGAATAAAACCAAAACATTGGATGTCTTTATTCTGAGTCACAACACAAGTTGATCTTGAGTTTCCAGCTATTGAAATAATTGGTGAAGGCATGAGTTTTTTGGGCTTAAAATGAGCATAATTGCTAAATCCATTCCTGTTCTTTATTTCTAAAGAACCCTCTTTGGGATCTCCTCCTATTTGGCCAAATGTGTTGTCACCAAAACAATAAGAAATATCTTCAGTTGTAATGGCACAGGAGGAGTAATTGCTTAAACTGAGCGATTTGAAGTTTAATTTTGCAAAATCTGGGTTCTCGAAATGCACAACTGGGGAAGGATTCGATAGATAAGAATTTAATATGGGATTGTATGAAAGTTGCCCAAAGCTATTGTTTCCCCAACACTCTACTTTTCTGTCCAAGTTAATAGCACAAACATGCGAGTCTCCAGCAGCAATCTCTAAATATTTATTATTGTTAACTTGAACAAGTTCAGTCGAGTTCCCAGCAAAATTTCTTTGTCCCGTTTGACCAAAGGAATTATTGCCTGCGCAATAAATATGTCCACTTTTTTCTACATTGTTATTTGTTGAAACTTCATTTGTAAGAGCACAAAAAAATCCGTCACCAGAGGCAACGGATAAAAAAGTCTTCCCCGCTAAATCTATTTGCTGAGCTTCAAATATTTCTCCAATATTATTATTTATATTGGTAGAATGAAAAACAGGCAACTGCCCTTGCGATGTATCGCCCCAGCCCCAAAGGTAACCATCACTGTCAATGGCATAAGAGTTTTTTCTTGAGACATTGATCGTTTTAAAAGTTTTTTCTAATAGTATTTTTTTAGGAATATTCTCATCACCGGGATTTCCGTTACTTAATGAGCTGTACTTTTTTTGTCCCCAGCAATAAATAGAAGAATCTTCAGAATTAATTCCACAGCTGTGATTGTCTCCCAAGCTCACACTTGAAAAATTTCCTAATATTTCTGATTGATTTGGGGGAAGGCGAGTAAAATCAGAATAAAGATTAAAACAAGTCAAATTTGCTGAATTTTCTGATAAAGAACAGTATGAATTGTTGTTACTATAAATACTTGAAAACAATCCTGTTCGATTCCATATCACACTCCTTTTTTTTCGCGAATTATTAGCAGCATCTGCAAGTGTTGCCCCATGCGCTAATAATAAGCAGGAATATGAAAGATAAACTAACTTTTTTTTCAAAACATCCTCCTTTTGCAAAAATAAGTAGCACAAATTATATGCTAATATTGAATAAAACAGAATAAACATATTTAAATTAACATTATTGTCAATATTTAAAATATAAAATAATTATTTGACATTTTTTTTAATATATTTATAAATATTAAATTAATTTGTGGATAAATTTTTCCTCAAAAAGTAACAAGGAGATATGATATGAGATTAAAAAATATGTTATTTATTTCTGCTTTTTCTTTATCATCAACAGCATTTGCTCAGAATGACGATGCTTCGGTTGCATATATTTTAAGCTTAGAAGATAGGATTCAAAAACTAGAACAAGACAGTATCAGTCACAATCAACCACGAATTCCTGTAGGTACAGTGCTTGCCTTTGCTGGGGAAAATATCCCAGATGGCTATTTTCTGTGCGATGGGAGAGAGCTTACAAGAGCACAATACCAACATCTTTACCAAGTTATTGGTGACAATCATGGCAACGGCAATGGTTCGACTACCTTTCATATACCTGACTACCGTGGTTTATTCTTAAGAGGTGTTGGTGTTGATGAAAATATTGCTCCCGAATCTGCTCTTCGCCTTGCAATGAAACCCGGCGGAAGCACAGGTGCAAAAGTAGGTTCCATTCAAAATGATTCCGATCGCTTGCACTCGCACTCTGCTGGAAAGCTAAAAAATTCCGCGAGTAATTTGTTAATTTCGGGAAATGCAAGTCCTAATAATAGTAGTATTAGCGGATACACAAGTGATAGCGGAGCACATTCCCACGAATTTGATGATGCTTATTTTTCATCACGAAATGGAAATGGAACAAATCCAAAGGGCGCCTCAAAAAGTGGCGAAGATGGAGTGCCTGCCCATGGCTATTATGAAAGACGTGAAAACACAGATGCAGGTGGATCTCACGTGCACTCATTCTCATTTAATCTCCCAAACTACAACCTAAACTTCACGCAAAAAACAGCCCTACCCCAAATCATTTCGGGTCGCACAGGTGTAACAGGTGGCAAAGAATCACGTCCGAAAAATGCGAATGTGAATTATATTATTAAATATCGTTAGGTTTATTAAAATTGATTTCATAATTATATCTAAATTTTAAGTTGTTCTCATAGTTAAATCCAAATAAAATATTTTAATTCACGTTCACTTAATACTTCATTTGCTCACATCACATTCCGCTCTACTTTCCGAGAAAATAAAATGCTCTCTTGAACTTTTAGCCCTTTTTGGATAAATAACAAGCAGACAAAAAGGGGGACCCGCATGATAATCGGCTCACATTTAGAAAAAATATTTAGCAGCAATGAAGAGAAATCTGAAAATTCTTACGGCTTAAAGCATTTTCCCGCAAATAAAGTGACAAAGCTAAATTATGACAGCAACAGACCCCTCGAACAGCGGCATATTTATTTAAATCTCGATATCGATTTTAAAAACAATACGCTGCATGGTGTGGCACATATTATATTTCAAACAAAGCTAGAGCAGATTGAAACGTTTTTTTTGGATGCAAACGAGCTGAATATTTTTAATGTTGCATATGCTCCCTTTAACTTTGAAGATTACTTTTCAGGTAAAAAGAATTCTGAACTTTCTTTAAAAAAATTAGAAAAAATTCAATACAAAGAATGTGCTTATGAAAGCACGAGTGATAAGTTAAATATAACCTTGCCTGTAAAGTTAAAAAGCAATCAATATTTTATCTTAAAAGTAAAATACAACACCATTGAACCCAATGCAGGCATGTATTTTATTCATAAACTGACGAAAAGTCATGCCAAATACAATTGCATTTGGACACAAGGGCAAGACACAGACGCTTCATATTGGTTTCCATGTCAAAACGATCCTCGATTGAAAATAACGACAGACATTGAAGTGACTTTTCCTAAAGATTGGAATGCCCTTTCAAATGGTATAAAAGTCTCGGAAAAAATAGAAGGCAATAAAAAATATCAACACTGGAAAATGAATAAAGCAAACTCACCTTATTTAGTAGCACTTGTTGCAGGTGAACTCGAACTTTATTCAGACACGTGGCGAAAAAAAGAAGTCGCAATTTTAATCCCCCAAGAACACAAAAAACAAAAAGAAGTGATCTTAAACGAAACAAAAGAAATGCTCGAATTCTATTCCAACTATTGGGACTATGAATTCCCATGGGAAAAATATGGCCAGGCATTTATCGCAGACTTTATTTACGGCGGCATGGAAAACACTTCCATTACAATTAATACCGACGAAGTCTTAGGTCCCGTCCACTTTAGTTTGGGCTCTGATTTCCGCTCTATTTTAATTATGCATGAAATGGCTCACCAGTGGTTTGGCGATTTACTCACTTGTAAAACATGGGCTCAAGGTTGGCTCAATGAAGGCTTCGCCACCCAAAGTGAAATGCTTTGGGATGAATATAAAAATGGCAAAGTCAGTGGAATTTTTTATGCTCGGGATCATTTTCTTTCTGGCTACTTAAGTGAAGCAAAGTCATACTTACGTCCTATCGTTTGCTCACAGTATGAATATCCGGCAGAAATATTTGATGCCCATCTCTATCAAAAAGCAGCGCTCTTTTTAAATTATTTAAGAGATATTATGGGCGAAATAATATTTAAAAAATCTATAAATCATTACTTAAATAAAAATGCTTATAAAGCTGTTGAAACCGCCGACTTAATGAACGCCATGCAAGAGTGCAGCGGTATCAATCCTGCTCCCTATTTCGATAATTTTATATTCCGCGGTGGCCACCTTGTTCTTGACGTACAAGTTGCAATGTCCGAGTTAAATCCCAATTTTGTTGAAATAAAAGTCGAACAGAAACAAGAAATATCAAAAGAATTCCCACTCTTTTCATTTGAAACATATATTGCTCTTTATTATGCAGATGGCAGCAACGAAGAAATTAAAGTTTTTGTTGACGAGAAAATTAAGAAAATTATTCTCCCGCTCAAACAAAAAATTTCTTTCTGTATTTTTGATCCTCGCTCCACCCTTATATCTGAAACTGAGCAGAAAATACCAGAAATACATTGCAGAAATATCCTAAAAAATAACGACTCGAGCTTAGCTTACCTAAAATACATTGCCACAAAATGTATTTTAGCTCATTTTCCGAGCCAAGAAAATTTAAAGTATATTTTAGCTTGGTTGAAAATAGAACCCAGTTTTCGCGCCCGTGAATCCACTTATAGTTTATTAGCTGAAAAAGGTTCACAATATTCTTATGATCTCCTAGTACAAATAGAAGAAAGACACTCCCTGTGTCGCACACCTTATCTCACAGCTCTAGCAAAATGTTATCATGAACAGCCTAGTAAAATATTTGAGCAACTTGTTAAGTTAAGCCAAAATGAAAAGGAAAACTTACATGCACAGAGAGCAGCACTACTTGGGATCAACCAACTTTCTAAGAATTATTCCTTACTGAGAAAAGAAGAATATAGAAAAAAAATACTGAAACTCGCCGATGAAATAATAGAAGATGGATCTTCCCATGGTCTCCTTGAAAATGCAGCTTTTAGTTTAATTGCGGAATTAGGTAACAGCAAATATATAGCAAAGCTTATTCCAATTACGGAAGAGTTTATCCAGCATTGGCGAATTAACACAGGTGCCTTGATGGCTTTGGCACAAATCGTCTCACGCTATCCAGAATTGCGCTCTGAGGTTCGCCCAGCCTTAAATCGCTTTGCCAAAATATATTTTCCAACACGCGTCGTCATGTGCATGCCACAGGTGTGGATTGCAAGCCAAGATCCCTGGTATGAAAATGCTTTTTATCAATATGTTAATCGGAAAAATTATGGTTTATTTTCAATCCTTATTCCTCTTGCAAGAAGAACTCTCGCCCAATTTGCCAAAAATATAGAAAAAGAAGCTATAGGTGAAAAATTGGTAGAAATTGTTGAGCTGAAAGAAAAACTCGCGCATTTAGAAAAAGAAATAAAGGAATTAAAACTTATTTTGCCTTTAAAAGAGAAGCAAAGTTCGTAATCCGCGTGTTACTTTTCTTTTTTCTTTTTTGCCATTCATTTAGAATGTTCACTTTTGCTTGCGATTTTTCACTTAACGGAACAACAGAATCGGCAAAGACTTGATCGCGGTTGCGCATAGCATCGGCACAGGCAATAGCAAGGGCATCGGTGGCATCGAAGGGAAGTTTGTCGAAATTAAAGCCCAGCATGGAGGACATGATTTTTGCAATGGCTGCTTTTTCTGCGCGGCCATTGCCAGAAATGATTTTCTTAGCCGAAGTGGCACTGATTTCTGAAATGACTAAACCAAGCTGATGCGCTTCAGATAAAATCACCCCTCGCGCATGCCCTAAAAACAAAGCCGTGCGTGGATTGTCCGCTAAAAATGACAGCTCAAGACACATATGACTCGGTTTGTAAGTTTCAACGACACGTCTAAATTCAATGGCTAAAGTTGCTAAGCGTGGCGGAAGTTCTTTTTGCACATCCAATTTCCATGCGCCTGCAGCGATGGCTTTTAAACTCTTTTGTTCTGAGAGATCGATAACTCCATAACCCGCTATGCGTGTGCCGGGATCGATACCAATTATGCGCATAAAAATTTTTTACCTATATGATTTTTATTGAGCATTATTATCGTTAACTTGCTTGTTACTTTGCTTACTTTCTAACGAGGACTTGAGTTCAACTTGTTTGTTACTTTGTGTACTTTCTAACGAGGACTTAAGTTCTGCTGTGGGTAAATCGCCTTGTAGGGGTGCAGTGATAATATTTCCTTTATTCTCATATGATTCAGCGAAAAATAAAATGCTTGCACACACGCCCGCAACAATAAGACTCCCTATGACGAACACATTTTTTCTAAATTTTGCTTTTTCCGAATTTCTAGACAACAGGTGACTCCTAGAATGAAGTTGTCGATAAATGCCTCTTTCTTTCTACGGCAACCACAAGACCAATGCAACTCAATGCTGTGATCATATGTGTCCCTCCATAACTAAAAAAGGAAAGAGGCACACCCACAACTGGAAAAACTCCTAAAACCATACTGATATTTATGATAAAATGAAAAAGGAAAAAACCACCAACACCAACAGAAACAAGCGCAGAAAAAGAATCGCGAGCGCGATCTGCTGTCTGAAAGATTTGAATAATGAGTGCGGAAAATAAAAATATCAGTAGGATACAACCAACAAAACCGTGCTCTTCTGCCCACACAGAAAAAGCAAAGTCCGTATGTCGCTCCGGCAAAAAATTAAGGCGCGCTTGTGTCCCTTGCCCAAATCCCTGCCCCCAAAGTCCTCCACTTCCCACTGCAATCATACTTTGAATTGAGTGATATCCCGAACCCCGCGGATCGAGCATGGGATTAATAAAAGTTAACACTCTTTGTTTTTGATAATCATACAGAACAAAATTCCATGCTAATATAATGCAAGAAATTGTTATAATTAATAGCGTTAAAATACTTTTTCCTCGTACTTTAACGGTTGCTATTTGTAACCCAGAAATTAATAATACTAAGCTTGCTGTACCAAGATCAGGTTGCGCTAAAATTAATAAAAAAGGCAAAGCTACTAATAAAATCTGTCGCCATAAACTTAACAAAGAAAATTCAGCAAACCCTTTCATCATATTAAAACTTTGAGCAACCATTATAATTATAATAAATTTTGCGAATTCACTCGGCTGTAAACGAATAGGACCAATGACAAGCCAACGCTCAGCTCCTTTTGCACTTCGACCAAAAATATCTACAGATAGCAGCATTATACATACAAGAATATAACCTAAAAGACTGAGCCGCTCTATGCTTTTTAATTCTAAAAAGACACCCCAAAATAAAGCCGCAAGAGTCCCCAGTAAAATAAAAGTGATTTGATCGTAAAAGCGCATAGAATTTACGGTTGCATTGGTTGCACTGTATAAATTATACAAACCAATTAAAATTATTGCATATGATGTTGTTATGATTCCCCATGGCATTCCTTTGAATTTATCACGCAAAAGAGAAAGCAAAATCATACAACAATTACCTCAATTCGTCAGGAAGATTTACAGGTTCTGCTTCGTTACCTTCTTCATGCACATCAATGTCTTGTTCTGGTGGAGCATCTTCACCTACACCGTGTGTCATCGGTGATGACATTGCTGCTTTACTTGTGCCTGCAAATTTTTCAGGAAATTTTTTCCGCCAAAAAGCTTCGATGATTTGTTGAGCGATAGGTGCAGCATTGGCACCGCCTCCTCCCCCATCATATTCGCTAAAAACAACCACAGCAATTTCGGGAATATCACTGGGGCTATAAGAAGCAAACCACGCGTGGTCAAGCGCACGGAAGGCCACATCATCTTGATTCACTCCCTTAGTGAATTTTAATGCCGATGTCTGAGCTGTACCTGTCTTTCCAGATACAGTAAAACCAGGAACTCTTGCTTTTTTTGCGGTGCCTTCGGGTGATTGCACAACATCAAAAAGTCCTTTTTTAATCAGTGCGATATTTGCAGGATTTAGCTTAATTTCTCGGATTAGAGTTTGGCGTTCTTCAAAAATAATTTTCCCTTGATTGTCGACAATCTTTTTTAAAAAATGCGGTTTAAATAATTTCCCACCATTGCCCATAGCAGCAAAGGCATTCAATATTTGAATGGGTGTACAAAGGTTAAATCCTTGGCCAATCGAAGCATTGATGGTATCCCCACTCAACCATGGCAAACCTTTTGTGCGCAATTTCCATTCTGTTGACGGCGAAATTCCAGGTAATTCCATATTTAAATCAAGCCCAGTTCTCTCGCCCAAGCCAAATAATCTTCCCCATTTTGAAATACGATCAATCCCTAAAAGATTGCCAATATTGTAAAAAAATACGTCACAACTTAATTTTAATGCATTTTCTAAGTTAACAGCTCCATGACCCGTATGCTTCCAGCACTTCCATCTGCCATTGCCTAAAACAAAATATCCGGGGCAATTGAATTTCCGCTCACCAGTGATAATGCCTTCTTCAAGTGCTGCAATGGCAACTATGATTTTAAATGTCGATCCAGGAGGGTAAGCGCCTCCTGTTACTTTATCGAGGAGAGGTTTAAATGGATTGGCGCGCAGGGTTTGCCAATCTTCAATCGTCAAACCATCTTGATACATAGAAAGTTTATAATTAGGATTTGATAAATAAACAAGAATCTCACCATTTCTAGGATCGATTGCACAAACAGAACCATTTTTATTTCTAAAAGCATCACTCGCCACTGCTTGTAATTCTGAATCAATCGTTAAATAAACATCATTTCCTCTTTGCGCAGCTCGACTTAAATTTAATGCAATATCCATAGAGGAGTCTGCTTGTAAACGCCCAAGCGCATCGACGAGCAAAGCTTCACGTCCCTCTCCTCCTCGCAGATATCTTTCATATTTGCGTTCAATCCCTGCTTTGCCAATAATCGAACCCACGCGGTATTGATAATTTGAAATCTGTGAATTTAAAATATCCAATTCTTTTGAGGTTACTTCGCCTAAGTATCCAAATAAATGGGCAGATTCGTTGCCCAAATAATCTCTCCGAGGTGCAGAATCTACATCCACACCAGGTAAAAAGAATTTATTGGATTCAAGAGTAGCTACTTCATGCAAAGACAAATTGCGTTTTATTCGCACGGGAACGAATCTTGGGTTTGCCTGCGACTCCACGAGTTTGCGTTCAATTTGACTGACTGGAATATGAAAAAGATCCGCAACAATAGATAAAGTTTTTGTTTTATTCTGCAAATATTGTGGAATAATAATAAGATCAAAAAATAAACGATTAGATAATAAAATACGACTTTGTCGATCATAAACAAGTCCACGTGGAGCAGGTCGCGTGATTTCACGCACGCGATTTCTTTCGGACGCTATGGAAAAATCGGATCCTTTGATAATCTGTAAATACCAAAGACGAGCACTGATCGCTGCAGTGATTCCTAAAAAACAAGTGACAATGATATTCCTTCTCTTTGGATCCGAAACCGACTCTTGTTTTGATCGATTCTCACTCATTACAAAATCTCCAGCCTTTCAATACCGATTAAATCTCATTTAATTTCTTTTTTTCATAAGAAGGAAGATATTCAAAAAAAGAATCAATATAAATTAATAATCTAAACACAGGTAATGCAATTAATATCGTTACAAAAAATCCCTGCCAAGAACTTGCAATTAAATATAATGCCGTTGTGAATCCTCTTGGCACAATTGTAAAATAAAACAATAAATATTTTAGAAAAAATAAAGACATAAATATAAAAGTTTGTCCTAAAAAACTGCTGATGACAAATATTCGCGATAAAAGATTTGAAAAAACTAAGACAAGTAAAAAATACATAATATAAAATCCATTAGGAGCAGCAGAGGAAATTTGCATAAGCAAGGCTGCAAACAGGATTTTAATAATCGATAAAAAAAGAAAATGTTCAATGCACATGTAAATAACAACAATACTGACAATATCAATATAAAACCAAGATGATGACATTTTAGCTAATAAACACGATTGAAAATAAATACAAAAAATGAGGATTAAGAGTGAAAAAGCAAAATGCGATGTTTTACTTCTTAAAATATTAATTTTAGCCACCGGATTTCTCCGCGTTCGATTCTAATAGTTTCTTCATCCATTCCACTCCGCCCACTTTCCGAATGACATCGACTTCTCGGTTAGGATTCAATAGTACCAAAGCTTCGGACAGGTCGGAAAAAGCTACTTCAGGACGAACTTCCACAATTTGTGTCACACCATCAGAAGCAATTTTAATATTTGAAACTCTTCCCACGAGAATTCCACTCGGAAATGAGCCTGTGAGACCACTTGTTACGATTTCATCACCCACTAAAATACTGCTTCCTCGCTCCAGATATTTGAATTGTAAAAGATTTGCTAGACCTCCTTGGAGCACACCGCGCCTTCTGTTGCGTGAGACTATGACGTCTAAGTTGCTATTTGGGTCGATGATCAACAAAACATCTGCATAACTCATGCCCACACGCATGACGACTCCCACAACCCCCTCTTCGCCGACAACTCCCATCCCGTGCTGGATGCCTGCTTTAGTTCCTTGATTGATTCTGACATTTTTATAAACAAACGATGGATCTGAGCCCGTAACTTCGCAGGTGACAAATTTGACTGAGGTGCGCTCTGTTAAATTCAGTAGTTTCCTTAAACGATTGTTTTCTAAAACGATATCATCAAGAGTTTTAATTTTTACTTTTAATTCAACATTTTCTCTTTGCAAGTCATCCACTTCTTTTCGCGCATTTTTTAAATCAATATAAGAATGATATGAGGAATATATAAAATGACTGGTAGAAAGAAAAATTACTTCAATAGGTTTGCTTATTGTATAGACAAATTTCTCCAAGATACTCAATTCTTTTTTTGAAGTGTGAGCAGTTGAAAAAAAGAACATAGTAAAAATTAATGTGATGACAGCAACCAGCCAAAATCCATAACGGCGAAATTGTAGCATTTTCTACCCATAATTATTATGTCTAATTTAAAAGCAAATATAGCAATTTTATAAATCTTGTAAAATTCTAAGGCTTATTCTTTGGAAAATAAAGTTCATATCGAGTAATGTTTGAAATTATCCGCAAAAAATGCGAGATAATGTTGACGGTTTTTTGTAGAGGAGTTCACAGTGCGTCTGAATACTAAAATTTTTTCATCGGTAAGCACCAAGTCACTCATGTTAGGCATTGTTATTGTATCTGCTTGTGCTGCCTTCGTTTTCACAGGTTTTGGCAGTTTAAACCCTGGCAATTTATCAGGCCTCGATCCAAATACAGTTGCCCAAATTGGATCCGAAAAAATTGACGTGCAAAGATTTTCAGCGGCTATGCGGTCACAGAATATATCGAGCACAACTCCGCCTGAGCAGCGCAAAGCCATTGCACAACAAATACTCAATCAAATGATTCAAGAAAAAATTCTGATTGAGCAGGCAAAAAGAATTGGATGGTCCGTAGATCAATCTGAAATCGCCTCTATTCTCAAAAGTTCTCCATATTTTCAAGATCCACAAACACAACAATTTGATATAAAATTGTTAAAAGGTTATATTAACCAAAATGGTATGAGCGAAAATGAATTTTATGCCTATTTGCAACAGCAAATTGCAATGCAAAAAATGCAAAATCTTTTATTTATGCCGATTGTTCTACCTGAGAAAATCTTAGAAGTAGAAAATCAAATAAAAAATGAAGAATTCAAAATTCAATATGCAATCATTAAACCTTCAGATGCATTTTTAAAGAATAAAATTTCTGCACAAGCGCACAAATATATTGAAGACAAAGAACATTTGCAAAATATAATGACACTTTTTGAAAACTCAAAAAATCAGTACCAACAAAAAGCACAAGTTAAATCTTTGTCTATTTTAGTTTCCTATAAAACAGCGCAACGCGCACAAGGAGAAGCTCTCAATCGAAGCAAAGAAGAAGCTTTAGCTCTTGCAAAACAAATAGAAAATAAATTAAATTCAGGAGCAGATTTTACTAAACTTGCACTTGAAAAAAATGACGATCTCACTGCAAAAAGTAACAACGGTGATATCGGATTTGTTGATGACACGCGCATAGATGATCTTTCTATGAAAGCATTATTAACTTTAACTTCTGCAAAACCACTTTCACAAGTTATTGATACCCCATTTGGCTATCGTATCTTTAAATATATTGACTCTAAACCAGCTGTTGTTAAAAAATTTGATGATGTCAAATATCAACTTGCTGAACAATTCGTAAGTCAACAAGTACAAAGTAGCATTGATGACGAAATGCAAAAAAATATCAGTGAAATTATCGCTGCTAAAAATATTTCGAATTTGAATAAAGTCTTAGCCGAGAATAATATTTCATGGCAATATTTAAATAAGCCATTTAAAATTTCAGAATCCTATATTCCTGAACTTGGAATGACGGATGAACTTGCTGCAAATATATTTACTTTAAAAAATCCAGGTGACACTCTCCCCAAAATTATCAATTTTGGCTCTAAAAAAGCAATTATCAAACTGGTGTCAAAAACATCTGCACCCTCTCTGACTCCAGAGCTTGCACAAACATTAAAAAATCAAATACTTTCAACAACGACACAAGAATTTTTAAAGAGCGTCCAACAGTCACTTAATAAAAAATATGAAAAAGATGGTAGCATCAAAATAAACACTGCTTTAATAAATTGAAATTGGGTTTGAGTTTTTCCATGATTATAAAAAAAGCAGTTTTCGCCACTTTAAGAGGTGATCATTTTGCATAATGAAGTTGATGTCTATATTGTTCAAAAGCAGACGACATGGGAACGATACACTCAACGCCCTTTAAATGTTGATTTTTTTGATTATCTTGAACGTGACGGCCAAACCCATCAACCTCTGCGCTTTGCGCATGAAGAGCATATAAAAAGCAGAAAGCTCTTAATTGACAGTCTTGAGAAATACCAATTATCTTATAAAATATATAATTTAGATGAAGTTGCGCAAAATAATATCTGTTTCTTTAATGAAAAATGTGATCAGTCTGGTCTCCGCCCTCAGAAAAAACTTGTGATTTCCCTCGGTGGGGACGGAACACTTTTGCACGCAAGTCACCACGTTGGAGCAGATATTAAGTTGCTTGGAATCAACTCTTGTCCAGAACATTCTGTAGGGCATTTATGCCCTATTATTCCTAAATATATAGAAAAAGCAATCGAATGCTTTGTTAAAAATGATTATAAAACAAAAGCAATTCGCAGATTAAAATTAGAAACTTCTCACCGGCAAAATCTTCCTTTAGCCTTAAATGATATTCTACTTTGTAATAGACATCCTGCGGCAACGAGCCGGTACCAAGTTTCAGTCTGTTCTGAAAATGGCTTAAAGGAAATTGAGTCTGAAAAGCAACTTTCAAGCGGTTTGTGGGTCGCTTCAGCGGCTGGCAGCACGGCAGCGATTTCGGCATATGGATTCAAAAAATCTGAAATAACTGCAAAAGATATTCATGTCGCAGTAAGAGAGCCTTACAATCCAAGGCATGAAGTTTTAAAAATGAAAAAATTTTCGTTAAATGGAGATAAAAATTCTCTCTCATTTTTTTCGAGAATGCGACAAGGCTTGGTCTGCGTCGATGGTCCGGATTTTTGCACTCATCTTGGCTTTGGTGATTCCGTGCACATCAGTTTACCTGAAGAGTGCGAATTACAGCTTATCCTTGATTTTTTAGGCAAAGTTCCGACCTTTTCATTTGATAAGTAAGAATGAAATGATTAATGTTAAAATGTTTAAAGGAGGGGTTTTCAACAAATGAAACACCACAATTATGGAAATGAATTTTACATCACAACAAAACAACAAGAATTAGTTGCATGGGCACGCAGTAATTCTATGTGGCCATACCCATTTGGCACGGCTTGCTGTGGAATTGAACTTATGTCCGTTATGGGACCAAAGTATGATTTAGCACGATTTGGTGCTGAAGTTGTTCGCTTTTCTCCTAAGCAAGCTGATCTCTTAATCGTTGCAGGAACGATCACAGAAAAAATGGCGCCAGTGATCAAACGCATTTATGATCAAATGCCTGAACCAAAATGGGTTATCTCCATGGGCGCCTGTGCTTCTTCAGGTGGATTCTACCGCGCATACCACGTTGTTCAGGGTGTCGATAAATTAATTCCCGTAGATGTTTATGTTCCAGGCTGTCCTCCAACACCTGAAGCAGTTATTGATGGAGTGATGCAACTTCAAAGCAAAATTAAAGAAACTGCTAAACAAAAAGCAACGAAGGAAAAAGACTAAGCATGAAGGATGAAAAGTTGCGCATCCTTATTATTGAGGATGACAAAGACCTCAATAATCTTCTTAGATATACTTTAGAAGCATCGAATGATTTTGAAGTTAAATCGTATTTTGATGGGGATGGAGCATTTGAACTCATCCAAGAATTTTTGCCCGATCTTGTTTTGCTTGATGTTATGTTACCTAACAAATACGGAACTGAAATTTTAAAATCCGTTCGAGATAATAACGTAACAGCAGGAACTTTAGTTATTTTACTCACGGCACGCTCTCAAGAGAAAGATAAAGTTGAAGGCTTTGAGTCAGGCGCTGATGATTATATTACTAAACCATTTTCGCCACGAGAATTATTATTAAGAGTTAATGCATTATTAAGACGCTCACATACCTTAAAATCAAATCCTCTCAACCTTGTTAATTCTTCTCAAAATAACTCTAAAGATGAAGATAAGACTTCCAGTCAAATAACAGAAAATAATCATAAAATTATTGTTGCTGGCCCAATTAAAATATACCCCGAGGAATTCAAAGTAACAGTTGGAAATGAGTCAGTTTCTTTAACTGCGACAGAATATCAGCTACTCATATTTCTTGCAGAAAGAGTTGGTAAATTGCAAAGTCGAGAGGCTTTACTTCAGAAAGTTTGGGGTTATGAAGGGCATGTGAATACAAGAACAGTTGACACTCATATCAAACGCTTAAGACAAAAACTAGGTTCTGCAGGCTCATTGATTGAAACTATTCATGGTTTTGGTTACCAATTAATCGATTCTTAATCTTCATTTAATAATTTCAAAATTTTTATTTCTTTTAACTCTTTAATCTTATTCTGCGCAGCGAAAATCTGCGCTTTATGACAATTTTCAGTCCCCTGATTTACACCATTTAGCATATGACAGAATACTTTTTTTGAATTGAGACGTTGAATATCTAAATTATTATTTGCTAGATTTCTAATATAAGCTAATACAAATTGTTCTGATGTACTTAATATATATATATTATCACCTTTCATATAATAATGAATATCATCAGTACGTAAATAATTACTCAATCCTCTAAATTCTGTAATTAACAAAACTTGTCCTTTTGTGTCAGGGAAAAATCCATTCTCAATTTTATGCGCATACATTGAGTTATATATTTTCATGAGTTGTATTCGAGCTTCAGACTGTTGCCCTTTTGCCTTCAAAGTAGAAACTCTCGGCACAACCATTGCCCCTAAAATTCCGATTATCGACAGCACTAAAATGAGACTGACGACTGTATATCCACGTGTTATTTTAAAATTATAAAAATATTTATAAAAAGCCAATAATATCATATTTAATAAAATCCTCTATAAGCTTAAATTGCTTATCGATTCCTTTCGCTCAAATTTAAATCTTTTTTCTGAGTATACGAGATATTTCTTTTTATATATTGATATTTCTTAACTCTTCTCATATCTTAGAAAGAGTTCATGAAAAGGACGAATCTGTATGTATATAAGTACAAATTTTCGCTTAAGCGGTTGGCTATTTCCTGATGGAAAGTGGATGGATTGCAATCCATGGGAGCATTTAAAAGCTGCCAAAGAGCTGCCTTTTTTGATTGAAAAATCTAAAACATGCAATAAGTTACAAGCGCTTTGGCAGCATGAAGATGAAGAATTACTGCGCTCTGAGCTAGCTAAAATTGGAATGATTAAGGTATGTTACTACTTAATCGATGCGGATTTTTTAAATACAAATCAACTTTATAAGCTCCAAGAATTATTTGCCCTTTCTCCTTTAGATGAAGAAATTGAGTTTATAGGTAGAATTAAGCTTAAAATTCAGGTACGGATTTTCCTTAAAATCAAAGATCCTGAGAGGTTAAATAACCTTTTTTCTTAAATCTAAAAATATCTTTTAAATTTCCTTATATAGTGGACGAGAAAATCCGAAAAATGCTAAAGAGGATGTGTTCTATTTGCTTTTTAAATAAATAGTTCAATAAGAGCTTGGCAGAAAACGGATAAAATTATGGCAAATTTTAGTGTCACAGGCAATGAATTTAAAAAAATAAAAGAATCATACTTCAGTTATCTAAAGGCTTATATGAAATTAAATAATGGTTCACCAGAAGGTGCAACTTCATTTTCTGATTTTTATATTTACAAAACTTTCACGAGTAAATATTCAGATCCTAGAAAATTCTTGGCGCATGGGATAAGATAAATAAAAGGAATTAATGTGACAGAAATTAATTTATTTCTAAAAGAAAAAGAATTAGAAAATGCTCCTGAAAATATTGAAAGTAATATTTTACGGTACAAAGAAAAAATTTTACCTTTTTATAAATCTACAGGATCTACGAATCAGTTTTTAGGCATGAATGATGTTCCTATTTCTTGTCGAATATTTACGAATCCAAATGCAACAGCTAAAATTCTGCTTTGCACAGGTTATAACGAATCTTATCTTAAATACGCAGAACTCATTATGAATTTATTCGAACTGGGTTACTCGATTTTTTGTTTCGATCACCGGGGACAAGGATTTTCTGGTAGATTTATAGGTCAAGATAAAAGAGGATATGTAGATAAATTTACAAATTATGTAGATGATTTATCCTTTTATTTTGAAAATATTGTCAATAGCCAGCAAGTGCAATTACCCACTTTTATTCTTGCCCATTCCATGGGAGGAGCGATTGCTACTTTAGCTGTCTGCGGGAAAAAAATTAATCCCTTTGGCGTTATTCTTTCTTCACCTATGCATGGTATTGCTCTTTCACCTTATCCCTTTTTAGAATACCCGATCTATCTAATTGCAAAAATGTTTTGCAATTTTGGTAAAGAAAAAGAATATGTTTTTGGCCAAACAGATTGTATCCCTTTCAGACCATTTGAAGGAAATGATGTCACAAATTCAAAATTTAGATATCAAGTTTGGCGTAATCATATTGCAGAAATCGAAGATATGCAGCTGGGTGGACCTACATTTGGATGGATGCGTGAAGCCATTAAAGCTTCTCGCCAAGCACGATTTATGGGCTATGATAACAATATTCCATTTTTACTTTTGCAAGCAGAAAATGATTCGGTTGTAGTAAATGCGGCCCATGATATTTTTATCCATAACTGTGCGAACAGTGAAAAGTATATACTTGAAAATGCACAACACGAGATTTTGATGGAAGTCAATTTTATTCGCGAAAAAGCCATAGAACAGATCCGTAAATTTATTTATAAAAAAATTGAAAGTCGAAAAACTTAGACACATTATACGATTATTTTTTATCTTTCATTGCTGCAAACAATCTCTTTTAAAATATTTCTTGAGCTGCTCTTGAGATTTTTTTCTAATTTCTATAAAATTATCATCAGATATTTTTCTAAAAAACCCATCATAATATGCTCCAAATTTTGATCTATTCGATTTCAGTAAATCATAATTATTAAAATAGTATTCAAGATCAGAACGGTCCTTCATTTCTTTTTTATCTTTTTCATAGTCAGGGTTTTCATTAAAAATTTCTGTATACATTCGAGAATTTGAACTATTATAAGCATAAATTTTATTTCTGATTTTCATCATACGATTTCTATCAACTGTTTCATCACTATTTCCTAAAGGACGGATATTTTGAACAACCTTTACCATATTTCTTAATGTATTTTTTGGCATAGAGTTTTTAATATTTATATAATTTTTATCATTATATTTTATAAGTTCTTTTAAATAAATTGCAGAGATTTTTACACTGCTTAAAACTTCTTGTAATGTATGACCTGTATCTAGAGAAAGAGTCGCCCACACTGCTAAAATAAAATATTTCAAATCATCTTCATTCAATTTTAGTCCATATGTATAAATAGGCCATAAAGCTAAATTTGTTGTGCCAGAAACACTACAACGCAATGGAATACTTAATTGGTAAACTGATTTTCCATAAAAATTTTTATTTTGTTCGACTATACATGAATCTCTTCCCCAGTTTCTCCATGGTACACTTTTCTTGGGAGCTTTCAATTCAGGAATATCATAGATTGAAATTCCATAATATAAAGTACGCTTTTTAGGATTTCTATTTTTTCTATAGCCTCTCATTCTTTTTCCAATTGAATTAAAGTAATAGTCTCTCTCAGTAAAGTATTCATGAGTTAATTGTGTTTGCTCAATTTTATCTATTCCTTTAGAATGAAATAAAAGATAATCCACTTGCAATGAGGTTATTGGCGTTGGTGTACTTTCAGTAGCATTAGAATCAATTCCTAGAGCATATTTAAGAGCTTGTACTTTAGAAAAATTACTATAACCTGGATATTTAGTTATGTTCTGTCTTTGTAAAGATGGAAATACTATATTTGAATCTTCTGTATTTATCCATTTCATAATTGAGTCATTAAAATTGACTTCTCCATTAACTTTTCTTATTTTTTTAAATATTTTCTGAAAAACGAGAGACATTTTTTTATTAAGCTCAATATTTTCTATAATATTTTTTGCAATCAGAGATTCATAAATCGCATTTAAATTAACATCATAGCATACATTTTTTTATTAAGCTCAATATTTTCTATAATATTTTTTGCAATCAGAGATTCATAAATCGCATTTAAATTAACATCATAGCATACTTCTGAACAAGCATCTGAATTCTGATTATTAATAATTGCCTCAATAGGAGCATGATTTTCCATATTAATAAAAAATATTTCTTCTGAAATTGGTAGATTATTTACGCTTGTTTTATTTGTAGAAAAATTTTTTAGATAAGAAAAATAGTTGCAACTATTTTTTTCATAAATGATATAGTTATCTTCTGATTCTTTGCAGGATGTAAATAAAACTATAATAATAAATTGCAAAAATAAAATTTTTTTATTTTTCATAAATATAAAATCCTTTCGCAATTTTCATAAATATAAAATTCTTTATCAATTTAATTATACTTTTAAAAAATTTTCTGAAAAAATCTGTATGTCAATTTCTGATGGGCACTTTGGTATTATAATAATCTCTAAATTCAAACAAAAAAAAGCCCCTCGGTAAAAACCGAGGGGCTTTAGAATTAAAAGGCTGCACAGAGCTACTCTCCCACACTTAAGAGTGCAGTACCATTGCCGCAGACGGGCTTGACTTCGGAGTTCGGAATGGGATCCGGTATTTCCCCGTCGCAATCAGCACAGCCAAAGCGAAAAACTAAGATAGAGAAGAGAGATAATAAGAAGAAGAAAGAAAGTAAAGGAGAAAAGCGTATAAGTTAAGTGATATTTTTCTCAAGCCGTCAGGGCGATTAGTAATGGTTAGCTGAACGCCTCGCAGCGCTTACACATCCATCCTATCGAACTTGTCGTCTTCAAGTGCCCTGTGAGATTTCTCTCGGGGAAGTTCATCTTGGGATCAGTTTCCC